>DASXOY010000081.1:0-41159 GCA_036493935.1 Steroidobacteraceae bacterium | reverse complement strand
CTGTCTCATGAAACCGCTGTTGTCGATATTTTTACTCTTGTTAAGCGCCTCAGCATTCTCTGCCGGCGGGCGGCCTCGTGTTTATCTCAGTCATTTCTACATTGCTCTTGATCAGGCTACGTATGATGCACTTCTAAAATCGCCCGACATTGCAGCATTGGCCGGAACCGAAGAAAGGCGCACCGTCGCGGGGCCAAGCAATTGGTCCGGCTTTTATGTTTATGGGCGCCAAACTTACATGGAATTCTTCGCGGCCGATACGCTTCCCGAAGGAGAAAGTAAGCAGGACTGCGGTCTCGGCTTGGCCGTCGAGAAAGCGGGTGGCGTCAATGCCGTCGCCACTCAGCTTCGCCCAGTGTTTGGCGACAAGGCCAAAATTGATAAGCAGGTACGAACTATCTCTAACGGCGATATCCCTTGGTACAGTGCGGCGGCAGTTGATGCCAACGACCCCGGAGCAATGGTTACATGGGTCATGGAGGTTGATTCGTCATATCTAGCGGCGATGCATCCTGGGTCGTTCGTAAAACATCCTTTGAGCCGGGAGCAGTACCTATCTTGGAATTTCCTTCCGGACCGTTTGCTCGACGCGGTGGTGGGTATTCGGGCCGCGCTCAATTCGGTTGAGATGACACAACTCGCAAACGAGCTTGAACTCATTGGATGGTCGGTGCATCGGGAAGGCGGGGGGTTTCTCGCTAAGGGTCCTGATGCCAGCCTCGAAGTGGTTCCTGGGGGTTCGCGGATGGGCATCCAACGAGTCGCTCTGCGCCTGAGGCGTTCCGTTCCAAAGCGAGTGATCGAATTAGGCTCCGCGAAACTTGTTCTCGACGGCAAATCCGGAAAGTTGATCTTTTGGGGGCCGGAGTAACCCACACGAGGCTTGGCTCAGCCCTAGGGAGATCGCCGCTTCCAAAACGTTAGAACTTAGACGGGGTTCCGGCATGGTCTTGGGGGCAGGGATAGGCTAGGGCTGGTCAGTTGCATAGGCAACCGAGCCGGTTCAGTCGCATCTTATACAGTTATTTCTCGGAGATTCTTCGAGCCTCCATGAGCATTCCGACCAAGGTCAGCGCAGCAGCTTTCTTGGCGTTCGGTCTCGCCACCACCGCCCGTGCTCAAACGCCGGAACAGACGCCTGCACAGGCACCGCTACAAACGTCGACTCATGCGACGGCACTACCGGCGGAGAATGATTTCTACGCGCTTCGCGCGCCCGCCGCGGCAGGGGAGGCGCAGGCGCAATTCGCACTGGCTAGCGACTATTTCGATGGCCGCGGTGTGGCGCAGGACTACGGCCACGCTCTAGCCTGGTATCGCAAGTCCGCCGACCAAGGTTATGCGCCCGCGCTGAATCAACTGGGCTACATGCATCAGCACAAGTTTGGCCTGCCGCGCGACTACAAGCGCGCCCTGAATTACTACCGCTTGGCGGCAAAGAAAGGCTATGCGCAGGCCGAGTACAACCTGGCAGTCATGTACCAGAGTGGCCTGGGGGTCAAACGTGATGATAAGCAGGCGTTCGAATGGTACCGCCAGGCGGCGGACCAGAATCTTGCGGCCGCCGAGAATGAAGTCGGCTTTTTTTACCAGTGCGGGTGCGGGGTCGGGCGCGACTATGCACAGGCCGTGGACTGGTATCGACGCGGCGCCAGTCACGGCAACTCCGACGCGGAAACCAATCTTGGGTTCATGGCGGAGAAAGGATGGGGCCAACCTCAAAGTTACGACCAAGCTTTCTCTTGGTACTACAAAGCCGCAGGAGATGGCAACGCTGAGGCGATGGAAAACATCGGCTATAACTTTCAGAATGGCGTCGGTGTGACGATCGATTATGCAAAGGCCTGGTCCTGGCTTTATAAAGCCGCCGCGCTGGGAAGCGCCAATGCGGAGAACCAACTCGGATGGATGTATCAACACGGGCAAGGCGTGAAGCAAGACATTGCCAAGGCTGTGGCTTGGTACCGCCTTGCAAAGAAGCAGGGCAACGTCCAGGGCAGTAACAATCTCCGGGATGTCTGCGCTGATTTGGAGTTGAACGACGACGATTTGTGCGAATCGAGCGACATTGTGAACGACCCCGCTATCGAGACTGTCCAGCGCCGTGCGCGCATTAGCGATCTCCGTGCTCAAATTATCGGGCTGGAAACCGACGCTTTGCAGGACGACATTAACGCCAACGATCTCGCCAACATGGGCGAGAACGGCAAACACAAGAACGATAATGCCATCACCAGAGGCATCACTAAGACCATGGATGCGATCGGAACGGTCGTTGGCACCCCAACGCGTCTTCAGGCCCCGGCGCTACGCGAACAAGCTGCGCGGCTGCGTGCAGAATTGGCTCAACTTCAGAGCCTGGACGAATCCTCCGCTAACGGCGCCGCCCCTTAACGTTCTACGTTATACCGGCCGGCCAAGGGCTATCCAGACTACCGCAGTCGCGTTATACGCGAGAAAAGCCACGACATAAGGCTGTGCGTTGAGTCGACGGCGAATGTCGAACGCGATCAAGGCTGCAAGGCACGTCTCAATGACCACAAGGCTAATCGTCTGAGAGGTGACCTGCCGCATATTGAACCAGTATCCGAGTATTCTGGCGAATCCAGCCGGCATTAGAAAAATAGCAATGCAGATCATGTAGCGCATGTGCGCTGGCACGTCTCGTTTTTGAATGCGAACGATGGCCAGGACGTATATCGCCACGGTCACCACCAGTTGGGCTGCCGAAACGAGCTCTCCCTGCAGCGCAGAGACAATAGATTCTCCGCCTGACAGCTTCTCGTGATACTCCTTCCAGATCATCGCTACGGTGAATGGCACGATCAATGCCATCACTACATAGGAGGCCTTGCCGAGAAATCGATGTGCGGAAAATGCTCCGTATCGAATGGCGAGCGGTTGAAAGACCAAGAGCAAGATCCATGTAAAGAGCAGCACTGCATGGATGTGAACCGGTGTCGTAATGGAAGGTTCAAAGGTAGGAATTTCGGATAGATACGGAATCCAAAAGCCCGCGACAAAAATTGGCAGAAGGACGAGGAGAAAGTAGCCAAGATTGCGATAGGCGCGTTCCACAGATATCACCCCAAAGGCTCGAAGACCCTCAGGCAGCATGCTGGTTTCTTCATGAGATTTGTACCCTGGCGACAGGCATACGATAAGAAACCGAATGGCGGGTCGATTCCCGCCATGAATGATTGCTCCCTCGTCAAGCCGGCCCAGACTCGGGAGGACTTTCACCTCCAAAAAAAGCCCCGCGCGGGGCGGGGCTTCAAATTAGCCTTTCCTGAGAATTTAGAACAAAGCGTATTTCACATTGACATAGAAGTTGCGCAACAGGGGGTCCGCGACGAGCGCGTTGTACCCGGCCGCAAAATTGTTTTGCGATGCGTTCGTGAACGGCGGACTTCTGTCGAAAAGGTTTTTGATTCCAAACAGCACGGACAGTTTGGAGGTCGGCTTGAAGACGAAGTAGCTATCCCAGAGCGAATAGCTGCCCACCGTTAGTTGATTGCCGTTGGCGTCTGGGAATTCGTCGATGTACGACGAATAGAAGCGATTGTTCAGTCCCGCACCGAACATTCCCTCCGGGCTCGTCCAGTCGACCTTCAGGTTATGCTCCCAACGGTACGCCGGCAGTAGGGTAATGATCTTTAGATTGCCCACCAAATTGAGGTTCGGGCCTGCACTGTACTGCTGCTCCTGAAATTTTGTGATCGCGGTTCCTTCCAAATCCTCGTGGAACGTTCCAATGGCGGTGTGCTGCAGGTATTGGATGCTCAAGTCGACCCCGTCGGTCGTGATCCTGCCCGTGTTCTGAAAGTTCTGGTTGATGTATCCACAAGTCGGTGCCGTGTAAGGATTGCAAGCACTGGACTCTTGTATCGATGGAGTCAGCGTCCCGCTTGAATTCGTTACGATGTACGCCGAGAGCGCGGTGGGATCAGCATAGATAGCCGAGGCTGGAATGGCTTGGATGGCGTTCTTGAGCAGGATCCTGTAGTAGTCCAGCGTAATGCCCATGTCCTTGATCGGCGAGACGATGACACCGAGATCGAAGTTTTGCGATGTTATGGGTGCCAGGCTTTTGTTGCCGCCGTTCAAACCCAGTCCCTGCGAGTTACAAACCGTGGGATTCCACTCGGCGGTGTAGTTGCCCGGTGAGCAGAACGGGTTCCCCTGCCCCATGGTGCCGGAGGTCGAAGCTGCCAAAAACGGCGGCGTGAAAAGTTGAAAGAGCGAGGGCGCTTGGAAGCCGGTGGAGGCGGCTCCTCTGAAGGTCAGGAAATCTGCCGGTTGATATCGCACCGACAGCTTTGCGTTGTTGGTGTTGCCGAAATCGCTGTATCGATCTTGGCGATCCGACACGTCGACATCGAGGCCTTTGGTGATCGGCATATCCAGCTCGACGTAAGCCGCCTGTGCACGGCGACTCCCTTCGACCGCACTATCGGTAAGCCCGGTCGCCGCGGTCGTGAGGGTGTTATAGGGTGTGGTCGCGCTCTCGTAGTGTTCGCCGCTGGCAGTAAAGCCGAGCGCCACGGTTGCCGGAGTGCCCGCATTGAAAGCATCGCCCAGCGGGTGGCTGGCGTGACCGTCGACACTCCACCGTGTGAACTCGCCAATCTGGTACACACCATTGATATACGACGAGTTGATCAAAGCCTGCCCTGCCGCGCTCTGCGGACCGAAGGGATTGATCAGATCGCTGAGGACGCCGCCAGGCGCCTGGACGGCCTCATTGGGGATGCCGCCGGTCCAGCGATTGTCGTTGTGGTTCTTGCTGTAATTGAGGTCTGCGGCATAGTCCCAGCCGCCGTTGCTGCCGGAGAACGTCAGCAGCGCCCTCTGCGCGGCATTGAGGGCGCCCCCGAAGCGGCTGTTGTCCGGGTCGGTCCAAATCGCGCTGATCGGATCGGTGAGATCCGGCGCCAGGCCGCCGCAGTTCGCCGCGCCTCGGGAGCAGATCAGCTGAGACGCCTGCGGAAAGTAGGGACTCGCAGGGTCCATCTGGTAGAAATAAAACATCGGGCCCGAGTAACCGTTTACTTCGGACCGGGTGTAGAAGTACTGAAACTGCAGGGTGTTGTTGGCCGGCAGCGCCTTGGTGAAGGACAACATGCCGGAAGCCTCGCTGGACTCCGGCAGCAGATCCGTCGCGGCGGAATACCGGTATGAGCAGTCGCCGAAAAAAGTGGTCAGTTGCGTATTGCCTGTGCACGCCGGATAGCCCGACTGCCAGATGTTACCGTTGGCATCCAGTACATTCCCGGGCCACGATCCCGGATAGTTCGTATTGGGGACGCCGCGTGCGGGATCAAAGCCCGAGGCGGAAAACCCCCGCTGTGTCGCGCGCAGTTCCTGTTGCTTGCTGTAGCTTCCCGTGATCATGATGTTATAGCCGTCGCTCGCCAGGTCTCCGTGTCCGAAAAGGAAATCCGCCTGCCCCGAGCCGCCGCCGGCTTGCTGTGGATGGTCGAAATTGACCTCGACTTCGGCCCCTTGGTAATTCTTCTTGGTGATGAAGTTGATCACGCCCGCGATTGCGTCCGAGCCGTAAAGCGCGGAGGCGCCTTCCCGCAGCACTTCGACGCTGCCGATCGCCGAGAACGGAATGCCGCTCAAGTCAACCGCGTTGCCGTTGAAGGCATTGTTGGCCATCCGTTGGCCATCGAGCAGCACCAGGGTGCTGCCGTTTCCTAAGTGGCGCAGGTTGGCGTAACTACCCCCTCCGGAAAATGACCCCACGTTTGCGGCGATGTTGACCGACGGGGCGGCGGAGGTCAGCGTGTTCAGCGCCTGCTCCACAGTTACGATGCCTTGGTCCTTGAGGGCGTCCGTCTTGAGGATCGTGATGGCCTCCGCGGTTTCCGCCGCCGGCCTCTTGATGAGGGAGCCTGTGACGACGATTTCCACCAACTCGGTATCGGAGGCAGAGGCAGCGGGCGGCGACTGCTGCGCCATGGCAGGTATCGATAGGGCGGCGACGAACGCATACAGCGATACCGTCATAAATTGTTTCACAAGCGATCTAATGCTATCCGGTCTTTGCATTCTCATCTTGGCACTCCACCGAGGTTAGTTATGGCAGCGGCGTATTGGCAGACGAAGTCCCGTTGTGTTTTCACGACATGAATACAGACGAACGCCGCTCTCGATCGGCCGAACGATATCCGCCCATCAATGGCTGTGCTTGAAAATGGGATGGAGGCCCCTGGCAGCGTGATGAAGGTGGCTACCTGTGTGATGAATGCCGCTGGCAATGTGATGAAAATCAGAATGTACGTAGCTGTGTCACAGGACGGGCTGTTGCGAAACGCGTCCCGATATCGTCCGTAAGCGAGGAATAAGTTGGCGTAAACGGTGTTGGCGGCTGTCTTTACCGCACCGGCAGCTGCTGCGCCGGTGATGCTTCATGTGAACTTGGGCCACGCGTTGCCGACGCCGGTGTCCGGCCGACTGCTGGTGTTCGCCAAATTGCTCGGGCCCAACAACAAGAGACCTGTTGCGCGGGTGCTTTTCCAACCCCTTTCTCTCAGCTCAAGCCCGGCCGTTACGCCGTGTGTACTGGACCCATGGCTTTGGCGGCACGTTGAGCTCCGCCCATCGATCACCTACGCAAAGGTGCCGTTTGGCATCGCCATGATGGCTTAGAGAGATGGCGCGGCGACGCTCCGTATTTTGGATAATTCGTCCGCGAATTTTTGTGGTTCATCAAAGAAAGGGAAATGCCCGGAGACTTCAAACCACACAAAGTCTTTCTGAGGTGCCGATATTCTTTGGCTGTATTCAAAAATCAATTCCGGACGGCAATAAGGATCATATCGCCCTTCTAAAAAGAATATCGGCACTCGAAATTCGCTGCCCAGTTGGGCGAGCTCGACGGACATCATTTGCGGAATCAAAACCTCCAGTGAAAATCGCATTCCGCGAATGAACGCGTAATCGTCTAAGACGGAATACTCCGGGGCTGATATCAATCGAGGCAGTGCGTCATCGATGAATCGATTCCCGCCGCCCGCCGGCGGGCCGAGGAATTTCGCCTCCCAACCGCGGGCAATCCCGCTCTTAGCGAGATCTGCAGCGGCAGCCGGGTAGGGGGCCAGAGCTTCCAACGCGGCGATGCCCCTTTGATGGTGAAGTTCATGAGCTTTCTGCAAGGCGTCCTGGTACGCCGTGGCTTCATTCTCTCTGGCGTTCACGAGCTGTCCGACTCCGACATAGGCATACACGACTTCCGGGTGCTCGTGCGCCAGCCAAAGTCCGAGAATGCTTCCCCAGGAATGGCCGAGAACGAAAATCTTTTGGCGTTTGAACCGAGCCGCGAGGTAGCGCGCCACTTCAAGCGTGTCTTGTTCCATTTGCGCCACTGTCATGGTGCGGCGCTGCAGTTCCTTAGCGTTCGATGCATAGGTTTTTCCCGCACCGCGCTGATCCCAATTCACGACCGTGAAGCGCTTCTCCCATGGGGTCTCAAACGCGCCGCCCAATGGAATGAAAGCTACGCCTGGGCCGCCATGGAGGATCAGCAAAATGGGATTCTTCACATCCTGCCCGCGCACCTGTATCCACTGATCGATTCCAGCGATGCGCACCCGCTCGAGGCTGTCGATCCCGTTGGCGGCGGTGATCGCGCGTTCCTGGGCAACGTTGTGTTGCAAATACTTTCTATATGAAAGCGCGGACGTGATCGCTATGAAGATCAAACAAGCGATCACAAATCCCGTCCATTTGAGCATCTTTCGAATCAAGGAGCTTCCTCAAGAGTCGCGCATTTCACGGTGACGAGAGCAATTGTGGTCACACTACGACAGTCTACGTACATACTACTACAATGTACGGGGTACGATGACAATCTTGAGTGAACGGCAATATCTATACCGTCTCCATTTCTGCGGTCACGGTCATTAAGGGCGCTAACTTTCGTTAATGGCTACCCGCACTTCTAGAGGAGAAGGATCCCAGGCAATGGCGAGCCGCCCGACGATAGAGCACGCGAAACTGCTTTTCGCTCGAAAAGCGGTTGGCGCGGTACATCGAGACCAACCCCTGGCCGAGCGCTGCGAGGGAAAGGGCCACCTCAAGCGCCGGACTAGGGCCTAGTTTGCCATCCGCCTTGGCCTGATCGATGCGGACCATCGCCATGGCAATAACAGGCGAACGTCCCGCTACGAAATCGTCGGGAAACTGACGCGCTTTGGGCGCGGGCACAAAAAATGCGAAATCGAATCGATGGGGTTTGCTGAGCGCGAAATCGAGGTAGGCCTCCGCGAGCTGTTCCAGCCATTTCATCGGGTCGCGGGCACGGATGGCGCGCGCGATCTTCTCCCAGGCGGCGAGGCCGTCATTCATCAGGGCGTTCAGCAACTCATCCTTGTCGGCAAAATGGCGGTACATCGCCATCGGCGACAAGCCGGCGCGTTGGGCGACTTTGCGGATGGTGAGTCCCCTAATCCCCTCGTGATCGAGGACGGTCCTCGCAGCGGCAAAGATGCGGTCTCTTGTCACGTGTACATAGTACCCGCATATGCGTACTATGTACACAGCTTGAGCGATCGCAGTATACTTCGCTGCATTGCTGCCGCAAATACTCTGGAGTCTCATATGCGCGCCCCATCCATGATCCTGCTCCTCCTTGCCATGTTTCTTGCACAAGGCGCGATCGCAGCCGACATCGCGCTTACGCACGCACGCATTTACGCATCTCCCGAAGCGGATGCCATTGCGGATGGCACAGTTCTGATTCACGGCGGGCGGATACAACGTATGGGTCCGGGGAGCGAGGTTAGTGTGCCGAGCGCTGCCAAGGTTATTGATCTGCGAGGAGCGGTGGTAACGGCGGGATTCTGGAACAGCCATGTGCACCTGTTGACGCCGGCTTTTCTGCATGCCGACAAGCACTCGAACGCGGATCTTTCACAGGCTCTGACGCAAATGTTGACGCGCTGGGGTTTCACGACGGTCTTCGACATTTCATCGCAACTGACGAATACCCTCGAAATTCGGCGCCGCGTCAGCGACGGCGAAGTTATGGGTCCGAAGATCCTGACGGTCGGCGATCCTTTTTTTCCGAAAGGCGGCACGCCGATCTATGTAAAGCAATTTATGAAGGACAATGGTTTCCCGAACGAGGAAATTACCGACCTTTCCGCGGCCGTAGCGCGTGTCCATCGGCAGATTCACGCAGGCGCGGATGGTGTGAAATTGTTTGCGGGTGCCATCGTGGGTGGGAAGATCGGCGTACTCCCCATGCCGCTTGATCAAGCGCGGGCGCTGGTGGCAGCCGCTCATGCCGATGGCAAACCGGTTTTCGCGCATCCATCCAACCTCGACGGTCTTAATGTCTCGATCGACAGCGGTGTCGACATCCTGGCTCATACCACGCCGGATAGCGGACCCTGGTCTGCCGAGCTGACGGGTCGCGTTCTTGCGCACCATATGGCCCTGATTCCTACGTTGACGCTGTTCGAGGTGGAGCTGAAAAGGTCCCATGCCCCTGAAACAGAATTGAAGCGATTCATGGACGACGATGTGCAACAGGTCGATGCGTACGCGAAGGCCGGCGGTCAGATCCTATTCGGCACCGATGTCGGCTATATCGACGTCTTCGATACGACGGAAGAATATCGCCAGCTTGGCCGCGTGCTCGATTGGCGCCAGATATTGACTGCACTTACGATGGCGCCCGCGCAAAGATTTGGATTCGCGGCGCACAAAGGTCGTTTGGCGCCTGGGATGGATGCGGATCTTGTTGTGCTGCAAGCGGACCCAGCGAAGGATGTCACGGCCTTCGCGCGCGTTGGCATGACCATTCGCCGGGGACAACCGATATTTGAGGCGGGAAGTTGAGCAAACCGGCGCGCGGCGCCCTGGCGCTCTCCGCATCTGTCTAGAATCCGAACTTCCCAAGAGCCTTTGAAACGCGAGTCACGGTGCTCTGTGCTTTCATCGGAAAGGCCTGAAAGAATTCGCGTTGCGTGAGAGTGGCGTTGCGTGTGCGGACATCGGCGCTCCATGCTTTGGCACGGGCCTCATTGCCGGATAAGGCGTGCGCGACCACGGCAATCATGGCGATCAGTACATGGGCGCCCGGTGAGCGTGCAGCCCTTTCGGCCCAATTGGCTGCTTCGAGGTCTTCACCGGAGGCTATGTGCGTAAAGGCTCTCGTTGCTAACATGGCGTAGTGCAGGGGGTCGATCGGGCTTAGGCGCATCGCCAGATCGATGTTTTCGCGGGCCTCCATACCCTTTCCGGCGAGGGACTCCGTCCAGGCACGGGCATAGATGCCTTGTGCAAAATTTGGACTGATGGAGGCGGCGCGCTCGAACCAGCCTAAGCTGCTGTCCAAGTCCCCCCGTAGCCAAAACGTCCGGCCCATTGTGAAGTTAACGAAAGGATCTATGGGATCCAATTCGATTCCTCGCTCCGCAAACCGGCGCGCCAATGCAATGTCGCCTGTGACATCCTGCGAGTAATGCATGAAAGCTGTCTGGAAGTGACTGAAGGAAAGCCCGGCATGAGCACGCGCGAACCCGGGATCGCGCTCTACCGCCTGCTGAAACAGAGCGATCGCCGCCTTATTGTCTTGCCGGTTGAATCGGTACATGTGCTGAAGACCGAGATGATAGGCCTCCCATGCATCGAGGTTTTCGGTCACCGTGTGCCGTGCAAGCGTCGCTTCGTACAGCGGAATTTGAATATCCAATGAGGCGAGCACTTTTGAACGGATCTCTTGACGGATGCGATGCACATCATCGACGGAACCCGAGAAACGCTCCGCCCATACCACCGCGGCATCGCGCGTGTCGGCCAGTTCGATGATGACGATGAGGCGCGAATTGCTGGCTTCCACGGTGCCGGTAAGGCAATAGCGCACGCCAAGCAGCCGGCCGATCTCACACATGTCGGTGTCCTTCGTGCTCAGGCGAAACGAGGATCCGCGCGCCGTGATGAAGAGCCAGCGCAGCCGTGCAAGCTCTGCAATGAGCTCATCCGGAAGGGCATCGGCAGTGGTTGCGTGAGAGCCCGCGTTTCCGACAATCCGAAATGGAAGGATCGCAATGGAGGGCCGGGTAGCATTGCAGCTGGGTGGCAAGTCGGGGACATTGTGCACGACGGCTGCCTCGACGGTCCCTGCAACTCTCACCCCCGCGACAAAGCGGAAGCCCTGGCCATGGATTGTCTTGATGTAGCGTTGCGAGACCCCGTCATCGCCTAGCGCCTTTCGCGCGGACTTGATTCGGCTCGCCACGGCGGAATCAGAGACGATGCGGCCTTCCCAAACCTTTTCGATGATTTCGTCTTTGCTAACCAGGCGCTCTCGGTTTTCGATCAACAACGCCAGCAATCCGAACACCTGCGGTTCGACCGCAACAGGCTTTGAGCGCCCTCGCAGCTCGACCTTGTCAGTGTCTAATTCGAAGGGGTCGAATCGGTAAATCATGTGTTTAAGGATAGAGCATGCGGCGTGAACTCACTTAGAAATCTCCACACAACCTCCATGCGGCCTCCAAGCAATGAAGTTATCCCAGTGTTGAAATTCGCCGCCTGCACGAAAACGCATTCGTGCCGATTTCGATCAACCATTAAGGAGAGATTCATGCCTCTTGTTACTATCGATGTGATTAAAGACGTTTTTTCCCTCAAGCAGAAGCAGCAGCTGATCGCCAAGGTGACCGAAGCCATGGTTGAAGTGGAAGGCGAGAACATGCGCGCGGTTACTTGGGTCCGCGTGAATGAGTTTGAGAGCGGTGACTGGGCCATCGGTGGCAAGGTGCTCAACACCTCGGATGTCCAGGCGCTCGCCGCGGGTAAAGCGGCCTAAGCCGGTGCTTGAAGCAGCGGGACGGCGGCAGGAGCCTCGCCGTCCCGCATCAGTCACCTGGCGTTCGGTGTCGATTTAATCACATCCGCTCCGGCGATTTCACTCCGAGCAGATCGAGCGAAAGCTCCAGTTGACGTAAGGTCGTTGCAGCCAATGTGAGGCGCGAATTGCGAGTCGTCTCCTGGGGCTCAGGGATAATCGGGCAGTTCTCGTAGAAACTGGAGAACCGCTGCGCGAGCGCGAAGGCGTGTTCAGCGAGCAAGTGTGGCGCCCGTCTTTCATAGACCGTTGTCACGACGCGGTCGAATGCATCGAGCGCAAGCGCGAGCCCGCGTTCTTCACGGTGCTCGATTTCAATGGGCCCTCCCGTGAGGCCTTGCGCTGCGGCTTTGCGCAGCAGCGACTTGATCCGTACCGCCGCGTAAAGCAGATAGGGTCCGGTCTTCCCCTCGAAGCTGATGAAGCGATCGAGGTCGAATACGTAGGAGGTGCCCCGGAAGTTCAGAAGATCGGCAAGCTTCAATGCGGCGATGGCGACCTTGTCGGCGACATCTTCGAACTCCGTCGGAGTGAGATCGGCGCCCATCTGTGCCTCTCGCAGGCGCAGCCGCGCCTTCTCGCGGGCCATTTCGATGAGCTCGCTCAGCTTCAGTACTCCGCCGGCCCGAGTTTTGAATGGTTTGCCGTCCGGACCGTTCATGGTGCCGAAACCGATATGTTCGAGCTGCCCTATCTGCACCCATCCGGCCGCCTCTGCAGTGCGAAAAACCTGCACAAAGTGATCAGCTTGACGCTGGTCGACGACGTAAAGATAAAGCTCCGGGTCTATTTCGCGCTCGCGCTGCAGGATGGTCGCCAGATCCGTCGTGCCGTACATCGCGGATCCCTCGGATGAAATGACGAGGAGCGGCGGCAACTCACGCTTGTCGTCCGGGCGAGCAACATGCACTACCTGCGCACCCTGATCTGACTCGAGCAATTTGTGGGTCCGGAGCTCGTCGAGCATCGCTGGAATGTACGCATCAGCGTCGCTTTCTCCGTTCCAAAGGTCGAAATCGACGCCCAACGCACGAAATTCGCGCTTGAGGCCTACCATGGAGACATCGTGCATCGCTCGCCAGATCTTCCGATGCAACGCATCTCCGGACTGCAGCGCTAGCGTTGCCTTCCGAGCCTTGTCGCGAAACGCTTCATCCGCCTTGGCGCGCCCGGCCGCAACTGGGTAGATAGTCTCGAGATCGTCCAAGGTCAGCTGTTGTAGGCGAAGGTCGACCCGTTTCGGGTCACTGAGACCGCCAAGCTCTTCTTCGAGCGCGACGATAAGCAGTCCCATTTGAAAGCCCCAATCACCGAAGTGCGCATCGCCCCAGACTTCGTCGCCGCGAAATCGAAATATGCGCTTGAGGCTCTCGCCGATGATGGACGCTCGCAGGTGCCCGACGTGCATCGGCTTCGCGACATTGGGTCCGCCATAGTCGACCAGCACACGTCGTCGGCGTTCTACGGTGCGAGCGCCGCAACGCGGGTCGCTCGCGATCTCCTGCATGCGTGCGGACAGTGCGCTGGCCGCAACGCGGTAGTTGAGGAAGCCCGGCCCCGCAATCGACGGTCTGCCGGAGAGATCGCTAGCGATCCAGGCATTAGCTACAGCGCTCGCGATCTCAGAGGGATTGCGTCCAAGGCTTTTTGCTATGGCCAGTGCACCGTTGCATTGGAAGTCCGCAAGATCTGCGCGGTCTGAAGGGCGCACCACAGCCTGTTTCGGATCGAATCCGAGCTGCTCGAAAACTTGGGCAGTGGCGTCGCTCAGGCGCCGAATAAGATCTGACATGTGGGCAAGGCGTTCGAGCTATTCGAATCCCAGGGCGATTGGCATCTGCGCAGCATACCAGCCCGTCGTTCCACGTGGGGAGTGGCCGTTCAGCGGAAAATCAAAGGCGCTTGTATGCGCTCTAGCAGACGCGCTCCAGAATCACCGCAGCAAGTTCAGCGCGAATCTCAAATCCGAGAGACTTGTAAAGCTCGATAGCTGCTGAATTGCTGGCCCACGAGTGCAAAAAGGGTCTGTCCCCGCGGGCTCGTATGTGGGCGGATACCAACGCGGACAGAAGTCTCGCCAGCCCCTTGCCGCGAAAATCTGGATGGGTGCAGACGGCGCTGACTTCAGTGTAACCGGGAAACCGAAAACGCTCGCCGGCCATGGCGGCCAACCTGCCCTTTATCCGAATGCCGATGAATCGCCCCATCACGTGAGTGCGCGGCAAAAATGGGCCGGGTTCCGTGAGGGTCGCAAGGGCAAGCATGTCTGCGGCGTCTCGGTCGTCGAGTTCGACAACGTCGCGAGGGGCCGCCGGCAGAACGGCGCGGCGTTCAAGGAGTTGCAGCACCGTGGCGGTCTTGACGGCGGTAAACCCAGGGAACTCCCTCGGGCGCGATAACTGCGCCAAAAACACTCGTTCGCCCGGCGCTGTGATCTCAGCCAACGCGCGAAGCGAGTCCGCACCGTCATCGACTGTCGCAGCAAAGAGATTTACATCGGGCAAGAACCGGCGCGCCGCAAGATTGCCGCTGGACAATGCTTTATGGTGCCCACAAAGGCTCGCCCAGACAGGTCGGTCAAGCTCTTGCATTGCGCCGTTTCTGGTTCGCTTGACGCACAGCGCGCAAGTGCAGGGGCTCAGCATTGAGTGCAGCCTCTACCTTATCAAGCTGACCCAGGAGCGAGTCTGGTGGGCCGGCGCATGCCTCGGCGACCGCTGCCTCTATTCGCGGCCACACCGACTGCTTGGCTTTAGCAACCAACCGCCGACCATCGGAAGACAATGTCACTGCACGGCTACGACGGTCGGACGAAGGCTCGGCCCGAATCAGGCCCTGAGCCTGAAGTCCCTGCAGCGCGCGCGAGATCGCCGGCTGGCTGACGCCGACCGCTTGCGCAAGTTCGCCCACGTTCAATTCCCCGAGTCGTTGGAGCGCAGCCAATATTGGGAAGTGACTTGAAGGCAGATCGAACCCTTCTTCATCAATCAGGACCTGCGTCTGCGACTGCAAGCACTCGCCGATGCGCTTCAGCCGCGTGCCTAGAGCGAGATGGCCAAGCACTTGAACTACGTCTTCGATCTTGTCGCGTTCCGACATATAACAAGTTATATAACATGTTATATGAGGCGTCGCAAACAGGAGCGCAACACGAAGTCAGGGACTTCTTAAGGCAGTGTCCTGGCTACGCGGAAACCCATGATGTTATTGCGATAGTCGGCGGGATTGCGCTCTCGGGTGGCCGGTCGCAGCAACCACGCCGGAAACATCCAGGAGCTGCCGCGATCGACTCGGAGGCAATGGCCTTGGCTGTCGTTCGCCTGTTTGTCGCTCGATGGGGTCTCGTTCGCGCGCCCGTCGGCGGAGATGCCGGCGTAGCTGTTGTCGTAACAGTCCTCAGTCCATTGCCAAACATTCCCAGCCATGTCGTAAAGGCCGAATGCGTTCGGCGGCTTTGCGCCCACAGGATGTGTCTGGCCATGGTCGCAAACCAAGCCGTCGATTCTTTCGCAGCCAGAGTTGGCATTGAACCAGGCGTGGGCCGGGGCGGCAGCGTCGTCATCGCTCCAGTAGAACTTGGTTGTCGTTCCGGCGCGTGCGGCATATTCCCACTCCGCTTCGCTGGGTAGCCGATAAGGCTTTGGCGAGGCGCCGCGGCCGCGATGCGCCTTAAGATTCAACCACGCAATGTAGGCATGTGCATCCTGCCAGCTCACGCACACCACTGGATCGCGGTTACTCTGGGCATGCCCGGGATTTTCCCAAGTCAACTTGGGATCCTTTTCCCATTTGAAAATCGCGCGCCCGTGGCCGCAACCATCACCGGGCGGGTAGCCCCTCTCCCGGGCAAACGCCGCATACTCGGCACGAGTGACGTCATACTTGCCGAGCGCGAATGACGGCAACGTGACCTGATGTTGCGGAGCTTCATCGGCAACCGCATTCACACCGCCACCGTGACTCGCCGCCCAGGATTTTTCCTCCGCTGATGAGCCCATGGTGTAGCTGCCGCCCGGAACGACCACCATCTCAGGGCAGGCGTGGCAATCGCGGAAGGTTGCGCCGGCGGCTGCCTGTGCGGAATCGAGAAGGCCAGCGCCAGGAAAGACAAACATCGCCAAGACGGCGCCGGCGGAGATACATACCGTCCCGAACCGCTGAATTCGCGTCTTCTTCATGGGATCCCTCCGTTGGTCATGATCTCTGGCTAGCTCAATACTCTCCGTACTGACCCTTGACCGACTCCAGCAGCAGTTTTGGGTTGTATCCGGCGCCGTCCTTGAATACGAGCTCGACGTTTTCGATATCCGTGATGCGCGTCGCGGGATCTCCTTTCATCACCACTAGATCCGCCTTCTTTCCCGCTGCAATCGAGCCGATCTCGCCGCCCCGCCCAAGATACGTCGCACCATTCAAAGTCGCGATTCGGATCGCCTGGACGGGCGTAAATCCGGCCTGCACCAGCAATTCAATCTGACGATGATCGCCAAAACCCGGAATCACGCCGCCGTTGCCAGTGGCGTCTGGCCCCGCGATCAGCAGCCCTCCGGCCGCCACGAAGGCGCGCTCCAGATCCATATCTCTGCGCAGCATGAATGCGGGGCCTGGGCTGTCTTTGCTGGGTGCCGCATTGCGGCTGAAAAGGACCGCATCGCGCAGCGAAGGCGACATCGCCTGCAGCGCACCTGGCGGAAGGTGTGGTCGGCCGTCCAGCGCTTCGATGCCATCGGGCACCGAAGACGCCGGACCCGCCAGGGTTGAAGTGATGGCGACGTGATGCTTGATTAGCATCGCAATCAACCGATTTGCTTCGGGGCTTCCGGGGATCATGTGCTCCAATGTGTAATCACCTGAGCTGGTGGTACAGGTGTCGGCTTTTTTGTCGGGATCCAGGCTGGTGTTGACAAAAAAACCGTGCTCCAGATTATCAATTCCGATCTCCGCCGCTTCCTCGTAAGTAATCGAACACAAGTGGCCGGTAATCTTAAGTCCGCGCTTGTGCGCCTCCTTGACTGCCGCGCTCAGTTCGGCGCGAGTGATGTGCGCGTACGCCTTGAAGGAAGTCACCCCGCGGTCCGCCCAGTAAGCCACTGTTTGGCGTGCGTCCTCCGGCCCGCTGAGATCCTGCATCTGCAGAATCAGATTGCCGGGTCCGTCCAGATAGGGGCCGGTGACGTCTAGATGTGGCCCGGGAAGAATTCCGGCGTCGATTTGCCGCTTGAGCTTCGTGTCCGTATAAGGATCGACGCCGCCCGCGGTGCGCATGGTGGTGACACCGTTCGCCAGGTACAGACGCGGCGCCGAAAAGCTCATCGACAGAAAGAGGGCGGGCCGGTCGAAGCTTCGATCGGCCCTAAGGTTTGGCCGCGCCGTGGCGTACAAGGGATCGTGCATGCCGACGATGCCGGGCATGACTGAATGACCGTGAAGGTCCAGAACCGTCGTGCCATCGCTCGCCGACACATCGGCGCCGGCCGATATCGCGGTGATCTTCCCATCAGCGATGTAGATGTTCTGGTCCGCTATCGGCGCGGCACCCGTGCCATCGATCACCTCAACGTGTTCCAGCACAACCTTGGGCGTCCTGAAACTCAGATACTTGCGAACCTCGGGGGACAGAGCATCGAGACTCTGGCCGTGCGACAACCCGGGATACGACAGCGCTGCCAGTAACCAGAAATAAAGCCCTGACCGCCGACGGCCGAATTCGATCATTGTTTCGACCACATATGTAGGTATGTCTACTACAGATGACGGTTAACCTACTACAGGTGTACGTACTGTGCAAGTCGCGCCGGTCGGCAACGTATCTGCGGCGGCCTTGTCGCGCTTCCCAATCGTCCCGCCCCTTCTGATGTAGTAGCATCGCACGGGTAGACGCTTTGCAAAGTGCGGCGCGGGGACGCCGGAACGGGCCGCGGTCGCGAAGGAAAGGCGATGCTTGATCATATTACTCGCGCCTTATATGACCTCGAAGTTCATCTGCTCTATGCTTCGCTGGTCTGGCTCTCTGCTTGGGCTCTGACTTCGATTCCGCATTTCAGCGCGACCGCGAAATATTGGATTTGGGTCGCATCGTCCATCAATTTCATCGTGCCCGTGGGTGCGCTTCTGGACGCCCTTTGGGCACCGCGTCTCCCGTGGGCCTCTCCGCTCGGCTTCGTTAACGAGATCGGAGCGAACATCAATAGCAACGCAGCCCTGCCTGTATTGCTCTGTGTGGCGTGGCTGTTGGGTTCAATATTGATGTGGACGCGGTTGGTGTCGCGCATACAACCTGACCATCGTGATACTGAGGTCCATCAAAAGACCGGCGATGCGCGACGTGGGTTCTTTGCACAGGGCGTGAGAGTAAGTTTTGCATCGAGTGATCAAGGTCCGGCGGTGACCGGCATATGGCGGCCGCAAATTCTCCTTCCCGATGGAATTGATCAGCTGCTGAGTCGCCCTGAGCTCGACGCCGTGCTGATCCACGAACTCACCCACGCGCGAAGGCGCGACAATTTGATACGCCTCATTCATGAAGTAGGTCTCTGCGTGCTTTGGTTTCATCCGATGCTCTGGATCAGCGGTTCGCGGCTCGCCTTGTATCGGGAGCTTTCCTGCGATGAGTCAGTGATTCGCAGCGCCCGCGGCAAAGAGCTGGTGTCTGCTCTGGCAAAACTTGTGAGTCTTCGACATCCGTCCTTGTTGCAGGCGAGGGCGTCTTCTCATTTAAGCTATCGCCTCAGCCTTTTGGCTGCGGTCCCGCCGCGACAAGCACGGCACGCAGCGAGCACTTTGCTGATGGTGCTTTTCAGCGCGTTGCTTTTCGGTGGCATTCTTGAAACGGTCGCGCATACGGCCTTCTGCCTAGTGGCGAAACCCTAGAATATCGTCGGCACGGATTTCTTCCACGCTTGCAAATCATCGAGCGATGAATGCGATTCCGGCCGCTGGAGTGGTCGAAGAAGATCGTTCTCTAAAGCTTGGCACACGCAGATAGCGCCGAAATAACCGCGACCGAGAGAATGCCCCTGGTCCAAACACGGTGTTCACCCAGAGTCGCAATTGCTCCAGCAAGTCCCGCAAGAACTAAAGTGAATGAAATCGCTTCGGCCTGCGTAAATGCCAGGCCAAAGAGGTGGTAGTCAACATTTATCCGTATTTTCTCAATCAGCAATCGTTCGAACCCCGCAAACATCAGATACGTTGAAAATAGAAAGCCCGGTTGGTATCTTCGAGATCGAAGCATCAAAAGTGCGCCGAATAGCACAAGCGCCATCGCGGTCTCGTAAACAGGGGTCGGGTAGACGCCTCCACCCGGAAGGACGACTCCCGAGATATTGCCTTCATACGTCTGTGCCCATATCCAGTCCGGCAACCAGCCGGGCTTCAATTGCATATTCGATGCGATTCCCCAGTCCCCATCGCCCGAGAACTGGCAGCCCAGCCTTCCAATGGCATAGCCGAGCATCATGGAAGGCGCCGCGGCATCCAACGTCGGGAGAATGGGGATAGCGTATTTTCTGAGGAAGATGACGCCAGTTAAGAGTCCAAAACACAAGCCGCCATAAATCGAAAATCCCGTGCGGGTAAAGATCATGGCGGCGGGATGTTGAAGGAATTGCTCTGGATAGTCCAAGATTGAAAAGACTCTCGCGCCCACAAGACCGGCGATCACCGAGATCAGGACTAAATCGGCAATTCTTGTATGCGTCAACGCCGGGATAGTTCCCAAAGATTCGAGTCTCCACACGTCTTTGCGGAATACACCCGCCGATATCACAATCGCAGTGACTACAAATACTCCAAAGGTGGGGATCGGCAATTGTAAGTGGGTTCCGATTGCGGCATTCACAATGTCAGTTACATAAGGGTATGACAACGTTTTCACAGAAGAGTAGTGGGGTGCGGACGCATTGCCGCAGATTACTCTCACGTCACCGATACTGCGAGCAGTAGCCGTCGTCGTCACGCATGTAATAATGCATTCCCCGGCAGTATTGCGTGGCCTGAGGCGCTAACCTGACCGGCGATAAACAGGAGATCAAATTGTCTGCACCACGCTTCTCGGTCATCATCCTTGCGCTGCTCTCGACCACTGTTTCGGTTGCGGCGGATCCATCGCCAACTCCTGCCAAGTCCGCCGACGCCGCCTCGAAATCGCCGCTCGACGGATTCAAATATCGATTGGTTGGTCCCTTCCGGGGAGGCCGCGCTACCGGCGTCGCGGGTGTTGTCAGCGAGCCGAACACTTATTATTTCGGCGCCGCGACCGGCGGGTTGTGGAAGACCGTCGATGGCGGCACGAGCTGGAAGCCGTTATGGGACGATTTCCCCGAGGCCGCGCCCGCGGTCGGTGCCGTCGCCGTAGCGCCGTCCGATCCGAAGATCGTCTATGCCGGCACCGGCGAGATCAACATTCGCGGCAACGTCGCCACCGGCAATGGCCTCTATAAGTCGATTGATGCGGGAAAGACCTGGCATTTTTCTGGCCTGCGCGACAGCCAGGTGATCGGCCGAATCATCGTCGATCCCTCCGACCCCAACATCGTTCTGGTGGCGGCGCTGGGTCATATCTTCGGCGACAACCAAGAGCGCGGCGTGTTCCGGTCAAACGACGGCGGCGCCAATTGGAAGAAGGTGCTTTATGTCGACGCCAAGACCGGTGCTTCAGACGTCGCCTTCGATCCTAACAATCCCAAGATTCTCTATGCCGGCATGTGGCAGGCCTATCGCAAACCTTGGATCATGGAGAGCGGCGGGCCCGGCAGCGGCCTCTATAAGTCGTTCGACGGCGGCGAGCATTGGCGTCGGCTTAGCGGCGGGGGACTGCCGGACGGCATTCTCGGCCGAGTCAATGTCGCTCCGACCTCCGACTCCAAAGTGGTCTATGCGATGATCGAAGCCAAGAAAGGCGGGCTCTTCCGCACGAATGACGGCGGTGAGACCTGGGCGCTCGTCAGCGACAAGAACAGCATCAAACAGCGGGCCTGGTATTTCAATACGGTCTTCGCCGATCCCAAAGATGCCAACGCCGTCTATGTGCTGAATACCGCGCTTTACCGTTCGAGCGACGGCGGCAAAAGTTTCAAGACAGTGAAGACCCAGCATGGTGACAATCACGAACTGTGGATCGATCCGACCAATCCTAAGCGCTTGATCGAAGGCAATGACGGAGGCGCCAATATCTCAGTCGATGGCGGCGAGACTTGGAGCTCGGAGATGAACCAGCCGACCGCGCAGTTTTATCACATCGCCGCCGACAACGAATTCCCGTTCCGCCTCTACGGCGACCAGCAGGACAACTCCAGTATTGCGATCGCGACAGCCGGGCGCTCAAGCGGAGTGGGAATCGAGGATTGGAACCCGGTCGGCGGCGGCGAGAGCGGCTTCATCATTCCCGACCCCACCGATGCCAATATCGTCTATGGCGGCGGCTACGACGCCGAGCTGACGCGCCACGACCGGCGCACCGGCCAAAACATTCAGATCACGCCGTGGCCGCGCAACACCATGGGCTGGCCTGCGGAGAATCTGAAGTATCGGTTCCAATGGACGGCACCGATCATGATCTCGAAATTCGCGCCGCATGCGCTCTACTTCGGAGCACAGGTGTTGTTCCGCTCGCTCGACCAAGGCCGCAGCTGGACTGTGGTCTCACCCGATCTCACCCGCAACGATAAAACCAAGCAGCGCTCGTCGGGCGGACCGCTGACCAAGGACAATACCAGCGTCGAGACTTATGACACCATCTTCGCCGTCGCCGAATCGCCCAAGACCAAGGATTTGATCTGGGTCGGCAGTGATGACGGGCTGGTGCATCTGACCCGTGATGGCGGAACGCATTGGACGAATGTGACGCCCAAAGGCATGCCTGACTTCGCCACCGTTGAAGCGATTGAGCCCGATCCTAATGATCCCGCTGTCGCCTATGTTGCAGCCGACCGCCATCGGCTCGATGACTTCGAGCCTTACGCATTCCGTACTCAGGACTATGGCAAGAGCTGGACGCCGATCACCGAAGGGTTGGCACCGGACGCATATTTGCACGTTATCAGGCGTGATCCGGCCCGCTCGGGTCTGCTTTATGCCGGCACGGAGACCGGCATCATGATGTCGTATGACGACGGCGCTCACTGGCAGAGCCTGCAATTGAATCTGCCCGTGGTCCCCGTGCACGACCTCGTAGTGCATGGCGACAGTCTGGCGGTCGCCACCCATGGCCGCGCTTTCTGGATCATCGACGATCTGTCGCCCGTGCGGCAGTGGGCGCCGACGATTCCGGCCGAGACCTCGCATCTGTTCAAGCCGGCTGCGGCCAACCGTACGGTCTTCGGCGGCCGCGGCGGCGGTGGCCTGCGTTATTTTGGCGGCGCCAACCCGCCGGCCGGCGCCGTGATCAACTACACCTTGTCGGCGCAAATCGGTAAACCTCGACCCGCCAAGGATGCCGACAAAGACGCGGACAAGAAGGACAAGGATAAAGAGAAGGACAAGCCCGACCCGCTCGATCAGCGCATCAGCCTCGATATTCTCGATGAGAGCGGCAAGTTGATCCGTCACTACCCAGAAGCCGAGGATGCCAAGAGTCCGGGTGAGGACGAGACCAAGGCCGAGCCGCAGGAGGACGAGGAAGAAGAACGTGCCTCCAAACCGGTCAAAGTGCCGCATCTCGCCGGATTCAATACCTTCGCTTGGGACCTGCGTACGGACAAGGCTCGCGCCATCAAGAACGCACCCTTGTGGGCGGGCAGCGTGGCGGGTCCCAAGGTGCTGCCGGGTCACTATCAGGTTAGGTTGACTGTCGATGGCAGCAGCCAGACTCAGCCGCTCGAGATCTTGGCGGATCCGCGCGGCACGGCGACGCGTGACGAGCTGGCGAAGCAGTTCGCGCTGCATAGTGCGATCAATGCCCTGCTGACCGAGGTGCATGACGCAGTGCTCGACATCCGCGCCACCCGCGTCAAGATCATGGCGGCAAAGAAAACGGCTGCTACTTCAAGGCAAGCGACCAAGGTCGCGGCTGCGGCCGATGCCCTAGACGGCAAGTTGACCGAGGTTGAGGAGATCTTGATACAGCCGCGCTCGCACGCCTCGGAAGACGCCTTGAACTTTCCGGTTCGTCTCAACAATATGTTGGCGGCGCTGGGCGCGCTTGTGGGTTCCGGTGATGCGGCGCCGACTGCCCAGGACGAAGCCATGTTCGCCGACCTGAAGAGCGAGGCCGCCGCCGCCTTGGCGCGATGGCGCGAGCTCAAGAGCGGCGAGGTGGCCGCGTTCGAGAAGCTCGGTATGTGAGAACTTCAAAACGTACCAAAACGGGGTAGGGCGTGCCATGATCCTTGCATGGCCCGCCCCTCATCGCTCCTCTTTTTAGCTGCGATGCTCCTCGGTTGCAGCAACGCCGAGCAACACCACGCAGCCGAGCCCGATCGAGCGCCCACGCACGCGGACGCCAGCCTCGCGGGCGGCAGCGCGTCGATCAACGCGGCCATGCGGGATTCGCACCGCTCGCCCAGCGCCGCAGACCGCGACCAATTCCGCCACCCCGTCGAAACGCTCGCATTTTTCGGCCTTACACCGACGATGACCGTGCTTGATGTCGGGCCCGGGACTGGCTACTACGCGGAACTCCTCGCACCGGTGCTCGCGAAGGACGGTCTTTACTTGGCGACGAACCGGGAGCCGCCGAGCGCCGCGGCCGAGCCGAGCGGGCACCATTGGACACCATACGAGGGCGAGCGGTTTGATGCCCTACTTCATGCGGCGCCTGAGCGCTACGGCAAGGTTCACGTGATCCGCGTCGTCTACGAAGCACCGAAGCTGAACATGGACGGAAAGCTCGACATGGTTCTCTTGATGCGCGAGGTTCACATGATGAAGAACTGGGGAACGCTCGACACGTGGCTTCGCGAAATCCATCGAGCGCTCAAGCCGAATGGCATTCTCGGCGTCGAGGAACACCGCGCCGCGCCCGGCACGAATCCGGAGGAGACCGTCAAGAAGGGCTATCTTCCGGAAGCGTGGGTCATCGAGAAAATCGAAGCTGCCGGCTTCGCTTTCTCGGGAAAATCAGAGATCAACGCCAATCCGCGAGACACGAAAGACTATCCCAATGGCGTGTGGTCGCTTCCGCCGTCGTTCCAGGCAGGCGCCGACTACGCGCCCGCCGACGCGCGCGATCGCGCCAAGTACGCCGGCATCGGGGAGAGCGATCGGATGACGCTCAAGTTTGTCAGGGTCGGCACGCCCCCCATGCAATCGGCTCCGAGCAGCGCACTGCCGCGCTAGGACACGACGGTGACGTCGGCGATTCTCCGCCTCGCGACGCTTCTTGCCGGTTCGGCACGAACCGTCGTCTTTACCGGTGCCGGCATGTCGACTGAATCCGGGATTCCGGATTTCCGTAGCCCAGGCGGTGTCTGGAGCCGGATGAAGCCGATCGACTTCGACTCGTTCATGCGCAACGAAGGCGCGCGGCGCGAAGCTTGGCGGCGCACCTTCTCCGGGGCGGCCGGCTGGGTAGGCGCCAAACCGAATGAAGGTCATTTTGCTATCGCGCACCTGGTCGGCATCGGCAAGGTCAGCCATGTGATCACGCAAAATGTGGACAATTTGCACCAGGCCGCCGGCGTTCCCGCGCCTCAGGTGATCGAGCTTCATGGAAATGCCGGCTATGCCACGTGTCTCGTCTGCAGGCTGCGACACGAATTGACGGATCTGCGGGACCCATTTCTGGAGCAAGGCAGGCTGCCAACTTGCCGGGCATGCGGCGGCATCGTCAAGACAGCGACAATCTCCTTCGGTCAACCGATGCCCGTCGACGCGATGCGCCGTGCCGACGCCGCCTCGCGCGCATGCGACCTGTTCATCGTGCTCGGCTCGTCGCTGGCGGTGTATCCCGCTGCCGCATTACCGATGGTCGCTAAGGCGAACGGTGCCGCGCTCGCGATTGTCAACCGCGAGCCGACCGACATGGATGGCAGGGCCGATCTTGTCCTGCACGCCGAAATCGGCGATGTGATGCGAGAAATTATGACGAATGGGTAGACGCCGATTGCGGTGAAACGCAATCTGCTACCCTACGCTTAGAAATCGAGTCCGTTGATCCGGACTGTCGCAAGTTGGGGGTGTCGATCCATGGAACTCAGCCGCCGTGACCTTTTGACCGCATCGGCGATCCTGCTGATGCGTCCGACGAGCAGCATTTCGGCGCCACAGGCTGCGCGCCTCGCCGCGACTCCATTGGCCGGCGGCGCCGAACCATTGGTCTTGTTGTGTTGGAACGAGAACCCTTACGGTCCGTCGCCGGCTGCCCGCGCCGCAATCATCCAGTCGATCGCCGACGGTTGCCGTTATCCGGATGATGAGAATCCAAGGCTGGTCAAATTAATCGCCGAAAAGGAAGGCCTTGGGCCGGACCACATCGTCACCGGCACCGGCTCCGGGGAGTTGCTGCGCGCCCTCGGGATGCTCGCCGCGCGTGAGCACGGCGAGATCGTGGCTGCCGAGCCGACCTACACCGAGTTGACCACGTACGCCGAGCACACAGGGGCGACCCTGAAATTGGTGCCCGTTGATAAACAACTGCGCCACGATTTGAGCGCCATGCACGCGGCGGTCTCTGCCAAGACGCGCGCCGTGTACATCTGCAATCCCAACAATCCGACGGGCACGATGGTCGATGCCGCGGCGATCGCAGCATTCGTCGCCGCGCTCCCCGATCACGTGACGACCATCATCGATGAGGCCTATTTGGAGTTTGTCGAGGGCGCATCCTCGTCCGCCAGCCTGGTCACGGGGCCAAAGCGTGTCGTCGTGTTGCGTACATTCTCCAAGCTCCACGGCATGGCCGGGCTTCGGTACGGCTACGGGATCGCACGCCCCGAGGTTATCGAGGAAATCTCCGCTGCGCGCATGACGACGCCCAACATATTCGCTGTGCGCGCCGCCTCTGCGAGCCTCGGTGACAAGGCGTTCCTGACGGACTGCCGGCGACGGATCGTGGCCAGCCGTGCGCGTCTCACTGCTGAGCTCGCGGCGCTTCACCTTCCGTACGCCGAGCCTTACGGCAATTTCGTATTCTTCGACACGGGCGCGCCAATCAAGCAGTTCACCGAGTTCATGCGCCGTCGGAATATTGCTGTTGGGCGGCGTTTTCCGCCTTACGAGAACTGGTGCCGCGTCACCATCGGGACCGATCCGCAGATCAGTGCCCTCATTGACGGAGTGCGGGCTTTTGCTCACGCTGTCTGAGAGCCGAGAACACACCTAAAGATCCGAAGGCATCAAATATGGCGGAGGGGGGCGTCGAGGACAGCGCTGGCGGGGATGCCCCCACGGTCTTCGTTAGCTACGCGTCGCAGGACACCGCGGTCGCGAATGCGCTCGTGGAAGCTCTGGAACTCTGCCGACTGCGGTGCTGGATTGCCCCTCGAGATGTTGTTGCCGGGTCCCTGTACGCAGACGCTATTGTGCGCGCGCTCAACAAGGCCAAGGTCCTGGTACTGGTGCTTTCGGCTCACGCGGGCACGTCTCCGCACGTCGGCAAGGAAATTGAGCGAGCGTCCTCCAAAGGCCGGCCGATCGTTGCCCTTCGCGTCGATTCCGAGCCGCTCTCGCCTGCATTCGAGTACTACCTGAGCGAATCGCAATGGATTGATCTTGGGTCCGGGCTCGAGGAAACAACGGCCACCCTGGTAGACGCAGTTCGGCGTCACCTCGACCCCGCTGCAGCCGGCGCGCTCGGCGCAATTCAAGGTGCGTCAACCCGTTCTACCCTACCATCGGCCGCATCGAGAAAGAGTTCGGGCAAGCGCGCTGCGGTCGACTCGATCGCCGTGCTGCCGTTCGGATTGACCGGCGGTCCCGCCAACATGAAATTCTTCGGTGAAGGAATCGCCGAAAGCCTCATCCAAGCGCTGTCGGAGTTGCCCGGGATTCGAAAAGTGATTGCGCGAAACTCGGCCTTCAAATACGCGGAATCTGATCCGCTGGAAGCCGGGCGCATGCTCGGCGTTCGAGCGGTTCTGACAGGCCGACTGCGCATCTCGCGCCAGTCCGCCAGCCTGACGGCAGAGCTCGTCGATACCGCGGACTCGGCGCACCTCTGGGGCACCGTCATTGACCGGCCGCTCAAAGAGCTTCCGCACTCGGAGGCGGACCTGGCAGACGAGATTTGTGCCGCCTTGAGCCCCAAGCTTCCGGGAAAGCCGTCACGGGCCAACGGTCGACGCCGGGTCGCGAACTTCGACGCGTACCGCCTATATCTGCAGGGCCGATATGCTTGGGGCAAGCGGCCCGCGGCCGGAGCCGTGGATGAAGCCATCGGACTATTCGAAAAAGCCATCGAGCACGACAGCGGCTTCGCCTTGGCCCACACCGGGCTCGCGGACTGTTACAACACGCTTTCCGCCTGGGAGTCCGGGTCGATCGCTCCGCGGGTGGGTTTCGAGAAGGCCAGACTATCTGCGCTGTGTGCATTGCAGCTCGACAAGCACTCTGCTGAAGCGCACACATCGATGGCTTATACACACCTGCACTATTCCTGGAAATGGGAAAGCGCGGAACACGGGTTCAAACAAGCTCTCGCCATCAGCCCGAACTATGCTCATGCGCACCACTGGTATTCGCATTTACTCGCCGCGGTCGGCCGTGTCGATGAGTCTCTGGCCGAGAGTCGCAAGCTCATCGAACTCGACCCCTTCGATTTGATCAACAACGTCCATCTGTCGTGGCATCACTACATGGCGCGGCAGTTTCCCGCGGCATTCAGCGAAGCACAACGCACGCTCGCGATGGAAAAGCGCTTTCATTGGGGATATTTCTTCGCCGGTTTGGCTTTGGATGCAGTGGGTGAACATCGCGACGCGCTCGAGCACTTGCGCACGTCCTTGGAACTGTCCGGCCAAAGTACCGTGATGCTGGCCGCACTTGGACACGCCTATGGCGCCGCGCACAAGCCTGACGACGCGAGAAAGATATTGGGGCAGTTGAGCGAGCTTTCCAAAGGCAGGTACATTTCGTCTTACGAAATCGCGTTGATCCACATTGCGCTCGACGAACACGACCGGGCGCTGGACCTCCTCGACGTCGCGGTTGAGGAGCGCTCGGGCTGGCTGCCGTATCTGCTCAACGACGTGCGCCTCGACCCGGTCCGCTCGACCGCGAGATTCGCAGGTCTCACTGCGAGGGTGGGATTGCGGCCGGTGTGATGCCATTTGTCCGCTCCGCGGCGGCTGTTAAATCTTTATGCGAAATCCCCACATGATAGTGGTCTGGTTCTGGCTTCCCGACGTTCCCACCGTCGTCCCGGGATATCCGAAGGCAAGACCGTCGGTAACCTCGGACCAGTTAACGCCGCCGTAAATATCGTAATGCTTGTTGATGATGTAGTCCGCGACCAACGACGCTTCATCGAAATCGCCGGAACAGAGCAAGCCGGCCGCCGCGCATCCGAGGTTGTCGTTGCCTGCCGTTCCACGACCGATGGTCCAGCTGTTCTGCGAGACATGATAAAACCCGCCGCTGAAGTTCCAGCCGGAATTCATCGCGTATCGGGCTCCCAGCCATTCCATGTTGTACACGGCAGGTTCATTGACATTGATGCGCACCGAAATGGGGTAGTTATTCTGTGCGCTGCCGACGGTGTAATCGGCATGCGCCTTTTCGATATGCGAATAGCCCGCGTAGACTGTGATCTTGTCCTTGGAATCGCCCAACGCGAACACGTACTTACCCATGAGGTTGTAGGACTTGTCGTTGGAAATGTAAGCGGCCAATCCAGGCACGGGCAAAGGGTTCGGGGTCGCCGCATTGTCGAACGAACTTCGCAGATTGACCGCACCCTTCGAGTTCTCATAGACCGCGTCGACGGACAGTCCCCTCCATGCCACCCCGACATCGGCACCATAGGCCTTGCCGAGCACGCCCGTGTCTTGTCCGCCGTTGGAATACAGGCCGCTGATATGAAAGGGTCCGCTGGTGAATACATACTTGCCGGAGTTGTCCAAGCGCCCAGCCTCGGTGGTGCCGCCGCCGGCGTTGAAACCGGCGTAGCCGAGGAAGGAAAAAGCAGTCGACAGGGCCTGCGGATCATATAGAGCCAGTGCATCGAGCTGCAGAGAGTTTTGACGGCCGATGGTGAACGCCCCGAAACGCGGGCTGCTAAAGCCACCCCAGATCACGCCGTTGAAGGCCTGGCCGCAGCGGCTGCTGTCGGCATTCGCAGTTTGTTGGCCCTGCGGCTTGCCGCTGTTCGAGGCGAGTGACTTGCATGCATCCACCAACTGGCCCGATAGCGGATTAAAGCCCGTGTCGGTTCTCGCGATCAGCGTGAAATCGTCGACGATGGGTTCGGACACCTTGATGCCGATCTTGGGTTGCTCCAGGCCGCTCTCCGCGAACGTCGATTGCGAACCCGCGAAGTTTCGGGTCGTCGTGAACGCCTGGTACTCGAGTCCGCCCACATACTCGCTGCTCAGCGGCACGCCATGACTCTGATAGGCGTAGCCGACATCGATGGTCGCATACAAGGTGACGCCGGCCAGGGAGAGGCTATCAGGCAAAGGGTCTTTCATCTCCGCGTGTGCCGACCCCCAAAAGCACATGAGACCAATCGCCGCCTGCGCTCCTTTGAACATGTCATTTTTCCCTTTTGTTTGATCGGCTTGATCGAGCAGCGCCCTTAGACAATGGGCTGCTGAAAAGGGTATCTTCCCGAGCGCCGACTGACCTGACATTTCCTGCCAAGTCCCGCCATTTGCGTCAATTAGCCGCTGCCGGACCGGGCGTTCCGCATTATTCCGGCAGATTCATCTTGCGCAAGATTGCCTGGTATCGATACCGAAACCTTCTCCTCCGAAAGAACCTTAAAGCCCGACGGCAGCGCGGACGAAATCTTGGGTGCGGGCATGCTGGGGCTGGACCCTCCGAGACATAGGCGTCTCCGGACTCTGGTCGCACAAGCCTTTACGCAAAAGAAAGTGGCGGCTCTCGAGTCCCGTGTTAGAGAGTTGACGGCGGCACTGATTGATCGCATCCATGCCGAAAAAGGCGCGGATATCGTCGAGTCTCTCGCCTTTCCGCTGCCGGTCATGGTCATCGCCGAGCTTCTCGGAATACCCGCGGCCGACCGGGAACAATTTCGCAGTTGGACCCGAGACATGGTCGGCACGGATTACACGCTCAGAATGAACGCGTTCGGGAAGATGGGGGAGTACTTTGACGGCGTTATTTCAGAGCAGCGTGTCTCTGAGGGCAGTCTGATTTCGGACCTTATGGCCGCGCAACTCGATGGCGACGGGCTTAGCAAGGCAGATGTCGTCGGAACCTGCCTTCTTTTGTTGGTGGCGGGCCACGAAACAACGACTGCGTTGATCGCCAACGCCCTGTGGTGCTTGGAGGAATATCCGGACGCACGGCAAGCAGTGCTCGAGCAACCGGAAATGCTGCCGGCGGCCATCGAAGAGACTTTGAGGTTTCGGTCGGTGCTTCACTGGTTGCCGAGAGTGGTCAGGCGCGACCGCCATTTCCTTGGTCATGACTTGAAAGAAGGTGACCTGATGCTGCCGGTATTTGCGGCGGCAAATCGCGACGCTGCGCAATTTCCGGATCCGGATCGCTTCGATATTCACCGCTCACCCAATCGGCACATGGGCTTTGGACACGGCATACACCTGTGCCTCGGCGCCTCTCTAGCCCGGCTGGAGGCGAAGGTGGCATTGGGCGAATTGTTGCGCCGATTTCCACGAATTCATCGAGATAAGGAGAAACCCCAAACCTTAAAGCCGAGCTCGTTTGTATTCTCGTTCGATCAGTATCCGGTGCGCTTGCAGGGTCGCTGAGAATTTTCCGTAGTGCGCCGTCTGTCACGCTCGATTTGCTGACGCTCCCAGCTCAGTCATCGTACAGTTCCGTGCCCGGCGCATCATAAGCGTATGATGCTGCTCCAGGGAGCGATCCTCCGCCGCATCCTTACAGAAGTACAACTAAGTAAAGGGGAATTTCATGAGGGCAAATGCAGGCACATTGTTGAGCGCGGCGGTGACCGTGCTCGCAGTGCTTCTTGGTTTATATACGATGATGCTCGTCGGCCGCATGCGCGGAAAACACAACGTGCAGGCCCCGGCGGTGACTGGGGCTCCGGAATTTGAGCGCGCTTTCCGCGTGCAGATGAATACTCTGGAGCAGTTCGTGCTGTTTCTGCCGGTTCTATGGCTCGCCACTATGTATCCAGTCGTGTCGGGATACTTGGCTCCCGGGTTAGGGCTGATCTGGCTGGTGGGCCGAGTCTTGTATGCTTCTGGTTATATGGCCGAGGCTGCCAAGCGTAGTTCGGGTTTTCTCATTGCCGGGGTCGCATTAATCGGATTGCTGGTGTTGTCCATTGTCGGAATCGTCCACGCGTGGCTGGTCACGCGTCCGATTTGATTTTGCGAATGATACTCGGGCAGAAAAAAGACTGATGCGATCCGAAGGCAGTGCGGAAACGATCCGCCGCCTCATTTGCCTTTGGCCGATTTGAGCAAAAGACTATAGAGCGCCTGTGCGGCCGGCGATAGCTGTGCTGATTTGCGCGACAGCAACACGATTGAACGCGAAACCACAGGCTCAATCAGCGGAATGACGCGAATACTCGGATAAGTTCCCTTTTGCAGCGCCAACCCCGGCACGATCGCGGCTGCCACCCCTTCTGCAACCAAGCCGACGGCGGTGGAGCTGCGTTGGACTTCGTAGTAGGTGCGCAGCAGAACACCTTTGCCGGCCAGCGCTGCGTCCAATAAGGGACGATTGCTGCTGCTTTCACCGGCGAAAATCAGCGGAAAGGGTTCCACCTCCTTCCATGCCAGCTTTTTGTTTGAAGCCAAGGGGTGATCATGACGGCAAATCAACACGTAGCGATCATCAACGAGCGGCATGCTGCTCAAGTCCGAATACATTGAACTGCGAATGTTTATGCCGAACTCAGCCTCGCGCCGTACGACCGCCCCCGCAACACCGGCCGAGGAATGGTCGAGAATCCTGATTCGGTTTTCCGGAAACCGCGCCGCGTAGTCGCGAATGATTCGCGGCAGGAATTGCACGCCGATGGTGGGTACGCAGGCGAGGGTCACATCTCCGCGCTGCGTTTTGCCTGTCTCACGTATCGCCGCAAGAGAGGTTTCGAGCTCACTCAGAAGGCGATGCGCGCGCGGCAGGAAATCACCGCCGATCGATGTGAGGGACACCGAACGCGTGGTTCGCTCGAACAGTTTTACGTCCAAAAGAGCCTCAAGGCCTTGAAGACGCCGTGTCAGCGCCGTTTGAGTAATGCGCAGGAAGTCCGCCGCTTTGCCGAAACCCCCGTGCTCGGCGATCGCGACGAAGGCTTGCACGCCCAAAATGTCGATTTTCATGAGTAAAATGCATGAATAGCTGTAATAAATGCATTTTACGCGAAGTAGCGAAGCTGCGAAACTGGCTGCCTCATGAACAAGCGGCCGCATACGTTGATGATTCAGCTGCTTGAGTGGCTTGCTGAAAGGCCGCGGACCTATGCCGACACCATGGAGGCTTGGCGCACAAGCTGCCCCCGGTTCGCCATTTGGGAAGATGCCTATTGCGACGAGTTGGTGACGGTTGGGCCGATCGTCAGCTTAAGCGATCGAGGAAGGAACATGCTCGAGCGTTTCCGAGCTGACGCACCATGAGCGTCCGCATCAAAAACATCGTGGTCGTCGCGCTGCTGTTGTTAGCCGTCAATTTCGCGTTTTGTGCGGCGCTGATGCGTGCGCAACGCGACTACGCCATGGTCCAAGTTACTTTGCGCATGACCCCAAGATAGACGGCGGCGGCCGCGCCGCTTCGCCTAACCCCTATAACCTGATCGGGCGAAAGCTGCCTGAGAGCGGGCGCGAAATCGGCTAAGCTGTCGGATCAGCGCCCGGCGCAAAAATTACAGGTCCTTAATGACTTTCACACCGCTCAGCATTTTCTGGGGCCGTACCCCTGTGGCTTTGCTCGGCCTGCTGCTGTCCGTTTCTTCATTGGCTACGGCCCAAGCTCCGGCGGCCGCGGCCTCCGACTCGGGTTCGAGCACCAAGCCGGCTGCGAAGTCAAAGGCCAAGGAGACGGAGCAGGAGCCGCTCGACTCGGTGTACGTCGAAGGCAAGCGCTGGCTCTTCAATCGGCGTACCCGCTACGCTCACTCTCTGCCCGAGGTCAACGGACCGGCCATCACGGTGACCAAGAAAACCAGCGTCGTGCAACTCAATGATGTGCCGACCATCATCGACAACAATCAGCGCGAACTGTTTGACCGACTACCGGGAATCGTGTTGGCGGAACAGCAAAATCCGACCGAGCTGAACTTGAGCTATCGCGGTCTGGGCAATCCTCAGGAAAGCGAATTCGTCCTGCTCATGCAGGATGGCATTCCGTTGGAAATGGACTGGATCGGCTATCCTACGATTTATTATATTCCCGTGCCGCAGACCATCGGCTCGGTGCAGATGATCCGCGCCGGATCGGGATTGCTCTATGGACCCGAACCGCAGCCGGTCATCAACTTTATTTCGCAGCCGCCCTCCAGCCGGCCCCTCGCCGGCACGACCGAACAAGTCGGCGGTTCGAACTCGCTCTTCTCCAGTTTCAACAAAATCTCCGGCAGCAGCGGCAATTGGAACTATTTGGCGGACTACTCGCGCCGCAAGTCCGACGGCCAGCGCCAGAACGGCGGCTATACCTTGAACGCCGGCGATGCGCATGTCGGCTACGCTTTCGACTCGCAGAAACTCGCGCTCGACTTTCATGCCTACTCGCTCGACAGCGGTCTTGCGGGCCTGATGAGCGGCGCGCAGTTTCTCGCCAATCGCAATCAGACCACCACGCCGGACGATCATCTCTGGGCGGATCGCTACACCGCGGTATTGACCTATGAAAACAAGCTCAGCGACGCGGACTTGTTCGTTCAGAAGCTCTGGTCGGGTTATCAAAATCTGTGGACCCGTTCGGACAAGTATGCGGGTGCGCCGCTCGTGGGCACCAGCGCCACCTTGAGCGGTCAGCGCTTCAACTACACCGGACTCGATGGCCGGTGGCTGCATCGCTGGGGCGCAGGCGATGCATTGACGCTCGGCTACACCGCCTACACCTCACGCAGTCCCTACAACGAATGGCTCACCGGCAACCCGGTCGTGGACAAGGACGATCAATCGGGGACCCCGTTCTACGACGATGCCCGCAAAACGACTTATGCGGCGCTATTCGCGGAAAACGTGTTCCGCTTTCCTTGGTTTCACGTGGTGACCTCAGCGCGCTTGGATCACGAGGAACTCACCAGCCAGGAGTCGGTCGCGCCGCATCCCTCGCTGGTCAATGCCACGTATACGAAGAACATTCCGCTGTTCGGCATCGGCATCGGCAATGATTTCGGGCGTGGCAACGAAACGTACCTCAACGTCTCTCAGGGCTTTCGCCCGCTGCGCTATCTCGATATTGCCAGCCCCTTCAGCAACTTCTCCACCACCAACAATCCGGATCCCACGAAGTATCTGACCTATGAGGCGGGCGTGCATGGCTGGCCGAGCGTGGGCCTCTATTACGATGTCAGTGTGTTCCAGGTGAATGTGAAGGACCGAATCGAGTCGCAGCACCTTACGCCGACTGAGACCATCGATGTGAACACCGGCAACACCCGCAGTCGCGGTGTTGAGCTCGAGGGCCATTACGATTTATTCCGCTTGTTCTCAGCCTTCGCTTCGAACGTTCACCTCGACGCCTTTGCCAACGCCAGCTTGCTCGATGCCCACTTCACCAGCAGCCTCGTGCCCGGCCAGACCGGCAAGATCCCCGCGTACGCGCCCCATGGCGTGTTCAAGGCCGGGCTTACCGCGCGCGAAGACGGTCTGTACAAGATCAGTCTGGTCGTCAACACCGTGGGTTCGCAGTTCTTCCAGGATAGTAACCAGGCATTGGGCTCGACGCCCGCACATATCCCGACTTACACGGTGGCCGATCTCGCCGCGGATTACACCATCGCGGGTCACTTCAGGCTGTTGAGCGGCGTGTCGAACCTCGCCAACCGCCACTACTACTCGCGCGTATTCCTTGTCGGCGGCATGTTGGAACCTGCGAATGACCGCAGCTTCTATGCCGGCGCGGCCTACGACTTCTAAGTGCGCGCAGCCTATCGCGCATCTGATTTCATTTTGAGGAGTTTTCTTACATGAGCCCCAAAAATATTTCATTGCTGATGTCCAGCCTGTTGCTGTTGGGCTCATCGCTTAGCCTTGCTGCGACGCCACCGGATAGCGCCTATTCCGGTCTGCAATGGCGCGGCATCGGCCCTTATCGCGGCGGCCGTGCGGTCGCAGTGGCTGGGGTTCCCGGTTCACCGAATGTGTTCTATTTTGGCGCGGCCGCGGGCGGCGTGTGGAAGACCATCGATGCCGGTGCGACCTGGAAGCCGGTCTTCGATGCCGAGAAGATCTCCTCCATCGGCGCGATCGCGGTGGCACGCAGCAATCCGAACATCATCTATGTGGGAACGGGTGAAGCCAACCTGCGCGGCGACGTTACCTGGGGCGGCGGCGTGTTCAAATCCACCGACGCCGGTAAGACCTGGATTGACCTGGGCCTGACCGATGCGCGGCAAATCGGCGCGATCATCGTCGATCCCAAGGATCCGAATGTCGTCCTGGTCGCCGCCGTCGGCCATGCCTTCGGCCCCAACACCCAGCGCGGAGTTTTTCGCAGCACCGACGGCGGCAAGAGCTGGACTCGCGTGCTCTATAAAAATGAGGTCACCGGCGCCATCGACCTGGCCGCCGATCCGCACAATTCCCAGATCATTTACGCCGCGCTCTGGCAGGTACGCCGCCAGCCGTGGAATTTTTCCAGCGGCGGCCCCGGCAGCGGCCTGTATCGATCTAGCGATGGCGGCGTCACGTGGACGCAGCTCACCGGCCACGGCTTGCCCGAGGGCATTTTGGGCCGCATCGATATCGCTATTTCCGGGGTCGACTCGCGCCGCATCTTCGCCATGATTGAGGCCAAGGAAGGCGGCTTGTACCGCTCCGATGACGGCGGACAGCAGTGGCGCCGGGTGAGCGAAGACGGACGCATCCGCCAACGCGCTTGGTACTTCTCGAAAATCTATGCCGATCCCAACGCCATTGATAGCGTGTACGCCCTGAACACCGGCATGCTGCGCTCGGTCGACGGCGGTAAGACCTTCAATCTGGTCTCTGCAACCCATGGCGATCATCATGCACTGTGGATCGATCCGAACAATTCGAACAGCTTGATCAACGCCAATGACGGCGGCGCCAGCATTTCGCTCGACGGCGGCAATACTTGGTCGACCCAGGACAATCAGCCCACCGGCCAGTTCTACCACGTCGCCACCGATAACCGCTTTCCCTATTACATCTACGGCGCGCAGCAGGACAATTCCAATCTGGCGGTCGCGAGCTTCAGCGACGAGGGCGTGATCGGCCCGCGCGACTGGTATCCGGCCGGCGGCGGTGAATCCGGCTTCGTGGTCCCCGATCCCCGCGATCCCAATATCATCTACAGCGACGCGGAAAATCAATTCGCGCGCTTCAACGTCCGCGCGCAACAACCGCAGAATATCAGTCCCGACCCCATCGACAACTCAGGTCATCCGGCGAGCGAGCTCGATCACCGCTTCAATTGGACCTCGCCGCTCATGGTCTCGCAGCACGATCCGGACGCAATTTATGCGGCGTCCGAAGTGCTGTGGAAATCCACCGATCGCGGCATGAGCTGGAAAATCATCAGCCCTGATTTGACCCGCAACGACAAGAGCAAACAGACCGCCTCGGGCGGCCCGTTGACCAAGGACATCACCAGCGTCGAATATTACGACACCATTTTTGCGCTCGCCGAGTCCCCGCTGCGCAAGGGCGATCTTTGGCTCGGAACCGATGATGGACTGGTGCAAATGACCGACGACGACGGCGGCCATTGGCACAACGTCACGCCGAAGGAGATGCCCGCCTGGAGCACGGTCAGCATGACCGAGCCCTCGCACTTCGATCCGTCGGTGGCCTATATTGCGGTGGATCGGCATCGCCTCGATGACATCGCGCCCTACGCCTGGAGGACCTCCGACACGGGCAAGACCTGGGTTTCAATCGCCGCGGGTCTGCCGCAGGGCGCCGTCGTACATGTGGTACGCGAAGATCCCGTGCGCCGCGGGCTGCTGTATGCCGGCACCGAAATCGGCGTATTCGTCTCCTTCGATGACGGCGAGCACTGGCAGTCGCTGCAACATGGATTGCCAACCACGCCGGTTCACGATCTGACCGTGCACGGCGAGGATCTGATTGCGGCCACGCACGGGCGCGGATTTTGGATCTTGGATGATGTGACACCGCTGCGCCAGGCCAAGGCGGAAGCCGCCGAACTCACACTATATTCACCGGAGAAGGCGCTCCGCCGGTACTACCCGGATCAAGTCAATTCGCGCCGGCCGGTGGGCGCAAATCCCCCCGCGGGCGCCATCATCGACTACGTGCTGCCGACCGATGCCGGCAGCGAACTGACCTTGGACATCGTCGATGCCAAGGGCGATTTGGTGCGGCATCTGTCCAGCACCAAGACCAACAAAGAAATCCAGCCGCCTGAGTGGCCCGATCAGATCGTGGCGAGCGATCTGATTCCGGCGAAGGCGGGCATGAACCGCTTGATCTGGGATTTGCGCTACGACGATCCGGTGCAGATTCCGGGCGCCTTTTACGAGGGCGAAGCGCCGCGCGGACCCATCGTCGCGCCGGGCCAGTACCAACTACGCTTGAAATTGGGCGAGCAAACGCGCACCGCGTCGCTCACCGTGATCGCCGATCCGCGCATCCCCGACAGCCATGCCGCCATCGAGGTGAAGACCGAGCTGGCGCTCGCCGCCTATCACGACATCGACACCTTGCACCGGGCAGTCAACGACATTCGCGCCAAGCGCAAGACCCTGAAAGACAAGCGCAGCGCCGGCGGCCTCGATGCCAAGCTCAAGCGCATCGAAGAAACGCTGATGCAGGTGAACATGAACGGATCCGAGGCCAACCTCGCGTTTCCGGGCATGCTCAATGAGCAACTCGCTGCCTTCGCAGGCTCGCTCGAAGATGCGGACACGCTTCCCACGACTCAGCAACGCGCACTCTATGCCTCGCTGCACGAGAAGCTGCAATCCCAACTGGCGCTCTGGCGGAGTCTACAAAAGTAGCGTCGTGTTACTCCTCGTCGTTGGGCCCGCCTTCTTCCGGCGCCGGGGCATCGCTGCGCAGGACCGGCAATTTCGCGCGCTTCAGCGCCAGATTGAGCGGCGCGAGATCCTCCTGTGAGATTTTCGCTGCTGCAGCGCTAAGCGCCTGCCATTCCTGCAGGAGCGAGCCGGCCACGGCTTGCTGGGTTTGAGTAGGCGCCGCGTCGGCATTGTCGACCTGGGTATACAGACTCAAGATCTCGCCATTGACCTTCTCGAGGCCGCGTTGCCCACTTGCATTGATGCCGTGCTCCATGAGCGAATCGAAATGCTCATCGAGCTCTTTGGCCTGTGCGTCGATCGATGCCGCTTGGGGAGCGTGCAGCTTTTTGATTTGCGCGCGCAGCGCCTTGATCTCCTGCGCCTTGGCACTGCTGGCATCAAGCGCCTCGGCCAAGCTCTTCGCGAGCAGATACTGCGTACTGTAATCCTGCACCGGGATGTTGACGCGCGGATCCGGCAGCACGGTGACGGTCTGCTCCAAGCGGTGACCGGCGGTCTGCAGTCGCACATGATAGAGCCCGGGCGCCGCCAAGGGACCTTGCGGTTCCTGTGGCGTGTCCTGCGGAACCGCCGAGATCGGGAAGCTGCGCCGCACCGCGCGCGGCGTCATGCCATGCAGATCCCAGACGAAGCGATTCATGCCTGCGGAGGTGGCGAGTGCCTTGGGCTGGCGGATCCAATATTGCGGGATCAGCTCCTTCGCGCGTTCCTCGGCGGTGAAACCGACCACATCGGTGCTCGAGACCCGTCGCACCAGCGCCCCGCTGGAATCTAGGATCTCGATGCTGAGTGCACCCTTGGGCGGCTGCGGCAGGTAATAGTCGATGATCGCGCCATCCGGCGGATTATGCCCCGAGGCCTCGTCCGGCGGAATCGGCGTGTCCGTGCCGGTGCTGCGCCGTACCCGGATCGCCGGCGAAGGCTTGAGCAGCGTCACCGGCGTCTTGGCGTCCACTTCTTCGCGCAATGGACCGATGTCATCCAGCACCCACAGTGAGCGCCCGTGCGTCGCGAGGATCAGGTCCTGATTGTGCACGATGAGATCGCGCATGGAGGTGTGCGGCAGATTGAGCTGCAGCGATTGCCAATGATCGCCATCGTCGAAGGAGATCCATACGGCCCGCTCGGTGCCGGCGAACAGCATTCCACGCCGCACCGGATCCTCGCGTACCGTGTCGACGGGGGCATCCTCGGGCAGCCCGGTGACGATCGATTGCCAGCTCTTGCCGCCGTCCCGCGTGCGGTAGACATAGGGCTTCAAGTCATCCACGCGAAACCGGCTCACTGACGCGTAGGCCACATTGGCGTCGAAGTGCGAGGCCTCGAGTTGGGTCACCTTGCTCCAGGGCGACAGCGGCGGCGGCGTGACGTTGCTCCAGGCGCCGCCGTCATCGTGCGTCACCCAGATCAAGCCGTCATCCGTTCCCGCCCAGAGCAATCCCTTGGTGAGCGTCGAGGCCGAGACCGCATAGATCACGCCACGCTGCAAATCTGCCCTGTCCGCGTGCATGTCGCCGACCGACGGCGGGGAGCCGCCGCTCGGGCGCGTCAAATCCTCGCTAATCGTTTGCCAAGAGGTGCCGCCGTCGTTGGTGGCGTATAAGCGGTTGGCCGCGAAGTACATCCGGTGCGGATCTTGCGGCGAAAAAAGAATCGGCTCGGTGCGGTCGGTGCGCACATCGGGCGAGGGCGTTGGGATGGGTGAAATGTTTTGCACTTGACCGGTCGAGAGATGGGTCTTGGTCACCACATTGCGGCCCGCGCCATAGATCACGTCAGGATCGAGCGGATCGGGCGCCACGTAGCCGTATTCGATCACCCCAACGGGATGCCAATCGCGAAAGTCGATGATGCCGTCATTGCCGCGATTGGAGATGCAGACCGAGCCGCTCTCCTGTTGGCCGGCACAGAGACGATACGGAAAAGTAGGCGTGACGCTGACGTGATAGAGCTGCGCGGTCGGCTGGTTGTACCAGGTGCTCCAGGTTTTGCCGCCATTGACCGTGATTAGGCTGCCCTGATCGCCGATCAGGGCAATGCGCTGCGAATCCTCCGGGCTGATCCAGATGGCCTGGTAATCGTCGCCGCCCGGCGCGCCTTTGAATGAAACCCAATGCGCGCCGCCGTCGGTCGACTTGTGGGTCACGGTCGACGCGCTGTAGAGCACGTCCGCGTTTTTCGGATCGACGGCCAGAATCGGCAAATCGCCGCCGCCGATGCGCATCGCCGGACGCGGATCCGTGGTCGCCACGCGCCAATGCTCACCGCCGTCATCGGAGCGATACACGCCGACGCTCGGCGCCGCGCCGCCCTGTGCCGCCGGGTTCGAGCTGGTGGCCACCGTGGCGTATAAGCGTCCGCGCGTGCTCGGCGCCACCGCAACATCAAGTTGCGACAAGCCCTGCGGCAACCCGTCGGACAACGGCCGCCAGTGATCACCGCCGTCGGTCGATTTGAACAGCCCGCCATGCGGGCCGTTGAACATGTTCTTGTCTTCCCAGGGACCGGAACGCGCATTCCAAAATCCCGCGTACAGCGTCCGGGCATCGAACGGGTCGATTCTGATGAACGAAGCGCCGGTGTTTTCCCCTTGGTCCAGTACCTTGGTCCACGTGGTGCCGCCGTCCAACGAGCGGTATAGCCCGCGCTGCGCGCTCGGGCCGAAGGGATGACCTAGGACTGCTGCATAGACGCGGTTGGCATCGTTCGGATCCACCGCAATGCTCGGAATCTGTTGTGAATCCTGCAACGACAGATGAACCCAGGTTTGACCGCCGTCATTCGAGCGGTAGATGCCGTCGCCCACCGATAGGTCCGGTCGATGCAGCCCCTCGCCCGATGCCACGTAGATGATCTTCGGATCCGAGTGTGCCACGGCAATTGCACCGATCGACTGGGTCGGCTCGGCGTCGAAAATCGGTTTCCAAGTGCGTCCGTCGTCATCGGTTTTCCACACACCGCCATCGACCGCTCCGGTAAGAAACGTGTGGGGCTGGCCGGGCACGCCCGTGACGGCGCGCGTGCGCCCGCCGCGAAACGGTC
>DASXOY010000080.1:0-57139 GCA_036493935.1 Steroidobacteraceae bacterium | reverse complement strand
ATCGCGGCGATTGCATGAGCGTGTTCGGCATCGCCCGAGACTATGCCGCCGCCGGCGCGCGCCGTTATCTTAAATATGCTGCGCCGGCCGTGGAAGCGGGCGAGAAAGCGCTATTCCCGGTGTCGCTCGAGTCGCCGGCGTGCCCGCTGTTCGCCGCGCGTTTGATCCGGGGAGTAAAGCCGAACGCACAGACTCCCGCATGGCTGCGCGAGCGCTTGCGCCGCGTCGGCATCAACGGCATTTCGGCGATCGTAGATGTAACCAACTACGTCATGATGGAATTGGGCCAGCCGTTGCATGCCTATGATGCCGCGAAGCTGAAGCAGGGAATCGTCGTGAGGATGGCCAAGCCCAAGGAGCGCATCACGCTCTTGGATGACAAGGAATACGAGCTCGACCCGGAATTCCTGGTGATTGCCGATTCAGGCGGCGCCGTCGGACTGGCTGGGATCATGGGCGGCCGGCCGACCGCCATCTCGGACTCCACGACGGACGTGTTGCTGGAAGCGGCGCATTTTATGCCCGACAGCATATCGGGCCGCGCACGCCGCCTAGGGCTGTTCACGGATGCAGCGCAACGCTTTGAGCGCGGCGTCGATCCAAATCTTGCGGCGGTTGCCATCGAGCGCACGACGGCTTTGTTGATCGCGTGTGTCGGCGGCGTGCCCGGGCCGGTACAGCTCAGCCGGTTTGCGGGAGCGGCAGCGGCAGCGGACGAGAGTCATTGGGTGCCTCTGCGCCGCGATCGCGTGACTCGGCTGCTCGGCGCGCCGGTGCCGGACACAGATGTGCACGGCGTCATCACGGCGATCAGTGAACGCGTCGAAGCCATGTCCGGCGGATGGCGCGTGCTGAAACCTGCACATCGATTCGACATCCGCATCGAAGCGGATCTAATCGAGGAGGTCGCGCGTTTGCGCGGCTTCGACAAGATCGCCGAGATCCACGCCACGGCGCCGCAAATTGCAGGCCCCGCGAGCGAAGCGCAGGTCCCCGGCAATAGGCTCGTCGTGGCGATGGCGGATCGAGGCTACCGGGAGATGATCAGCTATGCGTTTGTGGATCCGATCCTGCAGCAACTATTGTTTCCGGATGCGGCGAGTCTCAAACTGGCGAACCCGATTTCCGCCGACCTCGCCGAGATGCGCGTATCGCTGTGGCCCGGGCTCATTCACGCTTGCCGCGAAAATTTGCGGCGGCAGCAGCAACGGGTTCGCCTATTCGAGATCGGCAACAAATTTGTGCTCTCGCATGGCGAGCTCAGGGAGATCGATACGCTTGCCGGCATTGCGACCGGTGTGCGGTGGCCGCAGCAATGGGGTAGTGCGAGCGAAGCGGTGGATTTTTATGATGTGAAGGCAGACATCGTGAGCCTGCTGACTCTCACGGGCGACGAAGCCGGAGTGCGTTTTGCTTCCGAGTCGCTGCCGGTATTACGTCCGGGCCGCGCAGCGCGAATCTACCGCGATTCCGCTCCAATTGGCTGGCTGGGGGAAATCCACCCGCAGATCGTGAAAGCGCTCAATTTGCCGGCGACCGCATTTTTATTTGAACTGGAAATAGGTTCAGCATTTATGGCGAAGTCTTTGAAATATCATAAGATCTCAAAATTCCCTAGTGTGCGGCGGGATTTGGCGGTCGTCGTGGATGAAAGCGTTCCTCTCGCAGTTTTGCAGGAAAATGTTACTGTTAGCGCATCAGGTCTTTTAAGCGAGTTGCGGGTATTCGATGTCTATCGAGGCCCCAGCATAGAAACTGGACGAAAAAGTATCGCTTTAGGCTTGATTTTACAGGACTCTTCCCGCACTCTAACCGACGTAGACGCAGATACCGTGGTAACCGCAGTGGCTGCCCGGTTACGGGATGTATTGAGCGCCACAATAAGAGATCAATAAGCATGGCAGCCCTAACTAAGGCAGAAATGGCCGAAGCCCTGTTCGATCAATTGGGGCTCAATAAGCGCGAGGCGCGCGAACTCGTCGACTTGTTTTTCGAGGAGATTCGAGCCGCGCTATCCTCTGGTGAGCAAGTAAAGCTTTCGGGTTTTGGGAATTTTGATCTTCGGGATAAGAATCGGCGCCCGGGCCGCAATCCGAAAACCGGTGAAGAGATCCCCATCAGCGCCCGTCGCGTTGTCACATTCCGTCCTGGTCAGAAACTGAAGGCGCGCGTCGAGGCATATGCTGGAACCAAGCAATAATAGCGATCTGCCGCCGATTCCGGGGAAGCGCTATTTCACCATCGGCGAGGTAAGCGATTTGTGCGGCGTCAAGCCGCATGTGCTGCGGTATTGGGAACAGGAATTTCCGCAGCTCAAGCCGGTGAAGCGCCGCGGCAACCGCCGCTATTATCAGCGCCAAGACGTGCTCATTATTCGGCAAATCCGCAGCTTGTTGTATGAGCAGGGCTTCACGATCGGCGGAGCGCGCAACCGGCTCACCGGCGACGATGCGCAGGTGGATTTGAATCAGAGCCAGCAGCTGATTCACCAAATGCGGCTAGAGCTGGAAGAGCTGATCAAGATTCTTCGCCGCTAAATCGCAAGCGGCCTCATCCTCGAAGCCCATTTGGGCTATCATTCGGTCCCTCGGTCGGGGCGTGGCGCAGCCTGGTAGCGCACTTGCATGGGGTGCAAGGGGTCGCAAGTTCGAATCTTGTCGCCCCGACCAATTTCAAATTCAAGTCAGCAAACTCTGACAGCGTGTCGGCAATTTCCGCGCTGCGCGCGGCTGCTATGATTGCCGCAAAATAAAACGACCGAGGAGCCGCCGACGTTGCGCGTGCTGGATCGAAGTGCGATGAGATTCAGTGTCGCGTTATTGGCGTCGATGGCGTTGAGTGCGTGCGCGGGCCGGCCACCCGGCGCAGATTTTCCCAAGCGCGCGTCAGTGGCGCTCGATCATCCCGAGGAGACCTCACTTGGCAGCCAATTTGCCGGTGCCGCGCGTCAGCACTCCGGCGACTCGGGATTTCGCATAATCAGCGTTGGTGCCGACGGTTTTCGCGCCCGGGCGCAAATGATTGACGCTGCTCAGCGCACGCTCGACCTTCAGTATTATATTTTCCGCGGCGACGAAACCGGCCGGATGCTCACCGACCGGCTGATCAGTGCGGCTGATCGCGGTGTGCGCATTCGCGTGCTCATCGACGATGGCGACACCGTTGCAGGCGATGAGCAGATCCTGAGGCTTTTAAAGCATCCGTCGGCGGAGCTGCGGATCTTCAATCCATCGAAGTACCGAGGCCATATTCGGTTCATTCGACGCGCTGAGTTCGTTTTGAACGCAGGGCGGCTCGACTATCGCATGCATAACAAATTGCTGGTGGTGGACAATGCCGTGGCGCTCGCGGGCGGCCGCAATATTGGAAATCAGTATTTTCAGGTCGATCCCGAGTCCCAGTTTGCGGACGATGATGTTTTCGCAGCCGGCCCCGTTGTTCCCGAACTGTCAAAGACCTTCGATGAGTTCTGGAACAGTGCGCTGTCGATTCCGGCCCAAGCGCTCGGACGCCCGCACCACGCGGCATCACCGGCCAAGGCAAAGCCAGGCGCAATCGACTATGCGGCCCTGCTCGCAAATGGAGAGCCCTATAGCGGAATCATGTCAGGAAAGTTGCCTTTGTCGTGGGCACCTTGGCAACTGGTCTACGATAGTCCGGATAAAAAACAAGTGCTGAGCGGCGCTGTCAAGGGCGCCCTGATTGCTCCAGCGGTGGAGAAGGCGATCCAAGCGGTACAGTCGGATTTCGTGCTCGTTTCTCCCTACCTTGTTCCCTCGGACGACGAACTGCAAACCTTGAAAGAACTGCGCCAAAGAGGGGTTCGGATCCGAATCCTGACCAACTCGCTGGAATCTTCGCCTGAGGTCACCGCGGAATCAGGGTACGAAAAATACCGTGTGCCGATTCTGCAGAGCAGGGCGGAACTGTATGAAGTGCGTTCGCTTTTGGGGAGCAATCGGGGCAGCGGTCAGAGTGCCAAGATTTCGCGCTACGGAAACTACGCGCTGCACGGCAAATTATATGTTTTCGATCACCGGCAGGTATTGATCGGGTCGATGAATTTTGATCAGCGTTCGCAACATATCAACACCGAGGTCGGTCTCATTATCGGAAGCGCCGATCTCGCCAAACAAACAGAGCAGCGCTTCGATTTCATGGTCAAACCGGAGAATTGCTACATCGTACAGTTGAGTCAGGCCAGCATTCCTGGCAAGCCGCGCCTGACCTGGCGGACAGTGGAGAATGGCACTGCGGTGGAATACTCCCATGAACCCGCCCGCAATCACTGGCAAAGGGCGGAATCGAAGCTATTGGCGCTGTTGCCGTTGGGGCGGGAGCTGTGAGGTTGTCGACCGCGATCTTGCTTGGACTTGCGTGCTTGCATTGCAGTGCGGCCGCAACAGCTGCGGCGCCGCCGGTTGCAGTTGCCGAAGTTAATTATCTGCTTGGCTTCGTTGACCGGTCCGGCTGTAAATTCTATCGCAACGGAAGTTGGTATGACTCGCACCGTGCTCAGTCGCACCTTCGCCAGAAGTACGACTATTTGGCGGCGCATGACCGTATCAAGAGCGCAGAAGACTTCATCGAGCTGGCGGCAAGCAAAAGCAGCATGAGCGGCGAAGATTACCAAATTCGATGCGAGGCCGGCCCGGCGCTGCCGAGCGGTAGCTGGTTGCGCACCGCGCTGGCCGACTACCGTGCGTCAGTTCTTCGACAGGCCGCGCCGAAGGCGCCCGTCTCTCCTTAAGGCGCTGCGCATGTTGTATGCTGCCGAGCATGGCTGACGAACTCAATCACGAAGGGTCCGCCTTCCAGTCGCCCTTCGGCGGGCGGAGCGCTCAGATGTTTCCTCGCCTCAACGCCGTGCAAATCGCACGGCTCAGCGTGCATGGCCGCAAGATTTCCACGCAGAAGGGACAGATACTGGCCGAGCCCGGCGATCGCCTGCCGATGTTCGTGGTTTTGTCGGGCAGCGTCGAGATTCTTCAGCCCACCCTGACTGGCGAGACGCTGATCGTAGTGCACACACAGGGGAGTTTTTCGGGAGACGTGGGTACGTTGCGCGGTATCGGCGCGGTGGTGCGCATGCGCGTCCGCGAAGGCGGAGAGGTTTTGGCGATCGATGAGCCGCAGCTGCGCACCATCTTTCAGACGGATTCGGAATTGAGCGAACTCTTCATGCGCGCCTATATCCTGCGTCGTGTGCTGCTCATGACCTCGCAGAGCAGCGACGTGATTTTGCTCGGGTCCACCCGCTCAGCCGGTACGCTGCGGCTGCAGCAATTTTTTACGCGTAACAGCTATCCATTCGTCAGTCTCGACATCGACACCGATGCTTCGGTGCGCGAGCTGCTCGAGCGGTTCCATGTGAAAGTTGAGGACCTGCCGGTCCTGATCTGCCGCGGCTCAATCGTGCTCAGGAACCCCAGCAATGAAGAGGTCGCAGCCAATTTGGGGATGAACCAGGAGATTGACGATGACCGAGTCCGCGACCTTATCGTGGTCGGAGCGGGGCCGGCCGGCTTGGCCGCCGCCGTCTACGCAGCATCGGAAGGGCTCGACGTTCTGGTGCTCGAAACCGGCACGCCAGGAGGACAAGCGGGATCGAGCTCCAAGATTGAAAATTACCTGGGTTTCCCGACCGGCATATCCGGACTGGCTCTGGCCGCGCGAGCGTTGATTCAGGCGCAGAAGTTCGGCGCGGAAGTCCGCACGGCCTATTCCGTGCTGCGTTTGAATTGCGAAAAACGCCCTTACGCAATCAAATTCACCAACGGTCATGCGGCCCGTGCGCGCAGCATCGTTGTCGCCACCGGCGCCGAATATCGTCAGCTGTCGCTTGAAAATGCGCCGCGTTTTTTGGGAATGGGAATCTACTATGCTGCAACCAACACCGAGGCGCGCCGGTGCGGCACGGGAGAGGCGATCGTGGTAGGCGGAGGCAACTCAGCCGGCCAAGCAGCGATATTTCTGTCCGGCACCGCCAGCAGGGTTCACTTGTTGGTGCGCTCCAAAGGTCTCGCCGACACGATGTCGCAATACCTGATTCGCCGCATTGAAGATGCGCCGAAAATCACCCTGCACGTTCGGACCGAGATCACGGCCCTGGAGGGCCAAGATCAGCTCGCGCGGGTGACTTGGAGGACTGCCGGTCAGGAACCTGAGACGCACGACATCGGCCATGTGTTCCTCATGATGGGAGCGTTGCCCTGTACCGGCTGGCTGAACTCCTGTATTGCGCTCAATGACAAGGGTTTCGTGCGAACCGGTTCTGACCTGCTGGATGCGGATCTGAGGGCGTCGGCCTGGAAGGGCGGTGCGCGCCGCCCGGAATTCTTCGAGAGCAGCATTCCGGGAATCTTTGCCGTGGGCGACGTCAGATCCGGTAGCGTCAAGCGCGTGGCCGCCGCGGTGGGTGAAGGATCGGCGTGCATACAGCAGGTGCATCGGGTGCTGCATGAATGAAAGTCAGTTCTAAAGATCAGCTCTGGAAGCTCACTTTTCCCTGCACCTGATCGGACCATAGCACGCGGTCCGGAAAGAATCCCCGGCCGAGCGGAGGCGAACTCAACCACACATTGTTTGCCATGCAAAGTAAATCGCCGAGCATCCAACTCGGACAGCGCGGCTCGCAACGCGTTCGCTAAATGGCGGCTTGTCTCGGAAATAGCAGGCGGCGCAAGAGAGCGGATACTTCCTTCATGACCTGCCGGTCAACGGCGTAGGCAATAGCGGCGAACGAAGCGATTGCCGCCAGGGTCCGTATCGCCGAATTGAGACCGACTTGAACTGAGGTTCCGCTCAACGGCTGAGTCAGGTGAAGAAATACCAGCACGCCTGCTGCTAGCCAAAATGGAATAAACGAACGGCAGGCAAACAACACGATGTCGCCGGCTCGCCCTCCAAGCGTGCGGACGGCAAACGAAAAATCCACCAGTCCACTTCCCAGGCGCTGCAGTGCGACAGCGATCGAGGCGCCCTGCAAGTCGCCAAAATGCGCACCGATCAGCGCCGCGGCCATCATCGTGCTCGAGTCAAGCACCAAGAGCGCGGTACGCAGGCGCCATTTGCCGAAGGAGTCCAGCGTCACCGTACCCATCGGCGAAAGCATTCGCATGGGCAACGTCAGTGCAATGGCGACGGCCGTGACGGTGGCCATGTCCCATTTCCCGCGCCATACCAAGTGAATCAGCCACGGTGCCAGGCCAACCACGCCGATACATAGCGCACTGCAGGCGAAGTGAATGACCGAGCTGGCGCGCAAAAAGGCGCGCTTCAAGGCCTGCAAGTCATCCTTCATGGCAGTGAAGATTGGAAATAGCGTGCTGCCCACGCCCTGGGCCAGCAATTGACCGACATTGGCGGTTATTTGGAAGCCGAAATAGTAGTAACCCAAGGATTCGGCGCTGATTGCTCTGCCAAGAACGAAATAATCGCCCTGCTGCGCAAGGCCTGTGAGAAATGCGGTAATGATCAGCCATTTCACTTGCGCAAAAATCAACAGGAATTTGCTCCGCGGCAACGCAAAGGACGCCGGCAGCGTCGGCGTTATCCTGCGGTTCAGCAGATATCGAAGCAGGGTCGAGGCGACCAATCCCAACCCGATGCTGTAGTAGCGCGCACCCAGGAAGGCGGCGATGACCACAACCGCGACGTTTGCCATCGCAACGAGAAAATCGATCATGCAAAGTTCGCGGAAGCGCAGGTCGATGCTGAGGCGCGCAAACTGAATGGAAATCAGCGAGGTGACCGGCACGGAGAGCGCCGATAGTCCGATCACATAAAATAATTCCGAATTGCGGTAAAATTGGCCGAAGATCAATCCCAAAATGACGAGTACGCCGGCGCCGATCAATCCCATGTACCAGGCGAAATCCGTGTAATCCTTCACCAGATCTTGATACTGCGTCTGCCTTTGAATGAGCATCTTGGACGCACCGGCGTTTTGCAGGCCGGCAACGAACGTCAGGGCCACGGATACCACCGCGAAAATGCTGTAATCCCGAGCGTCCAAAATAAAGCCCAGCACGATCTGCATGACGAACAGCATCGCCTTGGTGAACAGCACGGAAACCGACATCCAGAGCATTCCGGAAGTTGCAGAGGCCCCAAACGATTTTGCTTTGATCATGCGGCGTGCGAAGGTTCGGGCTTCATCCGGCCAAAAGCGCCTTAGCTTTCTTCAACAGCCTTCGAGGCGCCCACTTAAAGTCATAACGACGAGCGAATGACAGTCCCAAGAGGTCGGCTTCCTTCTCATACCAGGCCGAGAAGGGATGGCCACCTCGGAAGAACCATGGTTTACGCGAGCCGGTCGCGTGCAGCACGACGACGTCCGCAGGTATCGGAAACCCGTGGAAGTGAAACAACGTGTAATTCCACTTGCTGGGCAGGTAGCTCATATTGTCATAGAAGGCGATGTTGATTGCGTCCTGATCGAGATATAGCGCGGTCGCCGCGATTTCTTCGACGATGCCCTGAGCTTTGTGCAATGTTTGACGCAAGGTCCCTACATCGGTGGCGTCGAAGGCCATCATGCCGGCATTTAAGTATCGGGTAATGTGCGGCGGCATGACCCGGCGGGAGGGCGGGGTGAGAACAGCCTCCACGGCGTGCAGCAGTGCAGGTGCCGTGAATTCATGCTGTATTGCCAACATGTCGCCCAGTATCAGCATGTCGAGATCAAGATGGATCACATAGTCGCTGTGATCTGCCACTACATCGAAGTAGTACAGCCGAAACAGCACCTCCGGGATGAAGTGCGCCTTGAATTTGTGCATGCTGCATTTATCGATAATAGTCTGCGGTACGATGATCGGACGCAGGCAGAGCTTGCTGCCGTACCTGCCCGACAACGCAGCGAGCACGTCCTCAGCAGCACCGCGGTAATGCTCTCGCATCAATATATCGACTGTGACCGGTGCGGAAGCATGCCGGGCCAGGGAGCTTAGCAGCGCGAGACAACCCAAGGCATAGCTTGGCTCGAAAACGACGAAGAACCCGACGCCGCGATCGATCAATGTCTTAGGACTTTGCCGAGAAAAAAGCGGCGATCCGCGCACGCATATCGTTTGCAAGCGCCGGTACGTAAGGGTCGTGCATCATGCTGATGTGCGTGCCGACAATTTCGACCACCTCCGCCTGCCGAGCAAACTTCTGCCAGATGTGGCCGACCTGCGGCAGATATAGCAATGGCTTGACGGTAGCCTCATACACGACCACCTGCCCGAGGTAACTTTTTGGCGTGTGGGCAAAAAGGGCTTCGAAAAGCCGGTTGACGAAGGACTTGTGCACCGGCTGGTATCGAGACACGTCCATGATTCCCTCGATGGCGTATCCACCGCCCAGCTTCTGCCCGCGCTTGAGACCGATGGCGCTTTTGCCGATCGCCGATGCGTTGTTCGAAATACTCCACAGAAGCGAGTGCAGCGTCCTGCTCCTCATCAGGTCTCCATGATTGACCCAACCGCGTATGTTGCGCACCAGTTCGAACCAGTACTGCGGCTTCCAGCGAGACATTGCCGCACCGGTGTTCTCCGGAACCCCATCGATCATCAGCAACGGCCCAACATCGCGGCCGAGAGCCCGCAATTTGTCGGCCATCGCAAGCGCGATCACTGCACCGACACAATAACCGCCGAGCAACAGCGCGCCGGAGGGCTGAAACCTGTTCAGCGCGGCGGCATAGTAGTCGGCGAGCGAGTCCACTGAACTGCCGAACTCGAGATCCGGCATTTGTTTCGGCGGAGCTTGTATGCCGTAGAAGCGAATGGTCGGCTCAAGATATCGGGCCAAATCCAGAAAATCCGTGCCGGCGACACCTGATGCGGAGTGCACGCAATAAAAGGCGGGTCGCGGAGTTGCCGTGTCCAGGGCGCAGTCGTTGATCGGCACAATGGCGCGCTCTGAGTAACGTGACGCATGGGCGAACAAGGCATTGGTATTGCGAGGCATGGCTTTGCCCACAGGTACGCTCATGGACGCGGGCGGCGCCGAAACTTGTTTTTTATTGTAGACATACTTTATCGCATGCACCAGATTGGAACGGCTTGCTTCCACAGCATCCGGGCCGCCCTTCATTTTGATAATTTAACACGCATGCCGCGACTCTCACTCATCGAGCCGGTAGTCCGCTCCTGTTGTCGCCGATATTTATACCGAACAATGTTTGTGGTAGCGACCCCATATCATGTAGGACGAACTGAAGTGCACGGTGCGGATTCCGCCGACAAGCGCGGAGCGGTCGGCGTGATATGGTTTCTGGAAATATGCCGACGGAAAGCTTCATTACCGTAGGGACGTCCCCTGCGAATCTCATCGCGAACCCGATCAAACCTGACTGGATCTTGGACGGCAAGCCCGTTGCGCGCCTTGAACTATTGTCGAGCAGTGCGGATGGTACCGCCAGCACTTATATCTGGGACTGCACGGCCGGACGGTTCAACTGGTTCTACAGTTTCGATGAGACCTTCCACATCCTGGAAGGGGGTGTGACACTGAAATATCCGTCCGGGGCTTGCCATCGCGTGGCTGCCGGCGACACGGTATTTTTTCCGGTGGGGTCAAGCGCCGAATGGACGGTTGATGCATACGTGCGCAAATTGGCCTTTTGCCGCACCCCCGTCCCGGCGTATCTCACGCTCGCACGCCAGGTCGCGCGCACCTTGAAACGTGCGGTGCGCGGCAATTCCGCCAAGGATGGGGGCTCGGGGCTGCTCTAAAGAGCGCAGTTTCCGGATTTCGCCGCGCTGCCGTTCCAATAAGTCAAATCCTGCACGCCGGACGGCAGGCCGCCGGCCCCGTAGATTTGCACGCCGCCTTTGAGCGAGAACACGTCGGCCCCGCTTCGCGACAGCGTAAACACAGGTGTGCCGGCTGCTGAGGGCACCTTGAATGACACAATCCCCGCCGCCGCGTTCTGCGTATAGGTTTTACCGCCGATGGTGATTTTCAAGACACCAGGACTGGTTAAGAACGCGAGCAGCTCGATGTCGTTTTCGGCGGTCCCGGTGGCGATCGCAGCTTTCTGGCTCTGCGAACCGGCTGCAGCTGAAGTCGTTTCGCGGCGATAGAAGTAATACAGCACATCATGGGTAATGCGCGGCTGTTGTCCCGTCAGAAACCACGTAGCGTAATAGCCGGCCAGGTTGTAGTAGCCGGTGCCGATAGTTCGCTGCAACGTGGAATCCGTAAAGGGGGCGATCGCACCGCTTTCCGAAAAATCATTCCAAGTCACCAATTGGACCCAATCCGCATCCCCCTGTATCGAGCTTGTCCACGCCTCGCGAAAAGCCGCGCTGTTTCCAGCCTCCCAAAACAAATAGTTCTTGGGCCGATATTGCTGCGGATCGACCGGCATCATGAAAATCTTGCTGTACGTCGAATGAATGATTCCAGCGTCGTCCTGCATGGAATTTGCGCCGGCCACGGTCGCCGTACCCCAATCCGCGAAACCGTAGGAAAAACCGGCAAAGGCGTCCGCCGTGGTGGGCCAGGAGAGGAACGTGGGCACGAATGCCACATGAATTCCCTGGGAGGCCAGCTTGCTCATTACCCCCTGCCACCAGAGCGTCGTATTTAAGCCGGCGTCAAAGGCTGAAACCACCAAGCGCCCATCGCTGAGCTTATAGGCCGCGGGGCTGCTCGCCACCGAAGCGATGATTTGCACCACGGTATTGGTGTCGGTACCCAATACCGTGATATCGGGCATGATCATGATCTTGAAGCGAGAATCCACCGCATGAGCGGCGGCAAGCATCAGGTGCAGTGCGCTATTGCTGTCCGTAGCGTCGGTTGCCGACATGGAGTCGAAGGTAAACCCGGTGATGCCGCGTGCAATCGCGGCACGTACTTCGCCCTCCATGTTGGACTGCTGCCAATTTGACTTGGTGCTGGGCGGCACGCCGAGGGGACGCTGCCGCAGGTAGCCGCCCTGCTTGGCCCACTTGCCGGATTCCCCACCCTTGTTGAGGTACTCGGTGTTGTAGTAGTCGGCCGCGGGCGACGCGTTGTCGATTGAAACCGGGAAGGGCGAGAAATAGTGCGCGAATATCTTTTTCGTCGCGTTGAATATGGTATCCGTCGAAGGCATGGCGGCCGGCATGCAAGCATCGCTATTGTTGGACGCGCTCACTGGGCCTGGAGCGGGAGCAGGCGCGGGTGCCGGCGCGGGTGCCGGCGTCGTCGGTTTTGTCGGCGCCGTGGGCGCGGTCGGCGATGCCGGTGAATTGGCCGAGGCGGGTGTGGTTCCGCTGGAGGAGTTACTGCTGGATCCGCAGCCGCTGAGTGCGAGAGCGAGAGAAAAGCAAACTAACTGTGCAGATACGGTAAAGCCGCGCGAGTGATATCCCATTGCCACCTGTTCCCATTTCTAGTGTTGAACGCGGAACGTGAGCGGCTGCTGAGTTATCAAAGACCGCACTAGGCTGTCTTCGGCAACCCCGCTATCTGTCACTCACAGACCGGAAGCTTTGCGTCCCCGGCTTGCGCCGGGTTTGCCCTGAACGAGAAGCAGTTAAGCACGTGAAAAAGGACGCGGCACTGTGTCGTAACCGACAGACAAGCAAAGAAATTTTGCCCAAAAAATTGTGAGCGGCGTCTGCTTTTCAGCGCAGCATTTTGCGGGCCGCGAAATGCCGCCGCAGTTGACAGAATGTCGAAAAAAATAGGGCTTTGAGTCCGCTCAATTTTGCGCAAGGTTCGCCGATGGCGGAGCGCCGCTTTGCTTACTCAAAAATCACGCTGAGTCAAGTGGATTGTCCGCCACACCATCGCGCCGGGTTGTCGGCGATCGCAGACGCGGGCTCTGCAAATTCACGCCGTGAACTTCGTGTGTAAGACCAGCGCTTACGCCCGCCCGGGCGGATTTCTGGCAGCTTTATTTCTAGGTGTCTGGCGAAGTACGGGCTGAGGGTAAGCCGGCACGTCGGTCGAGAGCAAAACTATGCGAATTTTGATTTACAGCGCCAACTTCGCACCCGAGCCGACCGGCATCGGCAAGTATTCGGGTGAAATGGCCTGGTGGCTGGCGGAGCACGGTCACGAGGTTCGCGTCGTCGCTGCGCCTCCCTATTATCCCGCGTGGCAGGTGGACAAGAAATACCGCTGGCCTTTGTTCCGGCGCGAGCAATGGCACGGCGTCGACGTATGGCGAACGCCGCTATGGGTTCCCAGAACTCCCAGCGGTCTCACCCGCATATTGCACCTGCTGTCCTTTGCGATTACCTCCTTTCCCGTCATGTTGTGGCAGATCGCATGGCGGCCGGACGTCGTCCTGACAGTGGCGCCGGCATTCATGTGTGCACCTGCGGGCCTGTTAACGGCATGGTTGTGCCGGGCAAAGCGCTGGCTGCATCTGCAGGACTTCGAAGTCGACGTCGCGTTCAGCATGGGATTGTTGAAGGGCAGGCTGCTGCAGCGGATCGTGCTGCGAGTGGAACGCTCGCTGCTGCGCCGATTCGACCTGGTATCGACGATCTCGAGCCGGATGGTCCAGCGACTGCGCTCCAAGGGCGTGGGCGTCGACAAGACCCGATACTTCCCGAACTGGGTGGATCTTTCGCGCATCAAGCCGCCGAAAAACGGCAGCTACCGTGCGCAGCTCGGTATTTCCCCTGACAAGATAGTGGTGCTGTTTTCCGGGACCCTTGGCGGCAAGCAGGGCCTGATGGTGATACCCGAGGCAGCGCGCCTTCTCGAATTTCGAAAGGACTTGGTTTTTGTGGTTTGCGGCGACGGAGTGTTGAAACCGCAACTCGAGTCGGCCGCCGCCGGGTTGACGAACATTCGCTTCATGCCGTTGCAGCCGGCTGGGCGCGTATCGGACCTATTGGGCATGGCGGACATCCACTTGCTGCCGCAAAGTCCCGATGCCGCCGATTTGGTTCTGCCCTCAAAGTTGTCCGGCATGCTCGCAAGCGGCAGGCCGGTAATCGCGACATGCCGTGCCGATACCGAAATCAGCGAGATCGTTTCGAAGTGCGGGATGGTGGTCGAGCCGGAGAACAGTGAACAGCTGGCGGGCGCCATCAACAGACTGGCCGACGACCCGGACGCGAGGTCCGTGCTCGGATGGCGCGCCCGGGATATTGCCGAGAAAAACTTTGAACGCGAAGCCGTATTGAGCACCATTTTCTCGCCGGCCGACGATGATCTTGATGACGTAGCAAATGATGCGGCCGCGTGAATTAGACAACTGTTTTTGGGCTTGAGCATCACCTAACAAGTAGAAATTCTATGAGCGCAGAGCGCACGCCATCGTGAGTCCGAACAACCGATACTCCAAACGCCTCCGCCCCTGGCTGAGCCTGTCGGCTTGCTGCCTGGTTCTTATGCTGTTGTTGGTCCCGAGGCCCGCCGCGGCAATACCAGAGTATCTGCTGGCCGCGGGGGACATCTTGAAGATCAGCGTCTTCAAAAATCCCGATTTGAGCCTGGACGTACGGGTGTCGGAGTCAGGATCGATCGGGTATCCCCTCATCGGATCTGTTCCGGTCAAAGGCCTCACGCTGCCAGCAGCGGAATCCAAAATCGCGCAAATGCTCAGAGACGGCGGTTTTGTGGTCAACCCGCAAGTGAACATCTTGCTCACGGAAGGATTCGGCAATTTGGTGTCCGTGATCGGCGAAGTAAACAAGTCCGGCCGCTACTCGGTGGATTCAGCGGGAGGGCATGTTTCAGGCATGCTCGCGGCCGCCGGCGGCGTCGCGCCGACCGGTGGTGAGATCGTCACCGTATCGGGTATGCGAAACGGCAAGCCGTTTCGGCGCGACGTCGACATCGTCAAGATGTCGTCAACCGGAAATCAGGCGGACGACATCGAATTGTACGGCGGCGACACGCTGTATGTGAATCGCGCGCCCATGTTCTATATCTACGGGCAAGTGCAAAAGCCCGGTCAGTACCGCTTGGAGCGGGGCATGACGGTGATTCAGGCGTTGGCCACCGGCGGCGGCGTCACGGGCAAAGGAACGCAACGCGGCATCGTCCGGCATCGCCGGGATCCCAGCGGCAAGGTCAAGGAAGAAGGGGTCTCTTTGGACACCGACGTGCAAGACCAGGACGTTATTTACGTCAAGGAGAGTCTGTTTTGATTGGTCGTGAAGAATTGCAAAACCTTTGTTGCCGACACGGAGGCCGCGCTTAGCCATGAGCCTAAATCAATTCCTGGTGATATTGCGGGCGCGCTGGCTGATTGCCGCCGGCATATTTCTCGCGGTCGTGTTGCTGGTGGCATTCGCGAGCGTCATCTGGCCCAAGCAATACACCGCGACTGCTTCCATCGTCATCGACAGCAAGAGCGATCCTGTCACTGCAGCGGGCGGCGCCGCGGCGCCCGGTCAACCGGTGGCGACCTACGTCAACACACAGGCTGACATCATCGCAAGCGAACGCGTGGCGCAACGGGTCGTCAAGACCCTGAAGTTGGACCAGCAGCCAGAGGCTAGGAAGCTGTGGGCGAAGGGGCCGAACGATGACATCAGCGTCGCTATCGCCCAGCTCCTTTTGGAAAAGAAGTTGCTGGTCGCCCCGGCGCACGACAGTCCGACGCACGCCAGCAACGTCATTGACATCTCGGTCAACTGGTCGGATCCCGCCACTGCCGCCGCGCTCGCCAACGGGTTTGCGCAGGCTGCAATCGAGACCAACATCGAGCTGAAAGTCGAGCCCGCCAAGCAGTACGCGAGCTGGTTCGATCAGCGTTCGCGCGCATTGCGTGCCGATCTGGCGGAAAAGCAAAAAAAGCTTTCGGATTTTCAGAGTAAAAACGGCATCGTTGCTACCGACGAAAAGCTCGACGTCGAGAACGCCCGGCTAGCCGAGCTATCGACCGAGCTGGTGACGATCCAGGGGCAGCGTCAAGAGGCACAGTCGCGCCAGCATCAGAGCGGGACCGACATATCGAGCCTCCCGGAAGTGCTGCAGAGCCCGGTGATTCAATCGCTGAAGGCGGCCTTGTCGCAGGCGGAAGCCAAAAAGCCAGATGTCGCTGCTCGGCTGGGGAAGAATCACCCCGACTACCAAGCGGTGGAAGGCGAAATCTCCAACCTGAAATCCCGCATAGCGCAGGAAAGCGCCAATATTGCGGCTTCGCTCGGCACGACCACGCAGTCAAGCTTGCGCCGCGAGAATGATGTCCGTTTGGCGCTCGAGGCACAAAAGAAAAAGGTCCTCGAGTTGAAATACCAGCACGACCAGGCGGGGATGTACCTAAACGACGTCACGGCCGCGCAGCGCGATTTGGACGAGGTTACGCAACGGCTGGCGCAGAGCAATTTGGAAAGCTTGACGCAGCAGACCAATGTCGTCCAGTTGAGCGTCGCGACGGTGCCTACCGATCCTTCCAGTCCCAAGCTTGTCATCAACTTGATCGTCGGAGTCTTTTTGGGCGGCGTGTTCGGCATTGCAGCCGCATTGGGCGCCGAAATGCGCAATCGACGCATTCGCGAGGACGAAGACATGGTCGACCTGCTCGGGGTTCCGCTGCTCGGCAAACTTGATGTTGTCCAGGTGCGCGCACATGACGTGCGCATACCCAAGGCGGCGCATGCCAGGCTGGAACCGTCGGTCATTTGATCTTTTAAGAGCGCACCAGGAGACAGGTTCACGAATGAACACCATAATCGAAAGACCCGGCAAGCGGCAGAGCACTCCTCCAGATAGGGGCCGCGCTATAGGCGCAATACTCGTTGAGCAAGGCCGCCTCAATTCCCAGGAAGTGGAAGAGATTCAGCGCTTTGCCAATTCCCACGGAGTGCGGTTTGGCGAAGCCGCCGTTCAGCTCAAACGCATTACCGAGCATGACATCGAGTCGGCCATCGCTCAGCAATACAATTACCCGGTATTGGCGCGGGGCGGAGAGAGCGGCGTCGCAGACGATCTCATAGCAGCCTATATGCCGCAGAGCGAAGCAGTGGAACCATTGCGCGCGCTGCGCAGCCAGCTCATTCTTCGATGGTTCAACAATGCCGGCAGAAGAGTCCTGGCTGTCGCCAGCGCGGAACGCGGCGAAGGGCGCAGCTGGTTCGCCGCGAATATGGCCACCATGTTTGCGCAACTGGGAGAGCGCACGCTGCTCATCGACGCGGACATGCGGCATCCTCGTCAGCATCGAATCTTCAACATCGACAACTCGGTTGGCCTATCGGCATTGCTGACGGGGCGTGCCGGACGGGAGATCGCACGCCGGATTCATCCGCAGCTGCGTCTATTCGTTCTGCCGGCAGGCATCATACCGCCCAATCCGCAGGAATTGCTCGCGCGCCCGGTGTTCGACGTGATCCTCGATCACTTCGCGGCGCAATTCAGCTTGGTGATTCTGGATACGCCCGCCGCCTCCGAAACGGCGGACGCTCAGATCCTTGCAGCCAATGCCGGTAATGCAATCATGATCGCGAGCCGCAACCATACGCGGCAAGCCAAGCTCGTTTCCGCGATGGAAATGTTCACCGATACCGGCGTAAACGTCATTGGAAGCATAATCAACGAGCACTGAGCACAGTCCGTAAAATCATGCGCATCAGGGTCTCCACGAATTTTCTCGGCGTTAAGGTGCTGCTGGCACTCTTTGTCGTGCTGATGGAAATCGTATTCATAAGCAGTTTGGCGTCAGCCGGCATGGAGTTCGTTTTTTCCAGTGTCGCCGTGACATTGGCCTTGCTCATACAGCTGCGATTTGCGGTACGGCCCGCCGCCGCGTCCCCGGCAGACATGGTGCTGTTCATTTTCAATTGGCTGTTTCTCGACCTGGCGCCAAAAATCCAACTGATGAGCATGCCGCAACGGCTCATTAATACCTCAACCGTGGCGGTCGATAGAGTGGCGCTGACGAACATTGTGTGCGCCATGTTCATGGTGGCATTCACATTGTTCTACGGATTTTTTAGCAGACGTGCCGAAGGAGCGCCACCCGACACAGCGGCTCGGGCGTCAGCCGCGGCGCCGGCGCCGATGCCGCAGGAATTCACGGCGACCGCGGTCGGCTTTGCGGTAGTGCTCTGCGTGGTGGTGGTTGCGCTCGCGGCGCCTTCGGCATACGCAGCGGTGGAAAATGCAGCCGTTGCCTCGCCCGCGTCGCTGATGTTGAAAAGGTGCCTGCTTTTCCTGCCGTCGGCGACCCTTCTCGTGCTTTTAAATGAAACCGTGCGCTCGGGACGCAAGCTGCTCTTCAGCCGGATCTGCGTGCTGCTGTTGCTGCTTCTCTTGGTGTTCATCACCGAAAACCCATACACCGAAAAGCGCAACGCACTCGGGCCGGTTTACATCGCCTTGTTGCTGGTGGCATTTCAGCCTTGGTTTGCCAGATGGAATCGCCGCATGCTGCTGCTGGTGGTGGGCATGGTCGTGGTATTCCCCGCCATTGCGATCTTTACGCACAATCACGAGCAAAACATCGCCACTGTGTCGCTTTCGCAAGTAGGCGATCAGATTGCGGACCACTACTTCTCCATCAACTACGATTCGTGGGCAAATATTTATACCGCCATCGAAATCGTCAAAGTGCATGGCGTGCAATGGGGCCACCAGCTGCTGGGTGCAGTGCTCTTTTTCGTACCGAGCGCAGTGTGGAGCGCGAAGCCCCTGGCGACCGGCATCTTCCTTGCCGACTACTTGATCACAAACTACAGCATGTGGTTTACGAATCTTTCAGCACCCTTGGTGGCGGAAGGGTATTTGGACTTTGGTCCGCTCGGCGTGGTCCTCTACGCGGCGGTGGCAGCATTTATTGTATCCGGCCTGAACTCCTTGGCGAAACGCAGCGACAAGTGGATTTTCTATCCGTTGGCAGTTTACGGCGCCGTGTTTTTGATGATCGTGCTGCGAGGCTCGCTCATGATTGCGCTGGGATTCGCAGCCGCGGCATACCTGGCATTCCTATTCGCCTCTGGGTTGTTGTCGATGAAGTTGGGGGTGCGGCACCGGGCAGCCAGGCGAATCGGTGCGCAGCCGACGATGGTGTCTTGAAGCGCGGCGCTCGTGTGTCAGCAAACTTATGCGAGTAGCGATATACCACAATATTCTTTGGTCTAAGTACAAAGGCGTCGTATTTTCGCAGGTGCATTTGGACGGCGAACCTCGCGGCATCACGCCGTCCTTCATTCAAATTGCGGAGACCGAAGAGATCCGCGTGGGCCTCAGCGGCGTCGACATGTCGTATCACCAATACCCTTTTCGGCTGCTGTTTCGCGGTGCCTACGGCAGCGCGCCGCTGGTGAGGCGTATTGGCGCGCTGGCGCGCGATTTGTACAAGAATCCCGTCGACCTGGTGATCATGCCGGGGTATCACCGCGCCGAGTATTGGGCCATGTTGCTCGTCTGCATTGCGCTGCGCCGCAAACGGGCCGTGTTTTGCGACTCCACCACCATTGATCAACCCAAAGTGGCGTGGCGCGAACTGGCCAAGCGCTGGTTCTTTGGATGGTGCAACGGCTTCTTCTGCTACGGCATTAGAAGTAAGGAGTATTTGATGAGCTACGGCGTGAGCGAATCGAAAATCGCCTTTCGCTGTCAGGCGGCTGCGTTGCCGCGCGGCTACAGCCCCGCCAAAATTCTCGAGCACTACGAAACGCAGTGGCAGGGGCGAGCGGATGAGCCGGTCTTCCTCTATGTCGGCAGGCTGTCGGTGGAAAAAGGACTGGACGATCTGTTTGCTGCGTTTTGCGAGGTTTACAAGACCTTGCCGAAGGCGCGACTGGACTTGGTGGGATCGGGACCGCTCGCGGAGGAGCTGAAACGGCGCGTCGCCAAGCTCGAAATGTCGCACGCCATTTCTTTCCTCGGCAGCAAGCCACTGGATGAGATTGCGCCGCTGTTCTTGAGGAGCACGGCGCTCGTGCTGCCGAGCCACAGCGAGCCCTGGGGCCTGGTGATCAACGAAGCACTGAGCTACGGCTGTCCGGTGGTGGTGAGCAGCGCCTGCGGCTGCGTGCCGGATCTCGCGCTGGATGGAATCACGGGGTATGCATTTGAAGTCGGGGACGTGGATGCAATGGCGCAAGCCATGGTGCGCATCACGCGATTCTCGAATGAGCGCCCAAAGGCGGCCGCTAGGTGCCTCGATGTCATATCGAATTACACGCCGGAGCGGGCAGCCACGCAGATTCTAGACGGCTGTTTGCGCATGGTCGGAAACAACGGATGACGCGCCTATGCTTCGTCGGGCCTTTACCCCCGCCGTTGAATGGGTTTTCCAGTGTCTGCGCCATGATGCTGGACGTGCTGAAAGCACGGATGCCGGTCGAAGTATTCGATCGAGCGCCCAAGCGCGACGCGCCGCTGCTCGGTGTCCTGCAACAATTAGTGCGCCCATGGAAATTCCTGGGCAGCTGCATCGGGAAGCACGACACGACTTTATATCTGGCGCTGTCGGGTGGGCGCGGGCAGCTCGTCGATCTGCTCTACGTGCTAATCGCCAAACTGCTCCGCCGCACGATCTACATACATCACCACAGCTACGTCTATATCAATTCGCCGACGGCGCTGAATCGGTGTTTTTTTGCGCTGGTGCGCAACGAGAACCATATCGTGTTGAGCCCGAAGATGGGGACATCGTTGGCCGGTGCTTACGGGTTGGATCCGGCCAAAGTGTGGGTCGTGTCGAATGCGGCGTTCTATTCGGTCGGCGACGAACATCAAGTACAGGTCAACGACGCCGCGCCGCTGCAGTTGGGTTTCTTATCCAATATCACCTTTGAAAAGGGCTTCGTCGAATTTTTCGACGTGCTGGCGGTGCTTGAGCAGCGCGGTATTGCATATCAGGCCCACATTGCAGGTCCAGTGGCGACGGACGCCCGGCAGACCCTCGACAGGCTGCTGCAGTCGACCGCAAACGTGGAATATGTGGGGCCCGTCTACGGCGAAGACAAGGAACGGTTTTACCGGCAATTGGACGTATTCCTGTTTCCTACGCGCTACGCCAACGAGGCAGAACCGCTCGTAATCTACGAGGCAATGCAGCGCGGAGTGCATGTCATCGCCTGCGATCGCGGCTCGATAGCCGAGATGTTGCGCGATGGCGCCGGTTTGGTTTTCTCTCGAGACGCGGTGGTCGAAGCGGCGGCAAAGCATCTCGAGAATTTCAGCAATGATCGCACAGCTTTGCTCTTCGCCAAGAGCCTCTCGATGCAGCAGGCGCAAAGAATACTTTCAGCGGGCAAAACCTCGCTGGAAAACCTAGTGTCCTGCATGCAGGGCACCTCCGAACCCGTGAGCATCACCCTGTGAAAATACCCACAAGAAAAATCGCCATTGCCGGTGCAATGACGGGCCTGACGTCGATATCGATGGCGGCCGCGATCGAATATCGCGATCCTCTCGACATTGCCGTGGCTCCCCCCGAAGCGGCGGGGGCCGAGCGGACGGATCGTTTGGTTTTCTATGTCGGCAACAACCTTGCCTATGACAATAATCTCTACAGGCTGCCGCGCAGTTTCACCGACCTTAGCACATTGCCTGGAATCGGCTCGAGTCCCGATCGGAAAGACTATATCGAAACCATTACGGGCGGACTCGATGCCGAATGGCTCTACGGCGGACGGCAAAGCGTGGATGTGGATCTGCGTGCCGATTACAACCGGTATTTTCGCAATCAGGACCTGGACAATGTCTCGACCAGCGACCGTGTGGTATGGAATTGGGGGTTGACCGACGCGTTGTCGGGAAAGATCGGCTCGGACTATACCCGGTTGCTCGGAGGATTTACCAATACGGCGGTGTATTCCCGCGACATCGTCAACCGTACGGATTATTTCGGCTCCTTGCGCTATCAGGTAGGCCCGCGATGGGGACTCTTCGGCGGTGTCATGGGCACCGACTATTCGGTGACGGCTGCGCAAGCGACATTCAATAATTCCAAATCCAAGGGCGTAGACCTTGGAGCCGACTACTCCGGCGAAACCAATCGGATCGGCTTCGATTACCGCTACAACGATTCGCGCGCCGGCAACAGCGCCTTCCTGAATGGCGTTCTATTCGATCCCGACTACCGCGAGGATCGAGCTCGCGTCCTGGTCAGGTATGCCTTGTCGGAAAAAACGGTTCTCGACGCAAGTGCAGGGTACCTGAAGCGGCAATACCCAAGCACCGCGATCGGCAGCTTCGCAGGCGAGATCTGGCGGGTGGCACTGCAGTGGCAGCCCACACCGAAGACCCAGCTGCTATTTGGCGCTTGGCAGCAGCTCGACGCGGATCTGACTGCGCAGACCGACTACTTCGTGGACAAAGGTGCGAGCATTACGCCGGAATGGATCGCATCGGAAAAGCTGACCTTTTCTGCGAGCATTTCCCGCGACAATGAGAACTACATCGGGTCGAATCCGATCGGTGCGATTTTGACCAGCCCGATCCCAGTCACCTTGACCCAGGCCCGGCACGACACGGTGACGGGCGAGACCGGGAATATGATCTACACGCCCATCAGGGCGATAACGGTGACGGTTTCCGCGGCCCATGTGGCACGCGACTCGAACATTTCGCAATTCCACTTCAACGACATTCAGGGCAGCGTCAATATCGTCTATAAATTCTTCCGCTACGGCAATGTGCCCTGAAGCGCGATGCGCCCCCGGCGCGTCTCGAGCAGGAACAACGCCGCCAGGATGATCCCCTGCAGCGCGCAGCCCAGCAGCCTGATGGTCGTGCCTTGGTTGGGATCGAGCTGGGTAAATAAGAGGGTGGCGAGAATCATGAAGGCGGCGCCGGCGGTCGCGCTGGCGATCTCGCGCGACGCCTTGAGCTCTGAGAGAAAGAAAAGCGAGAAGGGGGATTTGATTATTTGAAAGGCCGCCGCAACCGAGGCGATCAGGCCTGTAGTCACCGCCGCGGCATAGCGAGGCGGCAGAAACGATATGCCCAGCCGCAGACCCACGAATACCGCGCCGCAAGCGCAGATCGAGATGGCCGTAAATAACCGTAGGCTGCGCAGGCAAATCTGGCGCCGCAGCGCCATATCGCCTTGTGCGGCCGCGAGTTTCGTAATGATGATCGGTGTGATGATCAAAGGTATGAAAGTCATCATGTTGAAGATCTGATTGCCGATGCTGTAGATGGCGTTTTCCGATGCACCGCCCTCACCGAACACAATCTTGCGCTGAATGAGCCATTGCGCGAAGGTCAGCGCGGAGACCACCAGAATCTGTTTTGCGCCATAGACAAACAGTATTTTGGTTTCGATCCAAGCCTCCCTCATGAGATGCGGATCGCTCTCGCCGCTGCCGGCGCCGGGCTGGGACTGCGGCCGCGCATGCTTCAACAGCGCAAGCGCCATAAAGGATACGGCGATAACCTGCGCGCAAATCAAGAAGAACATCAGGTCCACGCCGGTGGTGCCGTTGCCGGCAAACACCGCGAAGGCTACGAAGATCGTTGAGGTGGCCATGTATGAAATGCCGACGTTGATGCTGGCATCGAGCGCGAACGACATCGCGGTGAGCAGCGAAGTGGAAATCATGAAGGATGAGTAAATGCACACCGCAAGCACTGCCAATCCGGGAGAACTCGACAGCCTGAGTTGCGACGCGAATATCACGCAAATGACCAAACAGGCGAGAATGGTTCCGGCAAGCGCCAGCGCGCAGCCCGCGACGATCGTGGGCGCAAGGGCTGCCGAATCCCGCAGCTTCCGGGTCAATTGGGCATTGATCGAAATTTCGATGCCGAACGAGCAGAAGGCCACCGTAGACACGGCGGTCGCAGTCAAATAGCTCATTTCCCCGAAGCTTGCGGGTGCAAAGCGCTTGATGGCGACGAACATGCCCGCGGCATTGAGCACCCGTGCTATCAGCGACAGCGCGAGATAGATGCTGTTCTTTTGGCGGAGCCTGGTTGCGATCTGGCCGAGCGCGATTTGCAGACGGCTAGAGCCTGGCATGGACGGGGCGTGCGGGCGATCCAACGCAGACCATCATTTGCGGTAGATCGCTGAATACTGAACTACGCGAGCCGACCACTGCGCCTTTGCCGACGGTGACGCCGGGAGCGACGAACACATCCGCGGCCAGCCAAGCCTCGTCTTCGATCACGATGGGAAAAGCCTGGATATCGAAGCTGGGCGCCCGATAGTCGTGTGTTCCGGCGCACAGGTAGCTCTTCTGCGACACCACTACATTCTTGCCGATTGTAATTGCTGCAAAACAATACAGCACGGCGTGATCGCCAATCCAGGAATAGTCCCCGATCTGCAGCTTCCAAGGATACGGAATGGTGACGCTCGGCCGGATGACGACGCCTTTGCCGATTCGAGCACCGAAGCAGCGCAGCAGCCAGCGCCGAAATCCATACATCAACTGCGGTGACCCGCGAAACAGTGTCGCTTGCACCAGCCACCACAATTGGACGGTGAGTCCAGAACGTCCACGGAAGTTGGGCGGCAGCTGGAATTGCTTCAGGTCTTGGACGGGTGATGTCAAAGCGCGCAGACCCCGCTCTTTGAGGCGCTGCCGCCCCAATATGTCATGTCGATGACGCCTGTCGGTAAGCCGGCGGTGCCGAAGATCTGAATGGGGCCTTGGAAAGAGAACACCTGGGCTCCGCCGCGAGACAGAGAAAAAACGGGAACACCCGGGGCTGAAGGCACCTTGAAAGAGGTGACGCCGGCAGGCGCATTCTGCGTGACGCTTTGTCCTGCGATCGTGATCTTCAATTCTCCCGGTGCCGTGAGAAATGCCAGCAACTCGATATTGTCCTCGGCGGAGCTGTTCATGATCTTATTCGGCGTGGACTGTGCGGCGGCTGTCGCGTTGCTGGCTTCTCGACGGTAGAAATAATACAGGACATCGTGGCTGATGGTGGGCTGCTTGCCGGTCAAAAACCACGTGGCATAAAAAGCATTGAGGTCGTAAAAGCCGGTGCCGATGTCCGGCCGCAGGGAGGCGTCGGTATACGGCTCAATTTGGCTGGACTCGGAGAAATCACTCCACGTGACGATTTGCACCCAATCCGCGTTTCCGCTGATCGCGCTCATCCATCCGTTGCGAAATGCAGCGCTGTTGCCGGCCTCCCAGTAAATAGAGCTCTTGGGCCGATATTGCTGCGGGTCGACCGGCATCATGTAGATCTTGCCGTAATTCTTATGCGCGAGATCCGGATCGCCCTTCATGGCGTCCGCGGCGCGCGCGGTCGCCGTCCCCCAATCGGCAAACCCGTAGCTTATGGGAGCGAACGCGGCGGCTTGCCCTTTCCAGCCCAAAAACGTCGGGACAAATGCCACCGAAATGCCGCGCGATTTCAACTGGCCCAGCACCCCCGCCCACCAGTCCGCGGAATTGGCGCCGGCATTGAACGCGGAGACCACCAGGCGCCCGTCATCAAGGCGAAAGGCGGCTGAACTCGGCGCTACCGCTGCGATAATCTTCACGACGGTGTCAGCGTCTGATTTCAACGCAGAGATGTCGGGCATGACGAGTATCTTGAAGCGCGGATCAACGCTTTGAGCCGCGCTTAGTAATAATTGCAAATGCGTATCGCTGCCGCTGACTTCTTTTGGCGACAGTACGTCGATGGTAAAGCCGGTGATGCCCCGCGCGATCGCCATGCGCACTTCCTGTTGCATGTTTGAGAGCTGCCAATTGCGGTCCGAATTCACGCCGACAGGCAGCGGCCGCTGCCGCAAGTAGCCGCCCATAGCGGCCCACTTGCCGCGCTCGCCGTCCTTATTTAGGTAGTGCCGGTTGTAGTAATCGTCTGACGGCGACTTGTTCCCCACTGACAGCGGAAATGGATAAAAATAGTGGGCAAATACCTTCTTTGAAGCACTAAACAGAGCGCCCGCATCGGGCATTGAGAAAGGCAGGCAGGCATCGTCCGTAACAGCTCCCGCATTTTGAGGCGTCAATCTGGCACCGCTCTCGGATGCGGCACACACAGCCGTAAGCAACGACAGGCAACTCATCATGGCGGGGATTCGACGATTCATTTCTTTACCTCCTGCTCGCTACCATGCTGCGGACGCGGCCTCAGGAATTCCGCTTAATGTTAACTCGCACGCTCACCTCAAGGTTACAACATCGGCGCACCGGAGCTATGATGCTGCGGGCGGTATGCAGTATTTTTGCAGGGTTTCTCGGAACTATCTGATCGAAGATTGCCTGGACGTAAATCTTTGCAACAGCCGCTAACTTCCGAACAAGTTGACGAATTTTTCCGACAAGGATTTCTCGTTATCGAGAAGCCGCAGATCCCGGCTGGCGAACTGGAATGGTGCCGCGACATTTTGATGCGCATGATTCTTGGCGGCGAGCGGCGCAGCGAGGGCAGGAACATCGATCTTACTGCGACGGATGGTGCGGGAGACATGACTTCCCCCAGCGTGCTGCAGCCTTCGATGTATGCCAGAGAACTGCGCAAGCTTTCCTACCGCAACACTGCGCTGGCAACGGCGCGCCAATTGCTAGGCACCAATGCCGAGTTCGCCGGAGATCATGCGATCTTCAAGCCCAGTCATCGCGGCCATCCCACCCCCTGGCACCAAGACGAAGCCTTTCGCGAACCGGGGTTCGACTACAACGAGTTGAGCATTTGGATCGCGATTACACAGAGCACGCTCGACAATGGCGCAATGGCGTACATACCCGGATCACACCTGCTCGGGGTGCTGCCGCACCGACTGCACGGCGGGGCAAAGGCCGCCAATACCATTGAGTGCTACGAGGGATTTGATCCGCAGACCGCGGTCGTGCGCCCCATACCTGCAGGTGCCATGATTATTCATCATGGCCGCACGGTCCACGGTGCCTTCGGCAACAAGACGGCATCGTCAAGACTCGCTTACATCCTGCAATACAGTACGCCGGTCAAGATGAGCAAGCATATCCGCGAGTCGCCGTGGCTCGTGCATCTGCGCAGCGCTAATCAGCAGCAGCGCAAGAATTACCTGATGCGCGGCGGGATTTTTCCGGAACTGCTGCGGATTCTGCGATCGGACCGGCATTCGCATCGGCATTTTCTATCGTTCTTCTGGCGGCGCCGGATCAACCAGGTGCGCAGCCTTTTCAAGCACTAGCGCCTAGCGAAGGCGCAGTCTTTCTCCGTATCCAGTGAGCTCCAAATAGCCGCGGCCCGCGGGCTTGCGCTTGTCATAGACGCGGACAGCGCCTTCCCAATAGATGGCGCCCGTAGAAAGCCGGGTATCGTTTTCCTGATCATCGAGCAGCGGCATCAAGGTAAATTGGCGTGCGCCGGCACGAACGGTCCATTCGACCGGATAGACGATGCCCGTGCGCGGTGAGGTCCAGCGCCGGCCGGCGTGAAAATCGACGTCTGCCGGCTTTAATACCTGCAGGGCGCCGTCGCTGCCGCGAAACGTGCCGCCGGCCCAGCGAGGTGCACCGTCGAGGCCCCGAATCTGGAAGGCCATCAGCGCGCCGCCATCCTCCAAATTAATGCCGATCCAGTCCCAGCCCGCGGCCTGTGGGTCGAGATACTCGCTGGACCACTCGTGATCAAACCAGGCTTCTCCGCTGACGCGGGTTGCCGATCCCCTGCGTGAGACGGTGCCGGTCACCTGCACGTGCGGGAGGCTGTAATAGTAGCTTGCGGCCTGCTCTCCGGGTCCTTTGCGGCTGAAGCCGTTCTCGCCATTCATCAAGACTGGCTGTGTCTCCGACAGCGTCAGGTCGAGCGAGAAGTCCTCCGCGGCAATCCGCGCAACATACGGTCCCTCATGTTTCAGTGACCAGTCTCCGATCCAAACATGGGTGTCGCCTTCAGCGGCGCCCGCGAGGCCTAGCCCCGCGCGCGCGATGCGTTGATCCTGCCAGAGCCTGCCGCGCTTGGGATCGCTGAGAGCACAATGTGCAATCACGATTTGCTTCGCGGCGAAAGCGCTAGGGTTATCGCCGGATAAGTCCGGCTTGCTGCGAAAAAAAGTGATTTGAAATCCCAGCTGCTCGCCCGCCGCCGATGTGATCCAGCCGGTGACGTACCACCACTCGGTCCGAAATTGCGGGTGACTGCCCCAATCACGGGGGAAGCTCAATGGCTGGCCGGCAACGACAGGGGCATAGGAAGCTTGCGCCGCCGCCGTCGCACAGCAAACGCTCAGTGCGAGCAACGCGAGCGCCTTGATCACCAATCCTCACGAACCGCGCGCACGGCATCCTGACTCAACGCGGCGCGGCCGCTCCAAACCGCCGTGATGGCGCCCGCGCCGATTAGCGCGAGACTAAGCACGGCCAATTGCCAAACCGGTATCGCCAGGTCGATGCTCCAATTGAAAGATTGCCGGTTGACGACATATACGAGCACCAGGCTCAGGACGCCGCCGAGCGCAAGGCCATAGATCACGCCGAAGACGCTGGTGAGTATGCCTTCATCCGCCAACATGGCGATGATCTGACGGCGCAGCATGCCGACATGCCTGAGCATGCCGAATTCGGCGCGGCGCGCGAGCGCGGTGGAGCTCGCCGCAAAACTCACGCCGGTGAGCCCGATGAGGACTGCAATGACCTCGAGCGCATAAGTAACGGCAAACGCGCGGTCGAAGATTTGAAGCGACCGCTCATGCAGCGCTGTCGTCGTCGTGATCTCTAGGGCGCCGCCATTCGCGATGCACGCACGCAGCAGCTTTTCAGTCGCCGCCACGTCGGCACTGGGGAGCAGCCATACGGAGCCTTCATTCGCGCGCTGATCACCAGTCGCGGCCCGGTAGGCCGGCAGCGAAATGACGATGGATCCGGAGAGCCGAGCGTAGTCGCGCCAGACCCCGGCGATCACAAATTGGCGGGAGGTGCCCGCCAACGGCAGCGCCAGGCTATCGCCGACCTTATAGCCATAGAGATCCTGAAATGCTTCCGAAATCCACACCGGTTGCCCGCCATGTAGCGCAAGTGCGCTTTGCACGACCGGCAATTCGGCCGCTGTTTGCGTGTTGTCGGCGCCGCGCGCAATCAACGTGACCGGGGCGCGCTGCGGGTCGAGCAACAGCTGTCGCGTTCTGCGAAACTCAACGCGCGATACGCCGGGTACTTGCGCGAGCCGCGATTGATCCGCGGGCGACCAATATGCCGTGTCGGTGCCCAAGGGTTCGCGCAGCTGCAGATCCGCCGGCAACAGCTTGCCGAGCCAGTGGTCGAACGAGACGCGGAAGGAATGAATCATGATGGCCATCGCCACCATCAAGCTGAAGCTCACGATGATGGAGGCGAGGCTGAGCGCAGACATTCCGACGTTTTCCCTGAGCTGAGCAACGGCAGTGTCCAGGACGATGCGTCTGCTCGGCGGCGCAAGGCCCAAGGTCCTGAGGGTGACCGTGGGCACCAGTAGCACCGCGCCCAGCAGCAGCGCGCCGATTGCCGTGTAACCAAAGATCGGCAGCCCGCCGACCGGCGGCAACCAAGCCAGTGTTGATCCTAAAACGAGCAACGCGATGCCGGCGCGCCAGCTGGTTCGAGCGGTGCCGTGGTAATCGGCGTCGCCGCCCTTCAAAGCTCGCGCCGGCGGCTCACGCGCGGCGTTGCGGGCGGGCGCCCAGGCGCCGATGCCGGCCGCGATGACGCCGATCGCAAAGAATGCAAGCAACTGAAGCGGCGCGGCGCGCAGCGATGCCCCGACCGCGCGCAATTGGCCGTTGCCCAGGTCGGCGGTGAGGAACTGCAATATTGCCGCGGCGATCAGCATGCCGAGCGCGACACCGATCAGGGCGCCCACGACCCCGAGCGTCAAGCCCTCGCCGATGAGGGCAGCGCGCAGTTGACCCTGCGTGACGCCTAGCGCGCGCAGTAATGCGAGTGACCTGCGCCGCCGCAACACCGACAGCGATTGAGTGGAGAACACGAGAAAGGCCCCCGTAAAAAGCGCGACCAACGCCAGCATGTTGAGATTGACCCGATAGGCTCGGGTCACGCTGACCGCCCGATCGCGCTCGACTTGCGGGGCGATCGCGAGAACGCCGGGTGGCAGGCGCTTGCCAAGCTCTCGACGAAAGGAATCGACGTCAGTGCCGGGCGCCAACCGCAAGTCGATGCGATTCAAGCGGCCCACCGCATTGAACAGCCATTGCGCTGAGGCGATATCCATGAGGCCGAGCGGTTGCGGATAGGTTTCCGGTGCCAATATTCCTAGGACGCGCAGCGTTTTGCTCTCGCTTCCAACGGTGACCGCGAGGTGATCGCCGCGTCGAAGCTTGAGTGTTTCTGCCGCAGACTGACTCAAGTAAATCGTTTCCGGATCGAATAGCTGAAACATGGCATCGCCGATATCGGCGATCAATGCGGGCTGAAGCGCAGCTGCCCGGAACGGGTCGAGGCCCAGTATCTTGAGCGTGTCTTCGCGCTTTGGGAGCGCCGCCTCGATTTCCAATACCGGACTTGCGGCGCTCACGGCGCCGTTGCCGGCTAGATCGACATACAGCTGCTCGGAAAAGCCTTCACGCGCACCGCGGATCACAATATCGGACTCGCCCACCAGCCGCTTGGTCGCCAGCCCGAATTCATTGAGCGCGGATGCGTTGACCAGATACACCGACGACCCGAGAGCGACCCCGAGGGCGAGCGCCAGAACGGTAACGAGAAATCGGGCCGGCTGCTCGCGGAGCTGTGCCAAGAGCAGTATCCGCCACAGTTTGAGCGAGCCGGCGGCGGTCATTGCGCCGACGTCAGTGGATGCAGACCATGAGCGTCGAGCACCAGGATTCTATCCGCAGTGTCCGCGGCCATCCTCGAATGGGTGATCAACACCCCCGCGCCGGCGTTCGCCTTGACCTGCGCGCGCAGCAGCGCAAGGATTTGAGCGGCGCTGCGCGAGTCGAGGTTGCCGGTCGGCTCGTCAGCCAGAACCAAGCGTGGCCGATGCACCAAGGCGCGGGCGATCGCCACGCGCTGAATCTCGCCGCCCGAAAGTTCCCGCACATGACGCCTCGCGAGCTGTTCGATTCCGACCGCGGCCAGCATGCTGCGCGTGCGCTCGCGTCGCTCCGCTTCCATGATGCCGAGGAGGTTCAAGGGCAGGGCGACGTTTTGCTCGACCGAAAGGTAGGGCAGCACGTGAAAAGCCTGAAAAACGAATCCGATCGTGCGCCTGCGCAGCAGCGTGGCTGCATCATCATCCAAGGTGGCAAGATCGGTGCCGTCGATGAACACGCGCCCGCTGTCGATGCGATCAAGTCCCGCCAACAGATTCAGCAGGGTCGACTTGCCCGCGCCGGACTCGCCCATGATGGCGAGGTACTCGCCCTGGCGAACGTCGAGGTCGACGCCCTCGAAAATCGCCGGCCGATCGCTCGAAAAGCGCTTCCCTAAATTCTCTAGCCGAACAACAACGTCAGTCACCTAAGGCCCGCTGACCTCACGCGGCGTCGACTCCGATCACCGCCTTGACCTCCAAGAAGTCGCGCAGGCCGAACTCGCCCCATTCGCGGCCATTGCCGGACATCTTAAAGCCGCCGAAGGGGGTATTCATGTTGCCGGACGCCCCGTTCAAGGTGACTTGACCGGCGCGGATGCGGCCGCCGACGCGGCGAGCGTGCAAATTGTCCTTGGACCACACGTAGGCGGCGAGACCATAGGGGGTGTCGTTCGCGATTTGAATCGCCTGTTCTTCATTGTCGTACGGGAGGATGCACAGCACGGGGCCGAAGATCTCTTCGCGCGCAATGGTCATGTCGTTGCGCACGTTGGAGAATATCGTCGGCTTGACGAAATAGCCCTTGGCGAGTCCGTCCGGGCGCCCTGAGCCGCCGATGACCACTTTCGCGCCTTCAGCGATCCCTTTGGCGATGTAGCCCGCGACCCGATCGAATTGCACTTTCGAGACGAGCGGCCCCAAATTGGTTTTCTCCGAAGCGGGATCGCCCGTGACCACCGACTCGGCGACCCGCTTGGCAATCGCCTCCACCTCGGCCATTTTTCCGGCTGGAACCAGCATGCGTGTCGGTGCATTGCAGGATTGCCCGGAATTTTGGAATACGTGCAACACGCTTTTTGTCACGGCACGCTCGAAGTCAGCATCATCGAGCAGCACGTTGGGTGATTTGCCGCCGAGTTCCTGGTGCACGCGCTTGACGGATGCGGCCGCATTTTTGGCAACCTCCGACCCGGCGCGCGTGGATCCGGTAAAGGAAACCATGTCCACCTCGCGGTGCGATGAGAGCGGCGCGCCGACCCCCGTGCCGTCTCCGTTGATGAGGTTGAATACGCCGGCGGGAACGCCTGCCTCATGCATCACTTTCGCCCAGATGATGGCGCTGAACGGCGAATACTCGGAGGGCTTGAGCACCATGGTGCATCCGGCTGCGAGGGCCGGCACCACCTTGGCGGCCACTTGATTCATAGGCCAGTTCCACGGCGTGATGAGCGCGCAGACGCCAACAGGTTCCTGCACAAGGCGCACCGTGCCGTGCATCTCCTCGAATTTGAAGTTCTTCAGCACGTCGATCATGGCGCTGATGTGGCCGACCCCGATTCCGGTCTGTGAACCCTTCGACAGTGTGATCGGCGCGCCCATTTCAATGGAAATGGCGCGCGCAATTTCATCGTAATGTGCCTTGTAAGCGGCGAGGATTCTTTCCATGAGCGCCAAACGCTCCGCCGGAGAGCTGCGCGAATAGCCATCGAATGCGCGGCGCGCGGCCATCACCGCGCGATCCACATCCTTAGCACTGCCCATCGATATGACGCCTGCAACCTCTTCCGTGGCGGGATTGATGACCTTCAGTTCCTTGGGCTCGACCGGATCCACCCAGGCGCCATCGACGTAGAACTGCCGATTGTCATATGTCATTGCAGAGCCCCTTCAAAAAGCGGTTACTTCCCGGCCGATATTCTACCCGCTGACCGGGGAATCCGCAGGGTGATTGCGGCATTTTGCGGCCGTGGTTCGCATCCCGACCCTGGTATAGTTGTTAGGCTTCGATACATGAGACATATCAAGAGAGCGCTCTTTCCGTCGGCCCTGGCTGGATTATTGGGCCTTAACCTGGCTGGCACGGCCGCCGCCGCTCCGTCTCCGGAATGGAATCCCGCGCGCTCTCATCCCGTGGAAATCGGTCCGCAGGCAAGCCGCTTCATCGTGGGATTTCGAGCCACCGACGCGAACGCCGCGACTAAGACGATACGGCTGCGTGCCAAGGCGCAGCCTGTCCGCATCACGCAGGCGCAGACTTCCCAGCTCGACATGGCCGCTCTCATTCAGCGCAGCGGCATCGCGGCGGCGGGCTCGCGCCAGCTGACGCCGAGCATGCATGTCCTATTTCTACAAAAGACGCTCTTCGGCGCGGATGTCGACGCGGCGCTCAAACAGTTGCGCGCGGACCCGTCTGTGGCGTTTGCCGATGTCGATGAATGGCGCTATCCGCACGCATTGCCGAATGATCCCTTGTTCGTTCCAACGGCGACCGCCAGCGGCCAATGGTTCATGCAAACGCCCAGCACGCTGACTCCAACGAGCGATGCAGCCGCAACGGATGCCGTATCAGCCTGGGACATTACCCAGGGGAGCTCGGGTACGGTGATCGCCGATGTCGACTCGGGAATTCGCTTCGATCATCCCGATCTGCTGCGTGCCGGTTTCGGCGGCCGACTGTTGCCGGGCTATGACTTTGTCGGGCAGGACGTGAATTCGAGCAACAGCAGTCCATTGGGAACTTTTCTGATTGCCAATGACGGCGATGGCTGGGATCCGGATCCTTCCGATCCGGGCGATTGGATCGACAGCGCGGATCTCAAGAACACCGCGGTGTTTCCCAGCAAGAACTGCAGCACCTCGAACAGCTCGTGGCATGGGACGCGTGTCATGGGCGTGCTCGGCGCAGTGACCAACAATGACGTCGGCATCGCCGGAATGACTTGGAATCCGTACCTCCTGCCGGTACGTGCTTTGGGCAAGTGCGGCGGGTTGGATTCCAACATTATTATCGGCATCCAATGGGCGGTCGGCATGTCGATCAACGGAGTGCCCGATAATCCGTACCCAGCGGATATCATCAATTTGAGTCTCGGCGGGACGGGCTCTTGCCCTTCCGACTATCAGGACCTGATCAACACGCTGACCCGCATGGGCGTTCTGGTGGTGGCCTCCGCCGGCAATGAAAGCGGACCCGTGGATATTCCGGCGAACTGCCCCGGCGTGCTGGCGGTGGCGGGACTGCGAAATATCGGCACGAAAGTAGGCTATAGCAGCCTGGGACCGGAAGTGGGTATCGGTGCGCCCGCGGGCAATTGCGTGAACACCACTGCCGGCAGCCCGTGCTTGCGTTCGATCGATACAACGGTGAACGATGGTGCGACCACGCCCGGAGCCAACACCTATACGGATCAAAGCAATTCCAATCTCGGGACCAGCTTCTCCGCGCCTATCGTATCGGGCGTCGTGGCCCTGATGCGTGCCGTCAATGCCAATCTGACGCCGCCGCAGCTGATCGCGCGCATTCGAGCCAGCGCTACGCCGTACCCGCAACCGGCGGGCCTTTCGCAGTGTCAATCGGGATCGACGTCCAGTGTGGAATGCGCCTGCACGACCGCGACCTGCGGAGCCGGCATGGTGAATGCTTTCAACGCAGTGAAGGCCGCGCTCAATCCGATTGCGGCGCTCAAGGTTCCGGGGGGGTTTACCACCGGGAGCGCCAGCGTCGATGCCGGCGGCAGCGCGCCTGCCTGCGGCGCAATCATCGCTTCCTATGCATGGAGCAGCACCGGTTCGGTCCATATCGTTTCTGGCGCGGCCAGTGCCACCGTAAACATCAACTCTTTTGGCACGGGTACGCTGACGCTGGTCGTGACGGATTCACGCGGCAATACCGATACGGCAGTGGTGAATTTCCGGGCGAACGGCGCCACGACTGCCGCGCCTGCGACGGCAGGTACTGTTGCCGGTGCGTGCGTGACTCCCATGACCGTGACGCCGGTTGCGCCGACGGTCAGCGAGGTATTCACGCCGAGCAGCATAGCTGCCAACGACTCTTCCGTGCTGACGCTGACCTTCACCAACGCCAACGCCTTTGATCTGACTCAATCCGCAATCACGGTCACGCTGCCGGATGAACTTCAGCTCGGCACCACGGCGCCCACCACGACCTGCTCGGGCGCGAACAAGTCACTGAGCAGCGGCACAGGGACGGTTACCTTGAGCGGCGCCATTATTCCCGTCGATGGGTCCTGCGATCTTACGCTGAGCGTAACCAGCACCATGGCGGGCACCTATACCAACACGGTGGCGTCGAATGCACTGATGACCGGGCCCGCGGGGGGTAACCCCGCGCCGGCTTCGGCTTCCCTCTCGGTGGCTGCAGGCAGCAGCAGCGGCAGCGGCAGCGGCACCGGCGCCGCAGGCGGCGGTGGCGGCGGTGGCGGGGGTGCCCTGGATTGGCTCGACATCATGCTGGTGGCGGGGGTTGTGCTGATGATTCGAGGCCACGCCCGGCGCACGCGGCGGTGACGCTATAATCGGGGGCATGAGTTACCCTGAGCTGCAGCGCGCCACCATTCAATCGGTCAAGACCCATCGGGACGCCCGCGGAGCACTGTTCGAGCCATTGAGCGATGCGGAATTGCTGGCGCAGAAAAATGTCCATGTCGCGCTGACCCAGCCGAACGAGACTCGCGGCAATCACGTGCATCGGACTGCCGTGGAAATCACAACGGTGGTCGGACCTTGCCGTGTTCGGCTGAAGGAAGAAGGGGAGATCAAGGACATCGACGTGCCGGCAGGCGAGATATTGCGCTTGACCATCCCGCCCGGAGTCGTTCACGCATTTCGAAACACCGGCACCGCTGCGATGCTGCTCGTGTCGTTCAGCACCAATGTGCACGACCCGCAAGGGTTGGATACGCAGCGGGAGCAGATTTTATAATCCGGTTGGCAGGGTGCGATGCAAGTCATCTCATTCAAGAATACTGCGTTGTTTAAGCGCGGAATTTGGCTGAGCGCCGCGGCTCTGGTGGTGTTCGTGGCGACACCAGCGGCGCTGGATGGCAATCTGTGGCGCAATCCGTTGCCGAGCGCGATTGCCGGCGGCATCCTAGGCGCCACCCTGATTTTCTTTTTCTGGAAAACGCAAATCCATCGTCTCGCGGATGAAGTGCTGGATTGCCACGACAGCCTCAAGGTCCGAAGAGGACGCGTTGAGGACGCGGTCCCGCTGTCAAGGATCGTTTCGGTGACCGTCGCAAGCAGCGGAGGATTCCACCGGATTACGGTGAAACTGCGCGAGCGTTCGAAGCTCGGCAATCGAATCGAATTTCTGCCGCAGGCCAGCCTTTGGTCAAATGTGCGCGCCATCAGCGCGGTGGCGGAGGACCTGGCGGAGCGCGCACGCCGTCAATCAGGATAAAAGCTATGCGGGCGATGGCTTGGGAGCGATTCGCCCAGGCATGATTGGTGCCGCGCTGAATCAGGATGTCTCCTGGGTGCATGACGGTCTCACCCTCTTCGAGAATCGCCACCAGCTCGCCTTGCAGCAGAATCGCGTAGTCGACGGTGTCGGTGGTGTGCATGCCGGGATGGCGCGCATGACCGGCATTGTGCTTCGCGTCGGGAAATGATGCATGAGCGTCCCGCGCTGTTGATTCCGGTGAGGATTCTTCGCACCGGGGGCAGTGGCGCGGCTGTCATGGCTTGAGATCGTAGCCGCGCTTGAAATCGCGAATATGCTTTTCCATCCACACGCGGGCTTGATCGCTCTTCTTGAGCTTGATGGCCTCAATGATCCTGTCTTGCGCTGCCTGAATGCGGGATCGAGCCTGCGGCACGCGGTCGATTACCTGGGTCAACGCCGGCACCAAAAGCAGATTCAGCGGCGCCTGCGAGAGCGCCAATACTTGATTGCCGCTGGCGGCGGCCACCGCGGTGAAAAACTCCACCACTGCCGCAACCGCGGTGCCGGTGTCGGTGCTCTCGCGCTTGAAGCGCACGCTCGCGTTCGCCAAGCCACGCATTTGACCGGCGCTGCGCCGCAGCGCGGCGTACTGGGCGGCAGCGGGCTCGATGGCCATCATGGCCTCCCACAGCTCCATGAACGTCACATCGTTCAGGGCGAGTGCACGGCTCACGCCGGAGCTGACGCGGCGCGGCTCCGGGCGCGTGACGCGCAGGCGCTTCTCGCCGCGTTCGCGTCCCAACAGTCCGTGCACTTCCAGTTCGCGAATTGCCTCACGAATGGTCGAACGGTTCACGCCAAATTGGCGTGCGAGGTCGGTTTCGGAGGGCAGGGCATCGCCCGTGCGCAGGGTCCTCTCGACGATGCGTTGTTCTATCTGGTTGGCGATCTGCCGGTACGCCGGATGATCGTCGAGGGGCGCGAATAGATCGCTCATCAACCTTCTCCAAACAGTTCGCGGCCGATCAGCATGCGGCGAATTTCCGAGGTTCCCGCGCCGATCTCGTAGAGCTTGGCGTCGCGCAGCAGTCTTCCGGTTGGGTAGTCGTTGATGTAGCCATTGCCGCCCAAGAGTTGAATGGCATCGAGCGAAGCGCGAGTGGCAGCTTCGGCACAAAACAATATGCACGCGGCCGCATCCTTGCGGGTGTAATCGCCGCGATCGCATGCGGTTGCAACCATGTATGCATAGCTGCGGCACGCGTTCAGTGAGGCATACATGTCGGCAAGCTTGCCTTGCACCAGCTCGAAGGTGCCGATCGCCTGTCCGAATTGCTTGCGTTCGCGCACATAGGGAACCGCCACATCCAGAGCCGCGGCCATGATCCCAAGTGGTCCGCCGGACAACACAACTCGTTCGTAGTCCAAGCCGCGCATCAGCACGTTGACGCCGTGATTTTCCGTGCCCAGCATATTGGCGGCAGGCACCTCGCAACTGTCGAACACCAATTCGCTGGTGCTCGAACCGCGCATGCCGAGCTTGTCGAGCTTTTGCGCGGGTTTGAACCCCTTGAAGTCCTTCTCGATGATGAAGGCGCTGATGCCGCGCGCGTTCGATTCAGGCGCCGTCTTGGCGTACACCACCAGGACATCGGCCTCAGGCCCGTTGGTGATCCACATTTTGCGGCCGTCGAGCACGAAATGATCGCCGTGGCGGATGGCCTTGAGCTGCATCGAGACCACGTCGGAGCCGGCACCCGGCTCCGACATGGCGAGCGCACCGACATGTTCGCCGCTGATGAGCTTGGGTAGATAGCGCCGCTTTTGCCCCTCCGAGCCATTGAGCGCCAGCTGATTCACGCACAGGTTCGAGTGCGCGCCATAACTCAAGCCAACCGCGCCGGAAGCGCGCGAAATCTCTTCCATCGCCACGATGTGGGCCAGATACCCCAGGCCGGCGCCCCCGTCTTCAGGGCTGACGGTGAGCCCCAATAATCCCAATTCGCCGGCTTCTCGCCAAAGATCGCGGGGAAATTCGTTGCTGCGGTCTATTTCCTGCGCGCGCGGCGCAATGCGTTCCTCAGCGAAGCGGCGCACTTGGTCGCGAACGGTGTCGATCACCTCGCCCAAGCCAAAACTGAACTCTCGATATGCGGAATTGGGCATTTTGCCGGTCCCCCATTGTCATCGGACCAAGATCGTTGGATAATCGGACTGTCCGACAATTCTGCCACGCTCAGGTCAACAAAGCCAATGGCCAAGATACCTTCCAAAATCGACCCCCGCTCGCAGGACTTTGCCGATAACCGGGCCGCCATGCAGGCGCTGGTTGACGACCTGCGCACCACGCTGCGCCGCAATGCAGTCGGTGGGAGTGCCGCCGCGCGGGACAAGCACACGCGGGCAGGCAAGCTGCTGGCCCGGGAGCGCATCGCCGCACTGCTGGATCCGGGCTCGCCCTTCTTGGAATTATCGCCATTGGCGGCGCAGGGGGTATATGGCGAAGAGCTGCCGGGTGCGGGTCTCATCACGGGGATCGGCCGCGTGTCATCGCGCGAGTGCATGGTGGTGGCGAACGATCCGACCGTGAAGGGCGGCACCTACTATCCTCTGACCGTCAAAAAACATTTGCGGGCGCAGGAGATCGCCGGCGACAACGCTTTGCCTTGCATTTACTTGGTGGAAAGCGGCGGCGCCTTTCTGCCTCGGCAGGACGAGGTATTTCCCGACCGAGAACACTTCGGCCGGATCTTTTTCAATCAGGCGCGCCTCTCGGCGCAAGGCATCGCGCAGGTGGCCGTGGTGCACGGCTCGTGTACCGCCGGCGGCGCCTATGTTCCCGCCATGTCAGATCACGCCGTCATAGTCCGCAACCAAGGCCGGGTATTTCTCGGCGGGCCTCCTTTGGTGCGCGCCGCCACGGGCGAGGAGATCGATGCGGAGTCCTTGGGAGGTGCGGATGTTCATTGCCGCCGCTCGGGCGTCACGGATTACTATGCCGAGAACGACCTGCATGCGCTGGCCTTCGCACGGCGCGCCATCGCGAGACTGCGGGCTCCCGTGTTGCACGCCGCGGCGCTGGATTCCCCTGCGAGCGGCCAGGACAACCCGTTTGATCCCGCTGAACTGTACGGGATCATCCCGCAAAATTCGCGCAAGCCCTACGATGTGCACGAACTGATCGCGCGTTTGGTCGACGGCGCCTGGTTCGACGAATTCAAAGCGCTCTATGGCGCGACCTTGGTGTGCGGCTTTGCCGATATCCATGGCGCCACCGTGGGAATTTTGGCGAACAATGGCATCTTGTTTTCGGAAAGTGCGCTCAAAGGCACGCATTTCATCGAGCTGTGTTGCCGCGAGGGTATCCCGCTGGTTTTCCTGCAGAACATCGCCGGCTTTATGGTCGGGCAGGCGGCCGAAGCTGGCGGCATTGCCAAAGACGGCGCGAAATTGGTAACTGCCGTGGCCTGCGCCGCGGTGCCGAAGTACACGGTAGTGATCGGCGGCAGCTTCGGCGCGGGCAACTACGCCATGTGCGGCCGCGCCTATAGCCCGCGATTTCTGTTTCAGTGGCCGAATGCGCGGACTTCGGTGATGGGAGGCGAGCAAGCTGCCAGCGTCTTGGCGACCATCAAGCGCGAAGCCTTGGAGCGCGGCGGCGCAACTTTCAGCGAGGCCGAGGAGGAGAAACTCAAGGCACCCATTCGCGAGCAATTCGAGCACCAAGGGCATCCCTATTACGCGTCCGCGCGTCTATGGGACGATGGCGTCATCGATCCCCTCGATACACGCCGCATCCTAGGGCTGGCGCTTGCACTGACGCGTGCCCAAGCGATTCCGGAGACGCGCTTCGGCGTGTTTCGGATGTGAGTCACATGATCAGGCGACTGCTTATCGCCAATCGCGGCGAGATCGTCTGCCGCATTGCACGCACCGCGAGGCGCTTGGGCGTGATCAGCATTGCGGTATATTCCGATGCGGACCGAAATGCCCAGCACGTGCGCGTTGCCGACGAGGCCTACCGCCTAGGGGAGGCACCTGCCGCCGACAGCTACCTCAACATTGCCAAGATCATAGAGCTTGCCAAGCGCGTTCGCGCCGATGCCATCCATCCGGGATATGGATTTCTGTCGGAGAACGCCGCGTTTGCGCAGGCCTGCGCCGATGCGGGCCTAATCTTCGTCGGGCCGCCGGCAGCAGCAATACGCTCGATGGGCTCGAAGAGCGCGTCGAAGGCCGCCATGGCGGCGGTTGGCGTGCCGGTGGCGCCCGGCTATCACGGCAGCGAGCAGTCGCCGCGGCGGCTCGCCGAGGAAGCCGCCCGGGTCGGCTTTCCGCTCATCATCAAGGCGAGCGCGGGCGGCGGCGGCAAGGGCATGCAGGTCGTCAATTCCGCCTCTGAGGTCGCGGCGGCGGTCGAGTCGGCGCAACGTCTGGCGCGCACCGCTTTCGGCGATGACTGCCTGTTGATGGAGCGGTATTTCCCCAAGGCGCGCCACGTCGAAGTCCAGATCTTTGCCGACTCGCATGGTCAGACCTTGAGCCTGTTCGACCGGGATTGCTCGGTGCAGCGCCGCCACCAGAAAATCATCGAAGAGGCGCCGGCTCCCGGGCTGCGCGACGAGGTTCGTGCCGCCATGGCCCAAGCCGCGGTCAAGGCGGCGCAGGCAGTCGGCTACATAGGGGCCGGCACCGTCGAATTTCTGGTCGATGAAGCTCAGGATTTCTATTTCATGGAAATGAACACGCGGCTGCAGGTCGAGCATCCCGTGACGGAATTGATTACCGGGATCGATTTGGTTGAGTGGCAGCTGCGAGTCGCACAGGGAGAGACGCTGCCGCTCGCCCAATCCGCAATAAAGCGGCACGGCTGTGCCGTCGAAGCGCGATTGTATGCGGAAGATCCCGCGCACGACTACTTGCCGAGCGTCGGCCGGATAGCGCACCTGCGGTGGGCCGTTGCATCCGCGGGCTTGCGTCAAGATACTGGAGTTGAAGCGGGCGACGAGGTATCGACCTATTACGATCCCCTGCTCGGAAAAATCATCGCCTGGGGCGATTCTCGTTCCACGGCGATCGAGATTCTGCAGCGCGCTCTTGGCGAGATCGAGATCGTCGGCGTTACGACCAATCGGGCGCTGCTCATCAGCGTGCTCGCCGACGAGGAGTTCAGGCGCGCAGCGGCGGCGACCGACTTTCTCAAGGTTCGCCGAACGTACCTGAAGTTCGGCGATGCGGAAGCCACCGGCACGGATTTGGCGCTGGCCGCGGTGTGGTGCGCGGCGCGGCGAGCGGACACGAATGATTTATGGGCCGACACCCGCGGCTGGCGACCGGCGTCGCCGTCGAATACGGTGTGGCGCTTCGGATCGCGCAGCATCGCCGTGGAATTGGCGGCGCCGAAACGATACGTGGCCCGCACCGACGGCGAGCAAATGGTCGTGCAGGTCGTTTCCCGCGATGCGCAATCATTGAGCGCGGAATGCGACGGCGAAGTGCAGAAGGTCCACCTTTTCGAAGCTGCACCCGTGCTGCATGTATTTCGAAACGGGTTGCACGCGGCTCTCAATCTGGTGAGCACCGACGATGCCTTGCAAGTGACAGGCGGCGCGGAGGAGGGCTCGTTGCTCACACCGCTGCCGGGCACCATCGTGGCGTTGCATGTCGCCGCCGGTGATCGGGTTGCACGCGGCGCCCCGTTGGTCACGGTCGAGGCCATGAAAATGGAGCACACGCTTACCGCGCCCTATGACGGAGTCGTGTCTAGAGTCGCGTTTGGATTGGCAGACCGGGTCCAGGCGGGCGCAATACTGGTGGAGCTCGCGCCGCTCTAAGCCCCCGCCGCATTTTGCTGGCGCCGCGTTTTGCTGGCGCTGCGTTAGGCCGTCAGGTCAGGCGACCTGGGCGTCAGCGGCTGCTTCGAGCGCCGGCAGTGTCACCTTAAAGCGCGTTTCCTGGCCTAGAATGCTGGCAAGCGCAATTTTTCCGCCGGCCTCGTGCACATAGCGCCGCACCAGCGACATGCCGCTTCCGTGCTTCGCATCGCCGCCCGAATCCGGCATGGTCGTAAAGCCGGACTTAAAGATCAATTTGATGACTTGACGGTCGCGCAGCTGACGAGCGTCCTCTTCGCTCAGCAATCCCTTGGCGACGGCGACCTCTCGCACCTTCTCCGGGTCGAGACCTCTCCCGTCGTCCTGAAACAGCATTTCGAAGCCGCCGCCGGCGGCCGTGTTGAATTCAAGCTCGAGGGTGGCGATCGCAGGCTTACCAGCTTGCTCGCGCTCGGCCGCGGCTTCAATGCCGTGCACTACGGCATTGCGGATCAACTGGATGGCGACATTCTTCACCGTGGCCTGATAGCGCGCGGGAACCAGGTCTATGCCGTTGCAGGAAAGAACGACGTTCTTTTGATTCTCTTGCGCCACCAAGTCGGTCAGTGTTGCGAGCGTGCTTTCCAGGCTGCCGACGGCGGCCATACGCTGCGCGAGGGGAGCCGCGTGCTGCGCCAATTCGGCCAAGAACTTCGGGGCTTCGATGACCTGGGTGCCGTTTTCCGTCACGCGCGCCTCAGGTGCGGCAACTTCGGCTTCGCGCGAAGGTCCCGCTTGCGAAGTGAGCGATCGCAGCAGCGCGAACTGCCCGTATAACGAGTCTAGCTTGACAGCCAGCGGCAGGAAATCGCTGCCGCTCAAGGTCTCGCGGCTGCGCAGCTCCTGCAGGGCATCTTCGAAATCGCGCGCAGCACGCTGCAGCCCGGATAACTTCAGCGCCGCGGCATCGCGGCGGATGCGGTCCACTTCCTCGAGAGTTTCCTCGAGCTTGTGACGAAATGCGCCGGTCTCGCGCGCCGGCTTTTTCAGCACGCCATTGATGGTCTTCATCGACGCATCGGTTCGCTGCAGGAAGGCGCCGAAGCGGGTGCCCCCGGCCTGCAGCACGCTGCGCAGGATTTCCCCTTGCGTTAGCACGTGAATGCGCAAGTCTTCCAATTCCCGCAGTTCCTGCACGCGTGCGGTGATGTCGGTGACCCGAACCATCCAGGAACGCGGCTCTTGCGGTATGTCGACGCTGCTGAATTCGAAGGAATAATGCGCGCCTGTATGGCTGCCGTCGGTGTTCGTCAATTTGACTTCGACGTCCTGCAGCGGATTTGCTGCGTCGGCCTCGCCGCGCGCGCTCTCCAGCAGGCGTGTCATGTGGGTACGCACGATGCTCAGGGTCTTGGCGGAAACCAACGGACCGATCAGCTTCTCGACCGTGAGATTGGCAAACTCTTGGCGGCGAAAAAGCGCGCCCAAGGATGCGGACACCTGCGGCTGGATCTTCCCCTTGGAGTCCATCAAAAAAAGGCCGATCGAGCTCGTCTTGAGAATGGCATCCGTCAGGCGATTGCTGGCGTCGAGGAGCTCCTGTTTTTCGCGCTCATGGCGTTTGGCGGAGATGAACATGGCTTTTACAGGGTGCCAAACCCGGGGCAGGCAGGGGATGATGGGTTTCACAGCCTAAGGCAGGCGATTTACTTATTACCCGCCGCCGAGGCGCCCTGTGACGCGCGTCACGCTATTTGCGATTCGCTTACGCGACGGCGGCGATCGGGCCCAAGTCCGCGAGCAATTCATCGGCGGATGCATAGCGGGCGCTCTGCTGTTTCGCCATGAGCCGGTCAAGTAGCGGCTGTTGCATCGAAGTCGCTTCGGGCAACTGCGGCACGGGCGAACTGGTATGTTGCGACATGATCGCCACGGCGCTGCGGCCCGCGTAGGGTCTCTGGCCCGTGAGCATCTCGTAGAACATGACGCCCAAGCTATATAGGTCGGTGCGCACATCCACGCGCTGACCTTGCGCTTGCTCCGGGCTGATGTAGTAAGGAGAGCCGAGCACTTGGCCGACGCCGGTGTTGCCGATTTCATCGAGAGATCGGCGCGCCAGACCAAAGTCGATCAGCACCGGCGAATTGTCCTCCCGCAGCATGACGTTGGCGGGCTTAAGATCGCGGTGCAGGATTCCGAAGACATGAATGACCCGCAGGGCTTCGGCGATGGCGCGCAAATAATAGAGGCTCTCATCCACGCTCAATGGATTGCGCAGGCGATCGCGCAGGTCTCCGCACGGGAAATATTCCATCGCGAGGTATAAATGCCCCGGCTGGGAACCAAAGTCGTGAATCTCCGCAATGGCACGGTGCGTGATGCTGGAAATGATCTCGTATTCACGTTGGAATCGTTCGGCGTCGCCCAATTCCCGTTCAGATTCCCCGCGGGTCATCACCTTGAGAACGACATTCCGGCGCAGCCGCTCGCTGCGCGCGAGAAACACGGATGAGAAGTTGCTGGTGGCAATTTCCTTGACGATCGAATAACCGGGCACTTCGATGATGGTCGAATTTTCGCTCTGCGCCATCATGGCGGCGGCTTGTGCGGCAATGCGCCGCTTGGAGCAGGCTTCCCCCACAGCGGTCAGCAGCTGGTCGCGCGTGATCTGCGCCAAGGGCAGGTAGTCCTTGGCGCCTCCTTTTAGTGCGCGAACCGCGGACAATTCATCGCCGTTCTCGGCGAGCAAGATGCAATAGAGCGCCGGCTGCATCCGCAGCAGCTGGCCTACGGTGGCGAGAACCGCATTCGCCAACGCCTCATTGGCGAAATCGGCCTGTAATATGACGGCATCAGGGGTGCGCTCGGTGATTAGCCGGCTTAAAGGCGCCGACTCGCCGGCCCGCAGGGTTGTCACTTGCGCGCTGGGCCAGTGGCTCGTCACATGATGAGTGAGCCATTGGATGCGTTTGGTATCGCCACCCACGACCACCAAGATTGGACCCGCGTCTGACATGCGATAAGGGTAGTCGCTGATACCCCCGCGTACCCGTGGGGAATTCACATTTCGAGGCCCTAGGCGTGCAGATAGCTTGATAAATACCCCATTTAGCCTGGAAAATTGAAACCAACACCCCAGTTCAGGGGTCAGTCAATTCAATACAGAATCATTCTTGGCCAGAGGACGTATTTCCATGGGAAGCATCAGAACTTGGTCGCTCGCGGCGGTCGCGGGCATCTTTGTAATGATCGTGGCTCATCAGCGCTCGGATGCCGGTGCCGGACCGCAAGCCGCCGCGCCGGTAGCGGCTCTAGCGCCCGCCAGCACATCGCCCGCCCGTGTCACCGGACTGCCGGACTTTTCGGGTCTGGTCGCCGAGGCGGGCGGAGCAGTCGTGAACGTCAGCGTCACGGAAAAGCCGCAGAAGGCGCCCGGATTAAGCAATCAAGGAGATGGCGACGATCCGCTGTCGCAATTCTTCCGCCGCTTTCAGGGTCCGGGACCCGAACGAGCACCCCCGAGCAAAGGTCTCGGCTCAGGATTCATCGTGAGCCCGGACGGCTACATATTGACCAACGCGCATGTGGTTTCCGATGCCTCCGAGGTTACGGTGACGCTCACGGACCGGCGGGAATTCAGCGCCAAAGTCGTCGGCATCGACAAGGCGAGCGATGTGGCCCTGATCAAAATTGCCGCGACCGGCTTGCCGATCGTGCGTTTCGGCGATCCTGCGAAGCTGCGGCCCGGTCAATGGGCGATCGCCATTGGTTCGCCGTTCGGCTTTGAAAACAGCGTAACGGCCGGTGTCATCAGTGCGATCGGCCGTCCGTTGAACGACGGCAGCAATAGCAGCTATGTGAATTTCATTCAAACCGATGCGGCCGTAAATCCCGGCAATTCCGGCGGCCCCTTATTCAATATCGACGGCGAAGTCATCGGTATCAACTCGCAGATTTACAGCCGCACCGGCGGGTACATGGGCGTCTCGTTTGCGATACCGATTGATATGGCACTGAACGTGAAGGATCAGCTGCAGAAAAGCGGCAAGGTGATTCGCAGCCGCATCGGCGTTTCGGTGCAGGATATTCGTCAGCAGCTCGCCCTGTCCTTCGGGCTTACCTCGCCGCACGGCGCGCTGATCAGCGCGGTCGACCCCACCGGCCCCAGCGAAAAGGCGGGATTGAAAGCAGGCGATGTGATTACCAGCGTCAACGGACGCAATATCGATCATTCCTGGGACTTGCCCGCTGTCATTGCCCAACTGCCTCCCGGCAGCACGGCGCGATTGGGAATTTGGCACGACCGCAAGGCCACGGAAGTAAACGTGAAGACGGTGTTGCTGGAGGATTCGACCGCGCAAGTCGCGAAAACCCAGGGCGAGGACGGCGGCGGCAAGCTTGGGCTCGTGCTGCGCTCGCTGCAGCCCAGCGAACAGCAGGAATTGCACACCAAGGGCCGCTTGCTGGTCGAGGACGTCACCGGTCCAGCGCTGGCCGCCGGCTTGCAGCCGGGAGATGTGGTGTTGGGTGTCAATGGGGTGGGAGTCGCCACCGTGGCGGATCTGAAGCGCGAGATTGCGCGCGCCGGACATAACGTCGCTTTGTTGGTGCAGCGCGAAGACGCACAGACCTATTTCCCAATTGATGTCGGATGATGCGTTTCGTTGTACTTAAGTCCTGCATTCAGGCCTAATCGCGGGCGTGCAAAGCGCCGCCCCCTTATTTCAGACCCCTGTCCGTGTCGCCGGCTCGATGCCGGCGACCTTTCTGCCGACCTCGCGCGCGGAGATGGCCGAACTCGGCTGGACGCAGTGCGATGTCATCATCGTCACGGGTGATGCCTACGTCGATCATCCCAGCTTCGGGATGGCCATCATTGGACGGGTTCTAGAGGCGCAAGGGTTCAAGGTCGGGATCATTGCGCAGCCCGACTGGCACAGCGCCGAAGGTTTCGCGGCGCTGGGCGAGCCGCGCCTGTTCTTTGGCGTAACGGGCGGCAACATGGACTCGATGGTGAATCGCTACACCTCGGATCGCCGAGTTCGCAGCGACGATGCCTACACGCCCGGCGGTCTCGGCGGCAAGCGCCCTGATCGTTGCGTCATTGTTTATTCACAGCGTATTCGCGAGGCGTTTAAGACCATCCCGATCATCGTGGGCGGCATCGAAGCCAGCCTGCGGCGCATTGCGCATTTCGATTACTGGTCTGAACAGGTGCGCCGATCCATCCTGGCCGATTCGAAGGCCGATCTGCTCGTGTACGGCAATGCTGAGCGGCAGATTGGCGAGATCGCGCGGCGCCTGCATGAGGGCGCATCGATAACGGATATCTGCGATTTGCGCGGCACCGCCTACCTGCGACGCGGCATGCCGGCGGGCTGGGTGGAAATCGACTCGAGTGAATTGGATACGCCCGGCACGCTCAACCCGCCGATTGATCCTTACGCCAACGAGGAACAGCGCAAAGCCGCATCCATGGCGCCGACTGCAGCGGGGGCGCCGGCGCCGGCCGAAAAAATCGTGAAGTTCTACCGCAAGGTACCGAACGCAGAACGCGCGCGCAGCGTAATTCGCATGCCGTCCTTCGAACAAGTCAGCAAGGATCCGGTGCTGTATGCGCATGCATCGCGCATCCTGCACATGGAGTCGAATCCGGGAAACGCACGGGCGTTGGTGCAACGGCACGCGAGCCATGAGCTGTGGCTCAATCCTCCGCCTATTCCATTGAGCACCGCCGACATGGATGCGATTTACGAATTGCCGTACGCGCGCCGCCCGCACCCGCGCTACGGCGCCGCGAAGATTCCGGCCTATCACATGATCCGATTTTCCGTCGCCATTCAACGCGGATGCTTCGGCGGCTGCACATTCTGCTCCATCACAGAGCATGAAGGCCGGATCATCCAGAGCCGCTCGGAAGATTCCGTGATCCGCGAGGTCGAAACCATCCGCGATCAAGTCAAGGGATTCACAGGCGTCATCTCTGATCTTGGCGGGCCGACCGCCAACATGTACCGGCTGCATTGCAAGAGTTCCGCGATCGAGTCGGCTTGCCGGCGGCCCTCGTGCGTATTTCCTGGGATCTGTCCCAATCTCAATACCGATCACGCGCCGCTCATCAGCTTGTATCGTCGGGCGCGCGCCCTGAAAGGGATCAAAAAAGTATTGATCGCATCCGGTGTGCGCTACGACCTGGCGATCGAATCACCGGAGTACGTGAAGGAATTGGCGGCGCATCATACCGGCGGCTACCTGAAGATTGCGCCCGAGGCCATCGGCGATGGGCCCCTCTCTAAAATGATGAAGCCAGGCGTCGGCAGCTACTACCGATTCAAAGAACTTTTCGATAAATATTCGAAGCAGGCCGGCAAGGAGCAATACCTGATCCCTTACTTCATTGCGGCCCACCCCGGGACCCGCGACGTCGACATGCTCGAGCTGGCATTGTGGCTGAAGAAGAACGGATTCCGCGCCGATCAGGTGCAGGCCTTTTTGCCGTCGCCAATGGCGACTGCGACCGCCATGTATCACTCGTCCAAGAATCCGCTCAAGAAGATCAGCCGCTCCAGCGAAGAAGTCGTGATACCGAAAGGCATCAAAGTGCGCCGCCTGCACAAGGCGTTTCTGCGCTATCACGATCCGCAAAACTGGCCGCTGCTGCGCGATGCCTTAAAGCGCATGGGACGCGCCGACTTGATCGGCAACGGCAAGCAGCATTTGATCCCCGCCTACCAGCCGGTGGGCGCGAGTCACTCGGCACCGAGGCGTCCCTTCCGCACTCAGCACACCGGATTGCCGAAATCCGGGCGTGCGGGCGGCAATTCACGGCGGGGCCGAGCCTAAAACACGAACGGAATCGCTTGCTAGCCTGCCTTTAGTACGTTTACAGTTCTGGGCTGTCTAGCGGCTTGCCGCCGCATTTCAACAACGTTGGCCGCTTTAAGGAGCGCGAGGAACGCCGAGGCATCTTAAGGCGCGTGTGAAGAATGGATAAGTGGGTAGTTCATAAATTCGGGGGATCCAGCGTCGCGGATGCCGCTTGCTTTCGCCGGGTGGCGGAGATCGTCGAGGCGTCATCAAATCCTCGCGAAGCCATCGTGCTGTCCGCCTGCCGCGGCGTTACCGACTCGCTGCTCGAGCTGGTCGCGCTGGCGGAGCAACCGAAGAAGGAATTCGGCCCGGCCATCCGTGCGTTGAAGGCACGGCACCTGGACCTCGCGGCCGAATTGATATCGAGGCAGGCATACGAAAACTACAAGGCGCAATTCGAGCGGGATTGCCTGGACATCGCCGGCATGCTGCAAACCGTGCGCCTCATCCGATCGTCGACATATTCGATGCGCGATGTCATAGCCGGCTTCGGAGAGATATGGTCGACGCGCTTGTTCGCGCCGTTTTTGCGGGAGCGCGCGCGGATCCGCGGCGACATCCAATGGGTCGATGCGCGCGAAGTCATCATCGTCGAATGGGGATCGCTGGGCCCCGCCGTGCAATGGGCGGTCAGCGAGTCGAACCTTCAGAAGTTAGTCCCGGCGAATTTTACCGGCCGCCTCGTCGTGACCGGCTTCGTTGCGACCACGACCAAAGGCAAGCAAACGACACTGGGCCGCAACGGCAGCGATTTTTCGGGCTCTATCTTCGGCTCGCTTTTGGATGCAATCGAAATCATCATCTGGACGGACGTCGATGGGGTGTTGTCGGCGGACCCGCGCTTGGTGCCTAATGCACAGGTCATAGACCAGCTGTCGTACAACGAAGCGATGGAACTGGCTTATTTTGGCGCAAAAGTCATACATCCGCAGACCATGGCACCGGCCGTGGCGCGCGACATCCCGATCTTCATCCGCAATACTTTCGCGCCGCAAAAGCGCGGTACGCTGATCTGCGCCAATCCCGTTTCAGCGCTAAAGGTCAAAGGCATCACGAGCATCGATCCGGTGGCCCTCGTGAATCTCGAGGGCGCGGGCATGATCGGCGTGCCCGGCACGGCGCATCGCTTGTTCGGTGCGCTGCGCGACGCCGGCATTTCGGTCATCCTCATCTCCCAGGGCAGCTCCGAACACTCCATCTGCTTTGCAATTCCCGAAGCCCAGGCGGTGCGCGCCGAAGAGGCGGTGCGGCGTGCGTTCGATGCTGAATTGCGCGACGGACAGATTCAACACGTCGACATCGCGCTCGGCATGAGCATTCTCGCGGTGGTCGGCGACGGAATGGCCGGCGCGCACGGCGTCGCGGCCAAGGTTTTCAATTCCCTCGGCGACGCCGCAATCAGCGTGCGCGCGATGGCACAAGGGGCTTCGGAACGCAACATCTCGGTCGTGGTCGACGGCAAAGGAGCGGCCAAAGCCTTGCGCGCGGTGCACGCTGCTTTTTATCTCTCGCCAAACACGCTATCCATCGGCTTGATTGGGCCCGGCACCGTGGGACGCGTCCTGCTGGCGCAAATCGCCACGCAAATTGAGCGGCTGAGAGAGCTGAATCTGGACCTGCGGGTGCGCGGAATCGCCAGTTCCAAGCGCATGTTGCTCGAAGAGACGTCGGTGGACTTGAGCCGATGGACCGAACGCATGGCGGAGGCGGGCGAGCCGTTGGATCTCCAAAAATTCGTCAACCACGTGCAAGCCGACTATGTGCCGCACACGGTATTGATCGACTGCACGGCGAGCGCCGAGGTCGCCGATCAATATCGTGAATGGTTGTCGCGCGGCATTCACATCGTGACGCCGAACAAGAAGGCGAACAGCGGAACGCTGCCGTATTATCGGTCGCTGCACGAGGCAAAACGGGCGGCGGGTACCCACTACTTGTATGAAGCCACCGTGGGTGCCGGACTGCCGGTCATCCAGACTCTGCGTGATCTGCGGGGAACCGGCGACGACATCGTGCAGATCGAGGGAATCCTGTCCGGAACGCTGGCGTATTTGTTCAATGTTTTCGACGGCAGCGAATCTTTCTCCTCGATCGTCCGTGCTGCGAAGGCGAAGGGCTATACGGAACCTGACCCGCGCGACGACCTGTCGGGCATGGATGTCGCGCGCAAGCTGATTATTCTCGGCCGCGAAATGGGCCTGACTCTCGAGATAGCGGACGTTCAAGTCGAAGGGCTGGTGCCCGAGGCGCTGACCCAATGCAGCGTCGATGAGTTCATGACGCGGCTGCCGGAGTCGGACGCCGCGATGGCGGCCGCGCTGGAAGATGCGCGAAAGAAGAATCAAGTTCTGCGTTATGTCGGCCGCATCGACGCTGGCGGCAGGGCAACCGTGGGCTTGATGCGCCTGGATTCCAAGCATGCGTTTGCGAATATCGCGCTCACCGACAATGTGGTGCGCTTCGCGACGCGCCGTTACTGCGACAACCCGCTGATAGTTCAGGGACCGGGCGCCGGCCCGGAAGTGACCGCGGCAGGCGTATTTTCCGACCTGCTGCGCTTGTCCGCCTATCTCGGCGCGCACCTCTAAGGATAGGACCACTTGCTTACCGACGTCACCGCCTTTGCACCCGCGACCGTCGCCAATGTCGGCATCGGGTTCGACATTTTGGGCCACGCGGTGGACGAGGTTGGGGACCGCGTGCGAATTCGCCGCATCGAGGAAAACGAGGTTCGGATTCGCTCGATCACGGGCGTGGCCGGCGATCTGCCCGTGGAGCCGCAGCACAACACCGCCGGCCGCGCGGTGCAAGCCATGCATGCCGCCTTGTCGCCGGGCTTTGGCTTCGAATTGGAAATCGAGAAGGGCATCCCCTTGGGATCCGGAATGGGCGGATCGGCTGCCTCCGCGGTTGCCGCCGTCGTCGCGGCCAATGCCTTGCTGCATGCACCGGCCCCGCAAGTTCAGCTGCTGAAGTTTGCGATGGAGGGCGAAATCGTCGCGAGCGGCGCTGCGCACATCGACAACATCGCGCCATGCTTATATGGGGGCCTGACGCTCACCGTCGGCATCGACAATCCGCGCGTGAAGCAAATTCCCGTTCCACGCGGACTGCGTTGCGTGCTGGTGCATCCGCATATGTATCTTGGGACGCGCGAGGCTCGTGCCATTCTCAATATCAATGTAAGCCGCTCGGATTTCGTTTGGCAAAGCGCCAACCTTGCCGGCTTCATCAGCGGTTGCTATTCAAATGACCTGGAGATGATTCGTGAGTCCTTCAATGACGTGATCATCGAGCCGCAGCGCCACTCACTCATCCCGGGCTTCAAGGATGTGCAGCGCGCCGCCATGTCGGCCGGCGCGCTCGGCTGCTCGATCTCCGGCGCCGGCCCTGCGATCTTCGCCTGGTCGGCTATTCAGCACGCCGAAGCAGTGCGCGGCGCCATGGTCGCGGCGTTCGCCGCGCATAAATTGCAGTCCGACTCCTGGGTCTCTCTGATGCAAAACTACGGCGCCCGGGTGGTAAAAGCCTGATGGCGGCCTTATGGTTTGAGAGCTCCCGCGGCGGCGCGTCGCGCGTGAGTTTGAGTCAAGCCATTGCCCAAGGTCTCGCAAATGACGGCGGGCTGTATGTTCCGGGCGAAATCCCGGCGATCGATGCGCATTCCTTGATAGCCGGTTCCGGGCCGCAAGTTGCGCGCGCAGCTTTGGCCGGATTTTTCGCGGGCGATTGTTTACAGCAGGAACTTGGGCCCATTGCCGATGCGTCATTGAACCTACCGGCTCCGACGACGCGCGTCGCGGGGTGCCGCGATCCGCTTTACGTGTTGGAGCTATATCACGGCCCTACCGCAGCATTCAAAGATTTCGGCGCGAGATTTTTGGCCGAATGCCAGCAGCGCCTGCAGCGGAGCGCCGACAGCCGACCGTTGACCATTCTGGTCGCGACCTCGGGCGATACCGGAGGCGCGGTAGCGGCCGCGTTTCATCGCCGCCCATGGGCGAGGGTGGTCATCCTTTACCCCAGGGGACTGGTGAGCCCGCGCCAGGAGCGGCAATTGACCTGTTGGGGCGACAATGTGCTGGCGCTTCGGGTGGACGGTACGTTCGACGATTGTCAAGGATTGGTCAAGAAGGCGTTCCGTGACCCGGATTTGAGTCGCAAGCATCGCTTCAGTTCGGCCAATAGCATCAATATTGGCCGACTCCTGCCGCAGATGGTGTACTACATCGCTTCCAGTCTTGAAATCGTACAGGCGACCCAAGCCAAGCCGTCCTACATCATTCCCGCGGGAAATCTAGGCAACGCCTGCGCGGCGTTGTGGGCTCGCGCCATGGGATTTCCGTTGGCGCGCATCATCCTGGCCCATAACAGTAATCGAACGGTGCCGGATTTCCTGGCGACGGGGCGTTGGCAGCCGAGGCCCAGCATCGCCACGCTGGCGTCCGCCATGGACGTCGGCGATCCCAGCAACATGGAACGTATCCGCGCGCTTTATCCTACACTGGAAACCATGCGCGAACATTTGAGCGCGGACACCGTCGATGACGCTACAATTCGCACTCGAATCGGAGGGGACTTCATGCAGTTCGGACGCGAATGGTGCCCGCACACCGCGACCGCGGCGGAAGTCTACCGCCGCTTGAGCGACCAGCAACGGCGCGAGCAGCCTTGGGTTGTGGTTGCCACTGCACATCCTGCGAAGTTCAATGAAATCGTGGAGCCCATCATTGGCAGGCCGATCGCAGTCCCGGACAGTCTCGGCCGACTTTTGCGCTTGCCCGAACACCGCGTGGACTTACCACCGACCCTCGAGGCATTGACCGCAGCACTCGCATGACCGGCATCCGTATCGAACCCCAATGGATTGGCATCGGCGCGGCTGCGGTGCTTCTGGCGACGCTCGGTTTTTTCGCGCTGCGCGCTTATCAGCGCCGCTCGCGGCGAAAATCCTTGCTGGCGCGCCTGGAACAGGTCGCGTCCGCCGCGGCCCATCAAGTGCTCGTGCCCGACGGAATGGGCGGCTTCATCCATATTGATCACATACTGCTGACTCCGCGTGGAATCCTCGTGCTCGACACCCGCCGTGTTGCCGGGCTGATATTCGGCGGCGATCAAATGAGCGATTGGACTGTGATGGGCCGCGGCCACCGTTATACCTTCGACAACCCGCAGCCGGCCCTTTATGACCGCATCGCCGCGGTCAAAGCGATTGTCGGCGAGGTACCGGTCGAAGGACGGCTGTTGTTCTCCAACGTCGGCAAATTCACCAAGGGAATACCCAAATGGGTGGTGATGCTCGATGGCATCGAGGTGGAATTTCCCGTGGTTGCGCGCGGCGACCCGACATTGGAGTCGCCGGACCAATATCTAGAGGGCTGGAACCGCCTCGTCGCACAATTGCGCCCGAGCCCGCACCTATTTACGAATCTGTAAGCCCGAACAGCGCCACGGCGTTGCGTGTCGTGGCGGCAGCGACGGTCTCCAGCGTCTCCCCGCGCAGGCGCGCGACGGTGGCCGCAATATGCGGCAGATAGCAGGGCTCGTTGCGCCGTGACTTAGGGATTGGATCGAGGTTCCGCGGCAGCAAGTACGGGGCATCGGTCTCTATCAGAAGCCGGTCGGCGGGGATGCGCGGCACACTGTTCCTGAGCTCGATGCCGCGGCGCTCATCGCAGGCCCAGCCGGTTATGCCGATATACAGACCGAGCGCTAGATAGGCCTCGAGTTCGGCCTCACCGCCCGTAAAGCAGTGCGCTACGCCGCCCGCCAAACGACCCGCGAACGGCCGCAAAATATCTGCAAAATCGGCGTGCGCATCGCGCTGATGCAAAAATACCGGCTTGCGCACCTGCACGGCGATTTCCAACTGCGCGACGAATGCCCTGCGTTGGGCGTCAGGCGGCGAGAGATTGCGGAAATAATCGAGACCGCATTCGCCCACTGCCACGACGCACTCCGCGTCCAGAAGGCCGATCAACTCCTCGCGCTGTCCGGCGACGAAGGACTGCGCGTGATGCGGGTGCACTCCCGCCGTGCTCCAGAGGCGCTTAGGATGCAAGGCGGCAAGGGCCGCAGCTTGGGAAGATCCGGCAAGATCGGCGCCGGTGATCACTTGGCGGCGCACGCCGGCCTGCCAGGCACGTGCCATCACGGCGTCACGATCAGCGGCGAAACTCTGATGCGTCAGGTTCGATCCAATATCAATCAAGTCCAGGCTCAAGATTCAAAACCTCGTTGTGATATCTTCGCGGGCATTCTAAGCGCGCACGAGAGAGCATGCAGATGAGAAACATTCTGTTAACGGCCATGCTGCTGAGCGCCACCGGCGCACTAGCGCAAGAGGGCGGCGACACGCAAGCCCGGATCGACTATGCCTACCAAACCGAGGATGGCAACAGCCTGACCAACCTGATTCAAATCTTGACGAATCGTGTCAACGGCGACGCCGGCGATATCGCGGCGCGCTATCACCTGGCCCACGCCCAATACCGCTTCGCGCAGTTGGCGCGTGAACGGCACCTTCGCGGCGCAGAATCGGCGTACTCCGAATGCATCGATCAGCTGAAGCCCGTGATCGATAAAAATGACCGATCGGCCGAAGGCATGGTGCTGCAATCCGCCTGTTATTCCGGTCTTGCGGACCTAAAGTCCCTCGAGGCCGTGCTGCTGCGCTCGCGTGCGGCCGATCGACTGAAATCAGCGCTTAAGTTGGAACCTCACAATCCACGCGCGGTGATGCTGTCCGCTTCACAGGATATGCGGCACGCAAAGGCAGGCTCTCCGCAGAGTCAACAGGCTTTCGCGGAGTTGCAATTGGCGGCGCAATTATTCGAGCAGTCTTCCGGAACGAGCAATGACGCGCCGGGGTGGGGCCACGCGGAAGCGTACCTGGCTCTCGGTCATGAGCTGCAAGTTCGCGGCGATCACTTGGGTGCGCGCAACTGGATTGAGAAGGCGCTGCTTGCTGCGCCGGACTACAAGGCCGCGCAACGTCAGCTGGCATCGTTGGCAAAACCTTAGACGGCGGCAGTGCGCTTCGTTGCATCGCTAACCTGGTATCATTCGGTGCGATGAAGCCACAAGGCACGCAGCTTTCTTTGTTCGAGACGCGCAGCGTCAATGACCCATTCGCGGTGCGGGTGAGCCCGCGGGCCCGGCGCTTGACCGCGCGGGTGCACGTAGGCGGCCGCGTGGAAATTGTCGTGCCGGTCGGGGTCAACGCGCACGCCGTGCGCGACTTTGTGCAGCGGTTTACGCCGTGGATCGACCGCAAGGTCGCAGCCATGCGCTGCTTCGTGGCTCCGGCGGAGCCGGTGCCGCCCTCGATCGAGTTTGCCTTTACCGGCGAATTCTTGAGCGTGGAATGGCAGCGCACGCCGGGGCGCAAGCTGGAGCATACCGGCAACCGCATCCTGGTGCAGGCGCCCGACGATTCCGCAGCAAGGGGTTTGCTGCAGGCTTGGCTCAAAGCTGCGGCGGACCAGAGGCTGACGCCGCAACTGCTGGCGCTTGCGGCCGAATTGAAGTATTCCGTATCGCGCGTGAGCATTCGCTGCCAGCGAACGCGTTGGGGAAGCTGTTCGACGCGCGGCACCGTTAGCCTGAACTGCTCTCTGGTGTTTCTGCGTCCGGAGGTGGTGCGCTACCTATTCGTTCACGAGCTCGCGCATACTAAGCACATGAACCACTCTGCGGCCTTCTGGCGCCTGGTGGAAAAACTCGAGCCTGATTGCCGGCGCCTCGACCGGGAACTCTTGGCCGGGTGGCGCACCGTGCCCGCCTGGGTTTTCAAGAACTAGGGTGCGATGAACGAAACGCCGCCACGGGTCAAACCCTTCGTGGACTTGAGCGACGAGCAGGTCCATTGGGACCTAAGCGAGGCGCTTAGCTACTCGCAGTACCTCAATCTGGACAAGTTGCTCGACGCGCAACATCCGTTGTCTTACCAGCATGACGAGATGCTGTTCATCATCATCCATCAGGCGACCGAGCTGTGGATGAAGCTGGCGCTGCACGAGCTGCGCGCCGCGACGGCGCAGCTGCGCGCGGACAATCTGGCGCCGGCCTTCAAGGGGATGGCGCGGGTCAGCCGCATCCAGGCGCAGCTCATCCAGTCCTGGGACGTGCTGTCGACCCTGACGCCGGCCGATTATCTCAGCTTCCGCGACAGCCTCGGGCGCTCGTCGGGCTTCCAGTCGCACCAGTACCG
>DASXOY010000079.1:0-26323 GCA_036493935.1 Steroidobacteraceae bacterium | reverse complement strand
GCCGTCCACCCCGGCCCCGCCATCGTTGCCGCGCTGGGCGGCGGTGAAGTTGGTGAACCCGGTGAAGCAGATGAACCGTTGGCGGCACGGCGCTCCCGCACGCGCAGCACCAAGGTGTAGAACACGGCTCCGAATCCAAAGAACCCCAAGAGCTTATAGACCAGGAATCCCACGATCGGCACAACGTACAAAAGCAGCACCACTGCGCCGCCGATCAGCACCGCGACTGCCGGATGGCCGCCGGGCCCGGGCCGGCGGCCGGAGATGCGCCCGCCCAGCCATGCCAGCATGACTGCCTTGCCGAACAGCGACATGCAGAACAAGGCGGCCACCACGAATGGCACGGCTGCGACGCCGATAAGAGTGACGCACAACAATATGAGCAGCACCGGCGTCAATAAAATGCCGATCAGCGCCGCCAGCGCGGTATGCCCAGGCCGAGATTCGAGCGTGCGCACGCACTGGTCGATTCCGTCGCGAAACATCAGGGCGAGGCAGGCGTAAAACGCCAACAGGCCCAGCGCCAATGTCCAGGCCCAGCCGAGTCCCGGTGCGAACGCCAAAGGCCGTCCATAAATCAAACAGTGTTTGACCCAGGTATTGAGCCAGTTGAATCCGGGCAGACCCCCCATGTCGATATCGATGATTCTCTGTACAGAGCCGTGCACCACGGCGCCGGGATCGCGCTTCACCGCGCCCATGACTGCGACCACATCGCCGCCGACTTCGGCGTTTGGTCCAAGCTCGACATTGCCCATCACTGCAACCACATCGCCATCCACTTTGCTGTCGACGTAGGTGCCGCCCAGCACGGCGACGGCATTGTCGGAGACCGGGCCGGTAACCCGCGTATCGCCGATGACCGAAACCACATCCTCCGCTTCGCCGTCGCTGGTGGAGGATCCGAAGATCGAGACCACCGCGTCGGCCTTTTGACCGCTCTCTAAGTGACCGGAATGGCCGATGCTCACCACACTGCCGTCTTCGTGATGCTGCCAATGATGCCGGTGGCGCACTCTGATCGGACTGTCCCAGTCGAGTCGGCCGCGCTGGTTCGTCGCCTCGTCGCTGGAATCGTCATCCGATGAGGCCGGGGTGCTGGCCGCGTGCTCGTCCGCGGCAGCGGAGGCGGCTGCGGTGCCGGCGGGCACTTCGGCGGCGGGCGGTTTTGTGCCTTTGGCGAGCGCGGCGCCCGGATGCGTCACGACGGCACTGACACAGAGCAGCGTGAAGAGAAGGCTCAGGCGCCGCAACACAGAAATATTCATAAATCGTTACCTGCCGGAGAGGGCAATAAATACAGCGTCCGATAGGCCGCCGCACTCAGCCCGAATAGCATCACGTAGAGAAGGATTCCGAGCCCCAGTCCGCCGTATAACCACAGGGGTGGAATCACGCGCACCACCAGCGCCACCAATCCGCCCGCGGATGACATCAGCACCAAGAAGGGATGGGCCCACGAAAGCACCAGGGCAAAGGCCTCATTCCAGGGTTTACCGCCGAGATAGGCAGACGCGCCTCCCAAGATCGTCGCGGCAACAAGCGCCGCGCAGATGAGCACGAACGCGACGCGCGCGCCCATGGGCCAATTCGCAAAGCTCACGCCCCACCATGGCAGCGCGGCGCGGCGCTGCAGCTCGCTTGCCACGCGCGCTTCGAGGGTCGCGGGCGCCCGGCGCAAAGGCAGTCCGGTGAACGCCTGTTTCATTGCCTGCTCGAGTTTCTGCTCAGCTTCGTGCTTGTTCATAGGCATTAGCTATCCAGTGTATCGCGCGCACCGCCGCTAGATTGCAGCAGGGGCAAAAGGGCCGCGCGTGCGCGGCGAATATCGGTCTTGATCTTCGTCAGCGAAACATTGAGTTTCTCGGCAATCTCTTGATAGGACAGGTCCTCGAAGTGATAGAGCACCAGCGGCAGCCGCTGATGGTCCGGCAGCTGGCGCAAGGCGGTATCGACGATGGCGGCGCGCTGCTCCGCGCTTAAATCCGCCAAAATGGTGTCGGGCACTTCCCAGTCGAGTTCCGGGCCCTCGGCGTCGCTGTCCTCCGCGGTCGAACGCAGCTCCGAGAACAAGCGCCAACGCTTGCGGTATCGGCTCAGGTAGTTGAGCGTGAGATTGGTGGTGACGGTCTTGAGCCATCCCCCGGCCGTGACGCTGTCCCGCAAATCGGAAAAGTGCTCGTAGGCCCGAATGAACACTTCCTGGGCAATGTCTTCCGCCTGCGTCTCGTTGCCCGAGATGCGGGCGGCAGTCGAAAAAACCATGTCCTGATAGGCACGCATAAATGTCGTGAACTCGGCCGTTAATTGCGTTTGCACTGGAATGTGTGTTCGTTTAGAAACAAAACACCGCGGGCCGACAATAGTTGCTGTTTTAGCCTATCTGGAGCAGGGCTTGACCCATTTTTACCCGGGCGCCCTGGCATATGCCCTCCCCCAGCCGTAGGCCTGGCGGGGCCAGCACTATGATAGTGGAGCCGTGCTCGAACCAACCCATTTCTTCGCCGCGCTGCAGCATGGCGTCACAGGGTATGCGGTTCGGTCCCTGATATCGCAAGTGCAGCAACACATCGAGGAATCGAAGCCGGATGCTTGCGACCAAGATGGCCGCGACCGGCACCAGCGTCAACAGGGCGCCCGATTCAAGCCGGCAGCGAATCACAGCACGCTCGTTCTTGCAGTAGAGCCGCTGCACCCGCTTCAACGCGACTGGGTTCACATTCCACGCATCGCCGGCAATGTAGTTGACCTGCTCCACCCTGCAATTGGCGGGAGCGTGGAAGCGGTGGTACATGCTGGAGGTCAGGCGAAGGGTTGCGTACTGACCGCCTTCGTAGTGATCCGCAAGATCCTTGTCCGCCAGGAGCTCCGCGAGCGAATACGGAAAACCCTTCGCTTGCACCACGGTGCCGCGGGCGATGGCCCCGCAAGCACCCACCAACCCATCGCAGGGGCTGACGAGATGCGTCGGGTCCCGATCGATCGGCCGCGAACCTTCCTTCAGCTCGCGGGTAAAGCAATCGTGCAGGCTCCTGAACTGCTGTGTCTTCGCCTCGCTCAAGTCCAAGTCCGAAAATAGCCGCCACAGCGCGATGCTGCCGCGGCAAAGCCACGGGTTCTCGATGCGGCTCAAGCGGCCCATGAGCCGCGTCACCAGCCGCCGCGGGATCCGGTTGCTGAACAGGAAGTTGATGTCCTCCTGCTGAGTCACCCGGGCGATCAAGGATTTAGCGTTCATCTAAGTGTCATTCGCCTGCAATACAGTCCGCGCAGGTCCTTAAGGTAAGGAATTGCGTCATTTACACCATCGGTTATTTCATCGGCGGCCTCGTGCTGGCCTGCTTGCTGCGCAAGGTCTATGTCAGGCTGCAGTTGTCTTTCGCCAAGCACCGCTCGCTGGCCGGGCACTCGCGCATGGCTCGGCGTTTCGCATCCTGGGTGCCCTTTTATGAGCACGGTGAATCCGACTTCTTCGGTGTCGACTCCGCGCCCGCGGACTGCCAAGCGAAGCGCCGCGCGGGCTTCGCCCGCCTGACGGATTTGTTCGCGGCGCGCTTCAAAACCACCCTGCAGAAAACCGCGGAACTCGCCGGGTCCGTTTCCGATCTGGAATTTACCTCGCGCTACCGGGTGCCCTTTCAATTCAGCCGCTACGTCCGGGAGCGCATGAAGTCGGGCTCGTTCCTTCAGTCTTCTTCGGGGGTCACAGTCACCGATCTCGACGGCAATCACTTTTACGATGTCACGGGATCCTATGGCGTGAATGTATTCGGCTACGACTTCTACAAGGACTGCATCGACCGCGGCGCCGAACGCGTGCGGGATTTGGGGCCGGTGCTTGGCGCCTACCATCCGCTCACGGCGTCCAACGTTCAACGCCTGCTGGAAATTTCCGGCCTGGATGAGGTCTCGTTTCACATGTCGGGCACGGAAGCAGTGATGCAAGCGGTGCGGCTGGCGCGCTATCACACGCAGCGCTCGCATCTGGTGCGCTTCTGCGGCGCATATCACGGCTGGTGGGGCGACGTGCAGCCCGGCGTCGGCAATCCGGTCCCGGCCCGCGAGACGTACACGCTGAAGGACATGGATCCTGCGGCGCTCACAGTGCTGCGCACGCGGCGCGACATTGCCTGCGTGTTGGTGAATCCCTTGCAGGCCCTGCACCCCAATGCCGGGGCACCGGGAGATTCCACCTTGGTCGACAGTGCCCGTAAGGCTCATTTTGACCGGGAAGCCTATTCGGCCTGGCTCAAGCAACTGCGCGAGGTCTGCACCGCGCGCGGCATAGCGTTGATCTTCGATGAGGTGTTCGTGGGTTTTCGATTGGGCCGCGGCGGCGCGCAGGAGTATTTCGGCGTGCGCGCCGACATGGTGACCTACGGCAAGACCGTCGCCGGCGGGTTGCCGGTCGGCGTGGTTTGCGGCAAGCACGAGCTCATGAGGAGATTTCGCGACGATCGCCCGGCGGATATTTGCTTTGCCCGAGGCACGTTCAACTCGCATCCCTATGTGATGGGCGCGATGTACGAATTCTTCGCCAAGCTCGATGGCGAGCCGGTGCGCACCATGTATCGCGATCTCGATACGGTATGGAATTCCCGGGCGCAACGCCTGAACGATCGATTGATCGCCGCGAAGTTGCCGCTGCGCGTCGCGAATCTCTCCACGATTTGGACGCTCTACTACCCGCAGCCGTCGGCTTATAACTGGATGCTTCAGTATTACTTGCGCGCCGCCGGACTCGCATTGAGCTGGGTCGGCACCGGGCGCCTGATTTTCAGCTTGAACTACACGGAAGAAGATTTCTCCGCGGTCGCCGACCGGATCGTGGCGGCGGCTGGAGAAATGCAGAGCGACGGTTGGTGGTGGTCCGATTCCCGATTGACCAATAAATCCATCAAACGCCGCGTGCTCAAGGAAATGCTTCAGGCGCGATGGGCCTCGGGCTCGACCTCGCCCATCGGATCTATCAGTTCGCCGCGCATCAAATAAAGCGGTGCCTTGGCGTAAATAACGGCGTCATTGAAAGGATCGGTCAGGATCTTGGTGGCCCAGACCAAACCGGTCTGCACGCCCTTCAGGAAAAACAACTGAATCATTCGGAAGAGCAGCGCGCCGATGCCTACGCCTAACCACAGCGCGCCGACATGCCTCACGAATCCTAAGCCGTTGGTGGGCGCGGCGAACACGCCGAAGAAGGTCGGGTCCAGCCACAGCACGAGCGGCACCAGCGCCCAAACGGCGTGCAAAATCACCTTGCGGCGCAGGTTATAGCCGACCTTGATCTCTTCCTTGTGCTCATGGGTCGCGTGGTTGACCCGATCGTATCCCTTGGGCTCGAAGAAAAAATGTCCCGACTGGCGGCTGACCATGGATACCAGCCAGCCGATCAGCGCGGACTTCACCGGATCGAAGAACACGGTGACATAGGCAATGATGAAACTGACGGCGCTCAACAGATGCAGCGACTGGTTGATGCGGCTGTGGTGATAGTAGCGGTGATCGTCCCAGCGCTGAGTCTTGAGTTCCGCCAAAAAACTTTGCATATGGATTCCTTGCGGTTGCTTCGTAACGTGCCCGTGAAACAAATATAGGATTCCCGTTACAGCCCGATGACATAGCCGTGTTTCCGCGACCCTTACGTTAAAAAAGCGACGCAGATCGTCATCGTATCGTCATCGTGGGCTGCCATTGTGGCGAATCATGAGAATCATGATCGTTACCGATGCGTGGTTTCCGCAGACCAACGGTGTGGTCAGCACGCTGGCGCAGACGGCGGCATGGCTGGGCCGCTTCGGACACGAAGTCAGAATGCTTACCCCGAAGGATTTTCGCAGCATCGCCTGCCCGACCTATCCCGAAGTGCGCTTATCGCTGCTTCCATACAAGAAGGTCGAGAACGATATCTTAAGTTTCGCGCCGCAAGCGCTGCACATCGCGACCGAGGGCCCGTTGGGCTTGAGCGCCCGGCGTTTCTGCGTCCGGTGGGGTATTCGCTTCACCACGTCGTACCACACGCAGTTTCCCCAATACCTGCGCGCGCGGTTTCCCATTCCGTTGCGCGTCTCCTATGCAGCGTTGCGGCGATTTCACGGCGCCGCGGTGCGCTGCATGGTGAGCACCCCCTCCATGCGCGCCGACTTGAGCCGGCACGGCTTCGGGAATCTGGCGCATTGGCCGCGAGGGGTGGACACCGAGATATTCCGCCCTAAGCTTAAGGATTTTCTCGATCTGCCGCGTCCGATCGCCGCCTACGTCGGCCGGGTCGCGATCGAAAAGAACATCGACGCCTTTCTCAGCATGCCGTGGACGGGCAGCAAGATCGTGATCGGCGACGGACCCGAACGCGCGCGGCTGCAGCAGCAATATCCCGGTGCAACCTTCACCGGCTATAAATTCGGCGGCGAGCTCGCCAGCCATTTGGCCGCCGCCGACGTGATGGTGTTCCCCAGCCGCACCGACACATTCGGCCTGGTGAACCTCGAAGCCATGGCATGCGGCGTCCCGGTGGCCGCCTACCCGGTCACGGGTCCCATCGATGTGATTGAGAATGGGGTGACCGGAGCGTTGGACGATGATCTAAGCAAGGCGGCGTTGCGCGCGCTGCGCTTGAGTCCCGAAGCCTGCCGGGCGCGGGCGCTGAAGTCGGGCTGGGATCTATCGAGCCGTCAGTTTGAGAGCAATCTGGCGCCGTGCCGCGATATAGCGGCAGGTCAATTCCGTGTGGCTCAGCCGAAGTTGATCTTGGCTTCGAGGTTCGTGCGTGAATCGGCGCTGGACAAGGCTTCTTCAAGCTCGATCCGGCCTTCGCGCACCAGATTGTAAAGCGCGCTGTCGAAGCTCAGCATGCCGCGCTCCGTGCCGGTACGGATCGCTTCCTTCACGCCGATCACGTCGCCCTTTTTGATCAGTTCCGAGATATGCGGCGTGTTCACCATGACCTCGGAGGCCGCGACCCGCGTGCCGGTCTTCGCGAACACCAGGCGCTGCGACAGGATGGCGCGCAGGTACTGCGACAGATCGAGGAAGATCTGATTGTGCTGATCGCGCGGAAACATGTTGATGATGCGGTCCAAGGTTTCGGCGCAGTTATTGGCGTGCAGAGTTGCAATGCAGAGGTGCCCGGTTCCGGCCAACGCGATCGCCGCTTCCATGGTCTCGCGGTCGCGGATTTCGCCGACCAAGATCACGTCCGGAGCGGCACGCACCGCGCTGCGCAAGGCGCGCGCGAAGGTCTTGGTATCCAAGCCCACTTCGCGCTGATTGACGATGGATTTTTTGTTGGTGTGCAAAAACTCGATCGGATCTTCGATCGTCAAAATGTGATCGGATGAGGTTTCGTTGCGGTAATTGATCATGGCCGCAAGCGTGGTCGACTTTCCCGCGCCCGCGGCACCGACCATCAGGATCAAGCCGCGCTTCAGCATCACCAGCTCTTTGTAGATGTCCGGCATGCCTAAGTCTTCGAGCTTGGGCATCTCCGCGGTGATGTAGCGCAGCACCATTGCCGGATAGCCGCGCTGATAGAACACGTTGACGCGAAATCGGCCCAAGCCGATTTCCGAGATCGCGAAATCGATCTCGAGCTCTTCGTTGAAGTGCTCGATCTGCTCCTGGGTCATCAAGCCTAAGGCCGCCTGGCGCACCGTTTCGGGCGTCAAAATCTGCTTATTGACGGGAAAAATCTTGCCTTCGATTTTGATCTTGACCGGCGCGTTGCAGGTGAAAAACAGGTCCGATGCCTTCTTCTCGACCATCAATTTGAACAGCGGCTTGGTGTTCATCACCTGAGCCGGCAGGTCGGCGGGCACACTCATGGTCTAGAACACCCGCTCTAACACTAGAACACCTGTCCTTCTTCTTCCTCAACGATCTGCAGGGACTGGCCGCCCTCTTCCGGATTCTTCATCTCGCGCTTGCTTTCCAGTTTCACGCGCAAACGCAGTTCGTTCTTCGAATCCGCGTTTCGCAGGGCATCCTCGTAAGAAATCAATCCGGCCTCGTACAGGTCGAATAGAGCCTGGTCGAAAGTCTTCATGCCCAAGCGATTGGAACGAGACATCACGTCTTTGATCTTCGTGACTTCGCCCTTGAAGATCAGGTCCGATATCAGCGGCGAAGCGAGCATGATTTCCATGGCCGCGATGCGCCCGGAACCGGTCTCGCGCGGAATCAAGCGCTGCGAAATCAGCGCGCGGATGTTCAAGGACAGGTCCATGAGCAGCTGTTCGCGCCGCTCCTCGGGGAAGAAATTGATGATGCGGTCGAGGGCCTGGTTCGAGCTGTTGGCGTGCAGGGTTGCCAGCACCAAGTGGCCGGTTTCGGCGAATTGAATGCCGTATTCCATGGTCTCGCGATCGCGGATTTCGCCGATCAGAATGACGTCGGGTGCCTGACGCAGGGTGTTCTTCAGCGCCAGGTGCCAGCTTTCGCAATCGACGCCAACCTCGCGGTGCGTGACCACGCAGCCCTTGTGGGCGTGCACGTATTCCACCGGGTCTTCGATGGTGACGATATGGCCGCGGGTCTTCTCATTGCGGTAGCCAACCATGGCTGCGAGCGAGGTGGACTTACCCGATCCGGTGCCCCCGACCAGGATCACGAAGCCGCGCTTGGAGAGCACGACTTCCTTGAGGACCGGCGGCAATTCCAATTCCTCGAGGGTCGGAATCTTGGCGTTGATGGTACGCAGCACGGCGCCCGTGTAGCCCTGCTGCACGAAGGCGCTGACGCGGAAGCGGCCGATGCCGGGCGGCGCAATCGCGAAATTACATTCTTTGGTCGAGTCGAATTCCTTGGTTTGCCGGTCGTTCATGATGGCGCGGACCATGCCCGCGCTCTGCTCGGGACTCAACGAACGATCCGACTGCGGCCTGATTTCGCCGTCGACTTTGATCGCGGGCGGAAAGCCCGCCGTGATAAAGAGGTCCGAACCCTTCTTCTCAACCATGCGCCGCAGCAAATCCTGCATCAAACGTATAGCTTGTTCGCGTTCCATTTAAATGCTGTCCTTGTTCTGCGCCTTGTACTTCGCTTCTTCGCGGCTGACAACACCTTTCGCGACCAACTCCTGTAAACACTGATCCAGGGTCTGCATGCCTTGGCCCTGGCCGGTTTGGATGGCGGAATACATTTGGGCGATTTTGCCCTCGCGAATCAAGTTTCGGATGGCAGGCGTACCGATCATGATTTCGTGCGCTGCAATACGGCCGCCGCCCACGCGCTTCATCAAGGTTTGCGAAATGACCGCCCGCAAGCTCTCGGACATCATGGCGCGGACCATGTCTTTTTCCGCCGCCGGAAACACGTCGACGATGCGGTCGATGGTCTTGGCAGCCGAGCTCGTGTGCAGGGTGCCGAACACCAAATGGCCGGTTTCAGCTGCGGTCAGCGCCAAGCGAATGGTTTCCAGGTCGCGCATTTCGCCGACCAGCACGACGTCCGGGTCTTCGCGCAACGCCGAGCGCAGTGCCTCGCTGAACCCCAAGGTATCGCGATGCACTTCGCGTTGATTGACCAGGCAGCGCTTGCTTTCATGCACGAACTCGATCGGATCTTCGATGGTAATGATGTGATCCGGACGGTTGTCGTTGCAGTGATTGACCATGCCGGCAAGCGTGGTCGATTTGCCGGATCCGGTGGGTCCGGTCACCAGCACCAGGCCGCGGGGAAGCATGCAGAGATCTTTGAAGGTCTTGGGCGCGTTCAACTCGTCCAAGGACAGAATAGTGGAGGGAATATTGCGAAACACCGCGCCGGCGCCGCGATTTTGATTGAAGGCGTTGACGCGAAAGCGGGCGAGCTTGGGGATTTCGAACGAAAAATCGGTTTCGTAGAACTCTTCGAACGCCTTGCGCTGCTTGTCGTTCATGATGTCATACACCATGCTGTGCACTTCTTTGTGCACAAGGGCAGGCATGTTGACGCGTTTCATGTCGCCGTCCACGCGGATCATCGGCGGAACGCCCGCCGACAGATGCAAGTCCGACGCATTGTTCTTCACCGCAAAGGCGAGAAGCTGCGCGATATCAACCGCCATTTACGGCTCCTATTAGACTAAGGCGTTAGCCACCAGCAGTATATAAGAGGGTGTCGTCACCCAATATGTTAATTGGTCCGCAGAATTTGACGCTCCATGTGAACCACGTCCGGTCTCGGATACGTAGTGCAGCCATTGCCGCCGGAAGGGACCCCAATTCGGTCACTTTGGTCGCGGTTAGCAAGGCCAAGCCTGCCGAATCGGTGCGTATGGCCGCCACCGCCGGCGTCACGGATTTCGGTGAAAACTATCTGCAGGAAGCGTTGCGCAAGATGGACCAGCTCGCCGACCTGACTCTTCAGTGGCACTTCATCGGCGGCATCCAGTCGAACAAGACCCGCGCGATCGCGGAGCGCTTTAACTGGGTGCAAAGCGTGGACCGCTTCAGCATAGCCCGCCGGCTCTCCGAGCAGCGGCCCTTCCATGCACCGCCGCTCAATGTGTGCATTCAAGTAGCGCTGGTGCATGAATCCACCAAGGGGGGCGTTGCGCCTGAGGCACTGCCCGAGATCGCGGCGGCGATCGCCCCCCTGCCGCGCCTCAACCTGCGCGGGCTCATGTGCGTACCCCCGCCGCAGCCCGATGCCGCCGGGGAGCGCGCAGTATTCGCGCGCCTGAAGGCCGCGCTGACCGATCTGAACGCCCGGGGGCTGAAGCTCGATACACTGTCGATGGGTATGAGCGGAGATTTCGAATCCGCCATCGCCGAGGGCGCTACGTTGGTGCGCATCGGCACAGCGCTATTCGGCGGCCGCTAAGCGAAGGGGATCCTCAAAGATGCACAATATAAGAAAGTTGGCCTTCATCGGCGGCGGCAACATGGCCGTTGCGTTGATCAGCGGCCTGACCAAACGAGGATTGCCGCCCGATCGGGTTATGGTGGCCGATCCGAGCGAGGAGCAGCTGAAGCGGGTGGCGCGCGATTATGCGGTTCTGACCGCGGCGGACAACGCGGCTGCGGTGCAGGGAGCCGAAGTGGTCGTGCTCGCCGTCAAGCCGCAGCTATTGCGCAGCGTGGCGCTTGGGTTGGCGCCGCATCTGGCGATCAGCCGTCCCTTGGTCATCTCAGTGGCGGCCGGCATTCCGCACGCCTCGCTTGCTCGTTGGTTCGGCCCGCAGGTGCCGGTCATTCGCACGATGCCTAATCGGCCGGCGCTCAACGGCTTCGGCGCGACCGGCTTGTTCGCACCGGCGAGCGTGGGCGCGGCATACCGTGCATTGGCCGAAACCATCATGGCCGCCGTTAGCGCGACCGTTTGGGTGGAGCATGAATCGCAGATGGATACCGTGACCGCGGTGTCCGGCAGCGGTCCTGCGTATTTTTTCCTGTTCATGGAAGCGCTCGAGGCGGCGGCGCACGAGCGCGGACTGCCGACCGAGGTTGCGCACCGCCTGACCCTGGAGACGGCTTTTGGCGCAGCGCAAATGGCGCGTCAATCCGCCGATTCACTCGCTATCTTGCGAGAGCAGGTAACCTCCAAGGGCGGCACGACTGCCGCGGCGCTGGAGGTCCTTAACGGCGCCGGCCTTCGTGCTATCGTCGCGCACGCGGTGGCAGCGGCCGACCGCCGCTCCGCCGAGCTCGCCGCCGAATTCGGCGCCCCTTGAATTGAAATGATGATTTAGGTCGGGGTCGCCTCGACTCCGTTGAAGGGTGGCGCGAAGCGCCTGGAGATAAATGGAAGCGATCAGATATATCGTCGACATGTTGCTGTGGCTGCTGCTGCTCGCCTTCGTGTTGCGGTTCCTGTTTCAATTGGTGCGAGCCGACTTCCGAGACCCGATGGCAGACGCCATCGTGCGCGTCACGAATTGGCTGATTTTGCCGCTGCGCAAGCTCCTGCCGCCGATCGGCAAGGTCGACACCGCCACCGTGGTCGCCGTGCTGCTGGTAGCCGGGGCACGCACCTTCATCTTGATGGCCTTGAGCGGCGCGGGTGCGGGCGTGGGCGATTTATTGGTGTTCCTGCGCATCACCTTGCTGGATTTGGTGGGCTTGGTGCTGAAGGTCTATCTATTCGCAATGCTGCTCTACTGGTTGACCAGTTTCGTAACCTCGAGCGGCTATGCCCCGGGTGTGCGCTTGCTTGCGCAGCTATGTGAACCGATCTTGAAGCGCGTGCGGCGCATAATTCCGCCCATCGGACAAATAGATTTTTCTTTCCTGTGGGTGTCCATCGCGATCGGCGCATTGCTTGTGCTTCTGCGTTGAACATCGCCTCGTACATGCCTGATATCACAGTGAACGAAGCAGCGCATATAAGGGAAATTTCTGCCTTCGCCGACGCGGAAGCCTGAAAAACCAGCGCGAATTGCTTCGATTTCGAAAATCTTTTTTTTCAAATGCGCTAAACATCGGCTTTTTTCTATGTTATTTTCGGCGCCGAGTTGAATTTGTGGGCACCTAAATGCCCGCTCGCGCAAACATTAGCAGGAGATTTAATATGGCGAAAAAGAATGCAGCACCGACCAAGTCTGAAATTCTCGCTACCATTTCGAAGGAAACAGAGCTCTCTAAGAAGCAGGTCGGAGCCGTGTTTGACTCGCTTGGCGGCACGATCAAGAAGAGTCTGCGAAGTCACGGCTTGTTCACGTTGCCCGGACTTTTGAAGATGAAAGTCGTAAAGAAGCCCGCCACCAAGGCGCGCGAGGGCGTCAATCCTTTCAACGGCGAAAAGATGATGTTCAAGGCCAAGCCGGCGAGCAAGAAAGTGCGCATTGCCGCACTCAAGACGCTCAAGGAATTCGTGAACTGATTGATTTTTGGCTTGAGGAGCGGCTGAGGCAGCTCGGCCGCTTCAAATTGCCCGGCCGGCCGCGACTCGCGCACCGCGCCTGTTCGAATCGGCCCAGCTATTCGATTCCGACCAGCTCCACGTCGAAAACCAACGTTGCGCCGGGCGGAATGACCCCGCCGCCCGCGCCTGCATCGCCGTAGGCCAGTTCCGGCGGAATGACGAGCCGGCGGCTCTCGCCGACCTTCATGCCGACTACGCCCTGATCCCAACCTTTGATCACGGAACCCGTGTCCAGCGGAAACTTGAAGGGCTCCCTCCGGTCCCGCGAGCTGTCGAATTGCTTGCCTTTGTGATCCGCAGCGCCCGCCTCGTACAACCAGCCCGTGTACTGGACCACCGCAATTTGACCGCCGCCGATGGCGGCGCCCGTCCCGGGCTTGAGCGTGGTCGATTGCAGTGCCGTCACCGCGCCGGCAGCCGGCGGAGCGGCGGCCGCGGGCGGCGCTTCGGATTTGCCGCTGCAGGCCGCAGCCAGGACGACGCAAACGAGGAGACTAAACTTGGAAAAATTTATGGATGCCATGGGGCGGCATCATAGTTGAAATTGCAACGCCGCGCGTCGCTCGCGCCTTAAGCCTGGCGTAGCTTGCCTTACGCTACGCGCAGCAGCGCAGCGCACACCGCGCAAGTCGCAGCGCTGCTGGCGATGGTGAGGCCGATGTCCTCGCTCCAGCCCATCGCGAACAGCCGCAACGCACCGACGGCGTCGTCTACTTCATCCACCACTTGCAGCACCCATTCCATCCGCAAAGTCTAGGTGCATGGCCTACAGCTAACCGTGAGTGGGATCACAACCTGGGCACGGCAATCGGCTTGCCATGGTGCGTACGGCTGCGTAGGCTCTACGGACATGCAGCGCATTCTCGTCCTGAACCCCAAGGGGGGCTCGGGTAAAACGACGATAGCCACCAATCTCGCCAGCTATTTTGCGAGCCAGGGCGACCGTCCGCTGTTGCAGGATAACGATCCCCAGGCCTCCAGCAGCCGCTGGCTGAAAAAAAGAAGGCCCGACCAGCCTTTCATCCACGGCGTCGCCGCATTCGAGCGCAATACGCGCATGACGCGCGCCTGGCAGATGCGCATTCCGCCGGACGCCGGGCACGTAATCGTGGATACGCCCGCTGCGGTGCCAGCGCAGGAGATGCCGGATATGACAAAAAGCGCGGATGCCATCATCGTGCCGGTGCTGCCGTCCGACATCGATATTCACGCCTGCTCGAAATGCATCGCTGATTTGCTGCTGATCGCCAAGGTGCGGCGCGATGAGTACCGCATCGGCGTCGTGGCCAATCGCGTCAAGCGCAATACGGTGATCTATCAGTCGCTGATGCGTTTTCTGGAGACTCTGCGCATACCCGTGATTGCCACCTTGCGTGATTCGCAAAATTACGTGCGCGCCGCCGAGCAGGGTTCAGGCATTCATGAAATGAAGCGCTATGTGGTCGAACAGGACCTTGAAGATTGGCAGCCGATGCTGGCTTGGCTGAAAGCGAAGGAAGACAAGGCCGGGGAATCGTCGGCGCAACCCGTTGAGGGCATCAATCCGCTGCCGGTGAGCGCCTGACCCGGCGCCGATATCCGTCGGCTTATTTTTTCTCGTCGAAATTGCCGCGGGCTTTTTCCGCCCAATTCTTGTAGCTGTGCCAGTTGTACAGACTATTGGTGATCGCCGCATGGCGACCGCCGGTTTTGGTGGCAGCTGAGTCACCGCGTGGGGCCCTGCGGTCCACTCCGGTGTATCGAGTCTGATTTTTCAGTTCGCTCATCTCGTTTGCCTCTGTCGATGTGGACGACAGTAAGTGGGGAGCCCGTTCCTCGACAGGAACTGTGTCACGCGCAGCCGGCACTGTCGTGCGATGGCGACGAGCATTGGGATGCGCATCTCAGGATGCGTCGCGGTAAGTTAAATGGAAGAATTTTGGGTCCCCCGCCAGGCTTCGAACAAGGGCTTGAGCTCCTCCAGCGAGGACTCGATGGCCGCCGGCAATAGCGTCGTGTAAGAGTCCAGCAACGCCATGGCGTTGCGTGCCGGATCGGTTCTGGTCGCGGCGCCGAGGCGACGTGACATATCGCGATTCACGACGTGCAGGTTTTCGTACAGATCCTTGAGCGTCGCAAATCCGCGAGTATCGTCCGCGCCCACCAGCTCACGGGCGAGCAAAAACATACAGACGCTGCGATACACGGTTTCGGCCTCGCTGGCGAAGGCGAGATGGAAGCGCGCCATCGGCCGCAGGCGATCAGTCCAAGGACAGCCGGAGGTCGCCATTATCAATCCGAGCACCGAGCTCAAGGCCTGCTGCGCGGTGCTTTCGGCATGCACGGTGCGCTCGGCCTGGGAGACGGTCACGCCCACGGCGTCGAAGGAGACCAGCTCTTTGAGCGACTCCACCGCCGGCGCCATGTGCAGCGCGGAGGGACAATGCGTGTGTTCCGCCGTGCTCAGCGGGCAGTTTGCACATTGACTGAACTTCAATTCGGTCCAAAACGGCGGATCGGCCGGGACCGGGTTGGACAAGCGGAAATTCACCGCATCGAAGCTCAAATCCAGCTGCTTTTTCGATCCGTCGGGAAGGTCGAAGCCATAGCGAATATGCAGGTCCTGCGTCATGCCACGAGCCGGTAGCACGGCTTGTATTCGGCCCCCGTGAATTTCATCCGCCCCTGCGCCACGAACGAGCGCAGCAGCTTGTCCAGCGGTTCCATGATCGCCGGCTCCCCGGCAAGCTCGAAGGGTCCATAGCGTTCGATGGCGTTCACGCCGTATTCCTTGATGTTGCCGGCGACTATCCCCGAGAAGGCGCGCCGCAGGTCTGCGGCGCGCTCATGCACCGGCTGAGCGAGCGACAGGCGCAGCGCCCGCATTGAGGCATGCGTGACCTCGAACGGCCGCTGGAACTCCAAGGGGATTTTCAGCAGCCAGTTGAAACCGTAGGAGTCTTGGGCTTGGCGGCGATAATCGCGCACTTCAGCCATTCCCTGCACCATGGCGCGTGCGACGCCGGCTGGATCGTCGATGATCACCTTGTAACGCGCCTGCGCCGCCGCACCCAGCGTCGCGCCGATGAAGTGATGAATCTGCTGGAAATAATCAGCGCTGTCGGCAGGGCCCGTGAACACCACGGGGAAAGGCAATTTCGCGTTGGCCGGGTCCAGCAGGATGCCGAGCAGATACAAGATCTCCTCCGCCGTGCCGGCGCCGCCCGGGAAGATCACGATGCCGTGGCCCAAGCGTACGAAAGCTTCAAGGCGCTTTTCGATGTCCGGCATGATGACCAGCTGGCTCACGATTGGGTTGGGCGGCTCGGCGGCGATGATGCCGGGCTCGGTAATCCCGAGATAGCGTCCATCCGTGATGCGCTGCTTGGAATGCCCGATGGTCGCTCCCTTCATGGGTCCCTTCATCGCGCCCGGACCGCAGCCCGTGCAAACGTCCAAGCTGCGAAGCCCCAGCTCGTAGCCGACCTTTTTCGTGTAGTCGTATTCGAAGCGGCGGATCGAGTGGCCGCCCCAGCAGACCACCAAATTCGGCCGCACCTGCAATTCCAATACCCGCGCGTTTCTCAGGATGTGAAACACGGCGTTGGTGATGCTCGCCGAAGAGTTCAAATCGAAGCGGCCGCTGTCCATGATCTCGTTGGATATGAACACGACGTCGCGCAGCACGGCGAACAGGTGGTCTTTGAGACCGCGGATCATCACGCCGTCGACGAAAGCGGCCGCGGGCGCATTCTTGATCTCGAGCTTGATGCCCCACGCCTGGCGCACGATGCGCAGCTCGAAGTCGCGGTATTTTTCGAATATCAGGCGGGCGTCGTCGATCTCGCTGCCGGAATTGAGCACGGCGAGAGCGCATTTGCGAAACAAGGGATAGAGACCGCCCTGACCGGAATCCAGCAGCTTGGCGATTTCCTGCTGGGAAAGATGCTCCAAGCTGCCTTTAGGGGCCACCCGCGCATCGACCATGTCAGACGATAGAATCGAGGCTTCCACGCAGCACCTGTTCTTACGGGTAGATATCGATCGGAATATTATCCTGGGTGCGCATCCACACTTCGACCATGTCGGAGTTCGATAGAGCTATGCAGCCGTCGGTCCAGTCATTCGACTCATAATACGCCGAAGGGTGGTGGGGAGAGTTGGGGAACCCGTGGATCATGATCGAGCCGCCGGGAGCCCAGCCGTTCTTGTGGGCGCGCAGCTCGTCTTGCTTGTTCGGATAGGAAACTTGAATGGCCAGGAAGTAATCGCTGCGGGTATTGCGCCGCGCCAGGAAATAATGGCCTTCGGGAGTCCGGAAATCTCGTTCCCGCTCCTTCTGCCCCACCGGACTCAGGCCGAGCGCGACCTTGTATACGCCCAGCAGGCGCTCGCCGTTATACAGATAGAGCTTGTGTTCCGATTTATGGACCACGACCCGGTCAGCGAGATCGGCTTCCGAGGCGAAAGCGCTGCTCACGAGCGACGTAGCCGTCGCCATCACCAGACATGTCCATAAAATTGCCGCCAAAAAACGGCCGAATCGCTTAACCATTGTCAAAAGTATACCTGGTAGGCGCAACTCGATAATCGGCTCTAGCTCACGTCCCGGTATACTCATGCCTATGCGCCTGCCCCTGATCGCCGTTGTCGCAAGTTGCGTGCTCATGAATGCCTGCGGAACGCCGTCATCCATTAAACCGGTGGAGTATTTGGACGACCGCACGGCCATGACCATCGGGTCTTTGAAGGAGCCCATCGAGCTGGTGCCGAGCCTCAAGCAAGGGGGCGGTCTGCGCGTCATCACCAATCTCGGCAAGCGGCTGAGCTTCGCCTATCTGGGGCCGGTCGAATGGGATCGCAGCGGCTCGATCGTGTATGGGTTGTGGGTGCATATCGCACCCGGCACTGACCGGCCCATCGCCGACATTCGCTCGAACGCCGCCCTCACCATCGTGCTGGATAACGGCACGCGGGTGCTCACCCCGATCGATGCACCGCAACTGGGGCGCGGCGCTTATCAACCCGTCGCCACCTGGGGCCAGACTGCCTACTTCGAGCTGACGGTGGAAATGCTCAAGCAAATGGCGGCCAGCGAGAAATTGGAGCTCAACGTTCGCGCGGCCGACGATTCCATCGTGAACTTCGTCGCCTCCGGCGATACGCGCGAAACCTTGAGCGACTACATGCATGCCCGCGGCATCACTGGCGATTGATGGTTTCGACCCGGGGTAGCGCCACGGTGGTTCCGGGACGCACGTCGCCGAAATCCACGTCCGGATTGTATTCAGCCACCAGCCAAATCGGCAGATCCGCGTGCTGCTGCGCGATGATCCAAAGCGATTCACCTTTCTTCACGACGTAATTTTCCGTGCCCGCGATTCTGTGAGTGGCAAAAAAAGCTTCCTGCAGCTTCTGGTGATAGTCGCGCCGCGCCGTCTCGAATTGCTCAGCGGTGACGTGCGATAGGTCAAGCTTGACCTTGTGTCCCAGCGTCACCATGGCGCTCCTGTGAAGCTTGTTGAGGGAGCGCAAGGAAGCTGAACTGACTTTGGACCAATCAGCGAAGTGCCCGAGCGTTTCGTCCGCCTGCACTACCACGGTATTGTTCGCGCCCACGCCATAATCGGTGTTGTCCCCGTTCCCGGCAGGCGACGCTGCCGGCAACAGCGCGGCACTTTCGGTCTCCCGCTCGGAAACCGGTTCCTTGGTCGGCAGGCGTGCGACCGCAGGTGCCGCAGGCGGTGCTGCAGGCGGCGCCGCAGGCCTTTCGGCAACGGCCGGCGCCTCGGGAGCGCTCACCGCTGCGGCGGTCGCAACCGACGCCGCGCCTCCTTCGGCCCGCGAGGACGGCATGGGTATGTGGATGACCTCGCCGCGCACCAATTCGCGCGCCGCGCTGATGCGATTGGCCGCGAGCAGGCGATTCAAGCTGACGCCGCTGACGGCCGCGATGTTTGCCAACGTCTCACCGCGGCGTGCCTTGTGCGCTCCGTCATTCCGCTGCGCCACGTAGCGATCTGCCGGCGGCAGCCGCTCCCAAGCCGCGGCGATGTCGGCGGCTTGCGGCGAACCCGGGACCCGCAGCGTGTAGCCGCGCGGCACGAAGCGGGTTCTGTTCCAAACAGGCGGCCGCAACGCGGGGTTCAGCACGCGTAACGCGCCCAAATCGGCTTTAAAGGCCTTGGCAAGCGCATCGATGGGCACATAGTCGGGCAACGTCACGATGACGCTCGGTGCCTCCGGCGGATGCGAAAGAGGACCGAAGAAACTCTCAGCGTTGCGATCGACCTCCAACGCAGCAAGAAATGCGACGTAGAAATTACGCGAGGCAAACCCGAAGGTGGCGCCTTGAAAGCGCTTCACGATGACCTCGATGTTGCTCGTTCCGAGTTCGTCTTGCGCACGGCGCAGGCCGCCCGGACCGTGGTTGTAGGCGGTCACCGCCAGCGGCCAGCTGCCGAGCAGGCGGTAGTTGTAGAGCATCAGGTTGGCTGCCGCCTCGGTGGCGCTATACGGATCCAAGCGCTGATCGACCACGCCATCCACGCGCATGTAGCGCCGCGCCGTGCCGGGCATGAATTGCCACAGGCCGGCCGCACCCACGCGAGAGTAGGCGGCGGGGTTGAAGGACGATTCGACGTGCGGCAGCGCGCCTATTTGCGGCGGAACCCCGCGCTCGGCGAGCACGCGCGAAATGCTCGTCTCGTAAGTCTGGGCTCTGATCAATCCTTCATGAAACCGGTCGGCCTGTCCCAACTGAAAGCGAATGCGATCGATGGCCGCGCGAAATTCCGCCGGAGTCGCCTTGTCGCCGAAGGCATCCAGGATGCGGTGCTCGTGCGGCGTCAAATTGGCGGTGTCGCCCGCCGCGAAGCGGCGCAGCAGCGCTGCGTAACGCGCCTTGGCTTGCTCAACGGTGCGTTCACGCTGGCGCGGCGAATCGGACGGATCGAATCGCAGCACCTCGTAGACCAAGCCTAGAAACCAGTCGTCATGCAGCAGACCCTGATCGGTGGTGACCTCGGTGTAGACGCGAATCCAAAAGCGCACGTCGGGCTCGAGCTGCGGCGGGTAGGTGAACGGGTCTGCCATATCGGCTCGTGCCAACGCGGCACCGATGAATGGCGCCGTCAGCAAAACGAGGGTTGCGGCCCAGCCGGCGTGTTTCGCTCTCATTTCAGGCAAATCAACCTCAATGGGCATCCAATATTCAAGATTCTCGCGCAATTAGGCGCGCAATGATGCTTACGGCTCTGTAACGGAAAAATTGAGGGGCGCTTAAGCGCTCTTGACCGGCCGAAATACCAAGGCGAACAGCACGAAGATGACGATGGCAGCGGTTGCGGGAACCACCCAGATCACGTGCCAATCGTGCGTTACCTGCAGGCAGGCATGTGCGGCCGCTGCCGCGTCGCTGCAGCTTGAATTGGCGACCGCATAGCGGTTGACGATGGCGCCGGAGACGAAAGCACCGACGAAGTAGCCCAGTCCGTTGGTCACGAAGTTGATCAGGCCTTGCGCCGCGGCGCGAATCTTTTCCCCGGCGCGCTGATCGGTGTAGACCTGTCCGCCGACGAAAAAGAAGTCATAGCACACGCCGTGCAGCAAGATCCCGGCATAGATCAGCCCCATGCCGCCTGACGCATCGCCGTTGGCAAACGCGAAATAGCGCAGCGCCCACGCCAGCATGCCTACCAGCATGATGACCTTGATGCCGAAACGGCGCAGCAAGTAGGCAAGCAGCAGCATGAAAAACACTTCGGACATCTGACCGAAAGTTTGAATGAACGCGGCCTCCGGCACCTTGATCTCGTTCAAGAACGGATTGGCGAAGGTGTAGTAGAACTGCAAGGGAATGCACAATAGGAACGAGCCGATCACAAAGATCAGGAAATCGCGCTGCTTCAGTAATTGCAGTGCATCCAACCCCAGGGCATCGCGCACGCTGAACTTCGCATGCGCGCCTTTCGGCGGCGTATGCGGCAGCAGCAGCGAGTAGACCGCCATGATGAGCGAGGCGCCTGCGCAGATCTGCATCGGCAGCACCAAGGCATCGGCATGCAGCCTCTTGCCGACCAGAATTCCCGCCACGATCCAACCGATGGTGCCAAGCACGCGCACGTAGGGAAAGCTGCTGGATTCCTTGAGATGATGGAAGGCGATGGAATTGGTGAGCGACAGCGTCGGCATGTAGCACAAGGCATAGAGAATGAGCAGCGGGTAGAACGTCGCGAACTCCGTCTGGCGCGACACCAGCCACATCAAGGCGGCGCCGATCAGATGCAAGGCCGCCAGCAGCCGCTCGCTGGGAAACCAGCGATCCGCGACGATGCCGATGAAAAACGGCGACACCAGGGCGCCGATTGCGGTAGCGCCGTAGGCCAGGCCGATGTGCGAATCAGTGAAATGCAGCGTTTGCCCGAGGTAGGTGCCCATGGTGACGAACCACACGCCCCAGATGAAGTACTCGAGGAACATCATCAGCGCGAGACGCGCCTGGGTCATGGCAGCTCGCGGATGCGGATGTGGCGCAAAGACAGTGAACCGGGATGATCGCCCTGGATGCCGATGAAGCCGCTCTTGGCCAATCCATAGTTCGGATACTTCGCGAACTTGCTGGCCGCGACCTTGCCCTTCCAGTCGGGACTGCCAAAGTCGTATTCAACGACTTTCTGGCCGTTGAGCCAGTGCTCGACGTGATTACCCTTGACGATGATGCGTGTCTTGTTCCACTCGCCGGCCGGCTTGACCACGCCCGCGGGGGGACCGTACAGCGCGTAAGCCGCGGCGGCGGCGGTCAGCCGGCTGCGGCCGTCCGGCGCGTTGGCATCATCGAGCAACTGATACTCCGGCCCGCTCCAATAGATATGGTCGTACTCGCGCGTGGCGCGATAAAAGACGCCGCTGTTGCCGCCTTTGCCGATCATCCATTCAAGCTCGAGCTCGAAATTGCCGAATTTCTCTTTCGTGACCAGATCGTCGACATCGCCTTCCTTGGCGAGCGTGCCGCCGACCACATGCCAGCCCTCGGGCATGCCCTCGGAGTGCCAGCCGCGAAAAGCATCGGTCAGCTTGCCGTCGAACAACGCGTGCCAGGTTCCTGCCGGCGCCGAATCTTTTGCGCTCACCACGCCCACCCCAGCCAGCAATATCGCGCCTGCCAGCAACGCCGCCCTTCCGAGAACTCTGCCATGCATCATGTCGATCTCCACGCTCCGCGCGCAACGGCGGGAACAAACGAGTCCAGGCCGGGTGGCGGAAAATCCAGTGTCTTGCCTTGTTCCGCGCTCATGTAAGCGGCCATCAGCAACGATACTACCTCGAGGCCGTCCTCAAACGTCAGCCGCGGTGCTTCCTTGCCGAGGAACACCCGCACGAAATGCCGGTCCTCATTTTCATAGCCATAGGCGGCAGGTTCGTTGGCGACCACCGGCATCGAACCGACTTCGGCATTTTGCTTCTCGACCAGATCCTCGCCGGTCGCTCCGCGCACTTCCCGGGAAAAAAACAAATTCAAGCCCGAATCCAGCGTATTCCACGACATCGAATATTCCGGGCCCAACAGCTCGGCGGACAATCGCAGGCCCGCGCCCACGAAGCTCCATGATGTCGAGGCTTCACCGATCAAGATCTGTCCGTCCGGCGTCTCGAACTCGATCATCACGCTGGCAAAGTCTTCGGAAGGCTTTTTTGAATAATCGACCTCGGATCCGAAAGCCGCGGACAGCTTTGCGGCGTAGGGTGGCCGGGACCATTTCAGGCTGGCAATGTGGCCGGTGATTCGGACCGGCCGCACGCTCGCTCGCGCGGCGCCGGGTTGCGTCAGGAGGTGACGCACCAGCAGGACCGAGTGGCACATCATGTCGTTGAGCACCCCGCCTCCTTGCAGCTCTCCGCGCCAGAACCAGGGTGCATGCGGTCCGCTATGCTCTTCCGACGCGCGCGCAAGATAGGGCCGGCCGGTGGTTGCCGCGCCGCGCGCCCACGTCCGCGTGCGGCCGGCTTCGATCTGCGGGGCGAATACCTGATTCTCCAGGTAGCCCTGCGCAGCGCCCGTGCGCTTCATGAGCTCCAGCATGCGCTTGGCTTCGGTGACATTGCGCGCCAGAGGCTTTTCGCAGGCGATGCCGCGCAGAGTTCCAACACCGCCCTCGATGGCGTAAACGATTTCTTCCATGTTCTCGAGACGCATGTGATTCGGCCCGGTGAGCCACAGCGCATCGATCAAAGGATCCGCCACCATGTCGCGGATCGAGGCATAGGCTTTCGCGTTACCGATATCGAGGCTGCGCGCCAGAGCAGCGGCTGAGCTTGCGTGCTCGAGGTTCGGGCTCCAGACGCCGCGCACGTCGGCATCGCGCACGCCCTGAAATGCCTGCATGTGAAAGCGTGCATTGAAGCCGGAGCCGACAAATCCGATGCCGAGCCGGCCGGGCACGTGGTGGCTTGGCGTGCTCACGTGGATTCGGGTCCCAAGCCCAGTTTGCGCAGCAGCTCGGGAGGCGCCCCTTCGAACTTCGGCAGAGGAACATTGCCGATATAGCCTAAATCCTTCGAGCCGGCCGGGGTGGAATAGAAACCGCCGACAGTCAGATCACGATAGCGGGTGAAGAAGGCGGCGGCGCGCGCAAATTTCGGTTGCGCATTCGGCTCGTAGCAAATGTCGTCGCAGATCGCGTGCTGCTTTGATTGGTCGAGCTCCGCGAAATATTTCTCGAACCGCAGCAGAGCCTCTGCGTCCATCCAGGCCAGGCCCTCGAGCACGATCGGTCGATCGGCGGTCTGCCGCGGGTAGGGTGCGCTCACCCACTCGTCGATGAAATCGACCACGCCCAGGCTTTCGGCGTTGGGCGAGCGGCCATCCTCAGGAAGAATGACATTGCATAGCGCCGCAGCCGTGCGCCGCTGTGCCTGGGACAGCGTCAGCGGCCAGACATCCCCCGGACGATACAGCTTGGTCAGATCCGGATCCGTGCCGTAGCCGCGGTACGCCGGCAGGACGGTCACTTCCTGGCTCCAGGAGCGTTGATTCAACAACGGCATGGAGGCTGCGGCGGCCAGCATCCACTTGATCGTCGTGCGCCGGTCCGTCACAGCTCCTTCCTCTTCATTTTATCGGCAATGTGTTCGGCGGCGCGCCACGCAACCGCCATGATGGTGAGCGTGGGGTTCTTGTCGGCATTGGAAGCAAACACCGCACCGTCGGTCACGAATAGGTTCTTGACGTCCCAGGTCTGGCACCACTGGTTGGTAACGGATGTTTGGCGATCGGCACCCATGATGGCGCCGCCGACCTCATGGATGATGAAGCCGCCCGGCGCGATAGCCTCGCTGCCGTCCGTCCGTACCTTGCCGATGACCCGTCCGCCCATGGCGTCGACGATATCCGCAAAGGTTTTTTGCATGTGCGCCGCTTGGCGCGTTTCGTGCTCGGACCATTTCCAGTGAAATCGCAGCGCCGGGATGCCCCACTTGTCCTTCACCTTGGGATCGATCTCGCAGTAGGAATTCTCGTTGGGGATCATTTCCCCGCGGCCGTCGAATCCGACGAAGGAGCCGTAGTAGCGCCGCGCGTCCTCCTTGAGCTTCTTGCCGTAGCTGCCGCCGGTAAAGTGTTCGAGACCGTGCAGTGTGCCGGCTCCCGGCATGCGCCTGCCGCCGCCGAATTCGATGTGGTAGCCGCGCGCGAAATTCAACTTGCCCTTCTGCTGGTCTTGGTACCCCCACCAAGGCGCATAGAAAGCATGACCGCTGGCGCCATCCTCGTTGAGCGGCGGCAGCGATTCGAGCAGCGGTATTTGGCCGCTCAAGCTGCTGCCGACGGTGTCCATGATGTAGCGCCCCACTTTGCCGCTGGAGTTTGCCAGCCCGTTCGGGAACAACGCGCTCTTTGAGTTGAGCAGAATTCTCGCCGTCTCGCAGGCGCTCGCGGCGAGCACGACCACGCGCGCGGTGGCCTGGCGCTCAGCGCCGCTGTGCTTGTCGATGTACTTCACGCCCTTGGCGGCGCCGTTGCGGCCCAGCACCACCTCGCTGACCATCGCATCCGTGACGATGTCGAGATTGCCGGTCGCGACCGCGGGCGGCAGATGCACCGTGGTCGACTGATAGTTCGCCCGGATCGAGCAGCCCCGGCCGCAGTCGGTGGCCCAGATGCATGCCGAGCGCTGTTGCATGTGCTCAGCAATGATTTTTTGCGCTTTTAAGTTCCCTGGATGCAGAAGCGCCGGCGAGCGCTTGAAATCCAGCTGCTGCGTGAGCACGGCGCGGTGGCCCGGAACGATGGGAATCCCCAATCGGCGGGCACGCTGCTGCACCAGATAGTCGCTGACCAAGGGAGCCGGCGGCGGCAGCAAGCAACCCGGCGAGGAATTGGGCGTGTTCTCCAGACCTTCAGAGGTTCCATAAACGCCGATGAGCCTTTCCACCTTGTCGTAGTAAGGCGCCATGTCGTCGTAGGAGATGGGCCAGTCCATCCCCAAGCCATCGCGCGCGTGCGGCTTGAAATCGTAGGGACCGTTACGCAGCGAGATCCGGCCCCAGTGATTGGTGCGGCCGCCGAGCATGCGGGAGCGCCACCAGGTGAAGCGGCCTTTCGGATCGCTCGTGGACTGCACGTACGGCTCGCCAGGAACGGTCCAGCCGCCGTCGATTGTGGCGTCGTAAAATCCGAAATCCTTTTCCGGAGAGGACGCGCCGCGCAGCGGCGCCTGATCCGCGGTCTGAAACATGGGTGTTTCTTGCTCGGGCACGTATTTTCGGCCCGCTTCCAGCATGAGCACTTTGACGCCTTCCATGCTCAGGGTATAGGCAGTCTGCCCGCCCGCGGCGCCGGAACCGACGATGATGACGTCGTATTGCTTTGTGTTCGCCTTGGAAGTCACGCGCGCCTAGGCTACGCGAAAATCACCCGCATTTCGAATCGCCGCAATTCAAGCAGGTATTGCAGCCATCCATCATCACCACCGCGGCGGTGCTGCACTTCGAGCACAGCTGCGCGCCCTCCGGAAAATGCGATTTTGAAAAGGCATCGGTCTGCTTGGTGCGGGCTTCGAACTCCGCGCGCTTTTCCTCCACCAGTTTGCGCTGATGGACATCGAGCTCCGGCTTCTTGAGGAGTCCGATGGACTGCAAATGCCTCTCGATGACGTAGCCCAATTCGGCGATCGTGGAAGGCATGAATTTACCGCCGGGCTGCCAATAGCCGCCCTTCGGATCGAACACGGCCTTGAGCTCGTCGACCAAGAACGTCGTGTCGCCGCCCTTGCGGAACACCGCGGAGATGACCCGCGTCAGCGCCACGATCCACTGAAAATGATCGAGGTTTTTCGAATTGATGAATACCTCGAAGGGCCGGCGCTGCTCGTGCGGCGTGCCTTCGTTCAAAAGGATGTCGTTGATGGTCACGTACATCGCATGATCGGACACGGGCGTCTTGATCTTGTAAGTCGAGCCCACCAGCACCTCGGGCCGCTCGAGCTTCTCGTGCATCCAGATGACGTTG
>DASXOY010000078.1:0-4169 GCA_036493935.1 Steroidobacteraceae bacterium | reverse complement strand
GGTTGGCATCGTCGGATGTGCGGTCGGCGCGCCCTTTGCGGTCCTGATCGCAGAAGAATTGCTTGAAAGCGGTTGCTGCCTCCTACTGAGCGTAACCTCTGCTGGTCAAATCGTTCAAACTGGACCGACGCCCTACTTTGTCATCATCGACCGCGCCTTGCGCGACGAGGGAACCAGCTACCACTACGCCGAGCCTTCCGAATATGCCGAAGCCAATGCTGAGTTGGTTGCTGTGGCCGCCAATGCCATCAAGGCCGCTGGCCTGCGCGTCATCGTGGGCCCGACTTGGACCACCGACGCTCCATTCCGCGAAACCGCAGAGGCGATAGAAGCCGCGAAGCGGCGGGGCATACTGGCAGTCGAGATGGAAGCCGCGGCGCTCTACACGTTCGCAAAGACGCGCGAAACCAACGTCTTATGTATCGCCCATGTGACCAACACCATGGGGCAGACTGCGCAAGATTTTGAGAAAGGTGAGGCTGACGGAACGGCCGATGCGATGAAAATTCTGGAAGCCATCGTGCAAAAGAGAAAGCCCACATTGTGATCGAGCGATCCACTATCACCTGCCCCAAGTGTGGTCATCAGGCTGTAGAGCACATGCCGACTGACGCCTGCCAGTTCTTTTATGACTGCAGGGGATGTGGAGAGCGACTTAAGCCCCTGCCGGGTGATTGCTGCGTTTTCTGTTCCTACGGCACAGTTTCATGCCCACCGATGCAAGGCGGCCACGCTTGCTGCACGAACTGAAAGTGTTCGCTTGGGCCAGACTCGACACATGCGCGATGTGCGAGGCACGTCATCCGCTAATGCTTGGATGTCGACCGAGATAACACGCCGCCGCAAACGTCGAATTGGGCCAAAACCGGCTGTGAGCATTGGCAGCACGGGATATGATTATTCGATGACCTTGTCGGCGCGGATCAGGAGCGCTTCCGGAATCGTCAACCCGAGACCTTTCGCCGTCTTGAGATTGATCACGAGTTCGAACGTCGTCGGCTGCTGCACCGGTATGTCCTGGGGACGCTCACCGCGAAATAGTCGGGCAAGCGGCAATGCCAACTGACGGTAGATTTGCTCGATACGTGGACCGTAGGCAGCGAACCCGCCCTGCTCGGCGGCTTCCGGGAACTGGTAGATCGCTGGCAGGCGGAGCGCAGCTGTGCGATCAATTATAACCTGACGACTAGCGTTGATCATTACAGACGCCATTGCGTTGAGCCCTGCGGCCCCGGCAGCATGCGCTGCGTCGACGGCTGAAACGATTTCCTCCGTGCTGGTCACCCGATAGGTCAAAAGTTCGAGCCCGCGCGCGCGAGCGGCATCGAGCATCTCCTGCAGTTGCGTTGCCGACTTGCTGTCGGGATCAACAAGCGCGGCCATCCGGCGTGCATCAGGCACGAGCTCGAGCAGAAGCTCCTGGCGCTTTCCATCAAGCTCCGTGGTTAGAATACTGATGCCGGTGGTGTTGCCACCCGGACGCGCCAGCGAAGCCACCAGCCCCGACGCCAACATATCGTCGGCTATGCCCACGATTGATACAGTTCGAGTGACTTCTTGCACTTCCCGAATCGTGAGATCGCCCCCGCATACGAGAACATCGACGCCCGAATTGATCAGCAGCGCCGTCCGTTCCTTGTACTGCTCGGAGCGACTGTCAAAGCCGCGGGAATCGATGACAAGATTCCGACCTTCGATGAAGCCTTCCCGCCGCAGTCCGTCGAATAGCTGTGCGAATTGCGGGGCTGTTCGCGGCAACTGATGTAACACGCCAAGACGATGGACACGTCTCGGCTCCTGCGCCCGCGCCACCAGCGGCCACGCCGCCGCGGCGCCGATGAGCGCTAAGAATTTGCGTCGCCTCATGAGACTTCCTCAGACCCGAAGGCGACAGCCTACCACATCGAATGAGGGCCGTTGTCCTGCCGAAGACTTGATGCACAAAAACCGGATTGATAGCCTATGGCTGTTCTCAGCTTCCCCTCCGGGTCGCTTGAGAATTCTCCTAACCTTGGCCCGCCTTTCACTGGCGGGCCTTTTTCTTTGCGATGGGCGTTGGTCACCGGTCTATCTCATGCATGGTCTCACCAGGTCACGGAACGATAGTCGGCGGCCCGAATTACCCGTGTGTTCAGAATTTGGAGGTCGAAATGAAGGCGCTTGTCGGATGTGCGGCTATTGTTTTTGCTTTGGCAACCGTTCAGTCGGCGGACGCCAAAGGCTGCTTCAAGGGGGCTGCCGTAGGTGGCGTTGCTGGCCATTATGCCGGACATCACGGAATCCTGGGAGCGGTGGCGGGCTGCGTTATCGGACGTCACGAAGCAAACAAACGCGCCCAAACGCGGACACATCAGACTGGCGAGACGGATCGCGAACTCCGCAATGGAGAGGAACGCTTCTAGCGCTGCCGCACAGGCAAACCATCAGATCTGAGCCCTCTTCCGTGAGCGGCTGGGGCCAAGAGCGTAAGCGTTAGCCGTAATCGACCGCCACGATGTGTCCAGCGAGTACCCCAAAGCTGTCGCGCTTGTATTCGGCAGGAATGAGCCCGGCCTCCGCCCCGGCATTGCCGAGCACGAGCGGCGAAAGTGGCTGGCCGAGATCACCTTGCTTCCATTCGCGCGCGCAACTGTCGAAATTCGCTTCAACATAGCCATCGCCGCGCGTGACGAAGGTGCGGTAATCAAGGCTTTGCCACTCGGCATCGGTCAACGGCCGCGCGCGCGGCATGACCACGAGGAAGCCGCCTGGAAGGGCAGCGCGTATGGGACACAGCTGCGGCCAGCCTTCCGCGGCGAAGCGCCGTTCCTGCATGTTGCTGAGCAGGCCGCGCAGCAGGAAGTCCCACCACCAGCGCCATGCGTCGAGCTGCCATCGCCCCGGCAACTTGAATGCGTAATGCGGCGTCAGCAGTACAGTCCGCACCGCACCGAAGCGACACTCCGGCAGGAGTCGCCGAAAGCGGCGTGCATGCCGGTGAAGATTTCGCACGTACGGATGTGCAGTGGTCAGCATCATGCATCTGTTTTGTTTGCGCGCGCCGGCGCCGCGCCGGCCATAGTCCGGAAGGTTACCGAGTAGCGGAGCTGATCGAGCGGCGGAATGCTGTGCTCCCACTCACTGCGGGAGGGGCCGCGCAACAGATAGGCCGAGCGCGGCGTAGCGGTGAAGGTGCGTCGCTCCCAGTTCGAGCCTTGCCTGCGCCGCAGCCGGAAGGTGCAGGGCGCGAGCAGCGACACGCCTATGACATCGCCGAACACCGGCCGATCACGGTGCCAGCCGATGCCCGCACCGTCGCGGTACTCGATAACAAGCACGTGCTCCAGAGCTTCCGGTGCGAGCCTCGCGAACGCCGCTGCTTCGTTTCGCAGCGGCAGCAGGAATTCCGGGATGGGATCGGATGCCCCCAGTCCACCGCCGTTGAAATCGTAGCGCCACCCAAATGAGACGGTACGGCGCTTGCCCAGAAAGCCGTGAAACTCGAATTTCTTGAACGGCAACGAGGGTAGCCGTGCGAGCAGCGCGCTTTCCTGCGCGGGAGTGATGAGTTCGGGCGCGTAGCGCATGCCCTCGGGCCATTCCTGGGCGGCCTTATTTGCGTCTTCGAACAGGTCGGTTTGCAACGTCATGGTGGACACGAAAGGGATGATCCATTGAGAAAGCATCCGGGGCGATACCGGCCTCGATCTGCTTCCAAGTGACCGGAGCGGCTATCGGAAAGCCGGGCCGCACCCGGGGCGAATAGGTGCCGACCGCGGTAGTGCCGCGGCCATTGCGGAGGTAATCGAGGAAAATCCGGCCGCGCCGGGACGCCTGGGCCGACAGGATATAGTGCGCGGGGTCGGTGGCGGCCAGATCGCCGACGAGGCGGCGCGCGAACGTGTGGGCCGCATCATGGGTCATGGAGCGCTCAAGCGGCGCCATTAGATGCACGCCCTTGCCGCCGGTGAGCTTTGGCCAGGCTTTGAGGCCTTCACGCTTGATGAGATCGCGCATGCGCAAGGCGGCCTCGATTACGGCCTGCCATAGGACGCCCTCGCCGAGATCAAGATCGATCACGAGTTGATCTGCCTGTTCGATTTTCTCGATCGTCGCATTCCAGGGATGCAGTTCAACGGCACCGAGCGCGACAAGACCGAGCAGGCCATCGAGGTCCTCGATCCAAAGCC
>DASXOY010000077.1:0-77960 GCA_036493935.1 Steroidobacteraceae bacterium | reverse complement strand
GCGGCATCGAAGATTCTCGAGCGCGAGATCGATCCGAAGGCGCACAGCGATCTGATCGACAAGCTCGCGGCGCAGATCTAGGACTGGGCATGGCTGAAAAGACCACCGTTGCGCGACCCTACGCCAAGGCGGCATTTCAGGAGGCGCTGGGCTTGAAGCACCTGCCGCAATGGTCGCAGACCCTGCAGGCGGCCGCCACGGCCGTACGCGATCCACGTGTGCATGAGCTGCTCAGCAGCCCCGCGGTGAGCGGCGAAGACCTGGCGCAGTTCGTGATGGGTGTTACCGGCGCGCCGCTCGATGAGCGCGGTCAAAACTTCTTCCGCACGCTTGCCGAAAATCATCGGCTGGGGTTTCTGCCGGAGATCTCCACGCTGTTCGACCAGTACAAGGACGAAGCGGAAAGCGTCGTCGACGTGACGGTGACGTCCGCCGCGCCGCTCGACGGCGACCGGCAGGCGGCGTTGTCCAAGGCATTGGAGCGCAAGCTCAAGCGCTCGGTGCGGGTGCACTGGGCCACGGATTCCAGATTGATCGGCGGCGCCGTGTTGCGTGCCGGCGATACGGTGATAGACGGTTCCCTGCTGAGTCGGCTCAAGCGCATTGCGTTCGAGCTGACGGCTTAACGACCAGTATTTGCTAGAGGATTCAAGGTTATGTCCATCAAGGCATCGGAAATCAGCGACCTCATCAAGGCGCGCATCGACAAGTTCAAGTCCGCCACCGAAGCCCGCAATGTCGGCACGGTGGTGAGCGTCACCGATGGCATCGTACGCATTCACGGTCTCGCCGATGCGCGTTACGGCGAAATGTTGGAATTCTCCGGCAACATCTACGGTCTGGCCTTGAATCTCGAGCAAGATTCCGTGGGGGCGGTGGTGCTCGGCGACTATAAGAGCATTTCCGAGGGTGCCGAGGTCAAGACCACGGGCCGAATTCTGGAAGTGCCGGTGGGCCCAGAGCTCCTAGGCCGCGTGGTCGATGCCTTGGGTGCGCCCATCGACGGCAAGGGCCCTGTGAACGCCAAATTGAAGTCGCCCTTGGAGCGCGTGGCGCCGGGCGTGATCTTCCGCAAGAGCGTGTCGCAACCGGTTCAGACGGGCCTCAAGGCGATCGACGCCATGGTGCCGATCGGCCGCGGCCAGCGCGAACTCATCATCGGCGACCGCCAAACCGGAAAGACCGCGGTCGCCATCGATACGATCATCAACCAAAAGGGCACCGGCGTTAAGTGCGTCTACGTCGCCATCGGCCAGAAGCAAAGCTCCATTGCCAACGTGGTGCGCAAGCTCGAGGAGCACGGCGCGATGGGTCATACCATCATCGTCGCGGCGTCGGCCTCCATGCCCCCTGCGATGCAGTACCTCGCGCCGTACGGCGGCTGCGCCATGGGCGAGTACTTCATGGACAACGGCGAAGACGCCCTGATCGTGTACGACGATTTGTCCAAGCAAGCCGTGGCCTATCGGCAGATTTCGTTGCTCCTGCGCCGCCCTCCCGGCCGCGAAGCCTATCCCGGCGACGTGTTCTACCTGCACTCCCGTCTGCTCGAGCGCTCGGCGCGCGTCAACGAAGAGTATGTGGAAAAGATCACCAAGGGCCGCGTGAAGGGAAAGACCGGATCGCTGACGGGGTTGCCCATCATCGAAACGCAGGCGGGCGATGTCACCGCCTTCGTGCCGACCAACGTGATTTCCATCACCGACGGCCAGATCTTCCTGGAAACGGATCTCTTCAATGCCGGCATGCGTCCAGCGATCAACGCGGGCATCTCCGTGTCGCGCGTCGGCGGCGCCGCGCAGACCGGCATCATCAAGAAGCTCGGCGGCGGCGTCCGTTTGGCCCTCGCTCAATACCGCGAGCTGGCGGCATTCTCGCAGTTCGCTTCGGATTTGGATGAGGCCACCCGCAAGCAGCTCGAGCGCGGACAACGCGTCACCGAACTCATGAAGCAAAAGCAGTACGCACCCATGTCGGTGGCGGAAATGTCGATCTCACTGTACGCCGCCAACAACGGCTACTTCGACAAGGTGGCGCGCCTCAAGGTGGTGGAGACGGAAGCTGGGCTGCAATCCTTCGCGCGCTCGAGTTTCGGCGACCTGCTGAAGACCATCAACGGCAAGCCGGACCTGACCAAGGAAGTCGAAAGCTCCTTGAAGAAGTGCTGCGACGAATTTTTCGCCACGGTTTGAGCATGAGGCACCAGAGAACCTAAATGGCAGGCGCAAAAGAAATCCGGGGCAAGATCGCGAGTATCAAGAATACCCGCAAGATCACCAAGGCCCTGGAAATGGTGGCGGCGAGCAAAATGCGCAAGGCGCAGGATCGCATGCGCGCAGCCCGGCCCTATGCCGAAAAAGTGCGCAAGATCATCGGCCACTTGCGCCAGGTGAATCTGGACTACAAGCATCCGTTCACGCTCGAGCGGCCCGTCACCTCGGTCGGCATCGTGGTGATCAGCACCGATCGCGGCCTGTGCGGTTCACTGAACTTGAATCTGTTCAAGGCCACCCTGGCGTCGATCCGCGAAGCACAGTCGCGCGGCGCGAAGGTGTATCTGTGCGTCATCGGCTCCAAGGCATTGCAGTTCTTCCGCCGGCTCGCAGGCGTGGAAATCGCCGCATCGGTCACACACCTGGGCGACCGGCCGCATATCAAGGATTTGATCGGCACGACCAAGGTCATGCTGGATTTCTACCGCGAGACCAAGGTCGATCAGCTGCTGCTCGCGCACAATGTCTTCGTCAACACCATGACGCAAAAGGGCATCGTGTCGCAGCTGCTGCCGATCCAAACCGTGGATAAGGACGATTTGCAGGAGCGCTGGGACTACATTTACGAACCTGACTCCATGGCGATCCTCGACGGCATTTTGATGCGCTACATCGAGGCGCAGATTTTCCAGGGCGCGGTTGAGAACGTGGCCTGCGAAATGGCCGCACGCATGGTGGCCATGAAAGCGGCGACGGATAACGCCGGCGAGCTCATCGACGAGCTGCAACTCATTTACAACAAGGCCCGCCAGGCCGCGATCACCAAGGAGCTGTCCGAAATTGTTGGTGGGGCGGCGGCGGTATGAAGGTCAATCGGCGCGAAGCGCCGCTTATGTTCGGGGTTGCGTAGCAACCCCGGGAAAGGTTGGCCGCAGGCCATGAGAACGGGCGCGGCAGCGGTTTAGGCAAGAGGTTTATCAAAATGTCCAGCGGTAAAATCGTGCAAATCATCGGGGCGGTCGTCGACGTGGAGTTCCCGCGCGATCAGATTCCCAAGGTCTACGACGCGCTCAAGCTCGATGACGTCGATCTCACCCTCGAGGTGCAGCAGCAGCTCGGCGACGGCGTGGTTCGCGCGATCGCCATGGGCCCCTCCGAAGGCTTGCGACGCGGCCTCACGGTCAAAGGCACGGGCAAGGGCATTTCGGTGCCGGTGGGCGCCGGCACGCTGGGGCGCATCATGGACGTGCTCGGCAAGCCGCAGGATGAGAAAGGTCCGGTGCAGTCCAAAGAGTATCTGCCGATTCACCGGCCCGCGCCGGCCTATGACGAACAGGCGGGCGGCCAGGACCTTTTGGTCACGGGCATCAAGGTCATCGACCTGCTGGTGCCGTTTGCCAAAGGCGGCAAGGTCGGATTGTTCGGCGGCGCCGGCGTCGGCAAGACCGTGAACATGCTGGAGCTCATCAACAACATCGCCAAGCAATACAGCGGTCTGTCCGTGTTTGCCGGTGTCGGTGAGCGGACCCGCGAGGGCAACGACTTTTATCACGAGATGATCGAGTCGGGCGTCATCGACAAGGACAACCTTTCCAATTCCAAAGTGGCGATGGTCTACGGCCAGATGAACGAGCCTCCCGGCAACCGCTTGCGCGTCGCCCTGACGGGCCTGACCATGGCGGAATACTTCCGCGATGAAAAACAGGCTTCCGGCAAAGGCCGCGACGTGCTGTTCTTCGTCGACAACATCTATCGCTATACGCTGGCCGGCACGGAAGTGTCGGCGCTGCTCGGCCGCATGCCTTCGGCGGTGGGTTACCAGCCGACGCTCGCCGAGGAAATGGGAGTGCTCCAGGAACGGATCACCTCGACCAAGACCGGTTCGATCACCTCGATTCAAGCCGTGTACGTGCCCGCCGACGATCTGACCGATCCATCGCCGGCGACAACTTTTGCCCACTTGGACGCCACCGTGGTGCTGTCGCGTCAGATTGCTTCACTTGGCTTGTACCCTGCCGTGGATCCTCTGGATTCCACCAGCCGGCAGCTGGATCCTCTCGTGGTAGGCCAGGAACACTACGACATCGCGCGCGGCGTGCAGTCCATTCTGCAGCGCTACAAGGAACTGCAAGACATCATTGCCATCTTGGGCATGGACGAGTTGTCCGAAGAGGACAAGCTCGCCGTGTATCGCGCGCGCAAGATCCAGCGCTTCCTGACGCAACCCTTCAACGTCGCCAAGGTATTCACGGGTCAGGACGGCAAAATCGTGCCGCTCAAGGACACCATCCGCGGCTTTAAGGCCATCATTGCCGGCGAATACGACCACCTGCCCGAGCAGGCGTTCTATATGATCGGCGGCATCGAAGAAGCGGTCGAGAAAGCCAAGACCCTGCAATAAAGAGTCATCATGGCAAACACCATTCACGTCGACATCGTCAGCGCCGAGGGCCAGATTTTTTCCGGCGAGGCGACGAGGCTGTTCGTGCCGGGATCGCAGGGCGAGCTGGGTATCTACCCGCGTCACGCGCCCTTGTTGACCACCTTGGCGGCCGGCGAAGTGCGTGTTGAGAGCGAGGGCCACGAGGAACAGTCCTTCTATGTCGGCGGCGGCGCCCTCGAGATTCAGCCGCACCTGGTCACCGTGCTCGCGGACACCGCGGCACGCGCCAAGGATCTCGATGAAGCCGCAGCGATTGCCGCCAAGCAACGGGCCGAGGATGCGGTGCGCAATCGCGGCGACAAGGTGGATATCGCCGAAGCGCAGGCAGAACTGGTAAAAGCCATCGCGCAATTGCGCGCCATAGAACGCCTACGCAAGAAACGCTAGGATCTGCCGCAAACGGAGTCTGCATGCAGCTTTCCGTCGTGATTTTGGCAGCCGGCCAGGGCAAGCGGATGAACTCCGATCTGCCCAAGGTCCTGCAACCTTTGGCGGGCGAACCGCTGCTGCAGCACGTCGTTAACGCCGCGCGCGCCCTGAACCCCACCAACATATACGTGGTCTACGGTCACGGCGGCGCGCAGGTGCAGGCGGCTCTCGCCCACGAAAACGTCGACTGGGTTCTGCAAGCGGATCAATTGGGCACGGGACATGCGGTGATGCAGGCCATGTGCCTGATTCCCGACGAGCACAGCGTGCTGGTGCTCTATGGCGATGTCCCGCTCATCGGCGCGGCATCGCTCGCGAAACTGATCGCCGCTGCCGGCGAGAGCGCGCTTTCCATCCTATCGGTGAATCTCGACGAAGCGCGCGGATATGGGCGCATCGTGCGCAATGCGGAAGGCCAGGTCATTGCGATCGTCGAACACAAGGACGCGAGCGTAGAGCAGCTCGAAATTCGCGAAGTCAATTCCGGTCTCATGGCGGCGCCTGCGGGACGCTTACGCGAATGGCTGCTCGGGTTGGGACGCGACAACACGCAGCGCGAGTATTTTCTGACGGACGTGGTTGCGGGCGCCGTGAAAGCCGGCGCGCGAATCGAGGCCATCCGGGCCGCGAATGCTCTGGAGGTTGCCGGCGTCAACGACAAGATTCAGCTCAGCGCCGTGGAAGCAGGCTATCGCCGGCTTCGAGCCGAGGAATTGATGCTCGCGGGCGCAACGCTGGCGGACCCCACGCGCATCGACATTCGAGGAGACATCCAGGTGGGCCGCGATGTGTTCATCGACGTGAACACGGTGCTCACCGGCCAGGTTCATCTCGCCGCTGGCGTGAAAGTGGGTCCCAATTGCATCATCACCGACTCGAAGATCGGCGAAGGCACCGAAATATTCGCGAACAGCATCATCGATCATGCCATCGTCGCGCAGAACTGCCGCATCGGTCCCTTCGCACGCCTTAGGCCGGGAACAGTCATGCACAGCGAAGTGCATATCGGAAATTTCGTGGAAGTCAAAAACACCGAGATCGGCGCCGGCAGCAAGGCCAATCACTTGACCTATCTGGGCGATTCACGCGTCGGCAAGGACGTGAACGTCGGCGCGGGCAGCATCACCTGCAATTACGACGGCGCGAACAAGTGGCCGACTTTCATCGAAGACGGCGCCTCCATCGGCTCCGGCACCATGATGGTCGCGCCGGTGCGCATCGGCGCCGGCACCACGACAGGCGCGGGCTCGACCATCAGGGCCAGTACGCCGGATAACACGCTGGTGTTCGAGAAAACGCAGCCGATCACCAAAGACAATTGGATGCGTCCCGTCAAACTTGGCGACAAAGAGAAGGCTGAGGTCATCGCCGCTGCGACGCAAAAGCAGAAGTCGTAGCGAAGTCCTAATGCACGGCGATCGCCGCCGCTTCTTCCGCTGAGTCGGCCGGCTCCGCGGCGGCTCTCGCGACCAGCATGGACTTGGCATACATGGCGTGCAGGCGACCGATACCACGCGCCAGATGCATCAGCGATGTCAGCAGCAGGACGCCCGCAACGGCCAGAATCGGAACCCCGAAACCGGTGTTGAAAATCCACTCGGGCTGCGCATGCTCGAAGATTTCGCCGGCGCTGATGCCGAGCCAGCCGGCCTGGCTCAGGACCACGGCGATCGGCAGCACAATGAACGTGAGACTGATGGACAGTCCGGCCACTGCAACGACGAAATAAATGATGCCGAGCGGCAGCATGGACAAGAAGTAAGCGATCGTGGTCCATGTACGCCGATCTTTGAGCATCTCGCCGGTGCGCGCCCAGAAACCCAAAACCGCGCCTTTGTGTACGGGCCTTCGCGGCATGCGCGTGCCCGTCATCGCCTCGATCAAACGGCCCTCCGCCAGCGATATGACGCGGCAAATTCCTACGAACATCAGAAAAAACGGAACACCGATGATCAAAAGCGATAACCCGACCGAGAGCGATAGACCCGTGACCGCAAGAACGAAGTAAATAAGGCCGGTGGCCAGGGCCAGGAACATGAAGAACAAAGACATGTAAGCGCGCGGATCTTGGAACACCCCGAAGAACCTGCCAAGTGGGGTGCTCGGCTGCTTGCGCGGCGTCGCCATCGCGGCCTTTACTTTGACCTCGGTGTCGCGATAGGCACTCGCGACCTCATCGGGCGCGCCGTAGGTCGAGGCGATGAGCTCGAGCACGTCGGACTCGGATTTGTCCGGATGCGCGGCGACCTCTGCGCGCAAATATTCCTCGGCGTCGTACAGCGCGTCTTGGATCAGCGCCGCATCGGCCCCGGCAAGCTCTTCGCGCAATTGCCGGAGGTACTGATCGATGGAACGGGGTGCGCTGCGGTTCATGACGGTTGTCCTATATCCGATTGTTCTGTTTCAGTGAATCGATCCACGAAGTCGCGGGTCGCACCCCAAATCTGTTTCCACTCGGCAAGCACGCTGCGGCCTTGCTCGGTAATTCGGTAGTAGCGGCGCGGTGGACCGGAGTAAGAAGGCACGATGCGGCTGGTCAATAGGTTCCCGGCGGATAGCGCCCGAAGTACCGGATAGATGGTGCCTTCCTTGAAAATGGAAGTGCCATCGTTGGCGCTTGCCAATCGCTTGGCAATTTCATACCCATAAAGATCTTCGGTCGATTCTGCCAGGACCGCGAGCAAAACCAGGCCAACCAGGCCCCCGTTTAGCTCTTTTTGGAATTTGCGTTCGTTGCTATCGTCCATTGGCTAATACTATATAGTTTCTAATACCATTTAGCAACTAATATTAGGTCCCGTACAAGACCTGCCAGGGAAAGGCCTGGATTTCCCAGCCGTCTCGGGCACACTAAGCACCCTTTTTACTTAAGGACCGTAGCTAACTATGTGTGGCATCGTGGGCGTGGTTGCCGAGCGCAGCGCGGTACCGATCTTGATGGAGGGGTTGCGGCGCCTCGAGTACCGGGGATACGACTCCGCCGGTCTGGCAGTGCTGGATCATGGGCAATTGGCCCGGCTGCGAACCGTCGGCAAGGTCAAAGTCCTGCAGGATGCGCTGGATGCGAAACCCATCCATGGATCGATCGGCATTGCCCATACGCGCTGGGCGACCCATGGCGTACCCACCACCGAGAACGCTCACCCGCATATCTCCCGAGGCAATGTGGCAATCGTCCACAACGGCATCATCGAAAATCACGAGCTGCTGCGGGGCGAACTCAAGAGCTTGGGTTACAGCTTCACGTCCGAGACGGACACTGAGGTAATTGCGCACCGCATTCACCACCACCTCTCCACCTCTGCTGATCTGCTGACCGCGGTCCGCAAGACCGTCAACGAGCTGCAAGGCGCCTACGCGCTTGCCGTGCTGAGCGAGACCGATCCCGAATGCATCGTGATGGCGCGCCAAGGATGCCCGGCCGTCGTCGGTCTTGGAATAGACGAGAATTTTGCGGCCTCCGACGTGGCCGCGTTGCTGCCGGTTACGCGCCGCTTCATGTTTCTCGAGGAAGGCGATGTGGCGGAAGTCCGCCGGCGCTCGGTGAAAATTATCGACGCGGCCGGGCAGATGGTCGAGCGTGCGGTGAAAGAAAGCGACCTGCCCGCGGACGCCGTGGAACGCGGACAATACCGGCACTTCATGCTCAAGGAAATCCACGAGCAACCGCGCGCGATCGCGCAGACTTTGGAAGAGCGGGTTGCCGGCACGAAACTGTTGGATGCCGCCTTTGGGCCGGGCGCCGCTGAGATTTTCAAGCGTGTGAAAGCGGTGCACATTGCCGCGTGCGGAACCAGCTTTCATGCCGGAATTGTCGCCAGCTATCTCATCGAGCAAATATGCCGGATTCCTGCCCGCGTCGAGATCGCGAGTGAATACCGTTATCGTGATCCGGTCGTTACGCCCAACACCCTGTTCGTCACCATCTCCCAGTCCGGCGAGACCGCGGATACCTTGGCGGCGCTGCGCAACGCGAAGCAGCAGAGCTATTTGTCGACGCTCGCCATTTGCAACGTCGCCGAAAGCTCGATGGTCAGAGAATCCGCATTGGTGCTGCTGACGCGGGCGGGACCGGAGATCGGAGTCGCGTCCACCAAGGCGTTCACGGCGCAGCTCACCGCTCTGACCATGCTTACGATTGCATTAGCGAAGAACGGTCCGGCTGCCGCGCAGGAAGGCGCTCTGGTTTCGCAGTTGCTGCAACTGCCCGGCTTGGTGGAGAAGACGCTCAAGCTCGATGCAACGATTCAGGCGCTGGCCGAGATCTTTGTCGAGAAGCATCACGCGCTGTTTCTCGGCCGCGGACCGTTGCAGGCTATCGCCATGGAGGGCGCGCTGAAACTCAAGGAAATCTCCTATATCCACGCGGAAGGCTATCCCGCCGCGGAACTCAAGCACGGGCCGCTGGCGTTGGTCGACGAAGACATGCCGGTGGTTGCCGTCGCGCCGAGCAACGACCTCTTGGAAAAGCTGAAATCCAACCTGCACGAGGTGCGGGCGCGCGGCGGCAAGTTGTACGTGTTTGCGGACCCCAAGGCGGGCATGGAAAGCGGGGACGGCATCACGGTAATCCAGATGCCGGCGCACGCCACACCGCTGCAAGCACCGGCTGTGTTCGCCATTCCCATGCAGTTGCTGGCTTATCACGTCGCGGTGCTAAAAGGCACCGACGTCGATCAGCCGCGCAACTTGGCGAAGAGCCTCACCGTCGAATAGGCAACCTTGTTTGGCAGTGCGCTACTCCAACCCGGTGAACGATGGAGTCGTGGCGCCGCTGCCGAACAGGCGGTTGCACAAGGTTCCTAGTTGCTGGGCGTAGCGGGTGGCAATGTCGTCCGGGACCGGCTTGTCCGCAAATTTTTGCAAACCGCGAACCTGACTGCGCGTATGCAGGTCGCCGTGAATCATGCAGAACACCGCGCCTTTACGCGCATAGATCCAGATGTCGTGGGGTTCTCGCACGGCCTTGTCGCCAACCCCGGAGACGGGAATCGAGGGCACGCCGTCTTGCTTGAGGTTGTCGTTATAGAACATATCCGCGACCTCTCCCGTTGCCGTGTACACCTGGAATTCCGACTCACCATCGGCAGTATCGAAGAAACACTCCGCAGAGGTCTCGGCCTTCGGTTCGTTCTTTTGCCGCAGCGTAACCGGAGCCGTAAAAAAAGGTTGCACGAGCGCGGCAGTAAGTTTCACGCAGGGATCGTATGCATACGCGCCGTGTCCTGCGGAGTCGGCGGCCATGGAACTCGGCGGTATGAGGGCAATGCACAAGAAGCCTGCGCCGATCAAGGCGCGCACGCGGGCAGCACGGATTTTCGTGGACATGGCAGCTCCTCAACGGTTGTACTGTTCTTAAGCAAAACCGAATCGCAGGGCATATCCCGCCACAAAGCGGCTAGAGTTTCCTAACGCAATTCAAGTTCGCGCCGGCACTGGGCCGCGTCCTTGAACAAGATGGTCCGCAAGCCGACTTGCTCGGCAGCTTGGATGTTCGCGAGCAAATCATCGATGAAGACGGTCTCCTGCGGGCGCAAATTGTACTTTTCGAGCAGATGCCTGAACACCTCGGGCTCCGGCTTCATCATTTGAACCTCGCCTGAAATCACGATGCCGTTGAATACATCCCAGAAGCTGTGCCGCCGACGCAGGTGGGTATAGATCGAGGCGGGCATGTTGGAAAGGCAGTACAGCGGCGTTCCCCGTTCCTGAAGGGTGCGCATCAGTTCCAGCGTCTCCGGCTTTTCCACCAGAGAGTTGCGAACCGCATCGAGAATCGCGTCCACCTTCGGCTGGGTTGGGCCGAGCCGCACTTGCAAGCGTTGCGTGAGCTCAGGTTCAGTGAGCGTTCCGCGATCGAACATGCGCCAATCCGCATGACCGAATAGCGCTTCCTTGAGCGCCGCTCGCAATTCCGGGACCGGTTGGACGCGCGACACGATGTGGTCGGGATTCCAGTCGAACACCACGCCACCGAGATCGAAAATCACGTTTCGCGCCGCAGTCGTCATGGGTTATTCCTCGCCGTCGCCGATCGGCATCCCGGGCGGGGCTTCGAGCGGCTTTGCCACCACGAATTTCTGGGGATCCTCTTGGAACTGCTTGATGCGGTGAACCAAGTAGGCATCGAGCGCCGAGCTCGCATCGCTGTGCCGCTTGATGTCGTCCAGCTTCGCGTAACTGATGGCGCGCACTTCGAACGAGTCTTTCGGATCCGCCGCAAGCCGCAGGAGCGCCTCGACGGTTCTGGCATAGACGGCCGATCGGATCTCGGCGCCCGCATCTTCACGTCCGTTCGATGCGGCGTGCGGCGCCGGGCGGGTCATCTGGAGCGCCGCATCCATCACTTCGGTGAGCGAGGGTGCATGGCTGCGGACGTTGTATTGCACCAGGCGCGCCGCGCGCTGCGGATCGAACAAAATATCCAATGTCATGTCGGCCGCGGATTCCGCCGCCGCAACGGGATCGAAGGTCAGTCCCGTGTGGGCCGGCAGCGACTCGCGCGTACGCTCAAAACCCGGCGGGTGCGGCGGAAACTGCGTTAGCAGGGACTCGGGCAGCGTCAAGGTTTCCGCAGACAATGTTTTCAGTACCGCGCGCAACGCCTTGCGCTGCTCGTCAGGCGCGACAATGACGGCATTCATCTGTCCATCGCCGCGCAGCTGGTAGCGGTAGTCGAGACCGCCGATGATCTTGATGGCGGCCTCGGTCTGATAGCGATGCATGAGATACAGCGGCACGAGCGTTTCTTCCAACTGGGCCAACGGAACACCGCTGGGAACGGCGTTCTCGCCGAACCTGGCAAGTGCCGCGGCTCGAATCTTCATGATGCGGGTCAATTCGTCGGCGGCATCAATGCCGTTGTCCCAGAGGTGGGCGAATGGATGCGCACCGCCCTGCGGGCGTGCGTCCTCGTCGGTGATGTAGACGAGCCCGGACTTGGTGGCCTCGCGCAATATGGCCTCGAGCCCGGCGGTTTCCGCGTCGCTGCTGGAAAACTGCCGATAGCCGTAGTTGATCGCGACCTTGTCCCAAAGGCCGATATTGGCGCCATAGGCGGTCGAGAGATCCGGCACGCCGTCCTTGCCTAACGTAACCTGAGGATGCGGATAGTCCATCACGGAGACTGATTCGGAAGGCGGATGAGGATATGCGCTGGCCGCAAAGTTGTGCGCCAATCCCAGCGTATGGCCGGTTTCATGCGCAGCCAGTTGGCGCGTGCGCGCCAGCGCCATGGCGAGCATGGGGTCGTTCGCCGCGGAAGGCTTCTTGCCGGTGACATAGGGCGACAGCAGCGCCTCGGCGATCAGATAATCCTGCCGGCTGCGCAACGATCCCAGCGTCACGTTACCCTTGATGATTTCGCCGGTGCGTGGATCCGCAACCGGATGGCCATACGACCAGCCTCGCGTGAAGCGATGCACCCACTGAATGATGTTGTACCGCGCATCCATGGGATCGGCGCCCTCGGGCAGCACGTCGACCCGAAAAGTGCCGGGCGCCCAACCGGCAACCTGGAAGGCCTGGTCCCACCAGCGTGCGCCTTCCACCAGCGCGGAGCGGATCGGCTCGGGCGCACCTCTATCCACGTAGTACTGGATCGGCTTGACGGCTGCGCAGGCCTGCGTGCAGTTGGGATCTTGCTTGATGAGCCGGTGCCGCACGATGAACAGTTGATCCAGAGGCTCGCCCAGTGGGGCCGCATAGTCCCGGTAGGCGAACTGAAAATACCCGGCACGGGGATCAAAGCGTCGCGGTGTGAATCCCGGGCCCGGCAGCTCTAGAAAAGACTGATGCTCGCGCAACGTGAGAGCGTGCGCATCCGGCGTTACTTCGCCGACAAACGATCCGTGAATGGGAGCATCGGAAGCGAACGTCAGTAGGGCTTCCACTTCCGTGTTCTTTGGAAAAGCCTTGGTCGAGTCGATCGCTATCGCGGATCGCGCCGGATCCAGCTTGTAAGAACCCTGCTTTACGAGCGCCTCAGACACGTTGTGCGCGTCGCGGGTAAAAAAGTCAGTGGCATCCACCAGCACCGCACCGGCATCCGGTCCAACCGCGTCTTCGGCCGCCACCGTGAAACTGCCGAGCACGGATTCGGGAAATGACTGGCGCACGGCGAGCTGCTCGGCGGGATCTTGCGCGGAGCTGCGGAACAATGCGTTGGGCCGCACCAATAGGATCTTCGGTCCAAAGCGCTCGAATCGAACCACTTTTGCCGCCGAGACCTGACCACGATCCAGGCCTAAATCGTTGGATCCGGTCCCATAAGGAAGGGAGTCGAAATACAGCATGTCGGCGTTGATCCGCGGGATCTGCAGATAAAGCCTGCCGTTCTTGGCATCCCAGTGCAGCGGCAGAAAGCCGGGCATGTGGCGCATCGCAGACGTCTTTGCTTCGATGGTGGGTGCAGCACCGCTCGATGAGGAGGATTCCGGCGCTGCGAGGCACACTGTCGAGCAGGCAAGCAGCGAGACCACTATCATGGCGGGTAAAGCAGTCACGCGCGGAACCTTCTTGAGCATGGGTAAAACCTCGGCGAAGCGCCAACAAAAAAGAGCAGGTAAGGTACACGGTGGCGCGCCGATGAACAATTTCAGCGCGGCATATTTCAAAAAATTCTATCTCGACGCCGCGACGCGAGTGGTTACGGCTCCGGAAATGCGCAGCCGCGCAGCAGTGATCGCGGCCGCTTTGCGCCAATGCCAAATCCCGGTACGGAGAATTCTAGACGCGGGCTGCGGCATTGGACTGCTGCGCAAGCCCTTCGAGGAATATCTGCCGCGCGCCCGCTACGTCGGCCTCGAGGCAAGCGAATATCTGTGCCGCCGCTTCCATTGGGTCAGAGGGTCCATCGCCGACTTTGCGCCGCGCAGTCCTTTCGACTTGCTGGTTTGCTATGACGTTTTGCAATACTTGCCCGATCGCGAGGCCGCGCGCGCCATTGCGAATTTCAGCAAGCTGACGCGGTCCGCTCTTTACGTGTCGGCGCTTACCACGGAGGACTGGCGCGAAAACTGCGATCGCAGCCGCACGGATCGCGCAGTGCATCTGCGGCCGGGCGCCTGGTATCGGCGGCGGCTGAACAAGGCGTTTCGCTATGTCGGATTCGGGATGTGGGTGCGCAAGAATGTAACGGCAATACTTTGGGAGATGGAACGCCCTTAAGCTCAAAGATTATCCAAGATCCATGCCGCCAGCGCCGCATGCAGCGGTTCCGCCGCACCGAAATCCGCGCGCACATTATTGACGAGGGAAACGAGCACATATGTCTTGCCCGCGGGCGTGGCGACAAAGCCCGCGACGCCGCTGACGCCGTTAAGATGTCCGGTCTTGAGCCGCACAGAGCCTGCCGGAGCTGCTTTCATGCGCGAACGCAGAGTGCCGTCCATCCCAGCCAGCGGAAATGAAGCCAGGTATTCGGGCGCAAACCGGCTGTGATAGGCGGCGCTCAGAATCCTGGCCATTTGCAGCGCCGTGATGTGGGTGCTGCGAGACAGTCCGGAACCGTTGTCGATGTCCACGCCGCTCAAGTCGAAACCTCTTTCGCGGCTCCACTCGGTGATGGCCGCGACGCCCTTCTCCACGGTGCCCGGATCGCCAAAGCGCTCCTTGCCCAATGTCAGCAGCAGATGCCGCGCCATCAGATTGTTGCTGTGCTTATTGGTGAGGCGCACGATCTCGGCGAGGCTGAGCGAATCGAAGCTGTATAGCGCCTTGGCGTCCGCCGGCGTGGCCGCGATCCGCAGCCTGCCGCTGAACTCTCCGCCCGACTCACGCCAGAGCTCGACGAACGTGCCGAAAGCATAGGTTGCAGGCTGCAGCAGCACGCGCGCGAAGGTCCGTTCGGCGCAATGCGGCGACAGGGCTCCGGAGAAAATCACGCGATCCCATTGGGACGACGCCACCTTGAAATCCACCCGAGCGGCAGACCCGCTGCAGCGGCCCGGCGCATAGCGAATATGATTTTCAATATCGAGGTTGACCGGTGCCGGACTTGCGGATATTTCCACCCGATGCGTGTCGGCGTCGGCGGCCAGCCGGAAGTCGATCGATTGGAAATTTACCATCAACGCATCGGGAAGCACGTTGTACGAGCGGTTGGGGCGGCCGTCGAAAGCACCCGGATCTTCGTTTGCCAAAGAAAACGCGGTGTTGTCGATGACGATGTCGCCGGTAATCGATTTCAAGCCCTGTGCGCGCACTCCTTGCACGAAGCTCCACCATCTCTCGAGCGTCATGTACGGATCGCCGCCGCCCTGCAAGAACAGGTCGCCATCGTGGGTCCAGGCACGGGTTTGCCAGATGAACGCCGGACCCAGCATATCGAGCGCCGCAAATGTGGTGACGGTCTTGATCGTGGAGGCGGGGCTGCGCGGCGTGTCCGGATTGTGGCTCATGACGACATCACCCGACTCCGGATCGATGATGACGAAGCTGACTGCGCTCGAGGGCAGCCGTTGTGCGCCCATCAACTGGGTGATGGCGGGAACCGCGGTTCCCGATCCGGCGGCAATCGAGCCTCCGGACAGCGCCACGCACGCCAGACTGGCAAGCGCGATGCGCCACAGCGATATTCCGTTCATCAATCGACCGGCAGCGCAATTCGCTGCCAGGCGCGCGAGCGCCAGCGCAGATACAGCGTCAGTCCCAGGAAAAAAATATAGACCAACGCCGCAAACCACCCGCCGACCGCGCCCAAGCCGTACTGCGGCAGCCAATCGACCCAGCCCTCGCCGCGTGCAAACGAGAGGCTGTGGGCGAGCGGCACAAAAATGAACCACGACAGCGCCAGCACCATGATGGCCGGAAGACGTACGTCGGCCGCGCCGCGCAATATGGCGCTGCTGCTGATGTTCAGCCCGTCGAACAATTGATAACCCGCGGCGATCCACAGCAATGTGCCGGCACGCAGGACCACTTGCGCCGCATGGGGATCCGCGGCGTTGGTGAAGAAGGGCAAAACCCAAGGTCCTAAGGCCGCGAGCAGGACGCCGATCGCGCCCATGTAGATCACCGCGATCAGGATGATGCCGTTGCCGACTTTCAGCGCCCAATCTTTATGATGCCCACCGATCGCCTGACCCACCAACGTGGTACCCGCCATTGCGATGCCGACCGCCGGCATGTAGCAAAACGAGGTCAGCATCATGACGATCTGCGTCGAGGCGCCGTCGACGGTGCCCAAACGCACTTCCATGAGCTGGAACAGCGCGAAACCGAGAATATCGGCGGCAATCAACAATCCCATGGGAAATCCCAGCTGCAGTTGGTGCCACAGGGCGCGCCCGTGCAGCCGCATGGTCAGATGCGATCGGAAGCGCCTGCGGGTCGGGGGCGCCAGGAACCAGACCAAGGCCGTGCCGACGCCGATCAGCTGCGCGGCGTTGGTTGCCCACGCGGACCCCGCGACGCCCATGCCGAGATTGAACATGAACAACTGATTCAGCAGTGCATTGATCAGAGCCACGCTGACGGCGATGCGCAGCGTGACCGTCGGGCGGCCAATGCCATTGAAGAAGCCGAGCACTGCCCACAGCGCCACGCTCAAGGGCGCACCGAACATGCGCGGAAACCAATAGGCCAGGGCGAGGCGCTGGATTTCGGCAGGAAGCCCGAAGGGGCCAAAAATCCGCTCACCGGCCAACGCCAGCAAAGTAAACGCCGGCACGGTGAACAACGAGGCCCACAAGGCAGTCCAGGTCGCCTGCGACGCCCGCGCATAGCGGCCGCCGCCGTAAGCCTGCGCCACCAAGGTCTGCACCGCGAGTCCGACGCCGCCCAGCAGCAGCACGAACACCAGCACCGGCCAGTAGACTGCGCCTATCGCAGCCGTCGCGTCGGGGGATACGCGTCCGATGAACCACGTGTCGGTGGCGTTCAGGACCGCTTGCACGGCGCTGTTCACCATGAACGGGAATGCCAGGTTGCCGACGGCCCAGTAATCGAGACGCGGTCGGCCGCTCTTGCTCAGCGCCTGTCCGGGAAGTAATTTTATCGGCTCATCCACTTCAACATTCTACAGTAATGGCCCGCAAGCCATTCCCGGGTAGGATGCGTGAATGCACGCAAAGACGCGATCCAACTATTCCGGTTCATTTCTCGCGCAAAGCCTTAGACATGGCGCGTGGCAACTGTCACGAACGGTGCCGCACGAAATGACGGTGTTTCTGCACAACGCAGAAAAGGACGCCGCACTGGCTTTCGGAGTTGGACCAATCACTGAGCTCGGCATCGAATGGCATGCCGATAAGGTCCTTCTGACGTTCCTGGCGGGCGATAAAGTCGCGAGCGCCGAGGCCATGAGCGCGCGCGTTCACGAACCCCTGCCGAATTTGTACGAGCGCCTGCCGTTGGCAAGCATCGACGCCGATGCCCGGCGCTTTTGGCACCGGGTATTTCGCTTGGTGCGCATCCCCGGCGGCCGCTACCTCCTCAAGCTGCTGACGCGCTCGAAGAAGCCCCGGTAGCGTATCCGCGTTCGAAGCGGGAGGTGCATCACAAGAAGCACCGCATATTGTCAATTTTCCAGGCTTTTTGCCGTTGTCCTACGCGCCAGGCTCCCAAACCTTTGCGTTGAACTGCGACGCTCGTCAAGGCTGTTGAGCAGGGTTTCCAGCACATTGATTCGTGGCTTTAACCTCAAGAATCTGCAGAGATGGCCTTTAGTGCTGGATATCAAATCTAACACCGTCGAAACGCATTCCGCGGACGCCTCTTTCGATCCGTACGGCCGCCTGCTGCGCATGCTCATGCCGAGCTTGCGCGGCGTCGTGATTCACGACGGCTATTCCAACCTGGTGTGGGCATCCGACGAATGGGACTTGAGCGATGAGCCGCAGCTCATCAATGATGCCATCGCCAATGCATTATCGGACGCCACCGAATTTCCGGGCATAGCACGAACCCTCGATGCCGATCGGGTGGTCTATTCGTTCGCCGTGCGGGGCGAACACATCGAGCTTTTAGGGATAGTCAGTCTGGTGGTCCGTTTGTCCGGCGTGCAGATCGAACCGCGGCCTCTGCAGACGGTCCGGCAATTGGTCCAACCGGCTCTCGAGTGCTTGCGCCGCGAGCTGTCGTTGCGCGCCAAATTGGGTTCGAGCGAGCGCGACCTGAATATCAAGGAACGCGACCTGGAACTCATGATGGAGATTTCCTCCAACCAGGCCGCCGCGAGCGACGCGGACGAGTTTTCGCAAATTTTAAAGACCGGCCTGGACCGCATGGGCTGCGCGTTGGCGGCGCTTTGGGTGCCCGACAAAAACATCTCCGTGTCCATGACCCGCAGCGGGGCACCGATGGCCCCGGAAGCGCTGCAGCGTGCGCAGCATCACTTGACGGCCTGGATGCAGATGCAACAGCGCACCATCGTGATCAATCACATTTCCAAGGTCGCAACCGACGTGGCTGCGCCCTACAAAATATTGGCGTGTCCCATCCGCCACCACTCGGAGCGCGTCATGGGCGTGCTGGCGCTGTTCAATCCCCCGAGCGCACAGGATTTTGATTTGCAGCAGACGCGGGTCGCCGAAATGCTGGCGAAGCGGTCGACCAACATCATCCAAGCGCAGTACGACACCAGCACCGGCCTCATGACCCGCCAGGCGTTCGAGCGCCAGGTGAGCGGCCTGCTCACGGCGGCGCCCGCGGGCTCGCATATCATTCTGTATCTTGATATCGACCGGCTGCACGTCATCAATGAAACATTCGGCATGCACGTGGGCGACGATGTCATCGTCAGCGTCGCCGACCGCATGGCAAAGGCGCTGCCGCCTGGGGCGTTGTCCGCGCGCATATCCGGGGACCGGCTCGCCGCGCTGATTCCCGGCGCGAGCATGGAATCGGCCGCCCTGATCGCGGAACAGATTCGCGCCGCAGCCGAAGGCATCGTGCCCCGCGCGGGCCAAGGCGCCTTCGAAGTCTCCGTTTGTTTGGGCGTGGCGCCGATCGGCCGTTCGGATAATCCGCTTGCGCATGCCCTGGCCACCGCGGAAATCGCCTGCAAGGCGGCCAAGGATCGGGGCCGCAACCGGGTTGAGATGTTCCAGGATTCGGACCAGAGCATCATCCGCCGCCACACCGACATTCTGGTGATCGGCAAGCTGCGCGAAGCGCTCGACAGCGATGGCTTCCGGCTCGATGCGCAGCCCATCCTTCCCTTGCGCGGCAACTACGGCCGGCCGCGGTTCGAGCTGCTGATCCGCATGCTTGGTGAGCGCGGCGAAATCATTCCGCCCGGCAAATTTCTTTCTTCGGCGGAACGCTATCAGCTGATGCCCACCGTGGACCGCTGGGTCGTGCGCAAGGCGTGCGAGCTGCTGGGCACGCACAGCGCCTCGGTCGGCGAGGAATTCGCGCGTTTCGCAATCAATCTTTCCGGTCAATCGTTGCAAGACGAGTCGTTCCTGGGATTCGTGGTTGAACAGCTCAAGGCCAGCGGCCTGCCGGCCGGCGTGCTGTGCTTTGAACTGACCGAAACGGCGACGATCGGCAACCTGGAAAAGGCTCAAGTCTTCATGCGCACCTTGCAAGAGCTGGGTTGCCAGTTCGCGCTGGATGATTTTGGCACCGGCGTCAGCTCGTTGGCCTATTTGAAAGACCTGTCGGTCAACTACATTAAAATCGACGGCAGCTTCGTGCGTGATGCCATTACAAACGCACGGTCCGAGTCCATGATCAAAGCCATCGCACAGCTCGCAAAGGTCATGTGCATGGAAACCATCGCCGAGTACGTGGAAACCGACGTGTTGCGCGTGCGCATGGCGGATCTCGGCGTGGACTACGGACAGGGATTCGCGATGGGCAAAGCACAGCGCTTAGAGGACCTGCTGCAGGAACTCGCCATCTACGAAGCGACCGTGAGCAATTGGGGCGCGCCGGAAAGTGCCGCGGAGCGAGTGATCACCGAGCGTTAGTTGCCGGTCTTCGGAAGCTCCGCCGTCGGCGCAGTCCTACAATAATTTAAAAGTATCCCCCACAGGCAAAGCATTTTGAGCGTGTCTTAATGAAGTCATGCTCATACTTACTCGCCGCGCTGGGGAATCGTTACGAATCGGTGACGACGTCGAAGTGACCGTGATGGCCGTCAACGGCTCGCAGGTGCGCATCGGCATCAAGGCGCCGATCAATGTCAGCGTGGATCGCGAGGAAGTCGCCGAGCGCAAGCGCCGAGAAAGAGAACACTCCGTCAGCGCGCTACATCGCTAGCCAGCGGCGCGATTTAAGGTTATCTTTAAAAAAACCGATGAGGGACCTCTCGAGCGCCCCGGTGCGGACCGGATGCGGCGTTCTTTATTTATGACAACCCCCACGAACGCCGCGCCGGAGTTGCTCGTCCAAACCTGGTTCAATACTGATCGCCCGCTCACGCTTTCCGCGTTGCGGGGCCGAGTTGTGGTATTGGCCGCGTTCCAAGTGCTGTGTCCGAACTCGATTGCTTCCGGCGTCCCGCAAGCACAAAGAATCTTCGAGACCTTCGCGCCGAGCGACGTCACCGTCATCGGCATGCACACCACATTCGAGCATCACGATGCCTTTAATGCCGCAGTGCTGAAGGCCTTCATCCAGGAATATCGCTTGAAATTTCCGATTGCCCTTGATCAACCGGATCCCGCGAGCCCCATCCCGCAGACCATGGACCGCTACAAAATGCGCGGCACGCCCAGCCTGGTATTGATCGACCGCCAAGGGATGATACGTAAGCATGCATTCGGCGCGGTAGACGACTTGCGCATCGGCGCCGAAATCGGAGCGCTGACCCAGGAAGCGCTGGCCGAGGCCATGGCGCGCAGCTCGGCGGCTTAAGGCAGCGTAAACCGGACGCGGAGCTGGCTGCGCACCGCGACCGGCTTGGCATCGCGCAGCATCGGTTTGAAACGCCAATCCGATACGGCCTTGAGCGCGGATTCTTCGAATACTCCGGAGACGCTGGCGGTTCGAACGCTCGCATCCTTCACTCTGCCGTTTTCCGCGACGGTGAATTCGACGTCCACCCAACCTTCGATCTTGTTCTTCTCCGCGCGCGCGGGATAAACGGGCTGCACCGATTTCAGCACGGTGAGCTGGCTCATCGGAATCAGGGTGGTCATGAACTTTTGTTTCGCGACTGCCGCCTCGAGGTCATGCTGCGCCGAACTCATCTCGGCCGAGCTGAAGGCCACCGAGGCCGCCTCGTCCAGCCAGCTCTTGGCCGCGTCGATTTGCCCAAGAACCAACGCGCGCCGCGCTTTCGCGGTCAGGCGCGTCCCGAGGTCTTGCAGCACCGAAACAAGCGCCGGGTTATTCGGATCAACCTGCTTCAAAGTCAGATAGAAGTACTTGGCATTGTCGTTCGCCGGCTCGATCAGCCGATCTTGCAGCAATCGCTCATTGGCATTCTTGAGGAGCTGTCCTCTCGCGTCGACCTCCGCCTGCTTGCGCGCCGCACTCAGCAAGTTTTGCACCGAGTCGATATTTGCCGGTACCGCGATGCCGGCGGCGCTTTCGAGCACGACGAGTGCTTGCGCGAAATCACGCCGATCGATGGCACCGCGCGCCTCTTCCAGCAACCGCGATCCCAAAATTCGCTTCATGTCCAGCGCCGCGGCGTTCTGCGGGTCGGCACGCAATGCTTCCAGCAGGTAGTAGCGTGCGCTGTCGCGATCGGGCGCAATCAGCCGGCCCTCCGTGATCCGCTGTGTCGCGAGATTGAGGAAAGGAGTTACATGATCTTCCTCCGGCTTCGATTCCGTGCGTGCCCGGGTCTGTTGCTGAACCTGCGCCTGCGCCGTTTTGATTTGCTCGCGCGATTTGGTCAGCTGTGCGCTGAGAAATGCAATCCGGCCGCTCTCGACGCCTGATTTGCGCGCCGTTTCGATGGCAGCGGCGGCTTCATCCAGGCGTTCCTCCAACAAGGCATTTTCCGCCCGCGCCAGCAGCCGCTCGCGCACTTCCGCGAGCCCGGCCCGGGCGTTGGCATCCGCGGGATTGCGCGCCTGCAGCTGCAGGTAGAGTTCCAGTGCGTTGTCGCCGGCAGGTTCCGTCAAGCGATTTGCCGCCAGAGCCGCCGCCGCGCGCGCTACGACGGGTGATTCGGCCGCCGCAGGCTTCGCCGCTTCGGCTGCGGCCGGCAGGGGCTCCTCGCCGCTGTTCCGATGCGCCAGCCACGCGACTGCGGCGACGACCAACAACGCGGCGACGGCGCCCCCGGCAAGCCATGCGCGGTTCATGGGAGCGGCGGGTTTGGGCGGCGGCGCCTCGGCGGCGCGGCGACGCTGATCCTCGTACTTCTTTATGGCCGCTTCCGCAAACAGTTTTGCGCGCGCCGGGGACATGGGCTTATGAATGAAGCGGTACACCAATCCCGAGCTGATCAATCCGGCGAGCGCCGTCTCATCGTCGCGATGCCCGGCTGCAACCAGCACGAGATCGGGAAATTGACGCTTGATTTGCTCGACGAAGACGCGGGCGCCCTCGTGCAGTGCCTGCACATCCAGCACCACGATGCCGACTTCGCCGGCCACCAGAAGGTCGCTGACCTTGTCGGCCGAGGGCACGTGCCACAGGCGCCGCGCACCGCCGACGGCTTCGCGCAGCGTCTGCAGGAAGGCATCGTCCGCGGTCAGCACGACGAGTTCGACGATGTCGCTTGCCAGGCTGAACTTCAGCGATTCCAGCGTGCCGCCGTCCTCGTCAGAAGCAAGCACTAATTGTTTCCTTTCATGCGGGACCTAATATGATGGGCGCGGCCGCGATACTGCACTGCAGCAACTTGCTGACGAATTGTTAGGCTAGTGTCATTCAACGAGCGACGCTATACGATACGGAGTCTCAGGCCGCAGACAATGTCTGTTGCGCTGCGTCAATTGCGTTCTGTGACTGGCCGCTCATTTGAGGAGCGGGGATGCTCGGGGGTTCGTTGCGCGCGTCAATCGGCATTACGTCGAAGCTAGCTGCGGAGCAGCGTCCAGCCTTGGAGCAGCTGCTGTTTTTCAACGTCAATCAGCATCGGGTTCGGCTCGGTATACAGCAATCCATCGATACCTATGGCGTTCCCGAGATCTATGAGAAAGACGGAGGCTTGCGCGTCCGTGTAGGCGATATCGCGGGGGTGCAAACCCTGTTTGCGATTTCGGATTATGGGCGCCCCGTGGGGGTCGCTGTGTTTGTCCGTTCCGCGCACGAACGCTTTGCCGTGCTGCATCTGGGCGTGGACCCGCATCTGAGCTTGACCGCGGATCAAAGCACGCGCGTTCTTCTCAAGCTGATGCATGAAATCCGCAGCACCGCGCGCCGCACTCACGGCGTGGAACGTATTGAATTGGCCTATAAAGACCGTCACGCCGTGCGTCTGCACGTCTAATTTTTACCAGGGGATACGATGTCTAGCATGAAATATGCGCGCCAGCTCATTCTGGCCTCGAGCGTAGTGGCACTGATGTCATGGGCTCCGGCCGCTTTTTCGGCCGAGCATCCGAAAGTCGAGCGTCTGCCGCTGCCTGACGGCAACGATTTTCCGATTTCCTCCGCGGTCACGGTCAAGGCCGGGGTCGATACATATTTTTTGAGCGGCGCATTGGCGCCGGTGATCAACAAGGACGCGCCGAAAGGCAGCGTTGCTGCATTCGGCGATACCGAAACCCAAACGGTCGGCGCGCTCACTGCAATCAAGGGCACGCTGGCGCGCCTCGGCCTGACCATGGGCGACGTGGTGAAGATGACCATTTTCATGGTGGGCGATCCGGCCAAGGACAACAAGATGGATTTCGCCGGCATGATGGCCGGCTACAAGAAATTTTTTGGCAGTGCCGATCAGCCAAACAAACCTGCTCGCAGCGCATTTCAAGTGGCCGCCTTGGCGGCCCCCGGGGCGCTGATCGAGATCGAGGTCGTCGCCGCCAAGTCCCGTTGATATCGATTCGTGGCGACAGACCGTCGAAAGCTCAAGGCGCAGCGGCACGCAGACGGCAAGCTGCGTTGTGCTTGGTGCCCCGCGGATGCCCTCTATGTTGCCTATCACGACAGCGAATGGGGCGTGGCGGTTCGCTCTGACCCGCACCTGTTCGAGATGCTGTGCTTGGAAGGCGCGCAGGCCGGCTTGAGCTGGATCACGGTGCTGCGCAAGCGCGAGACTTACCGGCAGGCGTTCGACGGCTTCGATGCCGAGAAAATGGCGCGCTACGGCGCCGTGAAACGCCGCCGGCTTCTCAAGAATCCCGGCATCATCAGAAATCGCCTCAAGGTGGACGCCTTCGTTGCGAATGCGCGCGCCTATCTGCAGGTCCGCTCCGCGCACGGATCATTCAGCGACTATATCTGGCAATTCACGGATGGGAAGGTGCTGCGGCGCCGGCCTTTGTATCTCGGCGGCGTTCCGGCATCGACGCCGCACAGCGACGCGATGAGCAAGGATCTCAAGCAGAAAGGCTTTAAATTTGTCGGAACGACCATCTGTTACGCCTTCATGCAGGCTGTGGGGATAGTCGATGAACATCAACGTTACTGCTGGGCCGCCGGCAAAGAGATCATCCATGGTGAATAGATATTTCCTGAAGCTCCATTGCGCCGCCGCGGTGGTGGCCTTGAGCCTCGCGGCGCCTGCGCTGGCGCAGTCGTCAAAGCCGGCGTTCAAGCCCCTCGATGTGTTCGATCTGCAATGGGCGGCGGATCCGGAAGTTTCGCCCGACGGCCGCAACGTCGCGTACGTGCGCATGGGATTCGACATCAAGACGGACCGCGCACGCGGCACGGTCTGGCTGGTCGGTGCAGACGGCAAGAACGAACGCCCGCTATCGGCCGCCGCGAGCAGCGGCTCGCCACGCTGGTCGCCGGACGGCTCGCGCATCGCCTACATTGCGCGCGCCGCGGACGGATCTGCGCAGCTCTACATGCACTGGACCGCCAGCGGCGTCAGTGCGCCGATCAGCAATTTCACGGAATCGCCCGGCGGCTTGGCGTGGTCGCCGGACGGCCGCTGGCTCGCCTTCACCATGTCGGTTCCGCAAGAGCGCAAGCCGCTGAAAGTCGAGCTGCCGGAAACGCCGAAGAACGCCAAGTGGGCCGATCCGCCCAAGCTCATCGACCGCATGGTGTACCGCGCCGACGGTGAAGGCTATTTGCCCAGCACTTTCAGCCAGTTATTCATCGTCTCCGCCGATGGCGGCGCCGCACGCCAATTGACGCACGGCGACTTCGATCATCAGGGGCCGCCCGCCTTCACTGCCGACGGCAGCGGCATCCTGGTCGGCGCCAATCGACATGCGGATGCCGATTACAATCCCATCGACAGCGAGATCTACCGGGTCGACTTGTCGGATGGCTCGATCCACGCGTTGACCGATCGGCGCGGACCCGACCGCCACCCGGTGCCGTCACCCGACGGCAAGCACATCGCCTACTTGGGTTTCGATGACAAGCAACTGGGCTACCAAGCGACGCAACTCTATGTGATGGACAGCGATGGCAGCCATCCGCGCTCCCTCACCGCGTCGCTGGATCGTGATGCGGCCTCGCCGAAGTGGCTGGCGGACAGCAAGACATTGGTGTTCCAGTACGACGATCACGGCTTGACCAAGATCGCAGCCATCGACCTGCAGGGCAAGATGCGCGCGCTGGCGCAGGGTGTCGGGGGCAATGATGTGTCCCGTCCCTATTCGGGCGGTTCTTTTTCCATCTCGCCGAACGGCCGCTTTGCATTCACCAAAGCCAGTGCGACTGCGCCCGCGGCGCTGGCCACCGGGACATCGCCGCGCGACATCACCACGCTGGGTGCATTCAGCGACAATCTTTTGAACGAGCGATCAATCGGCGCGGTCGAGGAAATCAGCTTCGATTCCTCCGCCGACCAGCGTCACATGCAGGGCTGGATCGTCAAGCCGCCGGGATTTGATCCGGCGAAGAAGTATCCGTTCCTGCTGGAAATACACGGCGGCCCATTCGCCATGTATGCACCGAGCTTTGCCGCCGAAATCCAGCTTTACGCCTCCGCGGGCTACGTCGTGCTTTATATGAATCCGCGCGGCAGCACCGGCTACGGCGAAGAATTCGCGAATCTGATTCACCATGATTACCCGAGCAAAGATTACGACGATCTCATGTCGGGGGTCGATGCCGTCATCGGGCGCGGCTATGTCGACACTCAACGGCTGTTCGTCACCGGCGGCAGCGGCGGGGGCGTGCTGACCGCATGGATCGTCGGACATACGGATCGATTTCGAGCGGCGGTGGTCGTCAAGCCCGTCATCAATTGGACCAGCTTTGTGCTCACCGGCGATGCGAACAACTATTTTTACCGCTACTGGTTCGGCGAGTTTCCCTGGGACGACATGCAGGCTTATTGGAAGCGTTCACCGCTCGCCTACGTCGGCAACGTAAAAACACCCACGATGCTGATGACCGGCGAGGTCGATTACCGGACACCATCCAGCGAAGCGGAGCAGTTCTATCAGGCGCTGAAACTGCGCAAAGTCGACACCGCGCTGGTACGCGTTCCAAACGCGTCGCACGACATTTCCGCGCGGCCAAGCTTGCTGATCGACAAGGCGGTCTACATTTTGGCGTGGTTCAAGGCGCACGATGTGAAGACGCCTTAGAGCGAATTGCCGATCGCGCTCGAGGCGCAGAGCTATTTCGGTCCGACGCTCTGCGCCGTCTGTCCGAACAAGATCTTTTTCGCCTCTTCCGTCATCGTGGTGCCGGTGCTCACCGCTTTGCCCTTCTCATACGCGCGTTCGGTGGCCGGGCGCGCTTTGATGGCCTCGAACCAGCGCTTCAGATGCGGGAAGTCTTCAAGCTTCTGGCCTTGCGCCTCGTAAGGAACGATCCAGGGATAACAGGCCATGTCAGCGATGGAATACACGCCGGCGATGAATTCACGATCGGCGAGCCGTTTGTTCAATACGCCGTACAGGCGGTTGGTCTCTTTCACGTAGCGTTCGATTGCGTAAGGAATCTTCTCCGGTGCATACCGGGCGAAATGATGATTCTGTCCCAGCATGGGTCCCAAGCCCGCCACCTGCCAAAACAGCCACTGCAATACTTCCACGCGGCCGCGCGACTCGTTCGGAATGAAGCGCTCGCTCTTCTCGGCCAGATACAGCAGTATCGCGCCGGACTCGAACACCGAAATCGGCGCGCCGCGTTCCAAAGGCGAATGATCGACGATCGCGGGCATGCGGTTATTGGGCCCGATCGCCAGAAAGTCCGGCTTGAATTGTTCGCCCTTGCCGATGTTTACGGGCACGATCGTGTACGGTATCTCCGTTTCTTCCAAGAACATGGTGATCTTGTGCCCGTTGGGCGTGGGCCAATAGTGCAAATCGATCATGGATGAGTCTCCGCGGGCTCGAGCGGCATCTTGTGCGCGCGCAACAGGGCAATGCAAACATCTTCCTCGCGCGGCCTGAGGCGCATTTGCGCCAGCCGGATGCGGGTCCGTGCGTGGGATGTCCAGGGCAAGATCGAAGAGTCCAGTTTGCTGGAGGCGGACAAGCGCCACTCCAACAGTCGCTTGCGTTCCGTCAGATTTTTCGCTTCTTTGCTCTCCGGCGAAATCAAGCGCCTCTCGATGCCGAACCCGACCATCTGGACGATGACCGTGTCGCCTTTTTGCATGATTTTCGCCAGCTTCAAACAGTCCTCGCGCCGCTCGCTTCCCGGAGTCGATTCCCGGCATGAGTCGATCAGAGGCGAAAACCTCGGAACAATTTCGGCATTGACGACGCCGGCGAGCGCGGTCAAGCGGGCCGTATCCGAAGCCACCACCCCGCCCGGCAGCTGGCGCCGCACGCCGTCCAACGCGTCGTACATCAGCACCATGATTTGGTTGTAATACAGATCGAAGCGCTTGCCTCGCGCCATGTCGTCCAGCACGCGATCCACTTCAATGGTGTCCTTGTCCTTGTGGGCAGTCGAGAGCTGCGCGAGCCATGCCGCGCCGTTCTCGGGGTCCACCCAGCGCAGGACGGTGGCCGGATCGCGGCTGTCGCAGGCAGGAGTGGTTGCGCACAACTGCAAGTGCAGCCAGCCGATCGCGGCGCTATCCGGCGCAAGATCGCTGGCGCGCGAGATCAATTGCAGCGCAGTGGGGGCGGTGGCCGGCGCCGCAGTGCCATTGGTGAAACTCAGCGCGGCTGCCGTCGCCACGGAATTCGCATCGCTGCGCGCGGCCAGAGCGCGCACTGCTTCGTTGCGCCATGCCTGGTATTTGTCGCCGGTCGACTTGAGGCTGGCTCCGGGCGCCGCGGTTGCCAATGCCGCCACCTGCTGCGACATCGCAATGCCGATAACCAGAAACTTCAATCCGTGTTTGACCACGCGCCAAGCCAGCCCTTAAAGCTCGTTGCGTTTGCCGCCGGCCGTCAGCCCCGCGGTGATTGCCAATCGCATGGCTTCCTCGACCGAAATGTCGAGCGGCTGGACCCGGTCCCGCGGCAGATAAATGGTGTATCCGCCAAAGGCGTAACTCATCGGAAAATAGACGGTGACCCAATCCTGCCCGCCGTGCGCAAACAACACCGTGGGCACGTCTTCCCGTGTGACGAATCCGATGGCGTGCACGTCGGCGAATCTCGCGAGCACCACCCGCTGCAGATCGCGTTTCTCGCCGCTGCCGGAGGGCAACAGGCTCAAGACGTCGCGAAAGCCGCCGTACAGGGTTTTGACGAATGGAATGCGGCCCAGGAAATCGTTCCAGTACTTGAGCAGAATTTTGCCGGCGTAGGCATTTACCACGCTGCCGACGAACAGCAGCAGCAAGAAACCCGCGATCAATCCCAAGCCCGGCCAATAGTGTTCGGGACTGACCAAGCCTACGGCAATCAGCGCGCGGCGCAGCCATCCCTCGACCGTGTTGACCAGCCACCAAATCACGTACACCGTCAGCGCGAGCGGCAGCACGGTCACCAAACCGCTCATGGTCAGGGTTAGAATCTTGCGCATGGGATTATCATCGCACTTTCGGGCCTAACCGCCCACTGGGGCCAAACGCCAATGCCGCAAACTTCCGGTCTCGACATTTCACCCGCAAATTCCGCGGACGTGCCGCTTATCTTGTCCCTGATCAATGAATTGGCCGAATACGAGAAGCTGCGCCATGAGAGCGTCGCGACGGAGGCGTCGATCAGTAAAGCGCTTTTTGGGCCGACGCCGCGAGCCGAGGCGCTCATCGCGCGTTTCGACGGTGAGGCCGTGGGATTCGCGCTCTATTTTCACAACTTCTCCACGTTCTTGGGAAAGCCGGGCCTGTATCTGGAGGATCTGTTCGTGCGGCCGGCATACCGCGGCCGCGCAATCGGCAAGTCGCTGTTGAGTTACCTGGCCGCGCTAGCGTTGGATCGGGACTGCGGCCGATTTCAATGGCAAGTGCTGGATTGGAACCGGCCCTCGCGCGATTTCTACGAATCCCTCGGCGCCGAGGCGGATCCTGCCTGGGTCAACTACCGGATTACCGGCGATGCGTTGCGGCGACTGGCTGAAAAGCGCAAATCATGACTGCCGCGGCAGCAGGAAACGCACTCCTTGATAGCTCAAGACCACGCCATCGCGCCGGATGCGTTCCAGCACCGGGCCCTCCTGCAGCGTGTTGCCTTCGTGGTACTTGCGCATGTTGATGTACACGAAGCGATCGGCGGGCTTGGTTGCGTAGACATGCACGTCCAAGTGCAGCTCGGGCAGCGCTTGTGCCCCCGTCAGATTTAATTGATTGATCGAGGGCAGCAGCTCGTCATCGTCCTTGGCATCTTCGTCCACGAGCACAGGATCAGGATGATGGACCGCGTGAGGTGCGGCGCGTTGCGCGGGCGCGTGGCTCGCCGCGAGCGGCGCCACGGAGTTCTTGGAAAGCACGCCCTCATCGCTGGGCGGGAGCGGGATTTCAGGCGCGTAGACCGGCTCTTGGCTCAAGGGGCTGAAGTGCTCATCGGCGGCGGGCTTTTTTTCCACGGCCGCCACCGTGTCGTGTTTCATCGGCGCCGCGGCCGCCGGCGCGCCGTTTCGCATCAGCACGACGCCCAACACCACAATGTTGATGGCAAGCAGCCCGCCCAACAACATGGCCCATAGCGGCAACCGCCCGCGCCGCAGGGCCGCCGGTGCGTCCATCAATCCCGGCGTCGATTGCCGCTGCCGTTCGATTTCAGATTTTTTCAAGGCATCGAGGATGAAGGACATGGAACTCTTCCTAACCGCCGCGCAGCGCGTTGGACAATAGCAAGGGCGAATTGGGGTCGGCCAGCGCGGTGTCGAGCACGACCTGGGTCTGGACGCCGGCGATGCCATCCACATTGAGCCGATGCTCGCGTTGGAAATTCTGCACGGCAATTGCCAATTCCTGATCGTAGACATCGGCATGCTCAGGGTCGGACGCGCCGCCCGCCAGTGCATTCAGGCTGCGTCGCAACCAGCGGACTTCATCGCCTTGCATGCCGAGCGACAGCAATCGGGTGTGCGATGTCTTGGGTTTCCACACGACCGTAAACTCGCCGAACCAATCGCGCGACAAATCGTCGATGGAGACCTTTTCGTTGTGCTCGCCCAGATTCAAGGTGGCCGTCTTGTCGTCAAGGTTCGAGAGCACCACGCGGTGGCGCTGCCCCCGGTCATCGGTAAGCGTCAAGATTGCAGGCCGATTCAAAGTCCTGACCTGGGCCCAGGAGCCGCGCTGATCCAAACAGGCAAGCCCGGCTTTGGCAGCCTGTCCACAGGGATCCCTGTCGTCCGCCAGCGCGGTACCCCACAGCGCCAAAAGACGGCGGAAGGCCGCCGCATCCGTGGTGTTGGCATCATTGGCCTCGAGCAGCGCGTTGACCGATGCAAGCTTTGGCGCGGGAATAGGCGCCGTTGCCGCCGCGGCTGCCGGTACCGCCGCAGCACGCGGCGGCGCATGGGTTGCAGCGGCGCTTTTGATCGCGCGGGACGCACTCAAGACGGGACTTTGATGGCGCCAGTACTGCCAGCCGAGGAACAGCGTGGCGGCGAGCGCCGCCGCTCCGAGGGAACCGGCCGCCCAGCCGAGCCACGTCGGCAAAAATCGGCGGCCATAGACCTCGCCGGCGGCACGTCGCACCAAGGAGGCGGTGATTTTCTTGGTTTCCTGGGTATACGCGCCAAGCAAAGCGCGGTCGCAGGCCACGTTGATGACGCGCGGAATGCCCAGCGACAGGCGGTGCAATTCAACCAATGCACCGGGCGTGAATATTTCTTCGGTCGCTCCGGCCACGCGCAACCGATGCCGTACATAACCTTTGGTCTCTTCGCGCGACAGGGGCTTCAAGTGATAGCGGCCGGTGATTCGCTGCGCCAGCTGCCGCAGATCGGTTCGATCCAATAGTTCTCGAAGCTCCGGCTGACCGATGAGGATGATTTGCAGCAGCTTCTGGGTGGGAGTCTCGAGATTGGTGAGCAGACGCACCTGTTCGAGGACATCGATGGAGAGATTCTGGGCCTCATCGACCAGGACAATGATGCGTCTGCCCTCCGCATGCGCATTCAACAGCCGTCGATTGAGCGCATCCACCATCTGCTTGACGCTGTCCCGGTCGGCATCGGCGATTTCAAGGCCCAGCTCCTCGCAGATCGTGAGAAGAAATTCCACCGGCGTTACGCGCGGGTTCAATATGACCGCGACATCGGCGTGATGCGGGACCCGCGACAGCAGCGTTCGCACCACCGTGGTTTTGCCGGTACCCACCTCGCCGGTCAGTTGGATGAAGCCGCCCGACTCGTTGATGCCATACAGCAAATGCGCCAACGCCTCCGCATGCCGCTCGCTCAAATACAGATAGCGGGGATCCGGGGTGATGGCGAAGGGCTTTTCAGTGAGCCCAAAGAAGCTGGTGTACATGGCTTGTAGGAATGGTGTACCTGGCTTACTAGGATAATACCAACGCGCTTTTAGTTTCCGTCGGTCGGGCCCCTGGGCAGCAGACTGGCGCGGGTAAGCAGGCCCTCGCCGAACCGGTCGCGGATGCCGTCGACGGCGGAATCGAGCCTGGCGCCTAAATCCGGCAGGGGGCCGGAAAATAGGTCCGTCTGCCGCAAAAGCTGCAAATCCGCAACGCCGACCCCCAGCAGCCGAATGGCGGCACGGGGCTGCGATGCCAGCCAGGCGCTCAACAGGGCTTCGGCGGCCGCTGCGACGACCGCGGTATCTTGAGTGGCGGGTTCCAGGGCTCGCTGTCGGGTATAGGTCGTGAAGTCGGCGCGGCGAATCTTCACATTTACGCGGCCGGCGAGCAGCTTCTGCGCCCGAAGCCGCGACGCAGTGCGGTCCGAAAGAGCCCTGAGCTGCGCTTTCAACTCCGCCGGTGCGCGCAGGTCAGTGTCGAAGGTTTCCTCTGCGCTGATGGATTTTTCCTCGCGATCCGGCTCGACCGGCCGATCATCGAGCCCGCTGGCGCGATCCCGCATCGCCTTGCCGTGCTTGCCGAAGGCCCGCCACAGAACCTCGTCGCCGGCGACCCGTGCATCGCCGAAAGTGCGGATACCGGCCGCCAGCACCGTGGGCAGTGACTTTTGACCCACGCCGAACAGTTTCTGAATGGGTAACGGATCCAGTATTTCGCGGATATTGCCGGCATCGATGCAGCACATGCCATTCGGCTTGTTCAAGTCGGACGCTATCTTGGCAAGCAGCTTGTTGGTTGCGATTCCTACGGACGCGGTAAGCCCCGTCTCGCGCACGATGCGGCGGCGAATTTCCGCGCCGATCTCTTTGGGGCTTCCGAGCAGCTGCTGACTGGCCGTGACGTCGAGAAACGCTTCGTCCAGCGACAGCCCTTCCACCAGCGGCGTGAAGTCGCGAAAAATGGCGAATACTTGATCCGATATTTCCTTGTATCGCGCCATGCGCGGATGGACCACGATGGCGTCCGGACAGCGGCGCAGCGCGTCACGCATGGGCATGGCGGAACGCACGCCGTAGCGGCGCACTGCATAGCTCGCAGCCGCCACGACCCCGCGCCCACCGGTGCCGCCGACAATCAGCGGCTTGCCCCTCAGTTCCGGGCGATCCTGCTCCTCCACGGACGCATAGAAGGCGTCCATGTCGATATGCAGTATCGCTCGCATCGCATCATTCCACGGTGACGGTGATTTTCTTCGAGGTCAGCGGCGGATCGAACGACTGGTGCAAAGAGTCGGCGAACACGAGCTGCAGCGTGTGCTTGCCGGGAGTCAAGGTCAGCGTCGTCTCGGTCTGGCCCTTGCCGAAATGCACGATCTTGTCGGTGGCCGGCATGGGCGCATCCAGCTTCACGTCGCGGAGGTCGGTGTCGATTAGCAAGTGGTGGTGGCCCGTGTTGTCGAACTTGATGCCTGCCGGCGCAATTCCCATGCCCTTGAGGCCGAATTTAATGGTGACGGGGCTGTGCAGCTTCGCTCCGTTTTGCGGCGCGATGAAATACACCTCCGCCCCGGCCGGGGGCGTCAGGCGATCCGCGGCCACGGCAAATGCCGCCATCAAACAGAGGCTCAACGCAAGCGGTAGACGACCCATGGGACTCTCCTTGTTGAAAAGCGGCATTTTACAACTGCAATGCCGCGTATACGAAAACTCCGGCCACGGTGAGGCCAAAGACGATCATGTAGACGAAGAATAGCGCCACGCCTTTGAATAGAGTGCCGAGCCAGCTTCTGTGAAACACCCGCCGCATGGCCATGACGGTATAAACCGGCAGCGTCCATCCCAGTATCGTTTCGACCGCGTCCGAGACCCCTTCAAGTTTCGGCCACGCGTCAGCCGCGTTGATGAACGAGAAAATCACGATCGCCGCTGAAAAGTAGAACGCGTGCAGATGCACGAAAAACAGCAGCTGTTCGGCGTACCGATATCGCGGCCGCCAATACATAAGCATGTGCAAAAACGCGATCAGCGGCAGAAAGATGAACATGGCCTTCGACATCGTGCCGATGGCCACATGCACCAGGTTCGCGCCGTTGTCGTTGACGATCGCCGCGCACGCATGCTTGATGCGCGGGTTCCAGGCTGGGTGATTCTTAAAGGTGATGAAGCTGGCGTCGTCGCAGCTCGTTATGCGCCGTGTCCCGGGCAAGGGCGCATTCGGCGCCGCCGCCGGTTTCGTAGCCTCGTCAAACTTGACGACTTGGACGTTCACCTTGGCGAGTGAAAGAATCAGGAAGAAAATGATGCTCACGATCAGATAAAGCCGAAACGGCGGCAGATAGGCGACGCGCCTGCCCGCGACGAACTCCTGTGTGAGCTTCCCGGGCTTGAACCACAGGGTCGTGAGCGTGCGCCAGAGGCGCGAATCCGAGTGCGTCAGCCCTTCCAGCAATTCATGGGCGAGTTCCATGGTCGTCGGCACGTGCACGTCGGCGGCCTGGCTGCAGTGGACGCAGAAGCGGCCGAGCAGTACCGCTGCGCAGTTCTTGCATCGAGCCGGCACGACCGCAGCCGCCTCGGGAAGCGCGACATCACGCGGTCCGGACGGCTCGATCGAGCCCATGCTCAAGCGCCCGCTCCAAGCTCGTGCGGCTCGAAATCATCCACGTTGATGATTTTCAAGACCTTGGCGTCGTAGTCTTTGAGCGCCGCGGCCTCGGCCTCGTTGATGATGCCGAGAGAGAGCGCTTGAGCTATCTGGCCCGGCAGGCCCAAGGCGGTGACTCGGCCGGTCTTGACGCCGTCGACCCGAATGCGTTTCTCGAGCGGCTCCGCGGCCGCGGTGAGAAGCAACGCCTCCTGCAGCAGTCCCAGGGGATTGTCCGCCGCCGGCGTCTTGTAAATATAGGTCGTCAAGCGATCGCGGCTGGCGGTTGGATTCATGACCAACTCGGCGATCGAGCGCCCCAGGCGATCGCTCGGCGGAGAATAGGCGAGTCCGCGCGGAAAGATACATAGACGCATGAACGCCGCCAACGGACGATTGGGGAAATTGCGCAGGAACAGATGCAGTTGTTCCTGAGCCTGGTACAAAAGACTCCGGCAGGCCCATTCGATCAACGGCAGGTCGTCCGGTTGGCGGCCCTGATTCTCATGGTGCTTGAGCACCATCGACGCCAGATACATGGACGAAAGCACATCGCCGAGCCGCGCGGAGAGCGTTTCCTTTTTCTTGAGATAACCGCCGAGCGCCAGCATTGCGACATCGGTCGCAAGGGCGAAGGAGGCGCTGTAGCGATTGACGTGTTGAAAAAATCGCGCCGTGGCGCCCGTATCGGGGACGCGTGTGAACCTCGCCGATGTCAGCCCGAGAATAAAGGAGCGAACCGCATTGGAAATCGCAAATCCCACGTGGCCGATCACCGCGGCATCGAACTCGCGCACGCCGGCATCGCGGTTTGGATTCTTGGCGGCATTCATTTCCTTCAGCACGAAGGGGTGGCAGCGCACCGCTCCTTGACCGAAGATGATCAAGTTGCGCGTCAGGATGTTGGCGCCCTCGACCGTAATGGCGACCGGCACGATTTGATAGCCGCGGCCGAGATAGTTGTTCGGCCCCAGCATGATGCCTTTGCCGCCGTGCACATCCATCGCGTCATTGGCGACCATGCGGCCGATCTCGGTGGCGTGATACTTGAGCATGGCGGAGGGCACCGACGGCTTTTCGCCGCCGTCGATGGCGCCGGCGGTCACGGAGCGCGCGGCGTCCATGATGTAGGTGCGCGCCGCCATGCGTGCCACGACCTGCTCGACGCCCTCGAAGCTGCCGATCGGTGTGTTGAACTGGCGGCGGATGCGCGCGTAGGCGCCGGAGGCATAGACCGCCGCTTGCGCCCCGCCGGTGGCGCTTGAGGGCAGTGAAATGCAGCGGCCCACGGACAACTGTTCCACCAGCATGCGCCACCCCTGGCCGGCAGTCGCGAAGCCGCCGATGATGGCGTCCATCGGCACGAACACATCCGTCCCAAGAATGGGGCCGTTCTGGAAAGGAATGTTCAGGGGAAAATGCCGCCGGCCGATCGCAACGCCGGGCGTGTCGCGTGGAATCAATGCGCAGGTGATCCCCAAGTCCTCTTTCTCGCCCATCAGATGCTCGGGATCGTAAAGGCGGAATGCCAGTCCGACCACGGTGGCGATGGGCGCCAGCGTGATGTAGCGCTTCGAGAAATTGAGCCGAATGCCGGTGATCTCTTGCCCCTGCCACTGGCCCTTGCAAATGATTCCCGTGTCCGGGATCGACGCGGCGTCGGAACCTGCGCGCGGGCCCGTGAGCGCGAAACAGGGGACGTCATCGCCGCGCGCGAGCCGCGGTAGGTAGTGGTTCTTTTGCGCCTCGGTGCCGTAATGCAGCAGCAACTCGGCCGGTCCCAGCGAATTAGGCACGGCGATGGTCGAGGAGGCCGTGGCGGAGCGCGATGCAATCTTGATCAGCACGCAGGAATGCGCGTAGGCCGAGAACTCGAGGCCGCCGTAGCGGCGCGGAATGATCATTGCGAAGAAACCGCGCGACTTGATGAAGGACCAAACGGCCGCGGGCAGGTCGGCGCGGCGATGCGTGATATCCCAATCGTCGAGCATGGCGCACAGTTCCTCGCAGGGACCGTCGATGAATGCCTGCTCGTCAGGCGTGAGTGCCGGCGCTTTCGCGGACATGAGCTTTTGCCAGTTCGGACCGCCGGTAAAAAGTTCGCCGTCCCACCACACCGTGCCGGCATCGAGCGCCTCACGTTCCGTGGAAGACATGGCGGGAAGCAGCTTGCGGTATTTCTTCATGAACGGCCGCGTCAGCAAACGAATGCGCAGCGGCCGCATGTTCAAAAGCAGCAAGAACGCGAATGGCACGGAGATCAGGGTCTTCCACCAGACCGGTGCCGCGCCGAATTCCCAATACGCGGCGAGCAGCGCCAGAAGGACCACGCTGCTGATTGCGAGACTGGCGCGGCGGTAGGCAAGAATGCAAATGGCGCACGCGAACAGCACCAGCCAGCCAACAGCGATGCCGGCGCTCAGCAGCAGGTCTTGCATTGGAACGTCCCTTTTTTTAGATCAAATCTTTGACACCGTCGCGTTCTTCCAGCAACTCGCGATGCGTCGCCTGCATTTTTTCGCGGCTGAAATCGTTGACGGCAAGTCCCTGAACAATGCTGTACTCGCCGTCCTTGCAGGTAACTGGATAGGAATAGATGACGCCCTCTGGGATCCCGTAGCTGCCGTCGGAGGGCACGCCCATGCTCACCCAATCGCCCGATGGCGTACCGAGCATCCAGTCGTGCACGTGATCGAGCGCCGCGGCCGCGGCCGAGGCGGCGGACGAGGTGCCGCGGGCTTTGATGACCGCAGCGCCTCGCTGCTGCACGGTGGGAATGAAGCTGTCCTTGAACCAGGTTTGATCGACGACCGACAACGCCGGCTTGCCGCCTACCGTGGCGTGGTGCAAATCAGGGTACTGGGTGGCGGAATGATTGCCCCAGATGATGATCTTCTTGACCGTGGACAGCGGCGCTCCGGACTTTTCCGTGAGCTGCGCGAGGCCGCGGTTATGATCCAGCCGGGTCATCGCCGTGAAGCGATTGCGCGGCAACGAAGGCGCGTTGCGCTGCGCAATGAGCGAATTGGTATTGGCCGGATTGCCGACGACGAGCACGCGCACATCACGGCTGGCGACCGCATCCAGCGCCTTGCCTTGCGCCGAGAAGATCTTGGCGTTTTCCAATAATAGGTCCTTGCGCTCCATGCCGGGCCCGCGCGGCCTCGCTCCGACCAGCATCGCGAAGTTGCAGTCCTTGAATCCCACGTTGGCATCGGAGGTCGCGGTGACCTTGTTCAAGGTAGCGAAAGCACAGTCGTTCAGCTCCATCACCACGCCCTGAACGGCGGCACTCGCCGCAGGGATCTCCAGCAGATTCAGGTTGATCGGCTGATCGGCGCCCAGCATCTGTCCGGACGCCACGCGAAACGCCAGCGCGTATCCGATGTTGCCGGCAGCGCCGGTGATGGTGATAGTGACCGGCTTCTTCATGACGAGCTCCCGCGCAAAAACATGGAATGGTAGCCGAAATCGTCGAGGATGGTCATTGGCGAACGTCGAGCGGCGCCAGGCTCGCTGTTGCCAAGCGCACTCCGAGCAATTGCGCGACCGTGGGTGCGATGCGCCGCATGTCGATCAGTCCCAGGTCGCGATGCGGCGCAATTCCCGGTCCGGCGATGAAGAAGGCCGCGCGCATTTGCGGATATTCCGGTGAAAATCCGTGGCTGCCCAAAGAGCCGGGAACCTCGCTCACCAACGGGCTCGCGGCGTCCGATAGTGCGTAGTAGCCAAGTTTCATGACGATGAGAAACGCCGCGTCGGGAAAAGCGCCGCGCTGTTTGATCGCGTCGCGCTCCAGCACCTCAGCGATGCCGTTGTTGGGATCGGCCTTCAGCGTTTGCAGCAATTCGCGCACCTGCTCTTCGGTCCGAGTGTCGGCCGGATCATGCAGCATGACGGCCGCCATGCCGGCGCCGGACCAGGGCTGCGCTTTCCACGCGCCGCCGCTCTCCACGAGCCCCGCACGCAAAAAGGGCTGCATGAGATTCACCTTGTGGGTGATGTGCACGAAGCCGTGGTCCGACACCACCACCGCGATGGCTTTGGGATCGTTGGCGCGCGCTGCGGCGAACAACTGAGCGAGCTGGCCGTCGATCACTTCGATGTCCTGGTTGGCCTCGGGACTGAACGGCCCATGGCCATGTTGCTCTTCGTCAAGGGAACTCAAGTGAATGGTCATGAATTTGGGTTTATGGGTCTTGAGGATGTCCAAGGCGTAGCGAGTCTTGATTTCATCGCCGGGCGGGCTCGGATCATTGCCCCGCATATAAGGGCCAAGGTGCGCCTGCATCTTTTGCAGCAGGCCTTCGGGGCGCGTCACCGCCGCCATCAGCAGGGCGTCCGACGGATCGACATCCGTCAGACGCGCCACCCGCCAATATTCCGGGATGAGAAAATCCACCGCCGTGGCGCCGACACTGACGGGCCAGCCGATGCTTGCGGTGGACATCCCGGCCTCATGCGCCGCCTGCCACAGCGTCGGCACGCGAATCTGCTGCGCATACCAGTACCAAGCATTTGCGAAAGTGCCCTTAGGATCGAATTCGAGATTGTTGTAGATGCCGTGCTCGGCCGGCGCGAGGCCGGTCAACAGCGTCGTATGGCTGGGGTAGGTCACGGTCGGCCACACGCCGTTGACGCCGCGGGCGTACGCACCGTCGCGCAGCAAGCTGCGCAGGAACGGTACCTTCAGACCGTGCGAGTCTGCTTCGAGGACATATTCAGGCTTTAGTCCGTCCACGGAGATCATAAGAACAGGCGCCGCGAGCGCGAAATCGCCGGCGCCGATCCACATGATCAAAAGCGGCAACGCGGGCAGAGCGCGCCAAATGGAAACGCGGCGGTTGTTCATGGCAGAGCCGTTCACTCGGTGATGGGAATGATGTAATCCGGATATGCGCTGCGAAAGCGGCGCATCTGCACTTCCGCCTCGGCATAGCGCCCTGCACGGCGCAGGGCGGCGATATCCGCAAGCCATGCGGCAGGATTGCGCTCGCGTGCGGACGCCGGCGTCGCGCGCGGCGGCTCGCTCTTGAACATGCGCACGCGAAGCACTTGCGGTTTGTCATCGGGCTTTTTGATTTGCGGGCTGAATATGATTGCCAGAACCAGCGCGAGCGACAAAAGCACGCTGGCCGCGAACGCCAGGGGCGCCAAGCTTTGGGACTTAAAAGGCTTCTTGGATCCGGATGGTGCCGCGCGCGCGGCTTCGAGCACCGCGCGATCGAGCGCGTGCGGCGGCAGCGGCGCGGAATCGCGTTTGTACTGGCACGACAACGTGCTGTCGCCGTGCAAATAATCGTCGAGTTCATCCGGCCTGCGTTCGTCAGGCATAGGTTCGCACCGGCAGAGCGTCGGGCTCCTGGATGGGACGCAAGGCATCCTTTAATTTTCGGATGGCATATCGCAGCCGGCTCTTCGCCGTCTCGATCGGCACATCCGTGATGCGCGCGATCTCCTCGATGGTCAGTCCCGTTTCCTCGCGCAATAAAAACGCCTCGCGTTGTTCCTGAGGCAGCGCCGCGACGGCTGCAAGCAATGCCGATTGCTGCTCGACGAACTCCGCAACCCGATCCGGGCGCTGATGCTCGGGAACTTCAGCTTCCAGGAACTGCGGATCCGCATCGTGCGCGTTCATGGCGCGCCGCTGATTCACATCGCGCCGGAAAAAATCGATGGCACAGTTGTGTGCGATATGAAAAAGAAAGGTCGCGAATTTTGCGCGCGGTTCATAACGCGCGCGCGTCGCGATCAGATGCGACCACACCTCTTGGAACAAGTCCGCGGCGGCGCCTGCATTGCGTACATGGCGCAATAAATATCGATACAGCGGCCCTTTGTACTGGGCATACAGCGCAGCGAAGGCGGCGCTATCGCCGTCTCGGTAACGCAGCATCAAACCGGCGTCATCATCGAGTACTTCCATCTCACCCGCAGCATACGTCCGGGTTCCGTTCAGGCAAAGCGCATCGGGCTTATGAAACTATTTTTGGAAGATCTTTGGAGCGATTTGAAAAAAGCATTCAAAAACAATTAGTTATGGTCGGAAAATATTTGCGTTGGGTGCTTGCATGTAGTGGTGTTGTATATTACTATATCACCAAGTCACCGAAACACTGCGGCGACGGATGGAAAGACCGAACACTTGATAGGAGACGATCATGAACACTTCAATCTCAACCAAATTGGCAGCTCTAGCTCTCGCTCTGATGTTCAACAGCGTGATCATGGGCGGCATGGCCTACTTGTTCAATGCGCAGCTGCAGCAGCCCACGGCGGTGACCTCGCTCGCCAGCGCTGCGGCGGCCTCAGCGAACGACGTGGCCTGAGCCTTAGTAGCTCGGCGCTCTGGTAGATTACCGTGCTACATGTCCCTCACACTGGGGATAGGCACATCGAGCGAGCAATGGACCCGAACTGGAACGACAACCAACCCATCTATCGCCAATTGCGCGATCGAATGGTGGCCCTGATCCTAGAGGGCGCGCTGAAGGAGGGCGATCCTTTGCCCTCCGTGAGGGCGGTGGCTGCCGACTATCGGCTCAACCCGCTCACCGTGCTGAAAGGCTATCAGCAGCTGGTCGATGAAAACCTGGTCGAAAAGCGCCGGGGTCGCGGCATGTATGTCAGCGAGGGAGCCCGGCGTCTGCTGCTCGCAGGCGAACGCGAACGCTTTTTGAACGAAGACTGGCCGCAGATTCTCGCGGTCATAAACCGGCTGGGATTCACGTCGCAAGAATTATTCGCGCAAACACCAGCGATTACCCACCCGGCACCGCCGCCCCGCGGCAGTTTGCCTACGGAAGAATGAGACTCATATGGCTGCGCTAATAGAAGCTAGAGATCTGACGAAGAAGTACGGCGCGCACGTTGCGCTGGACCGGGCCAACCTCAAGGTCGAGGCCGGCCGCATCGTCGGGCTCATCGGTCCCAACGGAGCCGGCAAGACCAGTGCTTTGCGCGCCATCCTTGGACTCACGAATTATGAAGGTCAGTTGACCGTGCTGGGCCGCGAACCGTTTCGCGACCGCACCCAACTGATGAATGAATGCTGCTTCATCGCCGATGTCGCGGTGCTGCCGGCGTGGCTGCGCGTCGATCAAGCGATCGACTTCGTCGCCGGCGTTCATCCGCGTTTTCGCCGCGATCGCGCCACCGCGCTGCTCGCGAAGACCCAGATCACCGGCAAGCGGCGCATACGGGAACTGTCGAAGGGCATGAAGACCCAGGTCCACCTAGCGCTGACCATGGCCATCGACGCCAAGCTCTTGGTGCTCGACGAACCGACCTTAGGATTGGACATTTTGGCGCGCCGTGCCTTTTACGATGCACTGGTCAATGACTATATGGACGAAACGCGGACGATCCTGATCACCACGCATCAGGTCGAGGAAGTCGAGAACCTTCTCACTGACATCGTCTTCATCGACAAGGGGCGCATCGTGCTCGACACCTCGCTCGAGGACGTAGCGGCGCGCTTTGTGGCGGTGGCGGTGACCGCGGACCGCCTCGAAGCGGCGCGCGCCGAGAAGCCCTTTTACGAGCGCCACATTCTCGGCAAGGTGGTGCTGTACTTCGAGAGTGTCGACAGCGCCAAGCTCTCGGCATTCGGCGAGCTGCACACCCCGAGCGTCGCCGACCTGTTCGTGGCCAAGCTTTCCGGAGGTGCAGCATGAATACCGACCTGTGGCTCATTCGCCGCGAATTTTGGGAAAACCGGGCGATTTGGCTGATTCCCGCGGTGTTCGGCGGTCTGTTGATCGTTGCCGCGTTGTTCGGCCGGGTCGATATTCCGACGTTGACGCCGCAAACCCATAGCCAGGAAGCGAGCGGAATCTTTCTCGTGGCAATAGGTGTGATGTTCTATTTGGTGATGTCGCTGTATGCAGGCTGGTATCTTTTGGACTGCCTGTATACCGATCGCAAAGATCGCAGCATCCTGTTCTGGAAATCCCTGCCGATTTCCGATGTCAAGACGGTGCTGAGCAAGCTGCTCGTGGGCATGGTGCTGGTTCCGCTGGTGTACTTCGTCGCCGCCGACGTGACCGCGCTGATCACGGCGTTCATCCTTTCGATCCGCGCCAGGGCGTCTATCGGCAGCGCCCTGTGGCAGCCTGCGGTGTGGGGACAGATCCAAATATTGTGGATGTATGTCATTTTGACGACAGCGGTTTGGTATCTGCCCGTTGCCGGCTGGCTGTTGCTGGTTTCGGCCTGGGCAAAACGCGCGGTGATTTTGTGGTCAATCCTCCCGCCACTGGTGCTCTATCTCATCGAGCGCGTATTCTTCGGTACGCGCGTGATAGGTCACGTGTTAAACCAGCGGTTGCTGGGATTGCCCGCGGTGGCATACAAGGGCGGATGGAAGAATGACGGCGACGTTAAATTCGATGGCCACATGCCGACCAGCGTGTGGAACTTCATCGACGCGGGCGGCTTCTTCAGCAACGTGCAAACATGGATAGGCGTTGCCGTCGGAATATTGCTGATCGTCGCAGCGATTCAGCTACGGATGCGCCGCTCGGAGATTTGACCTGAAGCGGGGCGCCGGACGCCGCACACGGCGCCGCGCTCCGCTTTTTCCGGCGATCGCCGCGGCGATTCTATTCTCCGCTGCACCGGCCATCGCGCCGGCCGACGAATTCTTTCCGGTACGCGATGAAAATCCCCTCATCCGCGGCTTTTATCTGCCTCTGCCGAGCGACAGCCGCTTGAGCGACGGTCGGACACTGGCCGCTACCTTGTCGATCACCAACACCCTTAACGTGGAGGACCGGCCCCACGACAGCTTGCTCGTGGATGGCGAGAGCGACACCTTGAGGCTCACATATGAAGACGCCTTGTTGCAGAACTGGCGTTACCGAATCACGGTCCCCCTCATGCATGACGGCGGCGGCTTTCTGGACTCCGCCATCGATCACTGGCATCGCTGGTTTGGTTTCAATCCGGGGAACCGGCCCTTCTATCCGCAGAACGAATTGGTGTATTCCTATTCGGGCGTTCGCAACATCGATGTAACCCAGCCGCAGACCGGCATCGGCGACATCTCCGGTGAGCTCGGCTGGTATCCGATCGACGACGCGCACCGGACCGTCTCCATCTGGTCGGGACTGGAGGCGCCCTCAGGATCGGTCTCGAAGCTCACCGGTGACGGCGCCTGGGACGCAGCTGTTTGGGCGCATGGCGCGTTGCGCTGGCCGCAGTGGCAGCTGGCGGCGGAATTCGGGGCCGCTCAGCCGTTCGGCGATGAAATTTTCGGCGGTGCCGCCCACCGGCTCTCGCTCTTCGCGCGCGTTGCGGCCACGCGCGCCATAGGCCCGCAATGGTCGCTGCGCGCGCAACTCGACGGACAAAGCGGCCGCGTCGCCGACAACGACATCCGTTTCTTGGGACCAAGCTTGCAGCTCACCGTCGGTGCCGTGCGCCGCTTAGGCGCCAAGTGGCGCATGGAATTCGGATTCGCGGAAGATGCCGGGGTCAATACGGCGCCCGACATCACTTTCTTTCTTGGGATTCGCCGCCAAAGCGGTGCAAAATAGCGATAAGGTATTTCGCTATCTCGAAGGGGCACCCCATGTACAAAACGAAGATCGATCTGTCGGAAAAAGTCCGCCGCAATGTCGCTGTCATCTTGAACGAACGCTTGGCTTGGGCCATCGATTTGCAAAGCCAAGTCAAGCAGGCGCACTGGAACGTGAAAGGTCCCAATTTCATTGCCTTGCATGAGCTGTTCGACAAGCTCTCGGATGTCCTGCTGGAACAGGTCGATGAGATCGCCGAACGCGTTACCGCCTTGGGCGGAACAGCCGAGGGCACCGTTGCGGTGGCGGCCAAGCGCAGCAAGCTCAAGAACTACCCGTTGAGCATCACCGCCGGCAAGGACCATCTGTTTTACCTATCGACCCAGATGGCGGCGTACGGAAAATCGGTGCGTGCAGCGATCGCCGATACCGACGAGCTGGGCGATGCGGATACCGCGGACCTGTTTACGGGAATCTCCCGCGACGCCGACAAGTACCTATGGTTCCTCGAGGCGCATCTGCAAGAGAAGGCCTGATGTATGAGCGATTCCACCTCCGGCGCCGATGATTCGGGATTGGGCGGGGCCCTGGCCACGATGCAGGGTTTGTTGACCAGCGGCGAGACCTTGGAGGCTTGGGCGGCGCAGCGGCGCATTTACGCGCTCACCCACCGCCGCGCCCTGATTGCCGCCACCAGCGGACGGTTCATTTCGCTCAAGAGACGCCTGTTCGGCGGCTATGATTCCGCCGACATCCGCTGGCAGGATCTGAAGGAAACGCGCATCAGCGCCGGAATCATCGCCGCGGACTTGACGGTGATCGCGCAGAGCAGCTCGGACCTCAATCTTGGCGCCGAGGTGAATCGGGTGTGGAGTTTCGAGGGATTGCGCAAGGATCAAGCGCAGGCCATGTACCGCATTTGCCAGCAGCACGATCAGGTGTGGCGCGAGAAGCGCCGCGTGCGCGACCTCGAGGAGTTGCGCGCAAAATCGGGCGGCGTGCAAATCGGCGCGCAGTCCGCGTACGGCGCCTCCGATGCGGCCGGCGCGGAGTCCGAGCCCGCGCGCCGCTTGCGCCAGGCGCGCGAGATGCTCGAGGCCAAGCTCATCAGCGATTCGGAATTCGAATCGATAAAGGCGAAGATCGTTTCAGGTCTTTGAGCTGATCCGGCAAGCTCCTAACCCAACAGGTATGCGAAGTAGCTGTTGCGCAGCCGGTTCAAGGGATCGGTGCGCTGGCGCAGCGCGCGAAACAGCTTGGCCCGCTCGCCGAAGGCCTTCGTCACATGCTCCGGCTGCAGGGCGCGCGACTGATTGAAGGTCGGCACGCCGCCGTGCGCGGATGCAAAGTCGTTGAAGTCGATGAGGAAGTCGTCCCAGCCCTGCTCGCCGCTGGAAGAGGGCTCCAGGGTGAACATCGGTCCCGAATAGCTCGCGCTGAACAGGGAACCCCGGTCCTGGTGCAGGCGGCTCGCGCCGCTGACGACGTTGCCGCGATATCGATGCTGCTTGTAGTACGCCTTGCAGAACCCGAAATATTCGCTGAGCAGTTTCGGATAGTCGGCTTGGGGAAAGGCCCAGAGGCTGTAGGTGTGGCGCGCCTTCCAGGCTTCCTTCGGCATGTCGCGCATCCATTCGTGCGAATACATCATGACGCCGCGGGCGCCGCCGCTCAGGGCGCGATGCATTCCGGACAGAACGGCGTTGCGCAGTCCGGGCGCCGCCAACACGCTGCCGACGGTCGAACCAAAGGCGGGCAGCACATTGCGCATCACGGATTGCTTGATTTGCCAAATCCCCGAACGGCTGATGGCGGCAGATTCATCGAGCGTGCGGCGCTCGAGCGTGATCCGATCGTGAAAGGGCGAAACGTGCAGCCGCAGCGCACCGGGCGACTCGGCGAGTCCGGCGTAGCGTGACGTAAATTCCTTCAAGGTCATGACCTGGTAGTCGATCTTGACCGGCGTCAGCGGCCGCACGCGCACCACGACCTCGTGCACGACGCCAAGCAGGCCGAAACTGGAACGCAGCACGCGCATCAGGTCGCGCTCGCGTTCGGAGACGTTCATTTGCTTGCCCTGCGGCGTGATCATTTTCACTTCGGAGATGCAGGACGACAGCTGCGCCATGCCCGGGCCGTAGGATGCCTGCGGCAGGGTGGTCACTGCCATCGCGCCCAAGGAGATCCGGCCCATTTCCGGCGTGAGCGGCAGCTCCTGCCCGCGTTCCGCCAGCGCTTTGGCCAGGTCGCTGACGCGCACGCCCGCTTGGGCACGTACGGTGTGCTCGCCGAATTCCAAGATCCGATCGAGCCCGCTGGTGTCGACCGTGGTGCCGCCGTCCCCGCCCACGCATCTGGTCTGGGAGTAGTCGGCGCCAACCATGCGGATCGGCGTGGGATAGCTCTTGGTCTTCTCGAGAAGACTCGGCAGGTCCTCGAAACGCTTCAGGCGCAGCACGAGCCGCGGCCGCCGATAGATGCCGGATGAATCCGTACCATGCGGATCAGTGACTTTATTTACCATGTGCTTCCCCCCGGAAGACTCAAACAGCCTTGAAAGACGCGTGGCTGTTGGGGGGCACAAAACCGGGTGGTTTCGGATGCGCGTGTGCGCTTGGAGAGTCACTGGCGACCCCGCTATCGTCGGACTTTCCTAAGAAAGCCCATTAGACCGGTGGTTTTGCGTCCCCGCCTTTCAGCGGGTTTGCCCTTAAACAGCTGCCGATACTATGCGATGGGCCTTCGGTCTTGTAAAGGGGTATTTCAGGGCACCGGTGTAGGACTAAAAATCGCGCTTTATCCCATCAAAAGCAGTGTTTCTGCATGTTCGACGGCCTCCGGCGTCCCATAAACCACCACCACGTCCCCCTCCTTGAACACGGTATTGGGTCCAGGGTCGCGGCCGACGATGCCGTCGCGGCGCACGGCGTTGACCGTGGCATGCGAGCCGCGCGCCATGAGCTCTGTGATGCTGCGCCCCACCGCCCAGGCATTGGGCGGCAGGATGACGCTGTGCAATTCCTCGCGAAAGGCGTGGCTTGGATCCAGGTGCTCCGCCTCCTGATCCCGAAAATATTGCCGCAGCATGCCGTAGCGGTGGCTGCGGATGTCGTTCACGGTGCGCAGCACCTGACCCACCGGCAGCTTGACCAGAAGCAGCAGATGCGACAACAGCATGAGGCTGGCCTCGAAGGTCTCGGGCACGACTTCGGTGGCACCGGCGGCCTGCAGCTCCGTGAGCTTGGTATCGTCCTGCGTGCGCACCAGTATGGGCACATCGGCGCGCACCTCGCGCACCGAGCGCAGGATGCGCAATGCCACGTCCGGATTTGCAAACGTCACCACCACCACGCTGGCATGTGCGAGGCCCACATTCTCCAGCACCTTGACCTCGCCGGCGTCGCCGTACACCACCGGATCGCCTGCTTGCCTCCCAAGGCGGATGCGGTAGGGGTCGACGTCGAGCGCAATGTATTCAAAACCCGCTTGTTCCAATACGCGCGCGATGTTCTGACCGACACGGCCAAACCCGCAGATCACCACGTGCTCCCGGTCGGCAGCTGCCAGCGTGATGCGCTCCTGACGCATCGCCTCGGTGAGCGGATTTCCGGTTTCCCGCAAGATGATGCGGGTGATGCGCCGATTGTGGCGAATGATCAGCGGCGACAACACCATGCTCAATACCGTGGCCGCGAGCAGCGGCTGTACGATGGCGGGGTCGAGAAATTCCTTGCGCAGCAAGAGAATCAGCAGCGCGAAGCCGAACTCGCCGCCCTGCGCCACGACGACGCCGGTGCGCAGTGACTTGAACCAGCTCTTGGTGGCGGGCTTCGCGACGACCGCAACCACCGTCGCCTTCAAGAGCAGCATGCCGAGCAGTATTGCCGTGACCAGGGGTAAATCCCGCAGCAGCAAACCGACGTCGAGCAGCATGCCGACCGTGATGAAAAACAATCCCAACAGCACTTCGCGGTAGGAGCGGATCGTGGCTTCGATCTGATGCCGGAATTCGGTCTCCGCCAGCATCATGCCGGCGAGGAACGCGCCGAGGGCCAGCGACAGGCCCACGGCATGAGTCGCCCAAGCCGATGCCAGCACCGCGAGCAGCACGGCCAGCGAAAACAGCTCTGCGGATCGCACCGAGGCGATCATGAGAAACAGCGGCCGCAGCAGCCACCTGCCTGCCGCCAGCACCAGCATCAGGCTGAGCGCTGCGATGCCGATGGCGCCCAAAATATGCGGCGCGTCGACAGCGCTGCCGCTTAACACCGATACCAAGGCCAGCAGCAACGGAAAACTCAAGTCCTGAAACAGGCAAATCGCCACCGCGAGCCGGCCGTGAGTGCGATTGTTCTCGGACTGTTCCGTCAACTGGGCAATGATGATGGCAGTGGAAGACATGGCAACCGCGCCGCCGATCACCACCGCAACGGCCGGTGCCACATCCAAGAACAGGACGGCGCCCGATGCCACGATGCCGACCGTGATCAACACCTGTGCGCCGCCGACTCCCAGCACTTCCCAGCGCATGGCCACGAGCCGCGGCAGCGAGAACTCCAACCCCAAGGTGAACACCAGGAACACCACGCCGAAGTCGGCGAGCAGCTGGGTGGTCTCATTGTCCGCGGCAAGCGCGAGCGCATGCGGCCCGAGCAGCATGCCCACCGCGAGATAGCCCAAGATTGCGGGCAACGCCAGCTTGCGTACCGCTGCGACCACGCACACCGACGCGGTAAGCAAAATCAGGATCTGTAACAGCGGATCGCTATGTCCCATTGCCTGCTAGCATATCGTTATGAGTGCAACCATGACGGCTCAGTTGGCGCTCTCGCAATCAGGCGATGATTCGCGCCTGACCTTAAGCGGTGATTGGTCTTTGGCGTCGATGCCGGGCGTCGAAGCGCAGCTTAAAAGTTTACCCGGGACACTGCATGGCAACTTGGTCTGTGACTGGGCCGATGCGAAGTCGCCGGGCATCAGCCCGGTGTGGGCATTGCTGCGCCGCTTGGCGCAAAGCGCAACGCAAAACGTGAGCCATACCGGCAATCCGCCGCATTTCTTGGAACTGCTGCAGAAACTGCACGTCGAGCAGCAAGCGGCGTACAGCGCCCAATCCCCCGAGCCCAGCTTGGAACGGCTGGTCGGCAAGCTTGGACGGTGGTCCGTGCTGCAAGGCGTGCATGCGCGCGGCGTCATCGTCTTCCTGGGGCGCATCGCCGTCGTGATCGGCCAGGCATTCTCGCGGCCCAGCGCATGGCGCATATCCTCGCTGGTCCGGCATGTCTATGAAACCGGCATCACGGCGATTCCCATCGTCGCGTTGATCGCATTTCTGATCAGCGTGATCGTCGCATACCTCGGCGCACAGCAGCTCTCGCGTTTCGGCGCCGACATTTTCGTCGTGGATTTGGTAACCATCGCCACATTGCGCGAGATGGGCGTGCTGCTGACCTCAATCATCGTCGCGGGCCGCTCGGGCAGCGCTTTTGCCGCGGAAATCGGCGTCATGCAGCTCAATGAGGAAACCGACGCTCTGCGCGCCATGGGAATGAGTCCCATCGAGTTGCTGGTGGTGCCGCGAGTGCTGGCCCTGGTTATTGCGCTGCCTTTGCTGACCATCATTGCCGACGCCATGGGCCTGGCCGGCGGCGGACTTCTCTCTTTGATCAACCTGCACATTCCCTTGCCGCAATTTACCGCGCGGCTGCGCGAGTCGCTGTCGCCCACGACATTTTGGGCCGGGCTGGTCAAGGCGCCGGTGTTTGCCATTCTCATCGCCATGGTCGGCACCTATCGGGGCATGCAAGTGCGCGATTCGGCGCGTGAGCTAGGCCGCCTCACGACCGTGGCGGTGGTGCAATCCATTTTCATGGTGATCCTGGCCGATGCGCTATTCGCCGTGCTGTTCGTGCAGATCCATTTCTGATGCTGGATCCGGACTTCAATCCTGTGATTCGCGTGCACGGCCTGCAGAACCGCTTCGGCGCGCAAGTCGTCCACGACGGGCTGGACATGGAGGTGCGGCAGCAGGAGATATTCGGGGTCGTCGGGGGATCGGGAGCCGGCAAATCGGTGCTGCTGCGCTCGATCCTCGGGCTGCGCAGGCCGGATGGCGGGAGCGTCGAATTGTATGGCCGGGATGTGGAAACCCTCGCGGCGTCGGATCGAAGCAGCCTGGTGCAGAGTTACGGCGTGACCTTCCAAAATGGCGCGCTGATCAGCTCTCTGACGGTGGCCCAGAATGTTCAACTGCCGTTGCGCGAGCACTATTCCCTGTCCGAGAAAACTCTGGACGAACTGGCGGAAATGAACTTGGCGCTCGTCGGGCTGCCGCCGGATGCGGGAGCAAAATTTCCTGCGCAGCTGTCCGGTGGCATGATCAAACGGGCGGCTCTCGCGCGCGCGCTGGCGCTGGAGCCCAAGCTCCTGTTCCTCGACGAGCCCACGGCAGGCCTTGATCCGATTTCCGCCACGGCCTTCGATGAGCTACTGTTGTATCTACACTCGCAATTGCGGCTCACGGTTGTCATGATTACGCACGACCTCGACACCTTGTTCCAAACCTGCAGCCGTGTCGGGGTGATCATCGATGGACGCATGATCAGCGACACTCTCCAGGGCTTGCTGAAGAATCCCAATCCATGGATCCAGGAATATTTTCACGGGCCGAGGGCACGGGCCGCCGAGATGGAAGCGGCGGGCGGGGCATCCCGTGGATAGAGATTCGAATTACGTCGCCGTCGGCGCCTTCGTTCTGCTGGTCATTGCCATGGCTGTGTCGTTCGTGTTCTGGTACACGGACCAGCAGGACAAGCGCAGCTACCAGCGTTATGAGATTTATTTTCCGGGATCTGTCAGCGGCCTGACCGCCGGCAGTCCCGTACGCTATCTGGGCGTCGATGTGGGCAAGGTGGTGCGCATCAAGCTCGACCCCCAGCAGCACAAAACCGTGCAGGTGATCGCCGACATCGACTCGACCGCGCCCATCGACGACCGCACCCGAGCTTCCTTGAGCCTGCAGGGCGTGACGGGCTTGTTGTTCATCGACCTGGAGCAGGACCCGAAGGCGGAGTCGACCGGCGTGATGGCGCAGGGTCAGAATTACCCCATGATTCGTTCGCGCAGGTCGGATTTCGATGTGCTGCTCAGTAATCTGCCCGCCCTGACCACGCACCTGGTGGAACTGGCCGACCATTTCAATAATATTTTCAGCGATGAAAACGTCCGCGCCCTCAAAGAGACGCTCGACAATGCCCGGCTCGCCAGCGAGCACCTGCCAAGCACGGTGCGCGAGGTTCAGCAGCTGGTGGCGGACGTGAGCCGCACGACGCGGGAAGTTCAAGGCACCGTGGCGGAACTGCATGGCGTCATCACCGACGCATCGCCGGATCTGAAAACGGCATTTGCCAATATCCGCGAGATCTCCGACAACCTTGCCAGGACGACGACCCGGCTTAACGCCTTCGTGGCCGAGAATGAACCAGGATATTCGCGTTTCTCCAAGCAGAGCCTGCCGGAACTCGAGCAGCTGCTGCGCGAGAGCCGCCAAGCCGTGCGGGATTTCCGCGATCTATCGCGCAGCCTGAAGCAAAACCCGTCGCAGCTGATCTACGAGTCCACCTATCGCGGTATTGAGGTGCCCAAGTGAGCCGTGCCGCGCTGTCGATTTTGCTGAGCATTGCCGTGGCCGGTTGCGCGGGATCGCTGTTCAAGAACAAAGCCGCCCCGCCCACCATGTATCGGCTGTCGGCGGCGGCGAATTCAGCGCCGGCGGACCCCGCAAGCGGGGCGCGCCTGACCGATCTTGCCGTGCTCAGGCCGCGGGTGCGGACAGGTTTGGACACCGATCGCATCGCCGCGCTCTATCCGGACCGGCGCATGGATTACTTTGCGGACGTGCGGTGGAGCGGCCCGCTGGATGCGGTTCTACAGGAATTAGCGGTGCAGGAATTGCATGCCGATTCAAGATTGCGGCACGTCAGCGCGGATGCGTCGGTATTCGCCAGCGCCTATTGGCTGGAAATCGAGGTGACGGATTTCCAGGCGGAATATCCGGCCGGCGGCGGCCCGCCGAGCGTGCACGTACGGCTTCAAGCGCGCATCGGCAATTCCGCCGACCGACGGGTCTTGGCGCGCTTCGATCCCGACGTGCGCGAAGCGGCCGCCGACAATCGCATGAGCGACATCGTCGATGCCTACAATCGCGCCGCGGACAAGGCGCTTGCCGAAATCGCGCAGGGCGCGGCGCAAGCGCTCGCCGGCAAGTAGGCGGCTCAGCCGCCGGCCGCCTCGATGGCTGTGCCGATTTCCATCCACTGGCTTTCGAGATATGCGGCGTCCCGCGCGAGGTTCGCGCGCCGCATGCCGAGCTTGGGTTCTGAAGGATTGGCGGCAATCTCAGCTTCGAGCAAAGCCCGTTCGGCGGCAACCGCAGCGATACGCGATTCGACCTGGTCGAGCTGCCGTCGCAGGCGGGTCAAGGGATCGGCGCGCGGTGTCTTTTTGCCGGGGGGAACCTTCGCAGCGGCTTGCTTGGCAGAAGCGGCCGGAGCCGGTTGCTGCGCGCTGCCGCGGGATCGCAGCCATTGTTGGTATTCGTCAAGATCGCCGGCGAACTCGCGAACTTTTCCGTCGGCCACCAGCCACAACGAATCGGCGACCGACTTGATCAAATGCCGATCGTGCGATACCACCACCAGGCCGCCTTCGAAACTTTGCAGCGCCACGGTCAAGGCCTGCCGCATTTCGATATCCAAATGATTGGTCGGTTCGTCCAGCAGCAGCAAATTGGGACGCCGTGCGACGAGCAGCGCCAGCGTGAGGCGCGCCTTCTCGCCGCCGGAGAATCGAGCCACGGGCTCGAACGCGCGGTCGCCCTGAAAGCCGAAGCGGCCCAAGTGGTCGCGGATTCTCTGTTCATCGCCGGCGGCAAAGTCAGGACCGCCGAGATTTCGTAAATGCCAGAAGGCGTCGCAGTCGGATTTGAGCTGCTCCAATTGCTGCTGGGCAAAGTAGCCTATGCTCAAGTCCGGCGCGGCGGTGCGCCTTCCCGCGAGCGGCGCCGATTCTCCTGCCAACAACTTGGTCAAGGTGGATTTGCCCGCGCCGTTGGGTCCCAGCAGGGCAATACGGTCCAACGGGCCGATCGACACATTGATGCCCGCAACGATTTGCACACCGGCATAGCCGCACGCGGCGCCCTCGATCGTGATCAGCGGCCGCGGCGTTTTCGAGGGCTTTGAAAATTCAAACTCGAACGGGCTGTCGACGTGCGCCGGTACGATGCGCTCCATCCGCTCCAGCATTTTCAGGCGGCTCTGTGCCTGCCGGGACTTGGCCGCGGAGGCGCGAAACCGATTCACGAAGCCGGTGATCTCCGCGATCCGTTTCACCTGCCGCGCATGCAGCACCGATAGCAGTGCCAGTTCCTCCGCGCGCTTCTGCTCGAACTGCGAGTAGTTGCCGGCGTACGCGCGAATGGTCCTGTTCTCGATGTGCAATACCCGATCGATGATGGCATCCAAGAATTCGCGGTCGTGTGAAATCATCAGCAACGTGCCCGAGTAGGCCGTCAGCCATTCCTCCAGCCACACGATCGCATCGAGGTCGAGATGATTGGTGGGTTCATCCAGCAGCAGCAGGTCGGCCCGGGAACACAGGGCGCGCGCCATGGCGAGCCGCACGCGCCAGCCTCCGGAAAACTCGGCCACGGCGCGCTCATGATCCGCCGTCTTGAACCCGAGACCATGCATGATGGCCGCTGCACGCGCCTTGGCGCGATAGCCGTCGATGGCTTCCAGCAACGAGTACTGCTCGGCCAGCCGCATCGCCGCATCGCTTCGTTCGGCGTCCTCGATGGCCGCTTGGATTTTGCGAAGCTCGGCATCGCCGTCCAGCACGAACTCGATCGCGGAGCGGGTGCTCGCGCCGATTTCCTGTTCGACGTGGGCGATCTTGATGGCCGCAGGGAGCTCGACGTCGCCGTAGTCCGCCGCAAGCTCGCCCAGGATTGCGGCAAATAGGCTCGATTTTCCGGCGCCGTTGGCGCCCGTGATGCCGGCCTTATCGCCGCGAAAGACGGTGAAATTGACCTGCTCGAACAGCGCCCGCGGACCGCGCCGCAGCGTGAGATCCCTCGCGGCGAGCATCGAAACTGATTACAAAGAGAGCCGCACCGGCCGCAGCACGGTCGGTGCGCAGAGATCGCCGTGATGCGGCGTGCCGCCTTCCTGGCCGGCGAGAATTCCCAGCAGCTTGTTCGCTTCCATGGCGTCGCCGAACAAGCGGCCCTGGGCGTAGTAGCAGCCGTGCGTGCGCAGGAACTCCAGCTGCTCGGCTTCCTCGACGCCTTCCGCGATGACCTCGAGATCCAGGCTCTTTCCCATGTCGATGATGGTTCGCACGATGGCGGCGTCGTTCGTGTCCACCGCGACATCGCGCACGAATGACTGGTCGATTTTCAGCGTGCCGATGGGAAACTGCTGCAGGGCCGAGAGTGAAGAGTAACCGGTGCCGAAATCATCGATGGCGAGGCTCAAGCCCATGGCATACAGCTCGTTCAGCAAGCCGATCGTGCGCTTCGGATCGGTCATCAAGGTGGTCTCGGTCACTTCCAGCTCGAAGCAGGTAGGCGACACAGCATGCTTGCGAAACACGCTGCGGCAGCGGGAAATGAAACTCGATTGCTTGAGCTGGCGCAAGGACAGATTGATGGCGATGCGTCCGGGGTGAGGCACGACCTTTTGCCACTCTCGATAGTCGGAGCAAACCCGGTTCAACACCCACTCGCCGATGTCCAATATCAAGCTGGTTTCCTCGGCGAGAGGAATGAAGTGCGAAGGCGATATGTCGCCATGTCCCGGCAGCCGCCAGCGCAGCAGCGCCTCGGCGCCGACCACACGGCCGGTGCGCAGATCCACTTTCGATTGATACAGGATCACCAGCTCGTCGCGCTCCAGGGCGCGCCGCAGCTTGCTCTTCAGCATCAACCTCTCGACGGCCGCTGCATTCATGCTGGGCACATAGAAGGCGCAGGAGTTGCCGCCATTTTGCTTCGAGTGGTACATCGCCGCATCCGCGTTGCGGATCAGGTCGATCACATTCTCGGCATCGTAGGGGCAGATCGCGATGCCGGCGCTGGCCGTGAGGTAAACCTCTTGCTGGTTGACGTAGAACGTGCGGCTGATTTCATCGAGCAGGGTTCTGGCCAGTGTCCCCAACGCCGCACGGTTATCGCTATCCACCGGCAGATCGTCGATGAACATCGCGAACTCGTCGCCCGCGAGCCGGCCGATCACCGCGTCCTTGCTCAAATTGCGCGTGAGCCGTTCGCTCAAGATTTCCAGGGTCCGGTCGCCCGCCGCATGGCCGAAGGTGTCGTTGACTTCCTTGAAGCGGTCCAAGTCGAGATACAGAAGGGCGAGCGAACGCTGGTTGCGGCGCGCGCGAGCGATGGCCTGCTGCAGCAGATGCTGGAACTGCATGCGGTTCGGCATCTTCGTGAGGGTGTCGTAGCGCGCGAGGTAGCGGATGCGCCGCTCGGCGCGCTTGCGCTCCGTGATATTGCGCGCCACATAGATGTTGCCCTGGAACTGCGGGTCTTCCGAGTCGATCGCCGAACTCGCCATCGAGACCGGAATGGTTTGCCCGCTGGCCGTGCGCAGCACCGTCTCGCGCGCTTCCTGCGCCGAATGCGTGGGGTCAAATGCGTTGCGATGAACTTCATCGATGAAGCCCAGCAGAGGCTTGCCCACCAACTCGTCGGATGAATGGCCGAGCAGCAGTTGCGCCGCCTCGTTGCAGCTTTTGACGATGCCATCCGGCGAGGTGACGAACACGGCGTCGCTCAAGCTGTTGAGCACGGTATTGAGGTAATTTTTGGTGATCGTCGTTTCGTTCAAGTTTTGCCGCATTCGCTCCAGCGCGAATTGCAAATCGCCGAGCTCGTCGCGGCGTACCACGGCGAGCGGCCGGGTGTAGTCGCCGTCGCCGATTCGATCGGCACTCTTCACCAGCGCGGCTATCGGACCTGAGAGCCTGCGGGCGATCAACCATGCACCGAGCAGTCCCAATATGAAGAGCGGCACGGTGATGACGGTGAACACGCCGCGAATGCGCTTGGTCTGCATTCCCTGCTTGCTCAGCAGTTGCGTGCGGATGCTCAGGAGGGTTTCCTGCATTTCGGCGCGGCTCATCCAAATCTCGAGAACCCCCAAGCGCGGCAGCTCGGTGCGCAACACAAACGGACCCGAGCTGGTCGGCCGCGCTTCAGGGTTGCTGCCCGAATAGAGAATGTCGTTGTGCGCTCCCCACACCTCGACCCGTTCAATGTCGCGCTCATCGAGCAACCGGGCGGCAATGGCAGCCACGGCGGCGTTATTGCCCTCTTTGAGCGCCGGGGTGAGAGAGGTACTGGTGATGTTGCTCAACGACCTGGCGCGCGCCTCGAGGTCGCCTTCCAGCTTTTGCTCGACGGTGGCGTAGGTCAGCTGGTTGGCATCGGAGGTATTGACCCGGTGCTCGTAGTACGCCAAACCGCCTAAAATCAGCGCAAGTACCGCGCTAACCCCTAGGGCTAGCAGCAAATAGCTGGTTTTAAGGCTTCGCGCCATCGATTGTCTCGTCCCCCGTCTCTTAACCAGTGATCATACCTGTTCAGGCCACCCCCCATAAGGCCTCTTCAGGCGTACCCCCACAAGGGGCGAGGGTACAATCGCGTCATGGCGGGTCCCTATGCGCATTGATATCTACTCCGACACCGTCTGTCCCTGGTGTTACTTGGGCAAACGGCGCTTCGACCTTGCGGTTGCGGCTCGTCCGCAATACGAACCCGTGGTCTTCTGGCGGCCGTTCGAATTAAATCCTGACGTGCCGGTCGAGGGCGTGGACCGCGAAACCTTCATGGCGGCAAAAATGCCGGATCAAGCGCGCCTGGAGCAGGCCCACGCGGAGCTCGAGCGCCAAGGAGAGTCCAGCGGCATTCATTTCCGCTTCGACCTCATCAGCCGCGTCCCCAACACGAGAAGGTCGCACATATTGATTGCGCATGCGGCACGGCGCGGCCTGCAGGCTGCCGTCAAGGACCGCATCATGCGCGCCTATTTCGAGGAGGGCTGTGATATCGGCGATCCCGAAGAACTGGTCCGCTTGGGCTCGGAAGTGGGACTGAGCGCCGCCGATGCCCGCAACGCCTTGATATTGAGGGTGGGCCAGGATGGCGTGGTGGCCGCCGAACGCCATGCCGCCGTGTTGGGGATCACGGGCGTGCCGACTTACATCTTCGACGGTCAATACACGATTTCAGGGGCGCAGGAAGTCGGTATTTTCGCGCGCGTGTTCGATCAGGTGGCGGAGTTTGCCTCCTCTCGCGGCGTTGCCTCGTGAACGATGACGAGCTGACCGGGCGCGCGCGTACGCACATCGCCGAGGTTGCCGACCCAAGCTGCCTGTTGCACACGTACGCCGTGCGGCCATTCCTCAACTTGCGCCGCGCCGCCCTGAAAGACGGCATCGATCTGGCGCCCATGAGCGGCTTTCGGGATTTTGACCGTCAGCTCACCATTTGGAATGGCAAGTTCAGCGGCGCAAGGCCGATGTACGACGCCGCGGGCGGCAAGCTCGATGCGGCCGCGCTTGCGCCTTGGGAACGCATCGAGGCGATTTTGCTGTGGTCGGCGCTGCCGGGCGCCAGCCGGCACCACTGGGGCACCGACATTGACGTCGTCGACGGCAACACGAGCGCGGAGGGGCATGGAGACAAATTGACGCGTGCCGCATTTGCGCCGGGCGGACCCTTTGCGCGGCTCGATGAATGGCTGGAGGCCAATGCGGCGCGTTTCGGTTTCTTTCGCCCGTTCCAGGGCGTGCGCTCCGGCGTGCAAGCGGAGCCCTGGCACCTAAGCTTCGCGCCGATTGCGGAAAAAGCCCGGCAACGCTTAAGCCGGCAAGTTTTGCAATCGGCTATTGCGTCCGCTCCGCTGCTGGGAAAGGACGAAGTGCTTCAGCATCTTCCGGAATTGCACGCGCGCTACATCGCCGCGATCGATTTGCCTTAAGGGACTGCTGCCTTTTTCGGCGCTTAGGCCCAGAGGGCCTTCAATCGATCCAGCATCAAGCCGCGTACCTGGTTGATCTGCGTGTCTTCGGAGGTAAACAGCGGCGGGTTCCGGCGCAGCATCGGCCAGCGCTCGGTGCGCAGCACGCGGTGCAGGTAGCCCACATTGCGTTCGATGGCTTCGAGATAGGGATTCTTGCCGCCGAACAAGCACTCAACGTAGCGGTAAGCGTGCTCGAACTCGCCTTCGAGGCGTGCGACGAATGTTTCGCGCACGAATTCCGGAGTCTGGCGCAGCAGATCGAGACCCGAGCTATAGCGGACGTGCAGCGAGCCGTCGACCGCGGTGCTGGCGGCGATCCCGCCCAGCACGAATTCCGGATAGAGCCGATCGCGGCATTTCTCCAGGTAGCAGCGGTCGGCCATTTGCGCGATCAAATCCGCGGTGCCCAGCAAATGGCCCAGCTTTCGATCCTTGGGATCGGCCAGCTGAATCATGTTGAGCTTGATCTCGTAGCCGGTGAAATGGACGATGCGCGTGGCGACCGGAACCCAGGTTTCCATGCCGATGCTGGGCAGGTAGCGTGCGAGAAACCGCGCGCTGCGCGTCACGTGGTACAGGGTGAATTCCGCGCCGTTGCTGTGTTGGCGATCGTCGAATTCGCGGATGTAGCCGGCGTCGTGAAATAGCGAGGTCACCAGCGCCATGCTGGCGCGTTCGCCGCCAAAGCGCTGCCGGCTCTCCACGCTGCGCTCATAGCCCACCAAGAGGCGCGCCATCGCCAGAGTCATGTCGAGAGAATGCTGGCGATCGTGATAAAGCGTATCGACGCCGTGATAGCCGGGCATGCGGCCTGTAAACAGCTTGTCGAAATCCTCAAAAGCGATCGCGACTTTGTCGAAATAATCCGCAGGCCAGGCCGTTGTAAAAAGTTCCCTAACCGCGGCACTCACCGCCGCTGTAGAGCTGACCTGAACGGAATTCGCGACGTCGTAGTCGTTGCGTCTGAGGTCGTACATCAGCGGGAGTTTAGGCTCTTGGGTTGGATGGCGCCACGTGCCTGCTTCTCCTTTGGACGTAGCTCACAGTATTAAGTCAACCGGCTGTCTCCAAACCCGGTATTTAGTAAACTTTAAGACCCCCGAATTTCTGCCGGATGCGCCGCGCCAGCGCGGCATACCCGAGCCAAAACCCGCACGCCAATCCGGCGGCAACGCCAATGCCGGTGAACAAGGGCCACCTAGGCGCCAGGGCCGCCTGGATGGCCGCCAGCGCACCCGCGCCCGTCGGGGCGGCGGTGCCCGGAGTTGGCCCTCGCGCCGCGTCCAGCTCGGCTTGCTTGGCGGCAAGCTCGAGCTTGAGCCGTTCCACTTCGCTGCGCGCCGCCGCTTCGGCCAGCGCCGGTGTGGTGGCCCGGCTGCGGTCCAACTCTTCCTGGAGCTGCTTGACCCGGACGACGGCCGGCTCGTTGGTGGTCAGAAAGGCCGACTTCACCCAACCGGTGGTGCCGTCGCCCAGGCGCACCTGGGTGAATTCTCCGTTCTGCGCCAGCGTCTCCACCTGCGTGCCCGAATGCAGGGTGGCCAGCCGCTGGCCCTGACTGTTTTCCTCGGCATAGACGCCGAGAACCAGTTCATCGCTGACGTAGGCGGTGGCAGCCACGCCTTTGATCGCGAACATCGCCAGCAGCAGCGCGGCCAGCGTCTGCACGCCGCGCCGTTTCACGCCGCGATTCCGGTCTGCTTGAGAAGCGGCCGCACGTCGGGCTGGCGCCCGCGAAAATGCACGAACGCGTCCATGGCATCGATGCTGCCGCCGCGGGCAAGGATGGACTCGCGAAATCGCGCCGCCGTCTTGGCATCAAATACGCCGGCTTCCTCGAAGGCCTCGAACGCATCGGCGGCCAGCACTTCCGCCCATTTGTAGCTGTAGTACCCGGCTGCATAGCCTCCGGCAAAAATGTGCGCGAAGCTCGCGGGCATGCGGTTGAAAGAGGCCGGCGGCACGACGGCGACGCGCTGGCGCACGGCTGCCAGAATGGCGTCGACGTTGGCGCCGATTCCGGGATCGAACTTGGCATGCAATTCGAAGTCGAACGTCGCCAGCTCGATCTGCCGCAGCGTGTCGAGCGCGGCATTGAAGGTGCGCGTGCCGAGCAGGCGCTGCAGCATGTCCACGGGTAGAGGCTCGCCGGTGTCGATGTGCGCCGAAATCAGCGGCAGCACCTCGGCACGCCAGACGAAATTTTCCATGAATTGACTGGGCAGCTCGACAGCGTCCCAGGCGACGCCATTGATGCCGGCGATGCTCGGATAGGCCACGCGCGTCAGCATATGATGCAATCCGTGTCCGAACTCGTGAAACAGCGTGATGACTTCGTCGTGCGTCAGCTGGGAAGGTTGCGGCGCCACCGGCGCGGTGAAGTTACAGACCAGTTGCGCCACGGGCAGCGCGGTGCCTGAAGGCAGCGCCTTGGCCACCACGCACTCATCCATCCACGCGCCGCTTCGCTTCTCGCTGCGCGAATAGGGGTCGAGAAAGAACCCGGCCACGACGCGCTGATCCTTATCGAGCAAATCGTAGTAGCGCACGCTGGGATGCCAGACGCTGACTTCGGGCCGTTCCCGAACGCTGATGCCATACAGCCGCCGTGTCAGCGCAAACAGGCCATCCAACACCTTGGGCAGCGGAAAATAAGGACGCAACGCTTCCTGCGATACCTTGTAGCGGCTTTCCTGCAGCCGCTCGCTGTAATAGGCCATGTCCCAGGCATTGAGCTTGCGGCCGGCAAACTCTTCCAGCCCCAGGAATTCTTCGCGCGCTGCCGGCCGGCAGCGCCGCGCCAGATCATCCAAGAAGGTCAGCACCTGCTTGCTGCTCTTCGCCATGCGGGTGGCAAGCGCATAGTTCGCGAAGTTCTGAAAACCCAACAGCTTCGCCAACTCATCCCGCAGCGGCAGAATCTGCTCGATGATGAGATAGTTATTGAAGCGTCCGCCGCTGGGTCCCACATCCGAGGCTCGGGTGATCCACGCTTCATAGATGTCGCGGCGCAGCTGCTCGCATTCGGCACTGGCCATGATGGTCATGTAGGTAGGCTGATCGAGCTTGAACAACCATCCGGGCAGATTTGCCTCGCGCGCATCGGCGGCAGCGCGGTCGATCGCGTTGCTGGGCAGCCCGGCCAGTTCGGCGCTGTTGGTGACGCTGCGCGAGTAGGCGCGGCCGGCGTCGAGAACATTTTCCGAAAACTTGGTGGCCAAGTGAGCAAGCCGCTGTGCGACTTCGCGATAGCGTGTCTTTTGATCGGCCGGCAGATCGACTCCGGCCAAGCGGAAATCACGCAGGGCATTTTCCAAAAGCTTGCGCTGCGCCGGGTCGAGCGTCGGACCCTCGTTTTTCAGCACTCGGGCATAGGCTGACTGCAACGCGGCGTTTTGGCCCAGCTCCGAGGAATATTCCGTGAGCAGCGGCACGCACTCGTTGTAGGCCTCGCGCATTTCCGTGGAATTCGCGACCGCGTTCAAGTGCGATACCGGGCTGAACACGCGGCTCAACCGGTAGCTCAGTTCCTCGACCGGCACCACCAGAGAGGCGAAGGTCGGTTCGGTTTGCGTGGTCAGTTCCGCGAGGCGCGCGCGATTCTCCGCCAGCACCTTCTCCAGTGCCGGCCGTGCATGGCGCGCTTCGATGCGCCCGAAGTCAGGCAGTTCGCCGAGTTCCAAAAGTGGGTTGTTCACGGCTCAATTCTAGCAGACGCGCGCCGCCATCCGGCCACAGGCGGTAGCGCCTGTGAACACGTATCATGGGCACCTGCACGTCCCACAGGATGAAAATCGGCCCGTGTCTGAGCAAGTATTCGATCTCATCAGCGTCGGCGGCGGCAGCGGCGGCCTGGCTTGCGCTCAGCGCGCGGCCGAGTACGGCGCCAAGGCGGCCGTCATTGAACCGCACCGGCTGGGCGGGACCTGCGTCAATGTCGGATGCGTCCCAAAGAAAGTCATGTGGAACGCAGCGGGGGTTGCCTTGAGCCTGCATGATGCCGACGACTACGGCTTCGACGTCAAGGTGGGCGAGAGCGACTGGGCGGAACTGAAGCGCAAGCGCGATGCTTATGTGCTGCGTCTGAACGGCATCTATGAACGCAATCTCGCGGCGAAGGGCGTGGCGTATGTGCACGGGGCCGCTCGATTCGTGGATCCCCACACGCTCGAGGTGAACGGCCGGCGTTTCAGCGCGCGCCATGTGGTGATTGCGACCGGGGGAAAGCCGGCGCTGCCGCAAATCCCCGGTGCACAATTGGGCATCAGCTCCGACGGCTTTTTTGACCTCGAGGCACGGCCGCAGCGGGTTGCCGTCGTCGGCAGCGGTTATATCGCCTGTGAATTGGCCGCATCCTTTCGGGAGCTTGGAAGCGAGGTACAGCAGTTCATCCGCAAGGATCGCCTGCTGACGAATTTCGACGTGATGCTCGGAAAATCCCTGATGCGGGAGGTTCGCGCCCAGGGAATGATCCTTCATGAAGGCGTGGTGGCGGCCTCGGTACGCGAGACCGCAGGCAAGAAGACATTGGCGGCGGCGGATGGGCGCGAGTTTGCGGGATTCGATTGCGTGCTGTGGGCGATCGGGCGCGACGCCAATGTGGCGGGCTTGGAATTGGACAAGGCCGGCGTTGCGCTCGACGACGGCAACTACGTGGTTACCGACGGCTTTCAAAATACCAACGTGAGCGGCGTGCATGCGATCGGCGATGTCACGGGCCGGGCTGCGTTGACGCCGGTGGCCATCGCAGCGGGCAGGCGCTTGAGCGATCGCCTATTCGGCGGCAAGGCGGATCGGCGCTTGGACTACAACATGATCCCGACGGTCATTTTTACGCACCCGCCGATCGGCACCGTGGGCGCCAGCGAAGCGGAAGCTCGCGCCCAGTATGGCGACGCCGTCAAAGTGTATGTCGCCGACTTCACGCCGATGTACCACGCGCTGACCACGCGAAAAACGCATACGGATATGAAGCTGGTGTGCGTCGGTCCGGAGCAGCGCATCGTGGGCTGCCACATTCTCGGCAGCGGCGCGGATGAAATGCTGCAGGGATTTGCGGTGGCGATCCGCATGGGCGCCACGAAGGCCGATTTCGACGACACGGTCGCCATTCATCCCACGAGCGCCGAAGAATTGGTCACCATGCGCTAGCGGCGCGATGCCGAACGGCCGCCGTTACGCGTGTTGCGCCAATGCCTCGAGCGCGGGCCCTGTGTCCGGCCGTATGCCGCGCCAGAGCAGGAATGACTCCGCCGCCTGTTCGACCAGCATGCCCCAGCCCTTGGTGGTGCGGGACGCGTGTAGGGATTTCGCCCATAAAGTAAACGGGGTATGCCCTCGGCCATAGGCCATGTCGTAACAGATGCTTTCTTCGCTCACGAGACCCACGGGCATTTCCGGCATCTCTCCCTGCAAGCTCGCGGAAGTCGCATTGATGATGAGATCGTAGGGCGGCCCTTCCACCTCGGCGAATCCGCAGCCCAATATTTCACCCAGATCGGCGAATTCCGCGGCGAGCTTGCGCGCACGTTCCGGCGTGCGATTGGCGATGACCACTTCGCGCAGCTCGCGCTCCATCAAGGAACCGAGCACGCCGCGAACCGCACCGCCGGCGCCGAGAATGAGCACGCGCTTGCCCGCGAGGGCCAGCCCTAAATTGTTCTCGAGATCCGCCATGAGCCCCAAGCCGTCGGTGTTGTCGCCCAGCAGCGATGTTTGCTCGAAGAATGCGATCGTGTTGACGGCTTTGGCGCGTTCCGCGCGCGGTGTGAGCTCGTTGACCAGTTCAGCGGCGGCTTGCTTATGGGGCAGCGTGACGTTCAAGCCCTTGAGTCCGCCTGCAAACAGGCGCAACGCTTCGCGGCGAAAATTGTCCGGCGGGATGTCGAACAGACGGTACACCAGGTTTTGCGCCGTGGCTTTCGCGAACATCCCATGGATGAACGGCGACCAGCTGTGGGCGATGGGATGACCCGCAACCCCATATTGATCCGGCGCTTCCGACCCCACGCTCGAGTTCACGTCGCAAGCCACTCCGCCGCGCGCTTCGCGAAATACGTCAAAATGCCGTCCGCACCCGCACGCTTGATGCACGTCAATGCTTCCAATGCGGCGGAGCGCTCGTTCAGCCAGCCATTGCCGGCGGCTGCCATGATCATCGAATATTCCCCGCTCACCTGGTAGACGAGGGTCGGCATGCCGAACTTATCCTTCACCCGCCGCACGATGTCCAGATACGGCAGCCCGGGCTTGACCATGACCATGTCCGCGCCTTCGGCGATATCGAGCGCCACTTCGCGCAACGCCTCATCGGAATTGCCGATGTCCATTTGGTAGGTGTGCTTGCCGCCGCCGCCCAGCTGCGCGGCCGATCCCACGGCGTCGCGGAAGGGACCGTAAAAGCTCGAGGCGTATTTCGAGGCGTAGGCAAGAATTCGCGTGTGCACCAGACCGGCGCTTTCAAACGCGTTGCGGATCGCGCCGATCCGTCCGTCCATCATGTCCGACGGCGCGACCATATCCGCGCCGGCGTCGGCATGCGAGCGAGCCTGGCGCACCAGGGCCTCGACCGTCGCGTCATTCATCACGTAGCCCTTGTCATCGATCAGGCCATCCTGGCCGTGCGTCGTGAAAGGGTCGAGCGCCACATCGGTAATCACACCCAAATCCGGGAATTCCTTTTTGACCGCCCTGACCGCCGCTTGGGCGATGCCCTCAGGATTCCAGGATTCGCGCGCATCCAGAGTTTTCTTGCCCTCGGGCGTCACCGGAAACAAGGCGATCGCCGGGATCTTCAGCCGCACCAAGGTCTCGCATTCGCGCAGCAAGTGGTCGACGGGCAGCCGCTCGATGCCGGGCATGGAGGCCACGGGCTGGCGGTCGCCGCGGCCTTCGACGACGAAAATCGGGTAGATGAGCGAGTCCACGCAGAGGCGTGTTTCACGCATCAAACGGCGCGAAAACTCGTCCCGCCGCATGCGCCGCATGCGGGTGCTTGGAAATGAATTGGCGCCGAATCCGGTCATCTTCAGTGTGACTCCTTGCACCCAGTTTGCCGCCGCAAATAGCCCAAGTCCGTGCCCAGTCGGCATATTTGACCGTCGGCGCCGCCCCGTTTACGCGGTAATATCGCAGGAACGATATCTTAAGTCGGGTGCTGATTCCTACATGAACGATCAGCTCGGTGGAAAACTGAGACGCGCCCGGTTCCAGGCGCTATGCCAGTCTCTGCGTCCCGACTTGCTGCGATTTGCCTTTTGGCTGTCCCGCGACCGCGCCTTGGCCGAGGACGTCGTGCAGGAAAGCATGTTGCGCGCCTGGAAGGCGCAGGATTCTCTGTTGAACGAGGGCGCCGCCAAGCCTTGGCTCCTGACCATCGTGCGGCGCGAATATGCGCGAACTTTCGAGCGCAAGCGGCTCCCGACCGTGGACTTGGATGAGCTGATTGCCAAAGAGGAGCCGACCTTGGCCGCCGCGGAGGAGCAAGACATTGCTGATGTACGCGCGGCCATCATGAAATTGCCCGATGACTACCGTGAGCCCTTGGTGTTGCAGGTCCTGATGGGATATTCGACCGCGGAAATAGCGCGCGAGCTCGAGCTATCGGGCCCGGCAGTGCTGACCCGCTTGTGCCGCGCGCGGCGGCAATTGCGCGCCGCCTGCGGCGAAGACACTGCGCTCGATCCGAAAGATTCGCAGGATTCGCCGGAATGATGGATCACACGCAATATCGTTCCGCGATCCTGGCCGATCCACGCAATCCGGACGCCGAATTGCGCGCCCATCGCGAAGCTTGCCCCGAGTGCCGCGCCTACACCGAGCAGCTGCTCAAATTCGATGCGCGTATCGAACGCGCCTTGCGCGTAGGGATTCCCGCCGGAGCGGATGTGCTGCCGTTTGCGCGCAAGCCCGCTCGCGGCTTCGCGGGCGCACGCCGCTGGCTGGCGATGGCGGCCAGCGTATTGTTGGCGACGGCGATTGGCGGCGGAATTTGGCTGACCTTGCCCCAACGAAGCCTCGCTGCCGCGGTGGTCGCGCACATGGCCGGCGAGCCCGACGCGTGGCAGCGCACCGACATCCCCGTGGACACCCCCGAGCTGCAAGACGTGCTGAAGGACTCGAAGATGCGCTTGAAACCCGCAGCGGGCATCGTCAGCTATGCCAGCAGCTGCCCCTTTCGCGGACACAGGGTGCCGCATCTCGTGGTGCAAACGGCCTCTGGTCCCGTGACCGTCATGGTGCTGGTGCATGAGCCGTTGCGAAAGACCATGCAGTTTGACGAGCAAGGCTATCGCGGAACCATCGTGCCGGTGCCCGGTCACGGCAGCATCGCGGTGCTCATGCAGGATTCAGGCGTGAGCTCCGGAGAAGTCGCGCGCATAGCCGCGCAAGTGGACGATTCGATCGTTTGGACCCGCTGAGCTCAAATACCCACTTCGCTCAACAAATCGATCAGCCGCCGCGCGCTCGCCGCCAGCGTCGGATGCTCCGCCTCAAATTGCACGGCCACTCTTTCGAGGCGGTCCGGCAGAGATTTGGCCGAGGACTCGGTGACGGCGCCCGAGGGCTGATCGACCATGCGTTTTACGTCGGGGAGAATCTCGCCGAGCGATTGCCGCGTCGCAGGATTTTCCCGATGTGCGTTGTCCAACTCCGCATGCAGCTTGGCGAGCCGCTCGCGCAAAGTTTTTTGATCCATAGGTGTCCCCCGTAAGTTGGCGCTATTGTGCCATTCGTTCGGGTGTGAGGCGGGCCACTTCGACGTAACCCGCGCCCGTTGCGGCGATGACCCGATGGATTGCGCTGTAGGCATCGCGAAGGTGCTCATCCGCGCCGTACGGCGGATTGACGATGAGCAGCCCGCTTCCCGCCAGCCCCAGTCCGGCATCATCCGGATGAATCGCGAGGTCAGCCAGCAGCATTTTGGGAACCTTAAGGGCCTCGAACCGCGCGTGCACCATGCTGCGCTGGGTCGCGCTGCGAATGGGGTACCACATCAAATAGACTCCGCCCGGCCAGCGGCGGTAGGCATCCGCGAACGCCTGCAGCATCGTCTTGAGCTCGTCGAGACTTTCGTAGGGCGGATCGATCAGCACCAGCCCGCGGCGTTCGTCCGGCGGCAGAAACGCTTTGAGGGCCGCATAGCCGTCGTTAATTTCCGTGCGGACGCGGCCCGGCGATTCGATCTCCCGTTCCGCGGCGCGCGCTTCCGCCGGCATGAGCTCGACGAATAGTGCGCGGTCCTGCGGACGCAGTGCGTGCGCGATCAGTGCGGGAGATCCCGGGTAGCGCGGCAGCCGCTTGCCGCGCCGCGCGCGTATTGCCGCGAAGTAATCGCCCAGAATTTCTTCGCCCAGCGCAGCGGCGACGAGGCGCTGCACGCCGCGGTCGGCTTCGCCCGATTTCTTCGCCTCGGGCGCCTGCAAATCATAGAATCCGCGCCCAGCGTGGCTGTCCAGCGCGAAGAACGCACTTTCCTTGCGTTTCAGTGCTTTCAAGCAGTACAGGAGCGCGACATGCTTTGCAATGTCGGCAAAGTTGCCTGCGTGGTAGATGTGCCGGTAATTCATGCCGCATTGTGCCTGTCTTTGGCCGATGTGCGCCAAGCCTCGCTTGCACGGCAGGCACCAAGTGTGCAGTCTTGCGCATAACTCGGTTTTGCGAAGGCGGCCCATGAAAAGCGGAATATTCGAGATAGACGGCGTCGAATATCCTGACGCCGACGCTTCGGACCCCGTGGCGCTGGGCTGGATGCAAGGCTCGCCGCCGCCGCAGGCCAAGCAGATCCGCTTCCAAGACGACCGATTCCTGGAATTTCCGCAAATTCGCTGGACTCTTTCGCATATGCGCGAGCTGGCGCCGACCACGCCCGTGTGGCGCGGGCACGGACAACCCAGCGATCTCGGCGTCGCACCCCAAGATCTCGAGGCCTCGATCGATGCGCTCGCCTTTGTCGATCTTTTCGGCCGCAAGCTCACCTGGGCTGAGTCGCTCAAGCACACCTATGCGGACGGCATCGTGGTTTTGCACCGCGGCCGGCGAATCTACGAACGCTACTTCGGCGCCCTGCAGGAGCATCGGCCGCACGCCTGCTTTTCAATCACCAAGTCCTACGCTGCCACCCTTGCCGCCGCGCTGATTCATGAGCATGTGCTGGACGAAGCCAAATCAGTGTCGCACTACCTGCCCGAAATGGCCGGCACCGCCTATGAAGATGCGACGCTGCGCCAGGTGCTCGACATGCAGATCGGCGTGGAATATTCCGAGCTCTATGCGGATCCGAAGGCTCATATCTGGGACTACGGCCGTGCAGGAGGCCTCCGTCCCCGCGGCCCCGATTACGCCGGCCCGGGCAACTTCTACGACTACCTGCGCACGCTTCGCAAGGAGGGCGCGCACGGCGCGGCGTTTGCCTACAAGACCGTCAACACCGAAGTGTTGTGCTGGGTCATGAAGCGGGTCACCGGCATCGCGTTGCAGGATATGCTGAGCGAGCGAATCTGGTCGCAAATCGGCTGCGAGGAGGATGGCTATCTGACGGTGGATACCATCGGCGTGGCGATGGGCGGCGGCGGATTGAGCGCCACGCTGCGCGACCTGTGCCGGTTCGGTGAACTCATGCGTTGCGACGGTGCCTGGCACGGCAAGCAAATCCTCCCGGAGGAAGTCATTGCCGACATTCGGCGCGGATCCGACCCGGGCAAATTCGTCATGGCCGGCTATACGCTGCTGCCGGGCTATTCCTACCGCAACATGTGGTGGGTGTCGCACAATGCCCTGGGCGTGTTCGAGGGACGCGGTATTTACGGCCAGCGTTTGTACATTGCGCCAAAAGCCGAGATGGTGATCGCACGTTTCTGTTCTCACCCGATCGCATCCAGCGCCGCCAACGATTCAGTCACGCTGCCGGCGTTCGCCGCGATGAGTCAGTTACTGATGGCGCGATAGGCGCCGGCATTTAACATCTTGCGGCCGCGGTGCTCAGTTTCGCGCTGCAGTTCACAGTTGCGGCCCTGGCCGGCGAGCGCCATCCGGCTACCATTTCAGTGGTATATGTCGAGTACGGAGAGCGTATGAGCACGATCGCCGCGGAAGGTTTGATCGAGGCGCACGAGTATTGCGGCGACGAACTGGTCCGGCGTGCCACGCTGGAGCGCCGCAACTACGAACGAAAGTCCGTCGCTATTCACGCCAACGTCACCGTGCCGGGGATGTCCCTGCTGCCGGGACACACGGTCGATATGTCGCGCGCGGGCGCAAGTCTCACCCTGCCGTTCGAACTCGCGCATGGGCAGCAGTGCAACATTGATTTGGAGCTGGAAGCGTGCGGCGAAAGGCGCTCATTTCACATCCAGGCCGAGGTGCGTTACTGCGTGCAGATGAGCGACGGCCGGTTCCGCGCCGGAGTGCGTTTCGGGGATACCGATGCGGCGACCTCCGCATTCATCGCGGCCATCTTAAAGACTCCCGTCTGAATTCAAAAGATCGCGCGCCGCGACGTCGACGTTCCCCCAATGCGGAAATGCACCCAGGGCGTCGACGTAATTGTGGATAACGTCGGTGTGCGCGTCTTCCTGCCAGCCCCCGGGTTGCCCGCTCTGCGGCAAATCGCGGGGCCTGCCCTGCTCGTCGATTGAATACAACGTGAAATTCAGCGCCTGGCGCGCTTCACTCGCGATCTCCGGCGACTCGATTGCTTTCGCGTACAGCGCGAGCACCGCGCCGTAGGTCGAATTCACGCCTCCCCATGCCTGCTTGTCCTCGTCTTGCTCATGGCAGACGAGCACGCCGCATTCGCGGTGGGTGAAGGTCGCGCGCACGAATTCAATCAGCGAGCGGCAATGCTCGCGCCAGTCCTGATCGGCCAAGTCCCTTTTTTCGAGCAGATAACGCGCGAGATTTAAAGGCGCCCAGGCACTGCGGTTGGTGGGCGTGTCGTGATCCTCGAAGAACTGCGCGAACAGCGCGCCGTCGGCGGCGGCGCTGGGAATTTGGAAACCGGCAATCCATTGCCACAGCGCCTGCCGTTGCGCCGAGAACTCTTCATAGCCATGTTCGGCCAGAATTTCGTAGAGGCGCAATATATACGTCATGTTGCCGGAGACCGCACCACGCCCTTCGCCGCTGCGATAGTCGACCCGAAAGGGCCACGGCGAATGAGCGGTATCCCCGGCCTGCTGATTCGCGGCAAGCACGCGAGCGTTTTGCAGCGCTTGCAGCAGATATTTCGAGTCGCCCGTGGCTTCGAACAGCAAAGCCAGCGCGTAGCCTGCAATCCCGCCTTTATCCGGCTGAACCTCGTAAGGCCGGTCGGACTGCGAACCACAATCGGCCGGCTGCGGAAATTGCGCTCTTTTGCCCGTGGAGCGGGTAAATGCGGGAAACTTGCCCGAATCCGGCGTAAGCGCTTCCCTCAGTAGATAGTCGCCCAGCAGCCGCGCGGTGGCCAGCCAGGCCGGCTGCTGCTCGCCGCGCATCCCGTGAAACTTGAGATAGGAAATTATGCCCATGCCGTTTTGCGTCGAGGGAATGATGTCGGTGCGTTCCGTGTTCGGCGTCCAGGTCGCATCGAGAAACGTCTCGCAGGCAAATCGCGGATAGCCATGATCGAACGGACAGTGCTGGTAGAAATTCATTTCCCGATCCAACGCAGCCGTCCAGGAAGTCCAGGGCATCAATTGTCCCGACGCGTCGTAGCGGATCGCATGCCCGGCAATGGTCTGTGGCGCAGTCATGCGTTTGGTGCCTGTCTCACAAAGTGCGGTAAAAAAACGTGGTGTCGCAAAGCCCGCCGCCCGGCAACAATGCGTAGCCCGGGATGACTCCGCAACGCTGCCAGCCCAGCTTGGCATACAGGCGCTCAGCGTCTTCGCTCGCCGTGTCCAGCACCAGCAGCGTCTTGCCGGCATTCAGCGCGGCACTCTCGGCCGCCGACAGCAGCGCGGCGCCGACGCCGCATTTGCGCGCGCGCCGATGCACCAGCATTTTTGCAATGTCTGCGCGGTGCGGTTGATTCTCGACTTGGGCGAGTATGAGCTGCACGGTGCCGGTGATCTTGCCGGCGGAGTCCTCGGCGACAAGCAAGATTCTTTCGCCCCGAGCGACCCCGGCCGCCACATTGCGCCAAAATTCGGTCGCAGTGACGCGTGCGATTGGCAGCATGAAGCTCACCGACGCGCCGCCCTCGACGCAATCGATGAGCACATCGCTCAGTTCTTGGATTTCGCGGTCTCCTACCTGGAGCAGGGACCGAACCTGGATGGTGTCCATCGGATGTCATCACAAAATAGCGCACTGCTTTTGTCAATTGCCGCGGCGCCAAGGACGGGCGCTAAAATGGTGCGCATGAGTCTCACAGACTTTTTCGGCATCGAGCTTCCGATCATCCAGGCGCCCATGGCGGGCTCGCAGGACAGCCGACTGGCGATCGCGGTTTCGAACGCCGGCGGGTTGGGCTCGCTGCCCTGCGCAATGCTCTCCGTGGACAAGATCACGGCGGAGTTGACGGCTATTCGCGCTGCAAGCAGCAAGCCTTATAACGTCAACTTCTTCTGTCACACGCCGCCCGCTGCCGATGCGGCGCGGGAGGCGGCGTGGCGAACCCTGTTGTCGCCGTACTTCAAGGAGCTCGGCATCGACTCCCAGGCGGAGTCCACCGGCGCTTCACGGACTCCGTTCAGTGCCGCGGCGGCCGAGGCGTTGGAATATTTCAAGCCGGCGGTCGTGAGCTTTCATTTCGGTTTGCCCGCGCCGGCTCTCGTCGCAAGATTGAAATCATGGGGCTCGAAAGTGCTGGGATCGGCAACTACCGTCGAGGAGGCTTTGTGGCTCGAAAGCCGCGGCGCCGACGCCATCGTTGCGCAGGGCCTTGAGGCCGGCGGACACCGCGGGATATTTCTGTCGGAAGATCTAACCACGCAGACCGGCACCGTCGCGCTATTGCCCCAAATCTTGCGTGCGGTGCGCATTCCGGTGATTGCCGCCGGGGGAATCGCGGACTCCCGGGGAGTGGCGGCGGCGATGGCGCTAGGCGCCGCCGGTGTTCAGGTGGGGACCTCCTATCTGCTGTGTCCCGAGGCGACCACCAGCAGCGTGCATCGCGCAGTGCTCAAAATGCCGAACGCCGCGCACACGGCCCTCACCAATTTGTTTTCCGGCAGGCCCGCGCGGGGCATCGTGAACCGGTTAATGGAAGAATTGGGTCCGCTCAACCCGGCTGCGCCGGCGTTCCCGCTGGCCGCCGGGGCGATAGCGCCACTGCGCAAGAAGGCGGAGAGTCAGGGGCGCGGAGATTTTTCTCCCCTGTGGGCGGGGCAAAATGTCAGCGGCTGCCGAGAAGTGCCGGCGGCGGTGCTGACGCGCTCTCTCTAACCCCTGAAATCCGTTTCGTTCGTTACAACGATTTGATTGCGGGCCAATTTAAGGAGCGGGATCATGAAAATGCTTGCCGGATTCATTCTCGTCGCGGCGACGGCCGTGATCGCGACGCCGCATGCGCGCGGCCTAGGGGCTCCATCGGCGCCTCCCGGCGTGTCGGCCGCTGATTGGGTGCCGATGGGTGAGGCCGCCGGATTCGTCATAGAACATAGCGACAGCCTCACCCGCAGGCCGGGAATATTGCGGGGTTATTTTACGATTCTCCGCGGGACCGCCTGGATGCGTGTCGATCCGAGTCCGGAAATGGCAGTGCGTCCGGCGCTGCAGCGCTAGAGCCGAGCGCGATGCTGAAAATGGGGCTCGGCAGCGCCTAAGCAACCGGCTCCGCTGCGCCGCTGCGGGCGCTGCGCAGCAGCGCTTCCAAGGTCATCATGATGTCGATGGATTCCTGCGGCGTGGCGCCGGTCCAATGCGCGGCGCCCTCGCGCACCATGTGCTCAAAGGATTCCGCTTCTGCCAAAAATCCATTGATCGGCGGTGTTTCGATCGCGCCGTCCACGGCCTGCGGGCCGCTTCCGGTACGCAAATTCAAGGTTCCCGGCAGCTCGGCCGAGGTGTGATTGCGGTACGTGGTTTGAATGACGCCCGCGGAACCCACGATCAATGCCTGCCGATGCAAGGCGCTTCCAAAGCTGCAGGTCAGCTGCGCGAACAAGCCGTTGTCGAACGAGAGGGTGGCAGCCATGGCGCTGTCAACGCTGCTCCCAGGATCGCCGCCGGTCCAGTGAGCGAGGGCCTGCACGCGCGCAGCGCGCTGCCCGGCGATGATGCGAATCAAACTGAGCGGATAAACGCCGACATCCATCAAGGAGCCGCCGGCGAGTTGTGGGTTCAGGCGAATGTTGCCGCTATCGTTCAGCGTAAATCCAAAGCTGGCTTGAATCAGCCGCACCTCGCCGATGGCGTTGTCCATCAGCAGCTCGCGCATCTTCCGGGTCTGCGGCTGGGCCAAGTAAGGATAGGCCTCGACCAGATGCACGCCGTGGGTGCGTGCTGCCGCGAACATGGCGCGCGCCTCAACAGCGCTGGCAGCCAACGGTTTCTCGCACAGCACATGCTTTCCGGCACGCACCGCTGCGATGGACCACTCGGCGTGCAGGCTGTTCGGCAAGGGATTGTAGACGGCGTCGACCTCGCGGTCGGCGAGCATCGCTTCATAGCTGCCGAAATGGCGCGGGATTCCGCTGTCTTTGGCGAAAGTCTCGGCTTTGCGGGCGTCGCGGCTGGCGACCGCGGTGATGGCGAGGCGCGGGGACGGCTGCACGCCGCGCACGAAGCTGCGCGCAATGTTCGCGGTGCCCAGGATTCCGATGCGCAGCACGTGGCTCAAATTGCCGTCAACCCGCTAAAGTTCAGCCAGGTAATTTCTCGGACGCAAATAATCCGCATACAGCTTGGCCTCGGGTGATCCGGGTGCAGGATGCCAGTCGTATTCCCAGCGCACGAGCGGCGGCAGGGACATGAGAATCGATTCGGTCCGGCCGCGGGATTGCAGCCCGAACAGGGTGCCCCGATCGTAGACCAAGTTGAATTCCACATACCGGCCGCGGCGGTACAGCTGGAATTGACGCTCGCGATCGCCGTAGGGCTGATCCTTGCGCCTTTCGAGGATGGGCATGAAAGCCGGCAGAAAGTGATCGCCGACGCTGCGCTGAAATGCGAAGCAGCGGCTGAAGCCCCCCTCGTTCAAATCGTCGAAGAACAATCCGCCGACGCCGCGGGTTTCGTTACGGTGCGGCAGGAAGAAATACCGGTCGCACCAGCTCTTATATTTCTCGTACGCTTCCGGACCCAGTGATCGGCAGGCGTCGTTCGCAGTTCGATGCCAATGCAGCACGTCCTCATCGCGTGGGTAGTAGGGCGTCAAGTCGAAGCCGCCGCCGAACCACCACACTTCCGAGCCGCCTGCGGGCCGCGCCACCAGGAAGCGCACGTTGCAATGGGTGGTGGGGACATGCGGATTGCGCGGGTGAAATACCAGAGACAGGCCCATCGCCTCGAAGGGCGCGCCGGCGATGTCCGGCCTCGAGTTCGAAGCCGACTGCGGCATCTTGTCGCCGAATACATGCGAGACCGATACGCCCGCCCGCTCGAACACCGCGCCATCGCTCAAGACCCGGCTCTCGCCGCCGCCGCCGTCGGGCCGCTCCCATGCATCGCGCTTGAATTTCACCGAGTCGATTTTTTCCACCGCCGCAGTAATGCGGTCCTGCAGCTCGTTCAGGTAACGGTTGACCGCGATAGGCTCTGCCGGCTCAGGTTTTGGCATGGGGCACTACGCCTTCTTTTTTGCCGGCCTCTTTTTGGCTTTGGCCCTTGCCTTCGGAGCGGCGGCCGGCTTGATCGGGGCCTGCTTGTTGACTGCGGCCTTCTTGCCCTTGGCGGCCAGTTTCACCGCCGGTGCAGGGGACGTGTTCGGCGCCGCTGCGCCTTTCGCTGATTTGGCAGTCTTGAGAGGTGCCTTCGGCGCAAATTTCGAACCCTTTGCTCCCCTGCGGCCCCATTTGCCTCGTTCCGGCGCAGCCGCCAGCAACGTTTGGCATTCTTCCAAGGTCAAGCTTTTAGGCTCCTTGTCCTTGGGGATCTTCGCGTTGCGGGCCTTGTCGGTGATGTAAGGACCATAGCGTCCGTTGAGCACCTGGATGCCGGCGTCGGGGAAATCCAAAATCAGCCGGTTTGCGTCTGCGATTTCCTTGTCGCGGATGACTTCGAGCGCACGTTCCGGCGTGATTTCATACGGGTCGTCGGTTTTGAGAGAAACGTACTTGGCGCCGTATTTCACGTAGGGACCGAAGCGCCCGACGTTGGTGGTGATTTCTTCGCCGGCCGCGGTGCTGCCGAGCTTACGCGGCAGCTTGAACAGCTCCATCGCCTGCGCGTGGGTGATCTGATCCATCTTTTGACCGGGGCGCAGGCCGGCGAAGCGCGGTTTGTCTTCGTCGTCCTTGGTGCCGATCTGCACGAACGGTCCGAAGCGGCCCATGCGCACGCTCATCGGCTTGCCGCTTACCGGATCCACGCCCAGATCGCGCGCCTGCGCAACTTCTTCGCGGCTGACCGACTTCTCGGTGTGCTTCACCAGATCGATGAACGGCTTCCAAAACTTTTCCAGCAGCGGCACCCACTCCAGCTCGCCGCTGGCGACGGCATCGAGCGAATCTTCCATCTTTGCGGTGAAGTCGTAGTCCACGTAGGTGGTGAAATACAGCGTCAGAAAGCGGCTGACGATCTTGCCGATGTCCGTCGCCGTAAAGCGGCGGCTCTCAATGTCGACGTACTGGCGGTCGCGCAGCGTCGAGATGATCGAGGCATAAGTCGACGGCCGGCCGATGCCGTATTCTTCCAGCGCCTTGACCAGCGAGGCTTCGGAAAAGCGCGGCGGCGGCTCGGTGAAATGCTGGCTCGGCAGGATGCCGAGGAGCTTGACCTTGTCGCCTTCTTGCATGGGCGGCAGAACATGATCCGAATCATCCTGGACGGCGTCATCCAGCCCTTCCTGATAGACCGATATGTATCCCGGCTTGACCAAGGTCGAGCCGTTGGCGCGCAGCACGGTGCGTTTCGGTCCTTCGGCGCCGGCGCGCATCTCGACCGTGACGGTGTCGAAGATCGCAGGCGCCATCTGGCAGGCGACCGTGCGCTTCCAGATCAGCGAATACAATCGAAACTGATCGGACTCGAGCTTGTTCTCGATGTCGCCCGGCAACACGCTTACCGCGGTCGGGCGGATGGCCTCGTGCGCCTCCTGGGCATTCTTCGACTTGGTCTTGAATATGCGCGGCTCTTCGGCGAGTCCTGCTTGGCCGTACAACTGCACGATGACATCGCGGATCTGGCCGATGGCCTCTTGCGCCAGATTGAGCGAGTCGGTGCGCATGTAGGTGATCAGTCCGACCTGGCCCTCGCCGATGTCGACGCCCTCGTAAAGCTGCTGCGCGACGCGCATGGTCTTTTGGGCGCTGAAGCCCAATTTGCGCGCCGCCTCTTGCTGCAGGGTCGAGGTCGTGAACGGCGGCGCCGGATTGCGCTTGCGTTGCTTGCGCTCCACCGACAGAACCGTGAGCTCGCCCTTGGCTTCCGTCTTGAGCACGCGTTCGACATCTTTGGCCTGGGTTTCATCGGTGAAACTGAACTGTTCGACCTTCGCGCCCTGGAACTCGACCAGCTTGCCCGGGAATTTTTGCTCCGAGTGCTCCAATTCAGCGTCGATCGTCCAGTATTCACGCGCCACGAAGGCGGCGATCTCATCCTCGCGCTCGCAAATCATGCGCAGGGCCGGGCTTTGCACGCGTCCCGCGGAGAGCCCTGGGCGCACTTTCTTCCACAGCAGCGGCGATAGATTGAAGCCCACCAGGAAGTCCAGCGCGCGGCGCGCCTGTTGTGCGTTCACCAAATCCACGGACAGCTCGCGCGGCGATTCCATGGCCTCGCGCACCGAGTTCTTGGTGATCTCGTAGAACACCACACGGCTGACTTCCTTGCCCTTGAGTTCACCCTGCGCCTTCAGCAGCTCATAAAGATGCCAGGAGATCGCTTCGCCCTCGCGATCGGGGTCGGTTGCCAGGAACAGCGACTTGGCCTTCTTCAGCGCGCGCGAGATGGCGTCGACGTGCTTTTGGTTGCGCTCGACCACCTGATACTTCATCGCGAAGCGATGCTTGGGATCGACGGCGCCTTCCTTCGGCACGAGGTCGCGCACGTGGCCATAAGAGGCCAGCACTTCGAAGTCCTTGCCGAGGTATTTCTTTATGGTCTTCGCCTTGGCAGGCGATTCCACGATAACGAGATTGCTGCTCAAAGTCGTCTAATGCAATGCGTCGGTGCGCTCTTCGAAGACCAGGTCTTCCATTTGAGCGTAAGCGGACTCTTGGCCGGGCTGGCTGAACAGCACCATCAGCACGACCCATTTCACCTGTTCAATGTCGATTTCATCGGCTTCGAGCGCCATCAAGCGGTCGATCACCAACTCGCGTTCCGCGCCCGAGAGAATCCGAACGTTTTCCAGATACATCAAATAACCTCGCACATCCGTGTCCAGCCGCATCAGTTCCTGGCTGCTGAAAACCCGCACAGCCCTTGCCGTGGCCTCGGCGACCTTGCCGAGTTGTTCGCCCGAGAGGCCGTCGAGCCATTCCAGTGCTCGCTCGATGTCGGGCTCGGCGAAGCCGGCCTTGTCCAACTCCAGCTTCAAGGTATTTCGATCCGGACGCGGTTCATCGTCGGCACTCATATAATTCTCGAAGAGATAGATGAGTAGATCGAGAACGTTATCTTTCACCTCCGGCTCCTAACGACTCGGGAGTAACGGCCCCCGGGGGCGGCCTGAACGTGGCCTTCTAGCTCGAGGATCAGCA
>DASXOY010000076.1:0-23253 GCA_036493935.1 Steroidobacteraceae bacterium | reverse complement strand
GGCACCTTCGCTCGGAGACATTTCCGGAACTGAGCAAGCTTGCGGGATTCGTTAGCGCGTCAATTCTGTCTCGGCGGGTAACCGACGGGACCGAGTTCCTCATCGTCACTAATTGGCGCTCCCTGGAGGACATTCAAAGGTTCTCGGGACCAGATGTCGAGACGGCAGTCGTCCCCGCCAAAGTTGCGGACATGATGGTTGAGTACGACCGTCGTGCGAAGCACTTTGAGGTTATCGATCAATACGCCGCTCGAGCTGACCGTTAGCCATGACGGGCCCGCATGTGCTGTATCAAGTGCCGTACGCCACATGGCCGGTTCGCGCAATCATGGCTGCGGTTAGTTTGTTTTTTGTGCTGGCGATCTTCGGTTGGTGGCTGCCGAAGGCGATTCGGCTGCTGCGTAATCTCCCAAGCTTGAGTGCAGGGCCGGCGGTGGCGGGGTTGGTGATCGCCGTGGTCCCGGTTCTGATTGGATTCGGACCTCTGGTCGTGCTCATTGCCCTGATCAGAAATCCGATGGCCTATGTTACGACTACGGGTGTGACGAAGGAGAGCGTGTTTCAGCGCAATCCAGTCAGCTTCGATTGGAGAGAGGTTAAACATGTTTATTGTAGATTGGGAGGCGATGGCGGCGTGACACAGATCGACCTGATTTCCACTGACGGACGGCGTATCGAGTTGGGAAATACCGGCGGTGTCGACTTCGAGTCGATGTATGCGCTGTTCAAGAACCAACTGGGATCGATGGTGGTAGACCAATGTGAGCACGCACCACGTTAAGCCGAGGGAGTCTATATATGTATATGCGTTCATTCACTGCGGTTTTAGGTTTGGGCAGTCTCATTTGGACGTTTCCGGCCACCATGGCTGCCGATGCCCCTTTGCCGTGGGCGTTTAAGGGCGAAGCAGCTGAGGGATATTCAATTGACCTCGTTTCCATTGACCCAATCCCCGGGACCCGCCTCGCCCGAGGATCTTCGGTCGCGTTCAAGCTCGTCGTGTCTTACAAAAATGCGATTGCGCCACATGGCAAAATCATCCTGGTGTTTCAGGACGAGGAGAATGGGAAAGTAGCGTCAAACGCCCCGCAAGTGAGTGCCGACGCGCCTGGTCCGGAGGGCACGGCATCTCTCGAGCAAACGATAATCGTGCCGGCTCACGCCAAAGAACTGCGCTTATTCGTTCCACTCGTTCCGGACGGATTGAAAAATACCTCCGGTGAGCTCACTTTTCGCTACCCCATCGGCCGCTGACTTTGGTGGTCAGGACTTATCTTAGGTCGGTCTTGACGAAATCCGTGGTCCAGTTGATCTCCCAGGTCTTGCCTCCGTCTGCCGAGAATGCTTGTTCCCAATGCGCAGTATTGGGTGCGTTGTGGGTCCAAGTGACCCGCACTCGCACCGGCTTGCCGCGCAAGGTGTCGTCGGAGTAGAAGCTGCCGACGCCGTTTTCGAAATGGCCTTTGATCGGGGGTCCAATGTCGCCAAAAGGATTGCGGCCGTCGAGCCACCAAACGGCCCAGAGTCCGGATTTCGAATCGTAGGCGCGCAGGCTGACGCCGCGATACGTGCCCTTCGGCGTATTGAAAATGTTGTCGCCGGAGTTTGCCCAGCCGTCCATCAGGGCGCGCTGGCTCACGGTCCCATCGTATTCGACCCAGTCGTGGCTGCCGACAAGCCGTTCCTTGAGCACGCGATGATGTGCCTTCCAGTCGCCACGCAAGAAATCAAAGTCGTGCAAGCCGCTCAAGTTGGGCGCTTGATTGGGAGCGGGGGTGTCCTGAGAGGCGAGCACCGAGACACTCGCACTCAAGACAAGGATGGCGAGTGCGACGAGGCCGTGTTTGGCGTAAAGGCCGGCTACGGTGCAGCGGCCGGCATTGCCGTGACGGCTGTGACTAGCCTGCTTTGTGAGTTTCATCGGGCACCCGCGTCTGGTCGGTAATCCAATTCACTTCCCAGCTCTTGCCGCCGTCATCGGAGAACGACTGCTCGAAGTGGGCGGAATTCGGGGTGATGCCCGACCAGATGAAGCGCACGAAAATGGTCCGGCCGTTAATCACTTCTTGCTGGTAGAACTCACCGCGGCCGTCTTTGAATTCGCCCACCATGGGCTGGTCCAATTTGCCGTCCTTGCTGTTGGCCCAGAACAGGCTCCATTGATGGGCTTGAGGATCGTAAAGTCGAAGAGTCATGCCCTCGATGTGGCCGGCCGCTCCGGCCGTTTCGAACTCTTCGATCTCGGCGCGGCCATTCCATAGATGCCGCGTGACGGAGGCGCCGTCGAACTCGATCCAACTGGTAGATCCGGTCAAGGGGTGCTGCAATTGCTTGAGGTGGATCTTCCAAGAGCCGGCTTCGAAATCGAAGTCATGCTGACCGTCGCGGGCGGGCGGTGCCTTGGCTGCCGGCGCCGGAACTTTCTTGGGCGCAGCGGCCGTATCGGCGGCAGCCGGCATGGACTGCGATAGAGTCAGCGCCGCCGCCAGGGCAAAATAATTCGTCACTTTGCGCCCCGTCATCGAACTCTCCGCCGCTGGTTGCGTCAAAATGCTATCTTCGCGCCGCCGGTGGTCGGACTAAAGATCCAGTTTATGCAAATTATGAGATACCACCTTGCGTACTCAAGAATTGCAACGACGTGAAAGGCCCTTCCTTCGGAGCGTTATGAACCCCAAAGAAATCGTGGTCGAATCGATCGTCATCGCGGCGATCGCATGGCTGTCGTTCTCCTGTGCCGCCAGCGCCGTGCGCGCGGCGGAGCTTCAGCCGCGGGAATTCGCGGTGGACAACCTGCCGGCAGTGGCGCCTGCGTTCTCGCCGGACGGAAAAACGGTGTTCTTCGGCAGAAGCGTCGGCAAAGGGATTTCCATCTTCGTGTCCGAGCGATCGGGCGATACGTGGGGGCCGGCTAAACCGGCGCCGTTTTCGGGAACCTATCGCGACCTTGAGCCGACCTTCGCACCTAACGGCAAGTACCTGATCTTTGCATCGAATCGTCCACTGGCCGCAGGAGGAAGACTCGCGGACGGAAACTATAACGGACAACTGTCTCCCGAGAACGGCGGACGCTTGTGGAAAGTTGAACGCAAAGGGCAGGGGTGGGGGGATCCGCAGCCGCTGCCGGCCAGCATCAACGCAAATGAATCGGTGTTCAGTCCCAGCATCACGGGCGACGGGAGTCTGTACTTCATGCGGCCGCTGCGCGACGGGGATAAGTTTCACCTGTTCCGTGCACAGATGAAGAATGGGGCGTATCTGCCGCCGGAACGCGTGGCGTTCAGCAATCTGGATGCCTTCGGCGATTACGATCCGGCGGTTTCCAAGGACGATCAATTCATGATTTTCTCCTCGCCGCGGCCGCCGGCACCGGCCCATCAAACGGACTTGTTTCTCGTGCGGCGAAAGAACGGGGGGTGGTCGGAGCCTGAGGATTTACGCCTGAGCGTCGGGCCCGAGGTGCACGGCACCGAAGCACGGCTCGATCCCGCGGAGAGGACTTTGTTCTTCACCAATGCGCGTAAGTTGCCAAGCGATAAAGGTGCCGACGAACACGCGATCGTCATTCATTCGTGGCAGGTCGCGCTGCCGGCGCTATAAGGTTGCAGAGGACCGTGAGCAGGAGACCCAGTGCCCGCTGCTAAGAAAACGTCTGACAATACGCTCTCGCTTCGCATTAGCGTTCTCGACCCGCCGCCGAACATCTTGTGGACGCTTCAGCTCGGCCGGGACGAAATGGTAGGGCCTTCTTTGAACACGAGAAGCCGCATCTCTTTCGATTTTACCGTCGATCTAGTCGAAGATTCTTCGCCGCTCGGCTTCCGCCTGCACGGCCCGGCAGTTCAGGGGCGTCCGGGGAAGCGCTTTGTGTATCTGCGCATGGGTGCTTATGCAGGTCAGGCGAACACATCGCGCGGCTGGCGCGCGAAGATCGATCTCGAATCGATAAGTCATAAACTCGTAGTGGCAGCGAAGTCAAAACGCGCGGGCGTTCTTGAAGTGCAATTCGCGGGAACGGGTCCGAAGGGCGACCCCGCTTGCGCAACCGTGCCGCTGTTGGGCGCAGGTTGGTATGTTGCCTGAAGCGGTCCGCTGACCATCGGCTCGATACGCCCTGATCCACCCCGACATGCGCGCCATAATTCGGAACGAGACCGCCTCAGACATCAACGCCATCGAGACGGTGACGGCGCAAGCCTTCCTCAATGCGGAGCATTCCAGCCATACGGAGCAATTCATCGTCAACGCACTCCGTAACGCCGGGAAGCTCTCTATATCATTGGTGGCAGACGTCGGTGGCGAAGTTGTCGGACATGTGGGCGCCTCGCCCGTGTCGATATCCGGTGATGTGCACGGATGGTATGGGCTGGCGCCTGTCTCTGTCGTTCCTGGACGCCAGAGACAGGGTATTGGAGGACAGCTGGTAAGTGAGGCATTGAAGCGGCTTCGAATGCAGGGCGCTAACGGCTGTGTGGTTCTAGGAGATCCGAAGTACTACTCTCGATTTGGGTTCAAATCAGAGGCGATGCTCATTTTGCCGGGCGTGCCACCGGAGTACTTCCAAGCTCTGTCGTTTGGCGAATCGATGCCGAGCGGTGCCGTTTCATACCATCAGGCATTCGAGGCCGTGGCCTAACCCGCGCACTATGTTTCGACGCTGCGCAACTTGACGTCGAGGTATACCCCAAACAAGGGACGCTCAGGCGCGAGAACCGATTCTCGCGCCCGAGCCGGCACCCAACTACTGCGGAAGCGCACCTCCCGTGTTGCTTCTACAGCAATCCTAACGCCGCTGCGCAACGCGGGGCACCTTGATCCGTGCGCTTGGCAACGTCCTTTGCGACGATGTAAGTGACCAGAAAGTGCGCATCGGTCGAGCCCCGGTTCACGACATCATGCAGCTTCGTTCCTTCGGTCCAAGAATCGCCTGCGTTGTAAACCGTTCTCCCGCACTTGGCGTCGTACCAGTCGACCGGCCCGGAATCTGCAGCCAAGGTGAGCAGCACGATGCCTGGGTGCGTGTGCCATCCCGTGGTGCCGCCCGGCGAGAATTTGATTTCCTGCTGAATGATGTTCGAGGCGCCGTCCGTCACCAGCACGGTACCGAAATCCTCTTCCATGCTCGGGATTACCAGATGCCCGTTGGCGTGTAGGTCTTGTTCCGCGGTGCCCGTCGACAGCACGACGTTGTACCAGGCGCCGACCGTCGGCGTCGCCAATGCCAGCCCAGCCGCGATCGAAGCGGCAAGACCCGCCCCCAAAAGAATTCTTGTCTTCTTCTGCATTTCAATTCTCCGTTTAGTTGGTTTGCTCGATGAAACAGCGGGGCGGTGCCAATGCGCCGCCTCTCCCAAAATCGAAACTAGCGTCTAGCGCGCGGCTCGGCCTGACATTTCTTGCCAAGAACTCTCCAACCGGCAAAAATGCTTCGAGGCTCGGTTCGAGGCCTTACCGCATAGGGATGGCTTGAGAGCATGGATACGGTGATCCCGGGTGAAATCCTCAATCGGCTCACAACCTTCGGTGAGCTTTTGCGCTACCTGCGGCGGCGTGCGGGGCTGACGCAGACTGAGTTGTCGATTGCCGTGGGCTACAGCGACGCGCAGATCAGTCGTCTGGAACAGAACCTGCGCTTGCCGAACCTCGCCACCGTGCAGGCGCGCTTCCTGCCGGTGCTGCGGCTCAAGGGCGAGCCGGGGGCCCGCGAGCGTCTGCTGGCGCTTGCCGAGCAGGCGCAGCAGCAACGTACCGACTCCCACATGAGCGCCGACGGTCAACCGGCGCAAACACCCTCCATCGCCGTTCTGCCTTTCCTCAATCTCAGCACGGCCACGGAGAACGATTACTTTTGTGAGGGACTGGCTGAGGAACTTATCAGCGCCTTGACTCGAATCAGGGGCGTCTTCGTGGTGGCGCGGAGCTCCGCGTTCTCGTTCCGGGCCAAGGATGCCGATGTACGGGAGATCGGGCGCCGGCTCAACGTCGACACGATCCTGGAGGGCAGCGTTCAGAAGGTAGGCGACCGGCTGCGAGTCACCGCGCAGCTTGTGGACGCCGCCAATGGCTTCCAGTTCTGGTCTGAGCACTTCGATCGCCAGATGACCGATGTGTTCGACATTCAGGACGAGATCACGCTTGCGATCGTGAAGCATCTGAAAGTGGAACTGCTCGCCAAGGACAGGGTGGCCGTGCTGGCCAAGAAGCAGGCGAACCTCGAGTCCTACAATCTCTATCTCAAAGGCCGTTTTTACTGGGCGCAGCGGCCCCAGGGCGTCACAAAGGCCATCGAATTCTTTCAACGCGCGATTGACAGGGATCCCACCTCCGCGCGCGCGCATGCCGGACTCGCCGACTGCTACGCGACTCTAGGTTCCTGGGAGAATGGAACGTTGCCACCCATCGATGCCATGGCCATGGCGAACGCGGCCGCCACCAAAGCGCTGGAACTCGACAATCGGCTGGCTGAGGCGCACACCACTCTTGCGTACCGCACGATCCATCACGACTGGGACTGGACCACCGCCGAAACTCAGTTCCAGCGCGCCTTTGGCCTCAATCCCAATTATGCGGTGTGCCACCACTGGTATTCGCACTATCTGACGGCTGTCGGGCGGCCCGAGGAATCCCTGCAGGCGAGCAAGCGTTGCCTTGAACTGGATCCCCTCGACCTGGTGCTCAACATCCATATGGCATGGCACTTTCACTTTGCGCGGCAATACGAGGAGGCTGTCGAGCAGTGCTGGAAGACCAGTGAACTGCACCCCAACTCTTTCTGGCCTTCCTGGTTTTTTGGATTGGCTTACGAGCAGCAGGGTCAGATCGATCGCGCAGAGGAAGAACTTCACATCGCGGTGAAGATGTCCGGCGACGTGACCTTCGCGAGCGCCGCGCTGGGACACCTGTTCGGCATCGCTGGTAAGACAGCCGAGGCGCGCAGCATATTCGAGGAACTGACCGGCCGCGCGACTCGAAGCTACGTGCCTGCCTACGATCTCGCTCTGGTGTGCGCGGGTCTGGGATGGAAAGACCAAGCCCTGGGATATCTGTCTCGGGCCCGCCAGGAGAGGTCGGGTTGGATGACTTACATCAATGTTGATCCGCGCCTTGACCCGCTTCGCGAGGATCCGCGGTTCGTTGAACTGCTGCGCTGCATGCGATTGATGAAACCATTACCCTTAACTTGAACGTTTGGCATCCTCAGTACCGCCTGCGGTTTCTGGGGCATCTTCTCGGCAGGCGTAAACAATTGCGTCTCGCATTCAGTCTCATCGCTAGGCGGAAATCATCATGGGCAGCGAGCTACTCGAGCATTTGAAGGCCTTGGAAACCGAACTGCACCGTCTGGAGACGCGGCAGAATAGGAGTCGCCTCGACCGATAATTGCACCCGGAATTCCTGGAATTTGGCCGCTCTGGGCGTCGTTACAGTAGAAATGAGGTCCTGGCGGAATTTTCCACGGCCGGTGCAGCTTTGGAAACGGTACACGCCGAAGACTTCGAGCTGGTGGAACTCGGTCGCGGATCCGCGCTACTCACGTATGTGTCGATGCACAAAACTGCAAGCGGCGAACTACAACGGCGCACGCTGAGATCATCGCTTTGGCTCGAAACGGAAACCGGCTGGCGGATGCGATTTCACCAAGGTACGGCTGCCGATGGAGCAACTTAGTTGGCGATTCCCGAGCTGAAGGCATTCGATCGGAATGACTATCTGCTCATTCTGCTCTGCTCTCTATTCTTGTATGCCAACTTATTCGCGAGGGCCGGAACGCCCTTCCTACTCGGAGGCGATCAGGTCTTTTTCTGGATGTGGGGGCAGCGGCTTCTAAACGGCGAACAGATCTATCGAGATTTCTTTCAGTTCACTCCGCCCGGCACGGACCTGCTCTATTGGGGCGCATTCAAACTCTTGGGCGCGCGGTCTTGGGTGCCGAATTTGGTCGTCCTGGTGCTGGGAATCGCGCTCTGCGCACTGTGCCTGCGGATTTCAAAATCAATCATGTCGCGCGGCCACGCCGCGCTGGCTACATCGCTTTACGTGGTCTTTGTGTTTGGCACCACGCTCAATGGGACTCACCACTTCTTTAGCGTGCTGGCGGTATCGTGCGCCGTCGCAGTTTTGTTGGGAGGAAGCACCCCATCAAGGATCGCGATTGCCGGTGCTTTTCTCGGTATAGCTACATTCATCACGCAGACGCGAGGTCCCGTCGTCGCCTTCGCCATCGCGTTGTGGATGTTGTGGGAACGATATCGAGCGCAGAAGCCCTGGTCGCTATATCTGAAACAACTGGTCTTGCTGGGCGTCTCCCTGGGGATAACGTGGTTCGTGCTCAGCGGCTACTACGTTGCAACGCTGGGGTTGCGGCAACTCCTGTTCTATCAGATCGCGACCGTGCGGGAACACGTGGTCGCCGGCTGGAATGCGCAATCCATCGGATTCCCGGGTCTTTCAAGATCGACGCTGGCACCGCTGCTGCAGTGGCTCTTCGCCTATATTTTGCTGCCGATGGTCTATGCAGCCTGTCTGTGGAGGCTATGGAAAGCGACTCGGGAAAAGCGCAAGGACGCGGTCTGGGTCGGCCTTCTCACTGCGGTCGGAAGTGCGATGTTCTTGGAGGTCGCGCAGAGCCCCAGTTGGCTGAGGTTTTTTTGCGTGGCGTTGCCGGGCGTCATTCTCTTCGTTTGGCTGCTATCGGGCACCGGCAAGGTTGCTGTGTACGCAACCCGGTCTCTGTGGATTGGAGTACTGGGTCTCGCGGCATTTCACACCTGGCACGGTCATTCTCTCAACTCGGTTACCGAAGACCTACCGGCGGGGAGAATTGCGGCGCAGCCGCTGCCTGCGGAAAAGTTGGCTTGGCTCGCTGCGCACACCACGCCCGGTCAATACATGCTTCAGGCGCAATGGCCGGGAATGTATCTTCCGCTTGCGCTGCGCAATCCTCTCTTTCTCGACGTCGTCGCGGGCGCTGGCGCGAGCCGGTCCGAGAACGTAGATCTTGCGATTCGGCAATTGGAGGACAAACGCGTTCAATACATCGTGCTTTCGCCTCGTCTGCAGAGACTCGACCGAATGCCGGAGGTATTCGCCGAATTTGTCACGAGTCATTACCGTCTGGTTCGGGCCTTCGCCGATCGGGATGAAATCTGGGAGCGCAAGCAGGAGTAAGCGTTAGAGCTCGTACAACCGCCGATCAATGCCAATCCCAGGGGCGTGGATGCGAGACCTGCGCCCGTTCGTGTTTTTCGCATTTGGTGCAGATGCGAGTGCGTCTCGACCTCGCCCGGCTTGACCACGCGTGCAGGCTGATGCTGCATAAGAATCGGGCGACCAGTGCGTTGTGGTCACCGAGCATGATCAACACGAAGAGCAGCGCCGCACCGAGAATCGGGATACTGAAGGAACCCATAAGCCGTCTAGTCGGCCATTTGTCTCTAAACCTTAGCCGTTACGTTGAGTAGAATGTCGCTGTTCCGCGGAAAGGCTCAGCCGGATTATTTCAGGCGGTAGCATGCTGATCGGTACCTGTCACTGTGGCGCAGTCCAAATCGAGATTCCTCGGCGGCCGCGCGTCCTTACAAACTGCAATTGCTCCATCTGCCGCCGATACGGCGTTCTCTGGGCGTATTACAAGGCAGCCGATGTTCGGGTGCGCTGCAAGCCTGGCGCCACCGAGTCCTATTCCTGGGGCCGGAAGGCCTTGAAATTCGTTCGCTGCGCGGAGTGCGGTTGCATCATCAATTGGAAGCGCGTCCGCCCAAGGAAGCCGAACTACATGGGCGTCAATGCTCGAAACTTCGATCCGGCCGTCATGGGATCGGTGCGGATCCGTTTGCTCGATGGAGCAGACACGTGGAAATACTTAGACTGAATGCTGGCGGCTATCGCGCTCCTTTTCGGCATCGCCACGGCCGCCTACCTGCTGGTCCAGGTGCGCAAGCCCTCGAGATATGTGGGCCGCTTGTTCATCTCCCTGATGAACCGGCATCACGCGCCGCTCATCGAGTGGGGATTGCGCGACCTCGTCATCGCGCCTGACGCGGCCGTGATCGATATCGGCTGTGGCGGCGGGCGTAGTCTCGCGACCCTCGCGGCGCGGGCTCCCCAGGGCACAGTGTGCGGGATCGACTACGCCGATGGGAGCGTTGCGGCCGCGCGCGCCGGCAACGCGGCGCTGATTGCCGCGGGGCGCGTCGCTGTCCTTCAGGCAACCGTGTCGCAGCTGCCCTTCCCGAATCGACGCTTCACGCTCGCAACGGCCTTTGAGACGCACTACTACTGGCCCGACCTCCGGCGCGATCTCGCCGAGGTGCGGCGCGTGCTTCGACCGGCAGGGACATTGCTCCTCGTAGCCGAGGCTTCTGCTACGGAGACGGGCGTCAGCGCCATCGAAGGTCTGATCATGAAGGCCATGCGCGCGTCGTACCCCTCCGGCCAGGCATTGCGCGCGGCGATGACAGATGCGGGTTTCGAGGCCGTAGAGGTGACCACGCATCCGCAGCACCGTGGCTGGCTGAAGGTCTTCGGCTGCGTTCCCGGCTAGCGTGCTGCGCCTCCCCGCCTAACGACAAGGGTTGCTGCAAAGCGACAAAAACTCTTGTGATAGCCCGGCAACTGAGCCGTATATAGCTGTATGAGCGTTGAGCACGCGGCGCCAGGTCGATTAATGGAGTTCATGGAGACCAACGAGCTGAACTGGGATGCTCTCTATGCTCACCAGGCTCCGCGCATCTACAACTACTTCCGCTTTCGCTTGGGGTCCGAGTGCGATGTCGAGGAACTGACCGCTCGGACATTCGAGCGTGCGTGGCGCTCGCGGTCGCGCTATCGCCGCGACCTCGCCGGCTTTTCGACCTGGCTGTTCAGCATCGCGCAAAACATCGGCACCGATCACCTGCGCGCGCGGCGCGAGCATCTGCCGATTGACGCCGCGCTCGAGGTGCGGGCGGAAGGCTCGCCCGATCAAGATGCGGAACGGCGTTCCGACCTTGCGAGGCTCGCGCTGCTGTGCGGCGGTCTGCCGGAACGTGAGCGTGAGCTGGTGGCGCTCAAGTATGGCGCGTTGATCAACAACCGCTTGATTGCCGAACTCACGGGTCTGAGCGAATCCAACGTCGGCACCATCCTGCACCGCGTGGTTCAGACGCTGCGCGAGCGCTGGTGAGCCTTGGAGGAACAAACCCATGAACGATGATTTTTTGCATCGTCTGCGCGCTGAACCGAGCGCAAAGTTCCTGGCAGCCCTAAAGGCGAGCCTGGACCGGCAGGCGATCAGTCATGGGCAGGCGCGGCGTACTTTGTTCCGCACGGCGATATTGGCGACGCTGATCGGCGGCTCGGCCGTGGCCATGGCGTTCGTGGCCTGGAAAGGTCTGCCGGCATCGGCGCGGTTCGCGACACGTATGTCGGGCGCGCAAGACCGGGCGTCGCAGTCGAAGATCATCCTTTCCGCGCCAAACGGCGGCGGCGCGCCCAAAGTGCTCACTCGCGCAGCCGGGGGCGACGCTCCGGCATCGGCATTGCCGGCAACGCCCGTAACCCTTGCGATGCAGCCAGCACCGGGATCGGACCGAAGCAGGTTTTCGCTCGCGGGTCCGAAGGCCGTCGCTTCCAATGTTGAAAATGTCGCGCGCCGATTGGGCCCCATCGGGCCGGCCAAGCCGCTCGACATCACGCCGGCCTCGAGCACCGATGCCATTGCGATGCTCTGCCATGTGCATGCGATCCTCGATCCGCACCCGGGATTTGTGGACGTTGCGGGTGCGAGCCGCCGCATCCTGCCGGCGGAACTCGAGTCGTGTAAGGGCAACGGAGTCACTCGTGTGGCCGAATTGCTTTTGGGTTATGAGACCGTGGTCCTGGCACGCAGCAATTTGTATGGCACACCGAAGCTGTCGGCGCGCGATATTTTCCTGGCGATGGCCGCCGAGGTGCCCGATCCGAATCGGCCGCAGTCGCTGATCAAGAATCCCTATCGGATCTGGAACGCCATCGACGGCACCCTTTCGGAAGACAAGATCGAGGTGTTCGGACCGCCGCCATCCTCGGCGATCATGGCGGCTTTTCAGCAAACGCTGATGGAAGCCGGATGCGCGACGTTCCGATCGCTGGCGGCGCTCAAACAATCGGATCCAAAGCGGTATGAGCAGGTGTGTCGAACGGTACGCGACGATGGTGTCTACAAAGGCATGGTCCCGAACCTGCGCGCGCAACTGGAAACCTATCCCAATGCCATGGCGCTGGAGGATTTCAGAGATGCCGGCGTGCAGGGATTTGTCCCGGCGGCCGTCGATGGCGTCGAACCCACCTCGGACACGATCGTCGCAGGGACCTATGCAGGATCGCGGGCCTTGTATCTGTACGTGAATATAGTTCGGGCATACACGGTTCCCGGCGCGCTGCCTTTTCTTGCCGCTTACGTGAAGGATGTGCAAGAACCCTGGTCGTTTGCTGCGCTGGTGCCGCCGCGCCGTCAAGCGAACGCCGGCAATCTCTTTGCGCTGGAAGAGATGAAATTTTGACTGCTGAAACCCTCCAGGAGAAGCCGATGAAACAGGGCGTTGCGATATTGTTGATGATGGTTTGTGTTGCGGTCCTGTGCGGGGAAGCGAGGGCGCAGGAGCACAGCGCGACTTCTAGCGCCGTGGCGGATAGCGCACCGGACACCTCGCGAAGCGACGGTGTGCCGATCGAGAAAGTCATTGCCGCGGTCGCGAAGAAAACCGGCAAGAAATACCTGCTCGATGCCCGCGTGCACGGCAACGTCGAGATCCTCGGCCAGGATATTTCTTCGGTCACATACAACGACCTGCTGTCCATCTTGCTCGTGAGCGGGTACACCGCGATCGAAGGCAGCAACTACGTCAGTGTGGTGCCGGAGAGCATCATCCGCGCGATGCCGCTGCCGCTCGCCACGGCCAAGGACTCGTTTCCCGATGCGCAATTCGTCACGGCGGTGGTTCAAGTCAAGAACACCGTGGCGACGGGTTTGGTCCCGATCCTGCGGCCCCTGATGCCGGTGCATGGGCACCTGGCTGCAATGAACTGCACCAATTCACTGGTGCTGGTGGACAATTTTGCCAACGTGAAACGGCTGGAAAAGGTGATCGCGGCCTTGGATGTCGGTACGCCGTACGTCGCGCATCCCTGCGAAGGCGAGGTCAGTCATCCGCAGGCCATTGCGCCGGCGCGCCCTTAAGCGTCCAAGCCGGCCGGCCGCTCCGGCGATGCCTTTGATGTCCGCCATGCTTTGATGGCAAACGAATTGTTCGCGCGAGCTGGGCGATATGCTCCGGGCCTTCCTTGATGCTAAGGAGTGCCCCCCATGCGAAACGCCGTCGCCTTCATCTTGTCGAGTGTAATGGCCGTCACTTTGGTTGACCCGCACGCCGCGGCGTTGGGAACGCTGGACGCGGAGGCCGCGCATCATTACGTGTCGCCGTGGCGTACGCCATGGACCTATGAGGGTGAGCGCGGCAGCGATCATTGGGCCGATCTCGATCCGCAATACGCGGCCTGTCGCGGCAAGGAACAGTCTCCCATCGACATCCGCGGCGCGCAGAAAGCCGACCTTGCCGCCTTGCGCTTCGACTACCACGACAGCCCTATCGACTATGTCAGCAACAACGGCGCGACCATTCGGGTGAACTACGGCGACAAAGGCAGCGGAGATTTTCTCATCGTCGGCGACACGCGCTATCAGCTGACCCAGTTTCATTTCCATCGGCCGAGCGAGGAGCGCATCAACGGCAACGCCTATGACATGGTGCTGCACTTGATGCACAAATCGAGCGACGGCAAAGTGGCCGGCGTCGCGGTGCTGCTGAAGACGGGCGCGGCGAACGCCGCGGTTCAAAAGCTGTGGGCGCACATGCCGAAAACCGAAGGCGATGAAGCGGTGGCAGGACTACAAATCGACCCGGCTGACATGCTTCCTCGCAAGCTGGGCTACTACATATATCAGGGATCGCAAACCGCGCCGCCGTGCCATGAAGGCGTGACCTGGTTCGTGCTGAAGACTCCCGTGGAGATCTCGGCGGCGCAGATTGCGGCGTTCGCCAAACTGTATCCGCATGATGTGCGCGCAGTTCAGCCATTGAATGGCCGCATCGTCAAAGAGACGCGCGCCGACTAGACGCGATCGAGCGCATTAATCTCGCTCGAATTACGTGCGCGGACCAGGTCGTCCTACATCATTTGAGCGCGCACGATTTTATACTCGCGTTTTCCAGCGAAAGTTTCCTGCCAAAAAGCAATACGGGACCGGGCCTACTCGCCGATGGCGATCAAGCGTCCGGAGGGTCAAGAACTACGAAGTCGCAGCGTGAGCGCTGATCAACGACCGAAGGAAAACCAATGAAGACAATCAACTCAATGTTATTGGGCTTGGGAGCGGCGACGGCTGCTGTCTGTGCCTTTCCAGCACTTGCGCTTGCGCAAAGCACGGTGGCGCCGTCGGTGTATGCGACGGGATTGCAGGATCCGCGGGGCCTGCGATTTGATCCGAGCGGGGATCTCTATGTGGCCGAGGCCGGCACCGGTGGAACGCATGCGACCACCGCTGCGATGTGCGATCAGGTGCCCGCGCCGGTGGGACCCTATACCGGAGGCTTGACGGGGAGAATTTCAAAAGTAGGACAAGATCACAAAGTGACGACAGTGGCCGGCGGGTTCCCATCGACGGTTGACGCCATGGGCGATGTGATCGGGGTCGCGGATGTCGCATTCTTGGACGGCAGACTGTACGCGTTGGTGGCGGGCGGCGGCTGCTCGCACGGCAATCCCGCGCATCCCAGCGGCATCGCCGTCGTCAACCGTGCCACGGGTCAATACACTTTGATCGCCAATATCGGCGCCTTCCTAAAGTCTCATCCGGCTAAGTATGAAAACTCGGATGACTTCGAACCGGACGGCACGCTGTACAGCATGATGTCCAGAAACGGCAAGCTCTACACGGTCGAGCCGAATCACGGCCAGGTATTGCAAGTGGGGAGCGGCGGAGACATCAAGCAAATCATCGATACCTCCGCCTCGCAAGGTCACATCGTGCCGACGGCGATCACGGAACGGGACGGCAACTTTTTCGTGGGAAATCTGAATTTGTTTCCCATCGATCCGAACATGTCGCGGATTCTGACCATTTCCCAAGCGCAGGATGATGACTTCAATGCTCCGCCGGGATTCCAGAATGACCGGAGCGGCTTCCACGTCATCGACTCGAAGGCGGGTTTCACCACCGTGGTGGCGGTCACGTTTGGCCGCGATGGCCTCCTCTATGTATTGGAACTGTCGGCGGCGCCGGGCTTCCCGACTCCTGGGGCCGGCAAGGTGGTGCGGGTGAAACACTCGGGAGAGATTGAAGATGTCGTCACGGGTTTGGCGGTGCCGACCGGAATGACCTTCGGTCCCGACGGTGCTCTGTACATCTCGAACCTGGGTGCGGTTCCGCTGGGTGCTGCGCCGGTGGGATCCGGACAGATCCTGCGGGCCGAGGTCGCGCCAGGCTGGTAATCGGAAACTGTATGTGAGGCGGAAACAGGCTGCTACTCGGGCGTCGCTCGGGTAGCGCCTTTTTGGCTCGCGCGTCGCGTTCAGTTCGCGGCGTTGTCGGCGAGCTCGAGTTTTTTCAATAGTGCGCCGTAGCGGGCATCGCTTTGCAGCGATGCCAGCAAAGGATCGTAGGCGATGCCGTTCAGTCCGCTGTCGCGTTGCTGATAGGCGCGTTCCAACCATTCGAAGGCTTTGTCCTTGTCGCCGCGCCAGGCATACACATCGCCGACTTGATAGGCCATGTCGGCGGCGTGCTTGGCAATGATTTCGTTGAGGGCCTGCTGCGACTGCTTTTCGTGGCCGCTGGCGTACTCGACCATGGCGTATCCCACGCGCCGATTCGCTTCGAGTCCTTGTTTTTGAAATTCGGCCTGCGCTTCCGGGAGCTGGCCTTGCAGCAGATCCAGTTGTCCTAAGGCAAAGTGATAGGCATCGGCTGTCGGGTTGATGGCGAGCGCGCGCTCGAGGGCGCGGCGCGCGGCGATGTAGTCGTGGTTGACGGTTTGGAATAATCCGACATTGGCCCACGCAAAGCCGCTCAAGGGGTCCAAGTCGACCGCCTTGTTCATCGCGGTGATCGCCTGGGGAATTTTACCGAAGGCGGCGATTTGTGCGCCGTACAGGCTTTGCACAGCGCTCTCGCCGGGCGCGAGGCTCAAAGCCTTCTCGCTGTCGGCACGCGCGCCGGCAAAATCCAGGGTCTCGAGCCGGAACAGGGCCCGTGCGCGATAGGCGTCGACCAGCTGGGGTGCGAGCTGCAAGGCTTTCTCGGCCGCGTCGCGGGCGAGCGCAAAGCGGGCGGCGTCCTGGGTGGAATTCGCGACTGCGGTTTGGGTGAAGGACAAGCCGGCGTAAGCGGCGGCGTAGTTGGGATCGAGCTCGATGGCTTTCCGGTAGGAGGTGACGGCGCGCTCGATGTCCTCGAGGTTGCCGCGGCGGCCGAACTGCCGGGCGAGCAAGTAGTCGTTGTAGGCCTCGGGGTTGTCGCTGCGATGCGGGTCGGAACCTGCGGGCAGGAGTTTCAACTTGAGCGAGTCGACCACGGCGGCGGCGATCTCGTCCTGCACCTGGAAGATATCCTTTACATTGCGGTCGAAAGTCTGCGACCAGAGCTGCACACCGTCCTCGGTGCGGATTAGCTGCGCGCTGACGCGCACGGTGCTGCCCGCATGGCGCACGCTGCCTTCGAGCACGTGCGCGACGCCTAAGGTCCCGGCGATTTCGGACAGAGGAACATCCTTATCCTTGAAGTGAAACGACGAGGTGCGCGCGATGACTTGTAAATCCTGGATTTGCGCCAGCAGCGTGATCAGCTCCTCGGACAGTCCGTCGGAAAAGTAGCCCTGATCCTTTTTCTCGCTCATGTCCTGGAAAGGCAGCACGGCGATGGACTTTTCGCTGATTGGGCGGCGCACATAGACCGAGTTCGTCTCACGCGCGAGATCGGCCTGGCGTTCGAATTCGAACAGCATCGTGGCGAGCACGACGAGCGTTGCGGCGGCGGCGATCGAAACCACGACCCGATTGCGGCGCAGAAATTTGCCGAAGCGGTAGGCGAGGCGCGGCGGCTGCGCTCTAATCGGTTTGCCGTCGAGGTAGCGCTGCACGTCATCAGCCATGTCGGCGGCGCTCGCGTAACGGCGTTGAGGATCTTTCTCGAGGGCCTTGAGCGCGATGATGTCGACATCACCGCGCAGCTGGCGGGTGAGCTGTTCGTGGGTGGCGCCGCGGGCGCCCCACGCGTCCTGCACGATTTGGGTGCTGGGCTTGTGCACTTCGGCGGCGGCGATGGCCTGCTCAAGCAGCACGCGCGAGGCGCCGGCATTTAGGCGGTAGGGGCGATCGCCGGTGAGCAGTTCGAACATCACGACGCCCAAGGAATAGATGTCGCTTTTGGCGGTGACGGATTCGCCGCGGATCAGCTCGGGGCTGGCGTATATCGGCGTGAGGGCGTGTCCGTACACCGTGGTGAGCGGGGTTCGGCCGGCGGCGGCCTCGCCATCATCCAACAGTGTGGCAACGCCGAAATCGAGCAGCCGCACTTCGCCGCCTTTGGTGACCAGAATATTGGACGGTTTGATGTCGCGGTGGATGACCTGACGGTCGTGCGCGTACTGCACGGCGCCGAGCACTTGCAGAAAGAGGCGCAGTCGCGAGCGGACATCGAGCCGCTGCGCATCGCACCAGTCGGTGAACAGTTCGCCTTGCACGTATTCCATCGACAGGTACGGCAGCCCGTGGGGGTCGATACCGGCGTCGTACAGGCGCGCGATGTGCGGATGCTCCAAGCTCGCGAGAATGTCGCGCTCGCGGGCGAAGCGTTGTTCGAGGTCGCGGCGCACGCGGGTGTGGGTGGGGAGCTTCAAAGCAACGTCGCGCTTGAGCACGCCGTCGGCGCGCTTGGCGAGCCAGACCTCGGCCATGCCGCCCGCGCCTAAGAGCCGGATCAGCTCGTAGGGGCCGATGCGCTCGCCGGCCTGAAGTCCGGTCGACTCGGCGTTTCCGGACTCGTTGGGATCCGCGGATTCCAAGAAGGTGCGGAAGTCGCGGCCTACGGGGGACAGGTAAAATTCCGGAAGCAAGGCCTGGCGGAGCGGAGCTAACAGGACCTGGTAGTCCGCGGGGAGTGTTTCGAGCCATCGACGCCGCCCTGCATCATCCAAGGGCAGCGCCTCGTCGAGCAGACGGCTCATCTGGATCATTTGGGAGGCGGTCATCCGCATGTCAGTCCCTATCAACGGGGGCTCGGCGCGGATTGTCGCACGATGAAGCGACGGGGACGTTAAATCAGGCCCAGATGCGGCGCTGCGGAGTGGCGAGGCGGCGTCGCGCAGATGCTGCGCGGCGCTGGGAACGCGCCGGCTCCCAAGGCTATTTTTGCGCCGTAGCTGGACCCGACGTCTTCAGCCGCGGATCCTCATCGCCCTCGACCGGCGGGATCACGTCCGGCTGATCGAGTAGAAAGGCGACCATGATCCGGCGCATCAAGTCCGGCTGTTCGAACTGAATGTAATGACCGGCGTGCGGGATAAAGTAGATTTTCAGATTCGGCATGGTCTTACGGTAGTCCACCGCGCCACTCCACGGAACGTAGTTGCATTCCGGATACAGCAAAATCGCGGGCGTATGATCTTTTCTCAAGGCTTCGTGAGGGTCTCCCGCGGGCAGAAGCGTCTGAGGGAACAAGTATTGAACGAGGTAGCCATTGAAGCCGGGATTCTCATGCGCGGATTGAGTCAGGTTGGGCAACTTTTTAGAGTCGCCTTTGCAGACCAGCACTCCTTGCTCGTCGTGCAGGACCGGGGCGAGCAAACCTTCCGCTTCGCGCTGGGAAACCAAATTCTGCGCCGCGTCTGGGTTTCTATCCGTCAGAAGAAACGCCGCGAGCAAGCGCAGACTGGGAACCCCTTCCTCGGTCATGTCCGTGCGGCTCACATCGATTTGGTCATTGTGTAAGTACCAAATATGTCCGGGTGAATGAAATATGGCTTTGGCCACATGTCCGGGGTGCTTGGCCATGTAGCTCGCCGCCAGCGTCGAGCCAAATGAATGACCGATCAAAATCATCTTGTCGGCGCCGATTTCCTTTCTCACGGCTTCGAGGTCTTCGACGGCGCGGCCAATCGTGTAGTCGCGGATATGGGGTAGAAAATCCGATAAGCCGCTGCCCGCCTGATCGTAGAGGAACACCCTGAAGCCTTCTTTCGCGAGGCTGCCGTAAATCGATTGGTCGAAGTGGAATTGGCGCGCGCCGGGGCCACCGTGAACATAGACGATGGGATCGGGATTTACCGCCATGCCCGGTGGCGGATCGAACTCGCTGTATGCGATGCGCGAGCCGGTGGGCAGTTGCCAGTAGCGGGTATTTTCATAGGGTGTCGGCTTCCCAGGGTCGGGCGTCGGCTTCAAGACCAGCCAATAGAGTGAAATGGCAAAGGCGATCGTTAGGACGCCGGTCGCCTGGGTGGCAAAGCGAGCGCCGGCGTTTGCGCCCCAGAGACGGGCGCAAAGGCGAGCGCCTAACCACAAGATCACGAAAAACGACGCAATGGAGAGCACGGCAAGGAGTGGAATGTTCACCCACCAGCGCGCCAAGAAATAGGGCAGCAGGATGGCGGCGCAAAGAGCTGCGGCAAGGGTCACCAGAAGAAGAGCTCCAACGCCTGTGCGAGCCAACCATACGTGCTTGCCCGTCATGTGTTACCCACCCCTATTTGCCCGCTGACGCCGATCACGTTCCCTTGCTGACAAGCCAAGCAGTAACCCTTCCCCATGTGGCCGACTGGCCCATGAGGATTCCCAACAGCGGCCACACTATGCTCAAGAGCGCGCCCCAGACGAACGCCGGATGAAGCCGTCGATGTCGCCAGGTGTCGTAGACGATGCATACGACAATGAACAAGTCGAGCGGCCCAAACACGGCCAACAAGCCACCCTCGCCAATGAAGTCCAGTGGAATGCGCGATATGGCCGCGCTCAACAGGTTAATGGTTGCCAGCAACATGAGGCGCTTGTGGAAGTCGCTGCGGCGTCGAAGAAAAATGGCCGCTGCGACCAGAATTCCGAAGACCAATAGGTTTACGTAAGAAAGTCCCACGATCACCGCCACGGGCGCGCCGGGCGGTACGCGGCCTTCTTGCGCGTTGATCGTGACCACCGCCGTACCGACGGCCAGAATTAATGTCGCAAGCAGGACTCCGACGACTCCCAGGCGGCGATGCAGGTCGGTTCTGTGCGCTTGGACCAGCCAGGTCTGCGCTCCAAATAATACAAACCACGATGTCATGACCATTCCGTGCACGTGCAGCAACGGATACAGCACAGGTGTTCCGAAAAAGGTCTTGAGGTAATACGTTCTCGCGAAGCCTGCAAATACGACTAGCGCGGCACAGACGAAAGCGTAGGCATAAAAGCGTTGACCGATGCCTCTGCGAGCTGTTTCGATTTCCGACGCCATTGGTTGACTCCCTACTTGCGTGATGACCAGGCGTATTCGCGGGTCATGTGTTGCGTCAGCTTTGAGAGGGTATTGCGTAGGTAGATTCACCTTGCGCAGGATAGCGTTTCATCGCGCGATCACGATCGAGCCAGAAACCAACTGCGATAAACACGACGATGAGCGGCACCGCAACGCCGAACTCGTCGATCACATATGCCGTGAGCGTACCGCGGGCACCCGTCAGCGGCGTGAAGAAGGTTTGAATGAAAGCGTTGTGGCTTGCATGCAGTATCGCGCACGGCCAGATGCTGCCTGAAACGAGGCGAAACCACGTCAGGACAAAGCTCAGGCCGATCGTCAGTGCACAGAAGCAAGGCAGCGAAAACCACCAAGGCGTCCCGCTGTTGTAGTCGGCGAATAACAAAATCGGCAGGTGCCACGCTGACCAGATAATCCCGACCAATAGCGTGCCGCGGGTGAACCCAAACCGCGTCACCAGAAGGGGAGTCAGCAGTCCGCGCCAGCCGATCTCCTCTCCCAAGGCAGTTACGAGGCTCGTTAGCAACATCAACGTGCCAACCAACAGAAAAAGCACGAGCGGGCTCGTGGCGATCCCGCCGAACTTCTGCGCAGTGGATGCGAAGCCAGCGGGATCGGGAAAAAAGCCAAATCCCAAGGTCCAGATTAGCGCGTACGCAATCGTGGCGTAGACCAGCGGTGTCAAATATGAAAAAAGCGCATAACGCCAACCGCCCCAGCGTAGTCCGAGAACGCGAAAACCAAGGCGCTTGATCAGGACGGTTGCGATCGCACCGATTCCCGGACCCCACATCAATGCCGAAACGTAGAGTCCGTTCGCGGCGCCGATGTGGCCCGCCTTGATGATCAATGCCCAAAAAATACTGCTCGCGCCGGCCGTGATTGCCAGATACCAAAGAATGACGTTCTTATTCTTCATTTTTCTACCTTGTCATTTAGGCAGTTCGCAAGGCGAGCGCCGTCCGATCTGAGGGGGTGCGGAGCTGCAGATTTCAGCGTCGAAGGGGAGGTTCTGGTCAAGAGCGGAGGCGCTGAGCCGCGATTCCTCACTCGCCTGCAGGGAAACACTCACCTTCCCAACAGCGAGACTGACGCCGGCGGGCACAATGAAGGAGGCGGCATAACCGATTGCGATGAGCAGCAGTAGTTGCCACAACGCCGCAGTCACTGCGGCAAAGCCATTCGTTTCCTTGGTAGCGGGGGCAAGTTCCATGCCTACTCCGACCGACTGTTCGAGCGACCCTTGAACCGTGGGCACGCTCATGAAACGAGAGTTGCCCTATATAACCTAACCTAATCTGCGCTACAAACCCGCCAGTGATGCCTTGCGCTATTCTTGCTTGGAAATCGGTTGACGAGGATTGGCGGGTGGCGAAAACGAAAGCGCATCGGGACCTTTTTCTGCCAAAGCTCAAGCGGCGCGCGCGACGTGGCGGCTTGCCCGAGGAAAACCCGGCCTTTCAGGACATTTGGGCCGTGGTGGGGGCGATCCCGCGCGGCGCGGTGTCGACTTATGGGGCGGTGGCGCGGGCGGCGGGACTTCCCGGCCGGGCACGCCTGGCGGGGCGGGCACTGCGCGAATCGCCCGATGAGATGAGGCTGCCCTGGCACCGCGTGGTGGGGGCGGGCGGCAAGATCGTGTTTCCGGCCGGTTCTCTGCATCACAAAGAACAGGCGCGGCGGCTGCGCGCCGAGGGTGTGGCGGTCAGGGCGGGACGGGTGGACCGGGAGGCCATGACGGATTTGGAACACTGACCGGGAGGGACCATGCAGTATGTCCGCATCGCCATAGCTATTCTTTGCTTGACCATTGCCGAGACCGCGCTCGCTGAGCGGCGCTGACTCAAGCTGCTGAAAGGCTGGCTGACTGAATGTTAGCTGACTGAATTGAACGGCAGCGTTGCGAGCAGCTCGGCGGCGCCGTTCCACGCGACTTGAATGCCGATGCAAAACAGCAGAAACGCGGACAGGCGCACCACGATGGTGGTGCCGGTGGCGCCGATCCATTTCGCGAGGCGCGCGGAATTTCGATAGAAGCCGTAGATCAGCACCGAGAGCAGCGCGGTGGCCGCGAGGGTTTCGACGAAGAAAGCCACCGAGGAAACGTGGAAGCCGCTGGGGCGGCCGGCGCCCACGGAGATCGCCACCGAAATGGTACCGGGACCTGTGGTCAGCGGCATGGTGAGCGGATAGAACGCGAGCCGGCTCGGCGCAACATCGATGGACTTCGGCTCCGGCGTTTCGTTGCGGCGCTGCTCCGTGACATCGGGGGCGTTGAGCATGCGCCAGCCGGCCGCGGCGACGATGATGCCTCCCGCGACGCGCAGCACGGGCAACGAGACGCCGAAAAATCCCAGCACGTAGGCGCCGATGTACAGCGATGCGGCGACGATGACGAAGGCGTAGATCGCAACCCAGCGTGCGGTCTGCGAGCGGGTCTTGGTATCGAGCTCGCGCGTGGCGCCGAAGAAAATGAAGGCGCCGGACAGGGGATTGACGATGGAGAAGAGTGCGGTGAAGGCGAGCAGGAAGGTGGAAAAGGAGAACGCGTCCATAGGGCTTAAGGCTGTGTCGCCGCAAGGATGGCTTTCACCAGCGGTTGCGGCGAGTAGCCGGCGACGTAGGGCGTTAAGCCTAAGCGCACGATGACCAGCTGACGGGACTTGATGATGGCGATGTTTTGGCCGTCGTGGCCGGACATCCAGAACGTATCGGGCGGGATGCCG
>DASXOY010000075.1:0-58562 GCA_036493935.1 Steroidobacteraceae bacterium | reverse complement strand
TTACGGCGACCGCGACCTCATTTGGCGAGCAGGGCATGGAATTCGAGCCCCTGCTGCCCGATGATGAACAGCCGCTCAACGGCCGCGCCAACGCACTTGCATTATGGTGCACCGGTTTTTTATATGGACTGGGGACCGGGTCCATTTCCGATCTTGAATCTTTGGGCGGGGACGTCGGCGAAATCGTCCGGGACTTCACTGAGATATCGCGAGCCAGCGGCGAAGACGCAGACGGCGATGAATCCAACGAGCAGGCTTACGCCGAACTGGTCGAGTTTATCCGGGTCGCGGCCCAGGTGGTCTTCGAAGAACTGTTGCCGCTTCGCAGGCAGGTCTATCCGGCGCAACAACGGCTGCACTGACTAAGGACAGGCTCCTAATGGATCGCAAGGAGTTCGCACGCCGGCGGCGCCAATTCATGCGCATGATCGGCAAAGATGCGATTGCGATTCTGCCGGCTGCGCCCATTCGCCACCGCAACGGCGATATTGAATACGCCTATCGCCAGGACAGCCATTTTTACTATTTGAGCGGCTTTCCGGAACCCGATGCAGTTGCGGTTTTGGTTCCCGGACGTCCGCAGGCTGAATATCTGTTGTTCGTGCGCGAGCATGATGCCCTGCGAGAGTCCTGGGACGGGGCGCGAGCCGGAACCGAGGGCGCCGTCGAACGTTATGGAGCGGACGATGCCTTCCCCATCGAGGACATCGATGAAATCCTGCCGGGATTGATGGAGCAGCGCTCGCAGATCTTCTATTCCATGGGCACGCATCTGGATTTCGATCCCCGCATATTGAGCTGGGTCAATGGATTGCGGGTACAGTCGCGCCAGGGCGCCGGCGGATTGCAGGAATTCGTGGCGCTGAATCATGTGCTCGACGACATGCGCCTGTACAAGAGCCGGCCCGAGCAGGCGAGCCTGCGGCGCGCGGCGCAGATTGCAGTCGGCGCGCACCGCCGCGCGATTCGCTTTGCCCGCCCCGGCCGCATGGAATATGAAGTGATGGCGGAGGTGGTGCACGAATTCCGCTCGCATAATGCGGATGTCTCCTATCAGCCCATAGTCGGCGGCGGCGCCAACGCGTGCGTCATGCACTACCGCGACAATGACCAGCCCCTGTGCGATGGCGATCTGCTGTTGCTCGATGCGGGCTGCGAGCATGACTATTATGCGTCCGACATCACCCGAACATTTCCCGTCAGCGGCAGGTTCACCGCAGTGCAACGTGCGGTGTATGAAGTAGTGCTCGAGGCGCAGCTGGCGGCCATCGACAAGGTGCGTTCCGGCAACCATTGGAATGATCCGCACGAGGCCGCCGTGCGCGTAGTCACGCAAGGTCTCGCAAAGCTGGGACTGCTCAAGGGGTCGATGCCCAAGCTCATCAAGGACCAGGCCTATCTGCCGTTTTTCAGTCATCGCACGGGTCACTGGCTCGGCCTCGATGTCCATGACGTCGGCGATTACAAAGTCGGCGGAGAGTGGCGGGTGCTAGAGCCGGGCATGGCCCTGACCGTCGAGCCCGGGATCTACATTCGACCCTCGCCGAAGATTCCCAAGGAGTTTTGGAACATCGGAATTCGCATCGAGGATGAGGTGCTGGTCACTCAGGGCGCGCCGGACGTGTTGACGGGTGCGCTCGAAAAGACGCCCGACGCCATCGAGTCCCTGCGGTGAGCTTCGATGTCGCCATCGTAGGCGGCGGCATGGTGGGTGCGACCTTAGGCGTTGCGCTGGCACCTCTTAATTTGCGCGTCGCCTTGATTGAGGCCATTCCACATAATGCAGTGTCGCAACCGAGTTTCGACGAGCGCACCACCGCTCTGTCCAACGGCAGTCGAAGAATCTTGGAGACGGTGGGAGTCTGGGCCGGCTTAAGCGCCGTTGCGACTCCGATCCGCAAGATTCATGTGTCCGATCAGGGCCGCTTCGGTTTCGCGCGCATTGATGCGGCGGAGCAGGGGCTTAAGGCCATGGGCTACGTGGTCGCGAATCGGGCGCTCGGCAACGCGCTCTGGACTCGCCTCGAGGAGAATCAGGGCTTGAGGGTGTTTTGCCCCGCTGAAATATCGAAAGTCTCGGCGAACGATCAGGCGGTGGCCATCGAGATTGCTGAGCGCGGCACTCAAACCAGGATTGATGCCAAGCTCATCGTCGCGGCCGACGGTGTTGAATCCGCCGTGCGCGCCGCCTTCGGTATCGAGGCGGACGTACGCGACTATGGCCAAACGGCGGTGATCACGACGGTATTGCCGCAGCGCTTTCACGACAATGTAGCTTACGAGCGATTCACTCCCAGCGGGCCTCTGGCTCTGCTGCCCTTGGATGGCGGGCGCTGCACATTGGTTTTGACCTTGACGAAAGACGCGGCCCAAGCGGCGCTCGGATGGTCGGATGAGGAGTTCCTCGCCGAAGTGCAGCGCCGCTTTGGCTTTCGCCTGGGGCGCTTTCTAAAGGTTGGGCGCCGCGTTCCGTATCCGCTTTCCCTCACGCAAGCGGCGCGCACAAGCGCTCCGCGCTGCGTAATCATCGGCAACGCCGCGCAAGGCCTGCATCCGGTCGCGGGCATGGGTTTCAACCTAGGGCTGCGCGATGTTGCGAGTCTGGCCGAGCTCATTGCCGACCGGGCGGTCCAGAACGGCGACGTAGGAAGCCGCGATCTGCTGGCGGAGTACGATGCGTGGCGGACCGCGGATCGCGGCGGCGTGATCGGCTTCACCGACGGGCTGGTGCGGATATTTTCCAACCCCCTAAGCTCGGTGCGCGCCCTGCGCAACTTAGGATTGTTGGCGTTCGATTTGCTGCCCCCCGCCAAGGCGGCACTGTCGCTCTTGAGCACCGGCGGGGGCGGGCGCATCCCAAAACTGGCCCGCGGCGTGACTCTCCTATGAGGCAGGCGCGTTCACGCGACTTTGACGTGCTCATCGTCGGAGCCGGGGTGATCGGAGTGGTGATGGCGAGCGTGCTGATCGCACGCAAGGTGTGCACTGCCGGGCGGGTTGCGGTGATCGCCGATCGGTTCGCGGATCCGCCCGCGGGCGACGCCGACTGGAATCTACGCGTATTTGCGATGAGCCGCTCCTCGGAACGCTTGCTCAAGGTTTGCGGCATTTGGGATGCGCTGCCGCCGAACCGGGTGTTTCCGTACGAACGCATGTGCGTTTGGGACGCCGGCGGCAGCGCGACAGGATCAAGCGCGCTCAAGTTTGATTGTGCGCAAATCGGCGAACCGAATCTTGGCTACATCGTGGATGCCAAAGCCCTGCAGTGGCAATCTCTGCAGGCGGCACGTGCATCAGGCGTGGTGCTGATCGAGGGTGGCGTGGCGGCGGTCGTTCCGGGCTGCGATGAGGTTATGTTGCGCCTGCATGACGGACGCGAATTGCGCGGCAGCCTGTTGGCTGCAGCCGACGGCACGGATTCCAAGACTCGCGAACTGCTCGGCATCGATACGGCCGGCCATGCCTACCATCAGGATGCCCTGGTGGCGCATGTGCGGACCGCCGACTCCCACGCTAACACGGCATGGCAGCGCTTCTTGAGCACGGGGCCTGTTGCGTTTCTGCCGCTCAACGATGGGCGCTGCTCCATCGTGTGGAGCGTCGAGCGATCACAGGCGGATCGGCTGCGCGCCATGGACCCGGACGGATTCGGCGACGCGTTGACTGCGGCCAGCGGCGAGGCGCTCGGCAAGTGCACGGTCAGCAGCAAGGTCGCGGCATTTCCCTTGAAGCTGCAGTACGCCGTCGATTACGCGCGGCCGCGCGCCGTTTTGCTGGGGGATGCCGCGCACGTGGTTCATCCGCTCGCCGGGCAGGGCCTGAATTTGGGCCTGCTGGATTGCGCCGCGCTGGCGGAAGTGCTCGGTGATGCCGGCGGAGCCGAAAATTTCGGCGATCTTAAGATCTTGCGGCGTTACGAGCGCTGGCGCCGCAGCGAAAACCTCGTCGCCGCGGCGGCGCTTGATGGATTGGAGCGCCTTTTCGCCCACTCGGATGCCTTAAGTTCGGGATTACGCGCCACAGGATTGAGTGCCGTCGCCAGAATGCCGCTGTTGAAACGCAGCCTTGCGCAGCGGGCGCTGGGATTGACTGGAGACGTACCGGAGTTCTTAAAGGCGGTCTAACTTTGCCGCGCAAATGAAGTCGTTCACCGACAGGCCGCCGATCGAGTGGGTGGCGTAGGTGACGTGGCAGTAGTCATAACCTACTTCCAAGTCGGGATGATGGTCTTCGGTATTCGCAATATAGCTAAGGGCGTTTACGAAGCTCATGGTCCTGTAGAAGTCCTTGAACTTGAGCGATCGCTTCAAGCTCTTGTAGTCCTTCGCGATCTTCCAATCGCGGTGCAGTTCCTTGGCCAGCGCCTTGACCCTGGCCGGCTTGAGCGGCTTGACACCGCCCTCGCAGGGCGCGCATTTCTTTTCCGCAAGATCGCTCATGTTTGAATTCTCGCGTAGGTGCGCTCGATGTAGCGCTCGACCAAATCCTGAAACTCCTCGGCGATTCGATCGCCCTTGAGGGTCACCGTCTTTGCACCATCCTCGTACACCGGAGCTACCGGGTGCTCGCCCGTTCCCGGCAAGCTGATGCCGATGTTTGCATGCTTGCTCTCGCCGGGACCGTTGACCACGCATCCCATGACGGCCACCGTCATATCGGCCACGCCCTCGCGCTGTTTGCGCCATTCCGGCATGCGATGCCGGATGTGGCTTTGAATCTTCTGCGCGAGTTCCTGAAAGTAGGTGCTGGTGGTGCGGCCGCAGCCGGGGCAGGCGATCACCATGGGCGTAAAGGAACGCAAGCCCATGGTCTGGAGTATTTCCTGGGCGACGATGACTTCCTGCGTGCGATCGCCGTTGGGCTCAGGCGTCAGCGAGACGCGGATCGTATCGCCGATGCCTTCTTGCAGGAGCACGCCCATGGCCGCAGTTGAGGCCACGATGCCCTTGCTGCCCATGCCGGCCTCGGTGAGGCCTAGGTGCAAGGGGTAGGTGCAGCGACCCGCCAGATTGCGGTATACGGCGATTAAGTCCTGTACGCCGCTGACTTTGGCGCTGATGACGATCATGTTGGATCCCAAACCGAGGGATTGCGCGCGCTTCGCGCTATCCAAAGCCGACACCACGATCGCCTCGCGCATCACATCGATGGCAGCCAGAGGCTCCTTAAGCTTCGAGTTCTCATCCATCATGCGGGTCAGCAAATCCTGATCGAGACTGCCCCAGTTCACGCCGATGCGCACCGGCCTTGCGTACTTGACCGCGGTCTCGATCATTTCGGCGAATTGCGGATCGCGCTTGGAACCGCGGCCGACATTGCCGGGGTTGATGCGCAGCTTGCCCAGCGCCTCCGCGCATGCCGGATGGGCCTTGAGCAGCTTGTGGCCATTGAAGTGAAAGTCGCCGACCAAGGGCGTCGTGATGCCTTGCGCGTCCAAGCGTTCGCGGATGTGCGGTACCGCCGCGGCGGATTCGTCGTTGTTGACCGTGACGCGCACCAATTCGGAGCCGGCGCGCGCCAGCGCCTTGACCTGCGCCACTGTGCCGTCGATGTCGGCTGTGTCGGTGTTGGTCATCGATTGGACCACGATGGGCGATGTGCCGCCAATGGAAACCGAACCTACTTTTACAGCCAGGGAATGTCGGCGAGTTCTCATCCGCCCATTATACCTGGGGCGTCAAAACGGGGCTTTGGCGGCGCCTTAAACGGTTTCAGCGAGGTTTACGCGCCCCAAGTTTCTGCTTGACACGATCGTAAAGCGGCGAGCGCTGCAACGCGCGGTCAAGCCGATCCAATGCCGCGACGACCCCGCCCGCCTCTTTGTCGAGTTCCAATGACGTGGTATTGAGGATTCGCCACAGCGGCTTCAGGCGGCGCACCAATTGCTTGCCGCTGATGGAGAGCCGCAATAAGCGGCTGCGGCCGTCCTTGGGATCGACATCCGATTCCACTAATCCCGCCTCTTCCAGGGAGCGGCGCGTCTGGCTCACCGAGGAATGGCGTATGCCGAGCGAGGCGGCCAATTCGCCGACCGACTGCGCTCCTCTGCCGTCGAGATGTTCCAGGATCCCAACCCAACGCTGCTGAAAATCGATACCCAGGTCAACGTAGATGCGGCCGGCGTCCTCATCAATGCTTTCCGACAATCTGCGCAGCCGTGCACCGATGGCAGCGGGCCCGTACTTGCGGGTGTAATCGACCATCGGCGATCCGCGAATAGCGGCCTTGTATTTATGTAGGGACCTACATATTATCACGCCGCTCATCGGCGGCAAGGATTTCAAGATCATGCGAACAGGGATTCTCAGGGGCTTGCGCGGTGTACTGCTCGGGATAGCCATGGGCGGCGCCCACGTCGCAAGCGGCGCGAGTCTGGCGCAGAACGAGGCGCGGTTCGCGCCCGGAGAACTGCGCGAGGACTTCGCTCGGATGTACAGCGGCCTGAAGGCCGCGCACTTCGATCTTTACGCATTCACGCCCAAGCGCGAACTGGATCGACGCTACGTCCAGGTGCTCAGCAAGATCGATCGGCCCATGAGCAGGCTGGAGGCCAAGGTCTTATTCGAGCTGTTTGCGGCCGAGGTGCGCATGGGCCATACGCGCATCGATTCGCCCACCGCGGAGTGGAACGCCTATCGAAAAACCGGCGGCAAGGGGTTCCCGTTGGCAATTCGCATCGTTGATGGCCGCGTGTATGTGGCCGGGAATTTGAGCGGTCTCGACGCCATCAGGCCGGGAGATGAAATCACCCGCTTGAACGGTATGTCCATGCCGTCGTGGCTCCAGCGGACCGAACGACATGTATCGGCGGAGACCTCCTACATGGCGGATTCGATCATGGAATACGATTTTGCGATTTACCTTTGGGTTGAGCTGGGCGCGGCCGACGCCTTTGACATCGTCACGCGTCGCGGCTCATCGCCGGTGCAAAGCACGCACCTGCTCGCGCGGTCGTCCGGTGAGATGGAGGCCGCCCGTGACGTGCGGGCTCCGGGCCTCGATCTCGAGAACCCCCTGCGCGAGGCGAAGCTGCTCGAGGGCTCGGTTGCATATCTTCGCCCCGGGCCCTTCTACAACGCCGAGGCGAAAACCGGCGCCGACGAATGGGATGTATCGAACTTCAGGGAATTCATCGATCACGCCTTCGATGAGTTTCTAGCGGCCGGGGCGAGCCGCCTCATCATCGACCTGCGCGGCAACCCCGGCGGCGACAATCTCTTCAGCGACGTGATGGTTTCGTGGTTTGCCACCGGCCCGTTTCGCTTCGCTTCGCAATTCAAAATCAAGGTCAGCGCGGAATCCATCGCTGCCAATGCCGCGAGAATTGCCGAGGACGCGGAGGCGGCGGGACCCGTGTCTCGGCAGTTCGCGGCCCTTTATGCCCGCAGCCGCATCGGCGATGTGGTCGATTTCGACATCCCGGAGGCCTCGCCGCACGCCGGCAAGCGCTTCGAGGGCAAGGTGTTCGTGCTGATCGATCGGCAGAGCTACTCCAATGCCGTGGCCGTCGCCGCGCTCGTACAGGACTATCGGTTCGGCGTCATCGTCGGGGAAGCGACTTCCGATATGGCGACGACCTACGGCGCCATGGAGCAATTTGCGTTGAAGCATACCGGCCTTCAGGTCGGATACCCCAAGGCGCGCCTGGTTCGGCCGAATGGTGACCTGCGCTCGCGCGGCGTCATGCCCGATATCCCCATCCGTGTGCCCATCGTCCAGTCGCCGCGCGATGAGGTGCTGCAGGAGGCAATCGCAATCGCCCGCCGTTAACGTGCGCCGCCGCTCACTCCCGGGGCGGGCCATGCGGGTATGATCGGCAAGATGCATTCACTGGAAACGGAGTGCCAGGAGCTACACACGGCCGGTGTGATCGACCAGGCCGCCGCCGTGCGTGCGGCCGCCCTGGAGCGCGGCGCGATCTTCTCCGTGTTCGAGGAGCTGCGATTCATCCTCTATGCCGCAGTTGCGGCGATTACCGCAGGCATCGGGCTGGTCGTGAAAGACAACCTGGATCGCATCGGGCCCCTGACATTGATAGCGGTGCTGGCGTTGGTGTCGGCTGGCTGTTACGCGACTGCGCTGCGCACACTCCTGCGGCGCAAGGAGCGATCGATCGGCGGCGATTATCTGCTGTTGCTCGGCGCGCTGGTCGTCAGCGCCGACCTGGGATACGCGGAATCCCAATTTCATTGGTTGGGCACCGAGTGGCAATGGTACCTGTTGATCCTGGCTCTATTGCACGGGGCGAGCGCTTACGCCTTCAGTTCACGCCTCCTGCTCAGCACGGCGATCGCGGCCCTTGCGGCCTGGTTCGGTATCGACGGCCGGGCGGCAACCCTGTTCAGTGTCGACGGCTCGGCGGTCAGCCTGGGAGCTCACGCCATCGTCTGTGCCGGCACGCTTCTGGTTTGGCGCGCTGCCAACCGCCGCCTCGGCGGCCCGGCGAGCTTTGAATCCGTCTTCGAGAATTTTGCCGCCAACATCGGTTTCTGGGGCGCATTGGCGCTTTGCCTCATGCCGGGGCACCGACTCGCCGGCTTCGTTATTTTGTCGGCGCTCGCGGCAGCCTCGATTTACAAGGCACTGCACAGCGAAGAAGAAATTTTCGCAGTGTACGGCACCGCCTACACCGCGCTGGCTCTGTGCTGGTTGGAGTCGCAAGTCATCCATTACGGAGTTGCCGTGCTGCTGCTTGAGTTGGCGACCGTGGTGACGGGCGCAATGGTGTTGTGGGGATTCCATCGCAACGCGAAGACGGCGCGCGCATGAGCGCCCTGCGTCCGACGCCGCAGCAGGAGCGCTGGATGACGACGGCGGCGCGGCTGCGGTTGGTGCGCAATCATCCTTGGATTCTAGAACGCGTCGGAGGCTGGTCCTCCCCATCATCCATCGCGCGCTGCGCGTTCTTCGTGCTGGGCGTGGTCGCAGGCGCCCTCACCACGGCAATTTTCGCAATGCTGTACCGGTCCGCTGCCACGCTCGGCGCAGCCGTGGCCATGCTCGCAGCGGCGGAATGGTTGATGCTGCGCAAGCGCCTATATCACGCGGGTGTCGAAGAGGCGCTTTGGAGCGGTGGATTGCTGGCCCTTGCGGTACATTTTTTGCCTTCAATGGGTGAGAAGGGTTTGTCGGCCGCCGTCGCGCTGCTGCTGGCAGTTGCAGCGATCAGACTGCTCAATCCGTTTTTCTTGACGCTGGCATTCGCGGCGGCTTCGGTCGCGATCGATCTCGCGAGCGGCCACCGCCTTTGGGGTGGGACCGGGGTTCCGATTGCGGCCGGCATTTTTTGCTACGGCGCCGGTGCGACCGCGTTGCTGCTCGCGCGGATCCGCTTCTCAAGACCGTCCCATGACCATATGCTGAGTTGGCTGATGATCGTCATGCCGCTGTGCGGATTTTTATGGCTCGGCACAGAACGCGCACCGGCCATTCGTATCGACACCGCGCTGGCGAGCGGCTGCTTTGCGCTGGCCGCGCTCATCATCGGGATTCACCGCCGCGCCCACGCGCCGTTGTTGGCATGCATTGCATCCTTTGGATGCCTTGCTTATCAGCTGAGAGACTTGACGGCGCTGCCCCTGAAACTAAAGTTGATCGTTTGGGGAAGCGCGGCGCTGCTCGCGGCCATGGGTTTGGATCGATATCTGCGCACGCCGCGCCGCGGCATCACCTCGCGCCAGGTGGGCGAGGGCGCGGCCGCGTTGGACCTTGTGCAATGGTTCGGGGCCGGCGCCCTATCTCCGAGAGCCGCGCCGCAAAGCGGCGCCCCCTTCAAAGGGGGCGGCGGTACCTTCAGCGGCGGAGGAGCGGACGGCAGCTACTAGTGCGCGGCGGCTGCTATTGGCGCGCGGCCTCCACGATTTTCGGCGCGGTCGTGAACGGCTGAATGCCGAATTTGGGATACACCTCAGTCGGATAGTAGAACGTGCCGTCCTTGACGACCATTCTGATGGTCTTGATCGCTTTTAGATTCTTGATCGGATCGCCCGGAATCAGAAAGAAATCCGCCAGCTTGCCTTTTTCGATCGACCCCATGCTTTGATCCTGGCTCACATAGCGAGCCGAGTCGAAGGTGGCGCGTTTCAATATTTCGGCCGGAGTCATGCCCGCCTGCTGGTACAGCTCCAACTCGCGGTGATAGGTGAAGGAGCCGCCGGTGTCGGTGCCGAAGACAATGAAGATGCCGCGGTCGTGCAGCATGCGAATGACCGCAACGATTTTGTCGAAGGCTTGCCGGTACGCTTGATCATCTCCCGGTGCCGAAGTGTCTGCCAGCGCCTTCATTTGATCTCGACGGTAGCCGATGGGCATGTGATCGATGTAGTCGACCGCGCCTTGCGGAACTTTGCCGTCCCGGCGCAACAGCAATTGCTCGTGAATGCCGAAGGTGGGGTCGATGGCAATTTTGTGCTCCACCATCATATTGACGGTGTGTTGAACTCTCTCGCTCTGCAGATCCAGGGCGGGAAGGCGCTTAAGCGCCGTCAAGCGAAACAACGTGCGCGTGTCTTCGCCCGGCTTAATCACCCAGCCGAGCGCCAGTTGGTTGGCATGGGTGAGTTCGTCGTACCCCGCCTCAATCATGGCATCGGCATTCGAGAACGCCGGGATGTGTCCGGCAAGGCGCATTCCGAGCAGATGGGCTTCCTTGGCCATCGCCGGTATCCACGCCGGATTCATGCTGTTATAGCTTTTGATCTGCCAATAATTCCGGGCGCCGTACCAGCGTACCGCGTCGATCGCCTGTTCCTGACTGTCGACGACGATGCCGTTGTTAGCGCTGAATGGGCTCTTTCCCTCGATGAAGCCCGAGCGGATGACATGCGGGCCGCCGATGGTGCCGCCGTCGATCTGTTGAATCAGCTTGTCGAGCACCGCATTGTCGTTGCCCATGTCGCGCACCGTGGTGATGCCCGCGACAAGGTTGAGCAGGGCATCGCTCTGGCCGAGATGCGCATGCATTTCGTACATGCCGGCAATCAATGTACCGCCATCGCCATCGATGCTCATTTCGCCGGGCGTCGCGGGGCTGTCGAGGGCTTCGACCGCCGCGATCACCTTACCCGCGACCAGCACCGAGAGTGGGCCTGTGAGCGTGGAACTCTTCGGTTCGAACAACCTCACATTGCGAATGCGGACGGGCGCGGTGTAGTGATGCGCCACCTCGTGTTCGATGTCGACGAAGCGTTGACTCGACCAGGCCGCCGCCAGGCCGCGCAGGCGTTTCTCCTCGCCTTCGTATCCGGTCCGCACCAGAATCGAGCTGGCATCGACGTCGGCAAATAAGTTATTGGCCGGGTCCAGCAAGATGGTTTCCGGGTCGAGATTGATGCCGACCAAGTCGTAGCGCGTCACCTGGAGAGGGCCGCCGGTTCCCTGCACGGTAAGGGTCTCGCCTTTTTCGAGCCGGACCGTGCCGCCTGGCAGTGCCGGCAACTTGTTGCCTGCCTTGAGAAGGGCGCGAGCATAGACCCCGTTAGCCCAGGGACTGGAACTCTGTGCCAGGTACATGACGGGCGCGTTGATGGTGGAATGACCCTTGCCGGTAGAGTCCACCCAGTCGCCGCGCGTGCCCTTGCGAACGAAGCTCTCCGCGATCTTGCTGCCGAATGTGGTGCTGCCCTTCACGGTCCATTCCGCCGGCAAGCCGGCCGAATCCAGTCTGATCGTCTCGGCGATGGTCGGCCCCCGGCCATTGTTCTTGACGTCGAAATCGATGGTGGTGAGGTCGCCCTTGGTCTCGGCGGTCAGGTGGCCGACCTTTTTCTCGCCGTAGATCATGGAATAGGTGAAGGTGTCGGCGAAAGCGAACGATGGCAGGCTGAGGGCAAGCAGGAGCGCAATTTTTCGTAGGGGCACTTGATACTCTCCGGTAAATCTCAGCGAGGGATGGTTTTGCGAGCGTGGATTGTAGACTATCGGAACGCGATCACGATCGCAGCGGTGAGCAACACCAATCCCAGGGCCTGCCAACGAAAGTCTTGCCAGAATGGCCTGGCCGCCAAATCCTGCCGGTCGATCCGCCACGATACGCCGGGCGACATGGAGTCCGTCTGCGATGCGCGCGGTGCCGTCCCGGTGCGAACGCTGACCGCTACGAGGATAATGACATCGAGCAGAGTCAGAATCGGCGCCGCATAGATGAAATGTAGATGCGTCCAATGCAGCACGCCGTTCAGGAGAAATAGGACGCCGCCGCACAAGGATCCGACGATGAGCGTGGCCGCTGCGCCGTCCGCATTCGCGCCGCGCCAGAACATGCCCACGACAAAAAGCGCAACCACGGGCGGCACAACGTAGGCCAGCACGGCTTGCAGGTACTGCCAGAGTGAAGGAAACAGCTGCAGCTGAGGTGCCCACGCCACAGCGATCATCAAGAGTAAAGCGGTGCTGATCCGGCCGATGCTCACGATTTTATCGTCCGACAAGGACGGCCGGAAATGCCGCACCACATCCATGGTGATGAGCGTAGATGCGGAATTCAGCAGCGAAGCGATCGCTACGATGGTGGCTGCCACGAATGCCGCGACCACCAGCCCGGCCAAACCCTCCGGCAGAAGATGCAGGATGAGATTGGGGTAAACCAAGTCGGCGCGCGGCAGGCGTGGAAAAAGCAGCAGCGCGCAAGTGCCCGGCAGCACGATGAGAAACAGGACTGTGAGTTTTAGCAATCCCGCGAATAGAGCGCCCCAGCGCGCATGCTCGATATCTTTGGCTGAGAGCATGCGCTGCACGATGGACTGGTTGGTGCACCAATAGTAAAAGCCGAGCAGCGGCACGCCCAAGAGAAGTCCCAGCCATGGCATGCCTGGATCTCCCAAAGGCCTGATCAGCGACAGCGCGGCTGGATCGACCTGGGTCATGACGGCGTGCCATCCACCGGCGCGGCGAAATGCGCTCACGGAAATAAGTGCGGCGCTCGCCAGCAGCACCACCGCCTGCACCGCTTCGGTGTAGATCACCGAGCGCAGGCCGCCGGAAATGGTGTAGATGCCCGCGGCGCCTGCCAACACGGCGATGATGAGCCACAGCGGCCATGCGGGAAACAACAGCTGACAGACGAGCGAGCCGCTGTACAAGACGCCGGCCGAATCCACCACTACATTCAAGAACAAGGTCAGCATCGCGAACAATAGCCGGGAGCGGCGATCGTAGCGGCGCTCGAGAAATTCCGGCATGGTGTAAGTGCCGCTGCGAATTATGGAAGGCAGAAGAAACAAGCAGAAAAAAACCAAGATGAGTGTGGCGGTCCATTCATAGTCGTAGACAGAGAGACCGGTCGAATAGGCGCCACCGGTCAACCCCACCAACGCGGTGGAGGAAATGTTGGTCGCGAGCAAGGACAAGCCGATCACTGGCCACGCGCTGCCGCGCGACGCCAGGAAATAATCCACCGGCGCGAATCGCCGGCGCGAGGCCAACACCCCCAAAATGATGAGTCCGCAGGAGTAGACGGCGACCACCGCGCAATCGTTGAATGACAGCGCTGACATTTTAGTTGACTATCCTGTAAGCTTGATGCCCAGAGGATGCGGCAAACGCGCATAGGTCTCTCAGAAAACTTATTAAATTCATATGGTTACGCCCATGGTTAGTGTTCGTTTGCTGCAGGCATTGCTCGCTTTGACGGCCTTAGGCTTATTTCCTCTCGCCGCCGGGAGCGAAGCGTCCGACCCCCCAGGGCAAAGTGTACCTCTGGATGCATGGCCGGCGGCTCCGCCCGCTCCCCTGGACCCCACGACCGAGGACTTTGTCAGCCATCTGCTGCAGCAGTTGAGCTTGGAAGAAAAAGTGGGCCAAATGATCCAGGCGGACATTGCCTCGATCACCCCAGCCGAATTCGCGCAGTACAGGCTCGGCTCGATCCTGGCCGGCGGCAATGCCGCGCCGGGCGACAATCCACGCACCACGCCCCACGCTTGGCTCAACTTGACCGACGCTTACCACCGGGCCGCCTCGGCTGCGAACGCCGGCGGCCACCCTGCCATCCCCGTCATATTTGGAATCGATGCCGTGCACGGTAACGCGAAAATTATCGGCGCGACCATTTTCCCGCACAACGTTGGGCTGGGCGCGGCGCACGATGCGAATCTCGTGCGAAATATCGGCGCGGCGACGGCGGCTGAAGTCGCTGCCGAAGGAATCGACTGGACATTCGCACCGACGGTGGCGGTGGTTCGCGACGTGCGCTGGGGTAGATCCTACGAGAGCTATTCCGAAGCACCCGAATTGGTCGCGGCGTACGCGCCGGCCATGGTCGAAGGCATTCAAGGCCGCCGCGGCAGCTCGGATTTCCTGGCTTCCGGACACACGTTGTCGTCGGTGAAACATTTCTTGGGCGACGGCGGCACGCTCAACGGCCGCGATCAGGGCGACACCATAGTCTCCGAATCCGAATTGAGCGCGGTGCACGGCGCCGGCTATCCACCAGCGATCAAAGCCGGCGCGATGATCGTCATGGCGTCCTACAACAGTTGGAATGGTACGAAGCTGCACGCCGATCATCACCTGCTCACCGACGTGCTGAAAGGCCGGCTGGGATTCCAGGGTTTCATCGTCGGCGATTGGAATGCGCAAGAGCAGATTCCGGGATGCACGAAGTCGCGCTGCGCCGCGGCCATCCTGGCGGGCGTCGACATGCTCATGGCGCCCGATAGTTGGAAGGCACTCTACGAGAACACCCTCGCACAAGCGCGCGCAGGCGAAATCCCAGCGGAGAGAATCGATGAGGCCGTACGCCGCATTCTGCGGGTAAAGACTCTAGCCGGAATGTTCAAACGGCAGACTGCCAAGGACCGTACCGGCGCCGGCGACTTCGCGCAACTCGGCTCGCCGGCGCACCGGGCGTTGGCGAGAACTGCGGTACGCGAGTCTTTGGTGCTCTTGAAAAACGCCAACGGCGTCCTGCCCCTGCGTGCGCGCGCCCGCATCTTGGTGTGCGGCGACTTGGCGGACGACATCGGCGCGCAGGCGGGCGGTTGGACCATCGATTGGCAGGGCAATCGCAATCGAAACGCCGATTTCCCCGGAGCCACCTCCATTTTTAGCGGCATCCGGTCCGCCGCCCTGGCCGGCGGCGGCAACGCATCATTGAGCCCGGAATGCGCGTTCACCGTAAGGCCCGAAGTGGCCGTGGTGATATTCGGCGAGCGGCCTTATGCAGAGTTCCAAGGTGACTTGGAGAATCTCGAGTTCTCGCCCAACGATAAGCATGAGCTTAAGCTGCTGCAGCGTGTGCGAGCTGCGGGCATTCCCACCGTATCGGTATTTCTATCCGGACGGCCGCTATGGGTGAATCCCGAGATCAATGCTTCCGACGCATTCGTAGCGGCATGGCTGCCAGGCAGCGAAGGTGAGGGCGTGGCTGACGTGCTCTTCGGGTCCGCGGACAAGAAGGCCCTGGATTTCACCGGACGCTTGGGATTCTCTTGGCCCAATACCGGCATGCCGGTCACCTTTCACCCGGACGGCACTGTCTCCGGTGCGCTGTTCGAGCGCGGCTACGGACTCAATTATCGGACCGCTGCAGCCGGGGCGCGACTGTCGGAGGATCCGCACATTCCGACCGAGTGGCGCACGGTGCCCGGCAGTCTTTTTGCGAGGTCTCATGCCACGGCGCCTTGGTCGTTGTTCGTAGCCGACGCCGATGCGCAGGTGCATGTGACCACGCAGCATCAAAAGAGCCCGCATGGCGCCGTGTCGGCCGATATCGTTCCCGGGGGCGCGCAGGTGACTTGGGACGGTACGCGAGACGGCCTCTTCGAGATTTCCGGACGCGGCCAGGATTTGCGCCGCAGCGCGGACTCGGGCGGCAATTTGAAATTTCGCTACCGCATCGACCTGGCCGCCGATCAGGATGTACGCTTGGAGCTGTTCTGCAGCGACGGGCGCTGCGGCACGGCTCGAGGCGCAGCGCTTGATATCACGCCGACCCTGCGTGTCGCGCGGGCAGACAGCGGCTGGCATACCCTCTCTGTGCCGCTCGCCTGCTTTACGGCGGCCGGCGCGGCTTTGAGCGCAGTCGAAATGCCGTTCGCCATCGGCACGACCGGACATCTGAAACTCACGATTTCTGACGTGAGCCTCGAGCCGGCGGGCGCCGGCTCGGCGCGCATCTGCCCGCGGCCGATCTAAAAACACGCCTCGCGAGGGCAAGCAGCTACACTATGACGGGAGAGGTCTCGATTGGCGACGAACAACACACCGATTCCCGTCACGATTGACGAAGTCGCGGCGCTCGCCAGAGTTTCGCCAAAGACGGTCTCGCGGGTGATCAACAACGAGCCGCGCGTGCGCGGGGCGACTCGCGCGAGAATTCTGGACGCGATCGATCAGCTTAACTACCGTCCGAACTTGAATGCACGCGGGCTCGCGAGCAACCGCTCCTTCCTCATCGGACTCTTTTGCGATCGGCCCGGCGATTACCTGAGCGAGTTTCAGGCCGGCGCGGTGGAGCGTTGCCGGGAGGCCAGCCTTCATCTCATGGTGGAGCCCTGGGATATCAAGGGTCCCAACTTCGAGAAGCAGATCGATACCTTGCTGGGACAGCTGCGGCTGGAAGGCGTCATCTTGCTGCCGCCGTTGAGCGACCATCCCCTGATGCTCAGCAAATTGCAGGAGGCCTCCATTCCGGTGGTTCGAATCGCCCCCCAGGAAAATCTGAGCGCATCGCCATCCGTGGGCATAGACGACTATGCCGCTTCGCGCGAGGTCACCGCGCATTTGATCAAGCTAGGTCATCGACGCATCGGTTTCATGCTGGGACGCCCAGGGCACGGTGCGACTGAACAACGCTATCTGGGCTTCGTTGACGAAATGCGGGCGCATCAGATCGACGTAGTTCCGGAATTGGTGCAGACCGGGAACTTCGTGTTTCCCGACGGACTGATTTGCGCCGAGCGAATGCTGCGCGCTGCCGTGCCGCCCACCGCCATATTTGCAAGCAATGACGATATGGCTGCGGCCGTCATCTCCATGGCGCGGAAGGTCGGCTTGGATCTGCCGCGGCAGCTGTCGGTCGCCGGATTCGATGATGCCCCATTGGCCACCATGATCTGGCCCGAACTGACCACGGTGCGTCAACCGGTGGCCGCGATGGCCGCGCGGGCGGCCGATTGGATCATTCAGCTGGAGCCGCGCCGCAAAGGTTGGCCCGAACGCATGCCGCGCCACCTTTTCGATCACGAATTGATCGTACGCAGCTCGACCGCGCGGCCGTCGCGCTGAGCGGCGCCCAGCGCATGCGCGTTGGACGCAACTCCGTTTGTCCCTGCGGTAGCGGCAAGAAACACAAGGCTTGTTGCGGCCGGCTGGCGCCGGAGAGAGCTCGGGGCGTTTCTGACCTGATCGCGCTCATGAACCGCGGAGCATACGCAGAGATGGAGCGCTGCGCGGGCGAGCTGCTCGACGACGATTCGGATAACGGATTGCTGTGGCAACTGCTGGCGATCTCGCAGCAACGCACCGGCAAAGAGGCACTCCATGCGTTGCAGCAGGCAGCCCGCCGGCTGCCGGGCGATTCCGTGGCGCAGCTCAATCTCGCCAACGCATGGGCTCGGGCCGGCCGTCTCGAGGACGCGGAGGCAAGCTACGGCGCGGCCTTGACGCTGCGCCCGGATTTTGCCGAAGCCCACGCCAATCTCGCAGAGCTGCAATTGGAACAGGGGAGATTCGAGCAAGCCGTTGCGAGCTTGCGGCGTGCCGTGGCGCTCAAGCCTGAGTTCGCCGAGGCGCATATGGCCCTGGCCGGCGCACTGCGGAGCATTGGACATCTCGATGCCGCTGCATCGGGTTATCGCCGGGTGCTCGAACTGCAACCTGAGTTTGCACCGGCGCATGTCGAGCTCGCCACCGTGCTCAGGCTGCAGCGGCGCGGCCCGGACGCCGAGCGCAGCTGCCGGCGCGCCTTGGAAATCGACCCCAAATCGAGCGCAGCGCTTGCGGTGCTCGCCGAGCTTCGCGCGGATGCGGGCCAATTCACGCAAGCCGAAGAACTGTATCGACGCATCATTGCCAGCGACGAGAACGCGCTCGACAGCTGGGCGGCACTCACCAGGCTGCGACGCATGAGCGACGTAGATGCTGAGTGGCTGGCGACGGCCGAGCGCCTGCTCGCCGCGCCGCGCCCGGCACGGCGCGAATTGCCGCTCCGGTACGCGATCGGCAAATACTTCGATGATGTCGGCGATTTCGACCGTGCCTTCGAGCACTATCGCCGCGCCAATGCATTATCGGTGCAATCCGGGCCGCCGCATGATCGCGCATTGCTCAGCCGGGCCGTCGATCTCATCATCCGAACTCAAGACCGGGACTGGATCGCCCGCAAGCAGGCCGCGGGGCATCTCTCCGCGCGCCCGGTATTCATTGTCGGCATGCTGCGTTCGGGCACTACGCTGGCGGAGCAGATTCTGGCCTCGCATCCCCAAGTGTTCGGCGCCGGCGAACTCACGTTTTTCGGCGTGAAGGCCGCCGCCGTCTTCGCGCACGCGGCGGTCGCGGGCTGCGATCTCGACTTCAGCGAGGCGGACTTGCGCGGGCTGGCCGAGGGCTATATCGATTTGCTGCAGGGCCTGTCGGCCGATGCGGCGCGCGTCATCAACAAGTTTCCGACCAACTTTCTCTTCGTGGGATTGATAGGTGCGCTGCTGCCGCGGGCACGCATCATTCACATGCAAAGAGACCCGCGCGACACCTGCCTGTCGATCTACTTTCAACAGTTCGAGCCCGTCAATACGCATGCCAACGATCTTCACGACTTAGCGCACTACTACGGCGAGTATCAGCGGCTGATGCGCCATTGGTCCGCCACGTTGAGCAATGACACGCTCCTGCATGTGCCTTATGAGGGGCTGGTGCAGGATCCGGAAGCATGGAGCCGCCGCATGCTGGAATTCATCGGCCTGGAATGGGACGCGCGCTGCCTTGATTTTCATCGCTCCGAACGCAGCGTCGTCACGGCAAGCCGCTGGCAGGTGCGGCAAGGTATCTCCAAGTCCTCGGTCGGGCGCTGGCGGCGCTATGAAAAGCACCTCGGCCCCTTGGCGGCTCTGCGCCGCGAGAGTTGATCGTGATGCTTGCGGACGCTTAATCGCGCTTTAAAAGCGCGACGCGCGTCGGCAATAGCGTGTGGCTGAAGGGCAGAATCGCGGCGCCCACGGCAGGCGCGTCGGCCGCGGTGACCGCGCGCGCCACCGGCGCCACCGCGGGCAGTTGCGCGGCAAAATCCGCGATTCTGTTATTGAGCGCCGCCGCCAGCCGGTCCACGAGCAGGGCAGGCAGCCGCCCGCCGATGAGGATGACTTCCGGATTGATCAGGCAATTGATGGCGAGCAGGGAGTCAACCAGCGCTTCGGCCGAGTCTCGAATCCAGCCATCGACAATGCCGCGCGCCGTGCCATTGAGACGCGCCAAGCGCCGCGGCGAATCGACGTGAAAGCCGCCGTCGGCGAGCCGGCTGTAGAGCGCGGACAGCGACGCGATATTCTGCAGCTGCAATTCCTCCCCCGATGCGGCGCGGGCCAGCAGCCAGCCGATTTCCCCGCTGCGTCCGTCAGCGCCGCGAAAGTAGCTGCCGTCGAGGACCAAGCCGCCGCCGAGGGCGGCGGTGATCAACAGGTAGAAGAAACTGCGATGACGGTGACCTGAGCCGAACTGCATTTCGCCGATGGCCGCAGCCGCGGCATCATTCTCGACGAATACAGGCACGTCCAAAACGTCATGCAACAGTGCGTCGATCTTGATGTCCGCCCACGCCGCGTACTCATTCGGCTGATCGGGCAGGCGCGCACGCGCGATGTCGTCGGGAAATGCAACACCGACGCCGATAATGCGGTTGCGGGAGATACCGGCCTGCTTCAGCACCCGATTCACCGCGCCGCTGAAGAAGCGGCGCACGGTTGCAGGCTTGGCAAACTGGATTTCGCGCTCCGCACGGGCGCGCACGCATCCTGCGAAATCGAGCAGGACCAGAGTGATGTGGTCGCGGTCGACGTTCAGGCCGATGGAAAAGCAGCTATCGGGATTGACCACGAGACGGGTGGCGGGCTGGCCGCGCTTGCCGATCATGCGGCCGGCCGATTCTATGAGCCGATCCCTCAACAGCCGGCCGGTGATATTGGCAATGGCCGCGGAAGTCAGGCCCGTGTGCTTTGCCAGCGCCGCCCGCGTCACCGGGCCGTTCACCCGAATTGCATGCAGGGTCACGCGCTGATTGTGATCACCGGCGCGCTTGAGATTGCTGCCGGAGAGTTGCGGTCCGTGAGGCTGGGCAAGTGCGCGCATGCTGGTGCGCGGTGTGGCACTCATTTCGCGACTGTGGCATTGACGGGCGCGGGGCGCGGCGAGAAGTAGCTGTCGTGCAGCGGTGCGGCGCGCTGCAGCGCCGCCGTCCCGTTGGCCAGCGAGACCAGAATTTCCTTGAGCTTGTCGATCGGGACGACATCCATCAGAGGGTCGTAATGCCGCGGCGTGATGCCCAGTCCCTCAAAGATGTAGAACCAGCTCATGTCGGTGAACAATTCGCCGGATTGCCAGCGTACGCGCCCGGTGCCGCGGTACAGCTCGATCCGCTGGCGCAGCGTGTCGGGCACGGCCATCTGGCGGCAGTAGCGCCACAGGGGCGCGTCTTCGCGCTGCGTCATGCAATAGTGCAGGACGATGAAGTCGCGGATGCGCTCGTATTCATAGGTCACCTCGGCGTTATATGAATCGATGTTGCGCTGATCGAAGTGGATGTCGGGGTAGTGCTCCAGCAGGTGATAGATGCCGCTGCTGACAAGATGAATGCTGGTCGATTCCAGCGGTTCCAGAAAACCGGATGCGAGCCCGAGGGCAACGCAGTTACCGCTCCAAAAAACTTTGCGGCGGCCGGTCGTGAAGCGCAGGAAGCGCGGTTCGGTCAGCGGCGGCGCGCCGACGACGCGGCGCAAGTCGTCGCACGCTTCCTCATCGCTGCAATACTGGCTGGAATACACATAGCCGTTGCCGGTACGGTGTTGCAACGGAATGCGCCATTGCCAACCCGCGCGGCGCGCCGAGGACAGCGTAAAGGGCGCGCGTGTCGTGCCCACCGCGCTAGGAAACGCCACGGCGCGGTCGCACGGCAGCATCGAAGTCCAGTCGACATAGCCTGCGCCCAACACTTGTTCGATCAGCACGCCGCGAAAGCCGCTGCAGTCAATGTATAGGTCAGCTTGCAGCGAGGAACCGTCGGAAAATTTCAGCTCATCCAGGCAACCATCGTCGCGGCGCGAGGCACCCGCAACGGTACGCTCCAGGCGTGCGACGCCCAGGCGTTCGGCGTAGCTGCGCAGATACTTTGCCACCAGCACGGCATCGAAGTGCAGCGCATAGCGGATTCCGGCAGCGGGCGACTCCGGATCGGGGTCTGGAAAGCGAAACTTAAAATGGTCGCCGAGTGCCGCGCAGGCGCTGTAGTCGTTAAAGCACAGGGGCACGCCCGCGGCGCGTGCCTTGTGCCAGGCATGATAGAACGGCCGCCGGATGATGGGCGCGCCAAAGGTTCCGAAGGGATGCCAGTAAGACTCGCCGACGGTCTTCCAGTCGGCAAACTTGATGCCGAGCTTGTAGGTGGCCTCGGTGTGCCGCACGAAATCAGCCTCGTCGATGGCGAGGAAACGCAGCACGTCGACAATGGGCGGGATCGTGGCCTCGCCGACGCCGATGATGCCGATTTCCGCCGATTCAACCACGGTGATGCCGGTCTGAGTGCCCGGTAGCGCGCGTGCCAGCATGCTGGCGGCCATCCAGCCGGCGGTGCCGCCGCCGACGATGGCAATGCTGCGGATATTGGCGGCGTCAGAGTTTCGCGGCTTGTCGGGCATGGGTGAACAGCGTCGATAGTCCTAGCGGTGCAGTCCGCGCCGATGATTCAAGGGCAGCGCGGGATTTCCCGCGCTGCCCACGACTCTTCTCTGAAGTATCTTAAGTCTACAACTTGCCCTTGACGCCGAAGAAGAAGCGGCGACCCACGTCGTCATACGTAAACGGCTCGTCCTTGAACTGCAAGTAGGTATGCAGTTTCTCGTTGCTGAGATTCACCACCGACGCCAGGATGCCGAAATGCGGGCCGAAATCGTAGGAGATCTGTCCGTCGACCTGGCCATAGGGGGCCTGGTAGACGGTATAGATCTTCTGCACTCCGTTGATGTCCTGGAATGCGAACGATGAGCCGACGCCGCCCGAATTGACGGCCACGCTGCGCCAAGCGTAGGCCGCGCGAGCCGAGAATCCGCCGTGCTCGTAGTACACGACGCCGTTGAACGCGTTCTTCGAAACGCCGGGAATCGGCAGGTCGGCCGCGAACGAACTGGTCTGCGAGGACTCGGAATTCGACCGCGTGTAGTTCGCTTGGAAGCCGAGACCGAAGTCGAAGGCATACTGGCCGGTCAATTCCAAGCCATAGATCTTTCCCGTGCCGCCGTTGATCGGCGTCGACACATTCCCCACGGTTCCGCCGACACCGTCGGCCACCAACGTCGGCACGTTGGCGGTGGTGATGAAGTTGTCGACCGCCTTGTAGAAGTAACCCACGCTCAGCAAGCCGTTGCGGGAGAAGTAGTCTTCCCAGGCGAGGTTGAACTGTGAGGCGCGGAACGGATCGAGGTTCGAGTTGCCGGAGGCGCCACCGGCGAACTTGAAGCACACCGTCGCGCCGCCCGTGCACTCGCCCGCAGCGGCACGGGTAAAGTTGTATGCCAGACCGGATCCCAGCTGCTGCAGATTCTGCGGCGCCACCACCCTGGCCGCGCCGAAGCGCAGCTTCTGCGTGTCGGTCGCATTCAGTACAAAGTTGAACACCGGCAAAACGTCGGTGTAGCTGCGGCTGTTGGAGTAGGGAACATCGTTGGCATTCACGCCGTTCCAGGATGCCGTGCCGACGAAGGTCGATCCGTTCGGATTGGTCTGCGAGGCATCCACCGTCAATTGAGTATGGACCACGCGGACGCCGAAATTGGCGTGGAAGATATTGCTGGCATCTCCTGCATCACCCATGAGATACGCCGAGGTGCTCTTCTCCGTGACCGTATACGTATTGAGAGGGTCCCTGAAAAACGTCTCGGTGCCGTTTGGAACCCCGGCCTGCGCCCACACAGTGTTGAGGTAGGTCGCGGGATTCGTCATGCCGCCGGTGACGGGATTCTTCACGATGATCGGGCCGGACGCGAAATTGTTGTAGGTCGTCGCCAGAGTTGGATTGGTCTGCGGCGTGGAATACGGAATGGTCGCGTAGCCCGGATCCTGAAAGTACAGCCAAGTTCCGGACTGCGGACCGATGCAGCAATTGCCCGCCGCGGTGCCGGCGCCGACGCCGCCGATGCCGTACGGATTGATGCCGTTCTCCAAGTAGCGTCCGTGCACAAAGTCAACTTCGCGGTCCTGATAGCGCGCCCCACCCGTGAGGGTGATCAAGTCCGAGAGCTTGCCCTGTAGATTGAACTTGAGCGCCCACTGCTTTTCATCGAGCTTGTTCGCCCAAGCCCAGTTGGATTTGAACAGGGTGTACGCCGGGTTCGACAGCACATCCGTGAGACCGCCGTAGTTCGCAGGGTAGCTGGCGGGGTACGAGACCGACGGCAGTCCCGTCGTGCCGCCATTGTTGTATAGAAAGTAGTAGCCGTGATTGCCGTTGGTGCAGTTGTTGCTGCCGTTGTTGCAGCCCGGGGCTGTGGGCTGAATCGACGGTTGGGCACTGCCAAAGGCGCCGTAGAAGCCGTGCTCGACGTCGGCCTGCGCAGCTTCGTAGTCGCCCGTCGCCTTCGCATAGGACGCGCCCGCATCGCCGGTGATGGGACCCGCACCTCCGAACTTGGTCGAGAACTGGAAGTTGTTGGCCTTGGTTAGGTTGCTCTCATAAAGGGTCGCGGTTTCGGCGCCGTTCGCCTGCATGGTTGCCGACTGGATGACGCCGTTGGAATCGATCGAGTAAGGCTGGGACGGGTCGATGCCGGGAAACGACGCGGGTGCCCCGGGCGCGTTGTTCTCGCCGCTGCCGCCGGAGAACCAGGCTTTGTTCGAAAAGGTGGTGCTGATTTCCTTCTCATCGATGAAGAACCAGTCGAAGTTGCTGACGATGTCGTCGTTCCAGCGCCACTCCACCCCCAAGGTCGCGCCTTTGGTGGTGATTTGATCGAGGATGTCGCTGAAGTAGGCCAGCTGCGGGTCGATATAGGTTCGTCCGCCCGGCAGCACGGTGTTGGTGCTGGCAATCGGACTGCCCGTGTAGGAACCGTTGGTTGCCGTGTTGGTGATCAGCCATTGGTTGCGGTTCTGGTCTTGGAACTGCTTATCATGCGTCTTCTCATCGTCGTACGAGACGCTCGCCGTGATGGCGAAGCGATCGCTGAATTTGTAGCCGCCGACCAGCGTGCCCACCGGCGTGGGGCCGCCGTCGGCGCCCGTGGCCTTCGTGCCGCGCATATTGGCGGCAAAGTTCAGACCCATGTCCTGCGCCAGCGGTGAGCGCGTCCGCAAATCGATGATGCCGCCGAGACCGCCATCGCGATCGCGTGCCGTGGGGTTCTTGATCACGTCGATGCCGCCGATTTCTTCACTGGGAATGCCTTCGAGCGAGGCGTATTGCAGGCCGCCTGTGCCGCCGCCGCCGGAGGCTTCGCCGGCCACGTAAATCTCTCGGCCGGTCAGCAACACTTCACCGTTCAGCGTGATCAGGTTGTTGCCCAGGCCATCGATCAGTACCTGTGTGCCGTGGCCGCCGGACCGGTTGATTGAGATACCGGGCAGGCGTTGCAGCGACTCGGTCACGTTTTGGTCCGGCATCTTGCCGATGTCCTCGGCCGCGACCGACTCGATCGGCTGGATGGAAGCACGCTTGCGATTCAGCGCCGACTCCAAGGACTCCCGATAGCCAGTGACGATGATTTCCTGCAGATCGTCGCTTTTTGCACCGGATTGAGCATCCGCCGCCATGGAAAGTTGGCTGGCAATGCAGGCGCTAAGTGACAGCGCTGTCATTTGCGATAAACGAGCAGACTTGCGGGCCCGCTTTTCCCTACGATGCGACATGGTATTCGATCTCCCTCTGGTTTGATCTTCTCAGACGATCGGCGCGGATACGGTGGCTCGCGGTGTTTAGCTATAAACCGCGTGAACCCAGTACTTTTTGCGCTATCTACTCCCCATCAGCCCGTGCTTATTCCAGGTCGATGCAAAGTGGAGGCTACCCCGTATAGGCGGTTGACGTCAACGATTAACTATTTCTTTTTTATTTAATGGCCAGGTTCCGATGTGTCAGCGCTGACAGGGCAGCCTTGGGGTCCCAGAAGCACGGTGGATCTGCTTCAAAGCGTTATCAAGGCGGTATGGGGCCTAAGAACACCCGGCATTTGCGCTGCAATCGCTGCGTCAGCGATGTCATTTCGCAGATTAGCGCGAAAACGCTTGTCTTGTGAGAATACCGAGTATATACAGTAGGCATGCCTGAAATATCGCTGCCCATCCGCCTGGGACCGATCTCGCCCGCCGCCCCAGGCCCGCTCTACCAACAGATCGTGGATGGCATCAAGCGTGAGGTGTTGGCCAATCGGCTGAGCGCGGGGGCAGCGCTGCCTTCGTATCGGGTTCTGGCGGAACAATTGTTGGTGAGCTTGATTACCGTCAAAAGGGCCTACGAGGAATTGGAACGCGAAGGCATCACCTACAGCCGGCAGGGCTTGGGTACTTTCGTTGCTGCGCGCGGCAATGATCGAACGCGGGCGGACCGTCGCGGCAAGGCGCGCGATGCCTTGAGAGCTGCGATTCACGCAGGACACGAGGCCGGAATGTCCGATCGCGAACTGCTGCAAATGCTGCGCGATGAATTTAAAGCCGGTTCGACCGAATCGGCCGATGAACTGGTTCGAGGTGGCCTTCCATGAATCCATTCGCGATTGAGTTTCGAGACGTCCAAAAATCCTTCGAGCTGAATTTCACATTGGGACCGCTGTCTTTGAGCGTGCCTCGCGGCTCGATCTACGCGCTAATCGGGCCGAACGGCGCGGGCAAGTCCACCGCGCTCAATATGCTGATGGGCTTGGGCGCGCCCGGGCTCGGCAACATTCGGGTCCTCGATCACGACCTTCCGGCCGATGAAGTGGACATCAAACGCCGAACCGCCTATGTCAGCCCGGACATGGACTATCGGGCCTGGGGAACGGTCGGGCGGGTCATCGATTTCATTCGTGGTTTCTATCCGGATTGGAACCCAGACCGATGCGCAGAGCTGCAGTTCACGTTTGGCGTGCACCGCGACGCCCGCGTCGACGCGTTGTCCTTTGGATCGCGCATGAAACTCGCGCTGATCTTGGCGCTGTCGCGCGACGCAGAACTCCTGGTATTGGATGAACCCACCTTGGGGTTGGACGCGATTGCCCGCCGCCAATTGTTTGCGGAACTGCTTCGATTCATGACCGCCGAAGGGCGGACCATTCTGATCTCGTCGCATCAGCTGATGGATCTAGAGCGCTTTGCAGATCACGTAGCGGTTCTGAATAAGGGACGGGTTCTGACCTCCGGCCGCATGGACCGGATGACCGAGCGTTATCGGCAATTCGATGCGCGGATTCTGCGTGACACCCAAGTTGCCATGACCGGCGTCCAATTCATCGATCGATCGGGAGAGCGCGTGAAGATTTTGATCGACCAAGATCTGGCGCCCGCGGATGTTTTGGAGCAATTGAAAATTGAAGTGCTGGCGGAAATTCCGCTTTCACTCGAAGACCTCTTCCTTGCGCTCATCATGGCCGCGGATGCCCGCGGCGGCTGGTGGCCGCAAATGAGCGCGGCATGACGGCGGTTGCGTATCGCTTGCTACGCGGTTATCTCGTGCGCAGCGCTTGGCTGTATCTGCCTTTCAGCCTGGTCCACTTAGCATTGACCTTACTCTACGCGGTAAGAGGGATTTCGCGCGTGACCGTGCCGGGGGCGCTGCTGGCTTTACTGGGTCTCGCGGCGCTAAACGGGCAAAGTCTGGTCTGGCGCAGCGTGCCGCTGCGTGCCCGGGATGCCAGCGTGTTTCGCTGGTGGGCGATTGCCGGCGTTCCCGGCCTGTTCGTAACTGCCTGCGATGCGATGGCGTGGGCTTCGCAGCTGACCCCGGCCCGGCTGCCGCCTGCTGCAGTCTATTCGCTGCTGGAGAGCATCCTCGTGGGTTGGGCCGCAGTAGGCGTGATCGCCGCGCTAGCCGCAATCAGAGAAAAAATTGACCTTGGTTTTCGAGCCGGCATCGCGATGGGTTTTTTGCTGATCATCGCCCTCGTCTATGGAGTGCCGAAATATTCCGCGTCGCCGGGAGTCTCGATTGCATTCATGGTCATCGGATTGAGTTCACTGGTTTTCTCGGGCATTGAAGCGGCGCGTGGTCAGCTTTGGCGGTGGCCGGAACCCGTGAAACCCAAGAGCCCGGGCCGCCGCAGAATGCTCTCTATGCCGCGGCCGCGATTTGGCATCAGCGTCATCGCGCTGCCTCTCTTGTTGCGTACCGGCCTGGTCGCGCTGGTAGCCACCGGCGGCTTCGTGTTCCTGCACAGAGTCTTTTCGGGGGCGGCCGATTGGCTCTTGTGGGCCTATTTTATCAGCGTCTCAACGATCGGATTTACGTTGACCTATCAGATCCGATCCGCCATCCGAACGCTGCGGGCCCTGCCCCTGAGCTCCGCGCAACTTGCCGGCATGTTGCTGTTTTTTGGCGCGCTTCCCGGCATCGTGACTTTGGGCATGACGCTGCTGCTGAATCGCATTTGGTTGCACGTGACACTGTTGGATCCGGTGGAGTTTTCGACCTTCGCTCTGATTATCATTGCATCGCAGGCTTTGCCGCTTCCAGCGCGGCCTGCGCCTCCGGTAGGAGTTCTTTTCGGAAAGTGGATTCCTTTGTTTCAGCGCATCGCATTGCCCGCCTACCTTGGATTCGTGGTACTGCACGAAGCAGGTGCCTTCGCCGCGTTCTGGTGGTTCAAATGGCCGCTGATCGCAGCTGGTATAGGTCTTTGCATCGTCTGTTTTTACAGCTCTGTCCGTCACGTGCGATCTGGTGTGCGCCCGCTGAGCAATGACGAAGTGTTTTCGCCAAGATTGAGTATTCGATGAGTTCGCGCATCGTCTATTCGACCGGCATCGGCAGCCTTTGCCCCAACTGTCGGCGCCCTGTGCGTGAATGCGTATGCCCAAAGGGTGTGCCCGGCGCGGCCAAGCCATCGGCAGTGCGGGTCGCGCGCGAGACTCAAGGGAGAGCGGGCAAGGGAGTCACCACCATCACGGGGCTGCCGCTTTCCCTGTCAGATCTTGAGACACTCGCGACAAAACTTAAGAAACGATGCGGGTCGGGCGGTACCGTGCGCAATGGCGTCATCGAAATTCAAGGCGATCATCGCGACGTCATCGTTGCTGAATTGCTCAAGGCCGGCTGGCAGGCGAAACGATCCGGCGGATAGGCCGCCGGCCGACCGGCGGTTTAGATATATGAGTGCGCTGCGCTTCAAGTAGCAGAGGCTCTTCTGTATCATGCCGCCCCACTCGCGATAAGAGCTGTCTGGAGAGAGTCCTTTGACTAGGACCGCCGAAGGCGCAACCGCCCGGAAACGCTCAGGCACATGAACGGCAGTCTCTCGCGATCTCTGGAGAGCGATCGCGACATGCGATCCACCGAAGGGGAGCAGCGCTTGAACGTTAGCGCGCAATCTCTCAGGTCTTAAGGACAGAGGGGCGAAGCACTAAGGTGCTTTGGCGTCTCTGTATTCGTTTGCCGCGAGGTTGCGATGGGCCTTAAGACTCCTCTATACGACACCCATGTGCTGCAAGGCGCCAAAATCGTCGACTTCGGCGGCTGGGACATGCCGCTGCACTATGGATCGCAGATCGAAGAGCACCACGCAGTGCGCCGGGATGCGGGCATGTTCGACGTGTCGCACATGTGCATCGTCGACTTGACCGGCGGGCGGGTGCGCGAGTTCTTGCGGTTTCTCTTGGCCAACGATGTCGGCCGGCTCAAGACCTTCGGCAAAGCCCTCTACACCTGCATGCTTCTGCCGAATGGCGGCGTGATCGACGATCTGATCGTCTATTACATGTCGGAGACCTGGTACCGCATGGTGGTCAATGCCGGCACGCGCGACAAGGATTTAGCCTGGATACGCCGGCATGCCCTGGATTACGGCGTGACCGTGGTTGAACGCAAGGAATTGGCCATGATTGCCGTGCAAGGTCCCAATGCGCGCGGCAAGGCAGCGATGCTGCTAAAGCCTGAGCAGCAGGCGGCGGTACTGGAGTTGAAACCCTTCTTCGGCGCGGCATTCGGCGCTTGGTTCGTAGCCCGCACCGGCTATACGGGAGAAGACGGCTTCGAAATCATGATTCCCGCGGACGAAGCAGCGGATGCGTGGAATCGCTTGCGGGAGCAGGGCGTCAAGCCGGCAGGTCTCGGCGCGCGGGACACGTTGAGACTGGAAGCCGGCATGAACCTGTACGGCAACGACATGGATGAAAACTTTCATCCGCTCGAGTCCGGCCTCACCTGGACCGTCGCGTTCGAGCCGGCCGACAGGGATTTCATCGGCCGAGAGGCGCTGTTGCGCGCGCAGCGCGAAAGCGGCCGGGAACTGGTCGGGCTCCTGCTCGAGGATCGCGGCGTGCTTCGCAGTCACCAGAAAGTGCTGGTCGCAGGCGGCATGGCCGGCAATACCGGCGAGGTGACCAGCGGAACTTTTTCGCCCACCTTGAATCGTTCGATTGCGTTGGCGCGGGTGCCGAAAACGACGCAGTCGCCTGTACAAGTGGACATCCGCGGCAAGCTGCACGCGGCACGCATCGTCAAACCGCCGTTCGTGCGCCATGGCAAGGCATTGATCGACATCAGCTAGGGGGATTTAAGTGAGCAACAACATACCGAGCGATCTGAAATACACCAAGAGCCACGAGTGGGTGCGGCAGGCGCAGAACGGCGCATTGGAGGTCGGCATTACCGATCATGCACAGAGCGCCCTGGGCGATTTAGTGTTCGTCGAGGTGCCCGATGTCGGCCGCGCATTGAGCGCCGGCGAAGCTTGCGCGGTGGTCGAATCGGTGAAAGCGGCATCCGATGTGTACAGCCCCTTGGCGGGCAAAGTCGTCGCGAACAACGGCGCGCTTGCCGGCAAGCCGGAGTTGCTCAATGAAGATCCGTATGGTGCGGGCTGGTTGTTCCGCCTGGAGGCCAGCGGCGGCGCGAATGTCTCGGGGTTGATGAGCGCGGGCGCTTACGAAACCTTTTTGGCGGAAGAATCCGAGTAAGGAACGCACATGGCATACATTCCTCATACGCCTGACGACATTGCCGGCATGCTGGAAGTCATCGGCGCGCGCTCGATCGATGAGCTGTTCGATGAAATTCCCGCGGAACTTCGTGCCGGCACGCTCAACGTGCCCGCACCTCTGTCGGAAATGGAAATTGCGCGGTTGATGACCGAGCGCGCCGCCATCGACGGCCGGCCGCTGAATTTCATCGGTGCAGGAGCCTACGAACATCATATTCCTGCGCCCGTATGGGCCATCGCCACGCGCGGGGAATTTTATTCCGCCTACACACCCTATCAGGCGGAAGCGAGCCAGGGCACGCTGCAGCTGATCTACGAATATCAATCCATGATGTGCGCGCTCACCGGCATGGAAGTGTCGAACGCCTCGCTCTACGATGGTGCCTCGGCGCTGGCCGAGGCCTGCCTGATGGCGGTGCGCTCCAATCGCAGCTCCAGCTCGCGCCGCATCTTGATGCCGCGGGCAGTCAATCCGACGTACGCGCAAGTCGCTCAGGCGATTGCCGGCAATCAAGATATTGGATTTGTCGCCGTGGATTTCGACCGCGCCGCGGGCCGCACGCTGATCGAGGCGCTGAAGCCCTACTCGGGCCAGGATTTCACGGCGCTCGTGGTCCAGCAGCCGAATTTCTTCGGCAGCTTGGAAGAGGTCGATGCGCTGACCGACTGGGCGCACGCCAACAAGATCATGCTGATCGCGGTGGTGAACCCGACTTCGCTGGCGCTATTGAAACCCCCGGGACAATGGGGAGCGGTGATCGATGGTGCCCAGGGTGCCGACATCGTCTGCGGCGAAGGCCAGGCGCTTGGCGTGCCGTTGTCATCGGGCGGTCCTTACTTCGGCTTCATGGCCACTCGCATGCAGTACGTGCGGCAGATGCCCGGCCGAATCGTCGGGCGAACGGTGGACGTGGAAGGCCGGCCGGGATTCAGCCTGACGCTGCAGGCTCGCGAGCAGCACATACGGCGCAGCAAGGCCACCTCCAACATCTGCACCAATCAGGGTCTGATGGTGACGGCGGCAACCATCTATATGACTCTTCTCGGGCCGCAGGGACTGGCGGCGGTCGCGCAAGCCAGCATGCAGCGCACCGCGGACTTGGTCGCGGCTTTAGCCAAGGTGCCGGGCGTGAAGCGTGCCTTCACAGCGCCGCATTTCCACGAGGCCGTGTTGACCCTGGATCGCGCCCCGGCCGCGGTGCTCGCGGCACTGTCGCGACGCGGAATTCTCGGCGGATTGGATCTGAGCGAGCGCTATCCGGAATTGGGCCATGCGCTGCTGGTGTGCGCCACCGAAACCAAACTCGGCGCCGACATCGATGCGTATGCCGCGGCGTTGGCCGATGCGATGAACGCCTCGCGAGCGGCGGCTTAAGGAGATGCCGATGGAACTCAAATCGCGCGAACCGTTGATATTCGAATTGAGCAAGCCGGGACGCGGAGCGGTGACGCAATTCCCGCCGCCGGTCGCCGGGTCTGCGCAAGTGCCTGCTAATTTGCGCCGCAAGGCGCCGCCTAAGTTGCCCGAGGTTTCCGAGCTGCAGGCAGTGCGGCATTTCACGCGCCTGTCGCAGATGAATTTCTCCATCGACACGCATTTCTACCCGCTCGGCTCGTGCACCATGAAATACAACCCGAAGGCCTGCAATACTCTCGCGATGTTGCCGGAATTCCTGGGCAGGCATCCTTTGGGGCCGGAACCTCAGGGGTTTCTCGCCTGCATGCATGAGCTGCAGGAGATGCTGCAGGAAATCACGGGCATGCCGGCGGTGAGTCTCACGCCCATGGCAGGGGCGCAGGGTGAGTTTGCCGGCGTGGCGATGATCCGCGCGTATCATCGGGCGCGCAATGATTCTGCGCGCACCGAGATCATCGTTCCGCAGGCGGCGCATGGCACCAATCCGGCGACCGCGACCATGTGCGGCTTCGTGGTCAAGGAAATTCCCTGCGATGCCAACGGCGATGTGGACATCGAGGCGCTGAAAGCGGCGGTGGGCCCGTCAACAGCCGGCATCATGCTCACGAATCCATCCACGCTCGGCGTGTTCGAACGCAAGATCGTGCAGATTGCCCGCATCGTCCATGATGCCGGCGGCTTGCTGTACTACGACGGCGCAAATTTAAATGCGATCTTGGGCAAAGTGCGCCCGGGAGACATGGGCTTCGACGTCATTCACATGAATTTGCACAAAACCTTTTCGACGCCGCATGGCGGCGGCGGCCCGGGTTCGGGCGCGGTGGGTGTGAGCGCACGGCTAAAACCTTTTCTGCCCCTACCCATCGTCGGCAAGGACAGCGGGCGCTATCGCTGGTTGACGGAACGCGATCTACCGCAGTCGATCGGGCGTTTGTCCGGCTTCATGGGCAACGCGGGCGTGAACTTGCGCGCCTATATCTATATGCGCTTGCTGGGACGCGAAGGCATGGTGCGAGTGGCGGAATTCGCCGCGCTCAACGCCAATTACCTGATGAAGCGGCTGCAGGCCGTGGGGTTCGAGGCCGCTTATCCAGAGCGCCGCGCCAGTCACGAGTTCATCATTACATTGAAGCAGGAGCATAAGGCCTATCACGTCTCCGCGATGGACGTCGCGAAGCGCCTGCTGGATTACGGTTTTCACGCCCCCACGACCTATTTCCCTCTGCTGGTTCCTGAGTGCCTGCTGATTGAGCCGACCGAAACCGAGGCTAAAGAAGACTTGGATCGATTTTGCGACGCGTTGGCCTCGATCCGCGAGGAAATGCGGCATGATCCGGAGAAACTGACCTCCGCGCCGCATACAATGCCTGTCCGACGATTGGATGATGTGCGCGCGGCAAAGCAGCTTGACCTCAACGGTGCGGGTTCTGCCGCTTGATAGGAACCGGCCGGCGCCCGGCCTTGTCCGATCCGAAGGCACTGAATGACATTTAACCCTAGGATCGGCATGCCCCGCATTTCGCTGTTTGCATATTTACTGGCATTTTCGGTTACAGCAGCGTTCGCCGCTCCAACTGCTCCGCCTCCCCAAGCCCCCGGCATCCCCAATACCCCGGCAAATTGGGCCCAGACGCTCGAGCGGATTGCGACCGGCGTGGTGACCATTCAAATCGACAGCACGCGCGCTTTCGACACCGAGTGGAACACCACCGCGCAAGCAACCGGATTCGTCATCGACGCCAAGCGCGGACTGATCCTGACCAACCGGCACGTCGTGACGCCGGGTCCGGTGACCGCGCAAGCGATTTTCCTGAACCGCGAAGAAGTGCAGCTCTATCCGATTTATCGCGATCCGATCCACGATTTCGGCATCTATCACTATGATCCGGCTAAATTGCACTTTATTCAGCCGGCGGAGCTGCCGCTATACCCGCAGGGTGCGGTGATCGGCCGGGAAATCCGCGTCGTGGGCAACGATGCCGGCGAGCAATTGTCGATACTTGCCGGAACACTGGCGCGCCTGGATCGTGAGGCGCCCGAATACGGTTACGGCAAGTACAACGACTTCAATACGTTTTATTACCAGGCAGCCTCGAGCACCTCGGGCGGCTCGTCCGGTTCTCCCGTGATCGATATTGAAGGGCGAGTCGTGGCGCTCAACGCCGGCGGCGCCACCGGCGCAGCGTCGAGCTTCTACTTGCCGCTCACGGCCGTGGTCCGCGCCTTGAAGTATCTCGAGGTCGGCAAGCCCGTGCCGCGGGGGACCCTGGAAACCGTCTTCAAGTACACCCCCTATGATGAGCTGAAGCGGCTCGGCCTCGATGCCGCGACGGAAGCAGCCATGCGCAAGGCTTATCCAAAGCTCACCGGCATGCTGGTGGTCGAGGATGTGCAGCCGGGGTCCGCCGCCGACGGCGTTTTGGCGCCGGGCGATATCCTGGTGGCGATCGACGGCAAACCCATTCCCGAGTTTTTTGCGCTGGAAGAAGTGCTCGACAGCCATGTGGGCCGCCGCGTCAAGGTCGAAGTGCAGCGCGGCAGTCGAACGCTGCAGCACGATCTTGACGTGCAATCCTTGAGCGCCATCACCCCGGCGGAATTCATCGAATTCGGCGAAGCGGTTGTTCACACGTTGTCCTATCAGCAGGCGCGGCATTTCAACGTGCCGATCAAAGGCGTGTATATCGCCAATCCGGGCTATGTTTTTGGTGCCGCCGGCATTCCGCGCGCCGCCTTGATCAGCTCGTTCAACGGCAAAAAGGTCGACGACCTGGCTGAGTTCGCCGCCGTCCTCGCGGAGCTGGCTGACGGCGCCCGCGTGCCGGTTCGTTATGTCACCATCGAAGATCCGCGCGCGGTTCAGCTCAAGGTCATTCGCATGGATCGGCGCTGGTTTCCGGCGCGAGAATGCAAGCGCGACGACACCCTGGGCACCTGGCCCTGCATCAGCATCAGCCCCGGGCCGCCTCCATCCGTCGTCAAGCCCGCATCCACTCAATTCGCCAAGACGGGTGATCCGCGCATCGATAGATTGGCACCGTCGCTCGTGATGGTGAACTTCGACATGCCGTATTCCACGTCCGGCGTGACCGAAAAGAACTATCACGGCACCGGCGTGATCGTGGATGCACAGCGCGGCTTGGTGGCAATCGATCGAAATACCGTGCCCGTGGCTATGGGCGATGTGCGAATCACCTTTGCGGGAACGGTCGAAGTGCCCGGCAAGGTTGTGTTCATTCATCCCTTGCACAATCTCGCCGTCGTCTCCTACGACCCCAAATCGATCGGCACGACGCCGGTGCGTGCGGCGACGCTGCTCACCCGTCCCTTGAGCGCGGGGGATGACGTATGGGTGGTGGGCGAGCGCGCCGATTCGAAGATCCAATCGCAGAAGACCCAGATCTCCAGCGTCGATGTGGTTTCATTTCCGCTATCGCGCACGCTGCGCTTCCGCGACAGCAATTTGGAGGCGGTGAGCCTCATCAATGCCCCGACGGACTATGACGGGGTGCTGACCGATGAAAAAGGCGATGTGCTCGCGCTCTGGTCGAGCTTTGCATTCGAATCGCAACGGGAGCTCGAACAGATCAATCGCGGCATCCCCGCCGATTTGGTCAGTGAAATGATCGGCGTGGTGGCGGACGGGCGGCCGCTGTATTCCTTCGAAGCCGAATTCGACGTGCAGTCCCTGGCAGGTGCGCGCGAATTGGGGTTACCCGACGATTGGGTGCGGCGCTTCGAGGAACACAATCCGCAACGCCGCCAAGTGCTCGGCATCAATCGCCTGGTCGCCGGCTCGCCTGCCGCGTCGCTGCTCGAGCCTGGCGACCTGCTGCTCGCGATCAACGGACAGGTGGTGAACCGGTTTCGCGAGGTTGAGCGCGCGGTGCAGAGTCCCGAGGTCATCGTGACAGTGTGGCGCGATCGCGCCGAAAAAACGCTGCAAATGAAAACCGTCGCCTTGAATGGCCGCGACATTGATCGAGTGCTCATTTGGGCAGGCGCCACGCTCCAGGCGCCGCATCGCGCCATGGCCGCGCAACGCGGCATCGCTCCCTATGGGGTGTTCGTGTCATTTTTCTTTTATGGCTCGCCGGCCACTCACTACGGCCTGTATGCCGGCCGTCGCATCACCGAAGTGGATGGACAGCCGACGCCCGATCTCGATGCCTTCATCAGAGCCGTCAGCGGCAAGCCTGATCGTGCCTCGCTGCGCCTCAAGACGATAAGCTGGAACGGCCAGACCGACGTGATTACTTTAAAGCTCGACAAGCACTACTGGCCCGCCTACGAGCTCAATCGGCAAGAGGACGGCAGCTGGGTCAGGACCTCGCTCGACCCGCCCGATGTGACGGCGGCGCTGCGCCCCTAGAGGTCTTTGACCGGTGCCGCGTGGTTCACGCCGGCTCCAAATAAGGCTCAAAGGCGTCGATCGAAATGATTGAGCCCTGCAAAGGCTTGGCATCGCCCCACAGTTCCTTTTCCGCGAAAGCCACCGTGTACAGCCATTGCGGGGCTTCGCCCATGCCGTGCGCATTGGTGTCCGGAAATACGTGCGCGCCGTGGATTTTCTCGATCACGCCCAGCTTGCCGCGCGCGTAGGCCGGCAGCCGAGTATGGTGCTGCGATGCATGCTCGGCCGTGTGCACGCGATCGCCGATCGAAAAGCGGGCCGGACGCGCGGCAGGCCGCGATACCGATGTGCCCTTCTTGATCGCTGCCATCACGGAGTCGGCGTGCAACACCTGCTTCGGCTCCGGCGGCGATTCGCTGAGCACGCCGTTCTGCAGCGCCAGCTTTTCCAGCGCCGCCAGCCAGATCTCGTAATAACTGAGTTCGCGATAGTTGGGCAGCGTTTCGCGCGTTGCGCGGTTCATGTCGATATTCGACAGGCCCGTCGGGCCCATGGCCACGACGAGCGCCATCACCCGAGGCTCCCACGGTGCATGAAATAAATCGCCCTCAGTTTCCATAACAATCACGCCGCGCACGTCTTGGCCCCCGAGATCCGCGCGCGAGCGATAGCTCATGTGGGAGGCTTCGGCAGACCGGTGCCGATCATCGAATCGCGGGTCACGAGAGCGGCGAGTTGCGACTCGCTCAAATGCTCCGTGCCAGGCGGGCGCAGCGGCAGAACCAGGTAACGGACTTCGGCAGTCGAATCCCAAATGCGGATCTGCATCGCCGGCGGCAGCTCAACGCCGAATTCTTTGAGCACGCCGCGCGGATCCTTGACGGCACGTGAGCGATACGGTGCGCTCTTGTACCACGTGGGTGGAAGCCCAAGGACCGACCAGGGATAGCAGCTGCATAGCGTGCAGACCACCATGTTGTGGACATCGGCGGTATTTTCGACCGCCACCATGTGTTCGCCCTGACGTCCGCTGAATCCTAAGGAGGCGATGGCCGCCGTCGCATCCCTAAGCAGCCAGCGCCGATATTCGGGATCGCACCAGGCGCGCGCCACCACTCGTGCACCATTACGGGGCCCGATCTTGGTTTGGTAGGCGTCGATCAACACGTCGAGCGCGGCAGGATCGATATAGCCTTTTTCGGTCAGCTGCGTTTCCAACGCGCGAACGCGCAATTCCATCGCGCTGGGAACGCGTTGGGCATGCCCTTCATGATCGTGGTGTTCGTGTTCGCTCAACGTTGGTCTAGTATAGGGCCCCCGAGGAGGGCCAGTCTCATGAATGACGCGTATGTTAAATCTACGCTTCCGGCAATGGCACTCGCGCTTTTTTGCCTCTGGATGGCACCGCCCTGCCTGGCCCGGCCCTCCGAATTGCGGCTGTATGTGCTCGATTGCGGACATGCCACCTTCAAGGACATGGGGGGATTCTCCGACACCGGAGAATACGACGGCAAGCCGGGATCAATCGCGGCGCCGTGCTTTTTGATCCGCCATCCCAAGGGTGATTTATTGTGGGACGCCGGCTTGGGCGATCATTACAACTATCCGAAAGAGGGCAGCGATGCGGCGCCCGGGGTGCATGTCACCGTACCCGTGACGCTCATCGCCCAGCTGCAATCCTTAAGCCTCACGCCGAAGGATATTAATTTCATTGCCTTCTCGCACCTGCATTGGGATCACACCGGTAATGCCAATGAGTTCAAGGATTCCGTGTGGATCATGAACAAGGCGGAACTGGCGGCGGCTTCTGTGCTTCCGCCGCCCGGCGGGGTCCTGCCTGAAACCTGGAGCGCCTTTAAAAACGCCAAGACCGAGGCCATCGACGGCGACTACGATGTGTTTGGGGACGGCAAGGTCATGATCCTGCGCGCCCCAGGACACACCCCCGGGCATCAAGTGCTGAAACTCAAACTGCAGAAGAGCGGCACCGTGATTCTTTCCGGCGATTTGTATCACCTGCGAGCCAACCGCCTGTTCAAGCGCGTGCCGGTCTACAACACCGATCGCGCGGATACACTGGCGTCGATGGGCCGCGTCGAGACCATCCTCAAAAACACTCACGGACGCCTGATTGTGCAGCATGATCCGAAGGATTTTCAGGCCCTGCCGAAGCCTCCCGGGTACCTTGATTGACCGGCTTGATCAGAGCGGCCACGAGCCAAGACCTTCCTGAAATCCTGAAGATCTACAACGAGGTCATTCGCAATTCCACCGCTGTGTACACCGAGGTGGAATTGACGGCGGAGCGCGGCGCCGCTTGGTTCGACGCCAAATGCGCCGCTGGATTTCCCTTGATCGTCGCCTGCGATGCCTCGGGACTGACGGGCTTCGGCACCTTTGGCGAGTTTCGAGCGCCGCCATGCTATCGGGACAGCGTCGAGCACAGCGTGCACGTGCGATCCGACCGCCGCGGCGAGGGTGTTGGACGCGCGCTGGTGATCGAATTAATGAGCTTGGCGGCGGCCATGCACAAGCACGTCATGATCGCGGGAATCGATGCGGACAACCACGTATCCATCAAGCTGCATGAAAGCTTGGGCTTCATCAACGTGGGGCATTTTCATGAGGTGGGCTACAAGTTCGGCCGCTGGCTCGACTTGGTGTTCCTACAGTGTCGCCTTCCTGCTACAAAGCCGCTGACAACTGTAAAACCACCGTCCTAAATTTCGAAGCTGCCCTTGCTCGCAGCGCAGTCTTGATATCATGAGCGTGTGGTAAGAGCTACACAGACAGACATTGAGACAGCCGTCGAAGCCCTGCGCGGCGGTGAGCTGGTGGTATTTCCTACTGAGACCGTGTACGGACTCGGCGCGAATGCCGCCGACCCAACTGCCGTGCGCAAGATTTTCGAGGTCAAGGGCCGGCCGCCCGATCATCCGGTGATCGTGCATCTGGACGATCCACGCTATCTGCACCGGTGGGTTTCGAAGATGCCCGCAGTCGCGGAGCAACTGGCGGCACGGTTTTGGCCGGGACCCCTGACATTGATTTTGCCCAAGGCTGAAAACGTCAATGAGATCGTCACGGGCGGCCAGGACAGCATCGGCATTCGCGTACCGTCGCACCCCATGGCACAGCAGTTGCTGAACGCCTTCGGCGGCGGAATCGCAGCCCCGTCCGCCAACCGCTACGGGCGGTTGAGCCCGACCAAACCCGAGCATGTGCGCGATGAACTCGGCGATGCCGTCAAGGTGATTTTGGACGGCGGCGATTCGCCGATCGGGCTGGAATCCACCATTGTTTCTTGTCTCGATAATCAGGCGCGGCTGCTGCGGCCTGGGTTCATCACCCGTTCGCAGCTCGAGCAGGCGATCGGCCCATTGGCGGTCGGCGGCGCAGTGCCGCGCACGCCGGGCGACCGCAAGCTGCACTATGCGCCGTCGACGCCGCTTGAAATAGTGGACTCGGACGACTTGGAGGTGCGCGCCGGCGAGATCGTGGCGCGCGAGGAGAAGGTGGCGGTGCTCGCGATGCGGCCGCCGCTGCACACCCAGCGTCACATGACTTGGATCAATGCCGGCAAAAAGCCCGATACCTACGCGCACAATCTTTACAACCACTTGCGCACCCTGGATCGGATAGGCTGCGTGAAGATATTCGTGCAGAGCCTGCCACAGGATGAGCGCTGGGCGGCCATACTCGACCGTCTGCAGCGCGCGAGCGGCCTGGGCGATGATTCGCTGGAGCTGAGCGTCAGCTAGCAGATGGAACTCGATCCCAAGCAAGATCCTTTCTCGCGAGAGGCAATCCAACATTTGGCGGCTCGCTACGGCTCGCCGCTGCTCGTGATCGATGCCGAACGCGTGCGCCGGCAATATCGGCGCCTCAAGGAGGCGCTGCCGGGCGTCGACCTGCATTACGCACTGAAGCCCTTGCCGCACTCTTCGCTCATCACGACGCTCAAGGCCGAAGGGGCTTTTTTCGATCTCGCCACCAACGGCGAAGTGGAATTGGTGCGCCGGCTGGGCGTTGCGCCGGAGCGCTGCATTCACACACATCCGATCAAGCGCGACAGCGATATCCGCACCGCGCTGAACTTTGGCGTGACCCGCTTCGTCGCCGACAATCCCGATGAGGTACGCAAATTTGTGCAATTTCGCGCGCGCTGCTCTCTGCTGATCCGCGTAAGTTTCCGCAGCCCGGACGCCCAGGTGGACCTGTCCCGCAAGTTCGGGTGCGATCCTCAGGCGGCGGCAGACCTGTTTCAGCTCGCCGCGCAGCTGCGCATCAAGATCGATGGATTGTCGTTTCACACCGGCTCGCAAAATGCGGATTCGGCAATGATGGTCAGGGCAATCGATACCTGCCGCGATCTGCTGCACATCCTCGCGGCGGCAGGGCACTCGCCGCAGATTCTCGACATCGGCGGGGGTTTTCCGGTGGATTATCTGCGGTCGGCGCTTCCCATCGAAGAATTTTGTGCGCCGATCAAGTCGGCTCTCGAGAAATTGCCGCCCGCCATCCGCATTATTGCTGAGCCGGGGCGCTATATCGCAGGGCCCTCCGCCATTGCGGTCGCGTCCGTCATGGGCCGCGCCCTGCGCGATGGCCGCTGGTGGTATTACCTCGATGATGGCCTGTATGGCAGCTATAGCGGCCAGATGTACGACCATTCGACATTTCCCGTCGACGCCCTGCGGTCGGGCGCCGAGACCTTTGCCTCGGTGCTTGCGGGACCCACTTGCGACAGCATCGATGTGGTGCGCGAGAAGCTCGAGTTGCCCAAGCTCGAAATCGGCGATTTGATTGTTGGCCGGGTGATGGGCGCCTACACTTGGGCGTCGGCCTCGGAGTTCAACTTCTTTCCCAAGGCGACCGTGCTGGCGCTCGATCAAGGCCGGCTGCTCGAGGAGCGGAGCCAGCCATGATTTCACGCCGCCGCATGCTCATCGCTTCGAGTCTAGCGGGCGGCGCGGCCTTGATGTCGCGCTCGCTGCTCGGCGCGCCGACGCCCACGCCCGCAATTGAGCGCAGGCAAATTTCGCTGACGAATTTGCACACCGGCGAAAGGCTCGACGTCGAGTACTTTCGCGGCGATGCCTATGTGCCCGACGCGCTCAACTCAATCGAAGTGCTGCTGCGGGATTTTCGCAATGGCGAGAAGCATCCCATCGACCCCAAGCTCATGGACTATCTGGTCGATGTGGCGGCGCAGATGGGCGTGTCGCCCGCCTACAGCGTGATCTCAGGCTACAGATCCCCAGAGACCAATGAGCGCCTGCACGAGCGCAGCAGCGGCGTGTCGCAGCACAGCCTGCACATGCAGGGCCGCGCAATCGACGTGCGCATGAAGGCTGTCGATTGCAAGGATCTCGCCGAGCGTGCCGAGCAATTGAAGCGAGGCGGCGTCGGATTCTATCAAGCGTCGAATTTCGTTCATTTGGACACCGGTGCGTTTCGCACCTGGCGAGGCTAGGACACGATGCTGAAGTTGAGCCGGCTCTGGCCGCTTGGATTGCTGATGGTGGCTGGCGCGGGCTGCTCGCGGCAAGCCGCGCAGAGCCCCGCTGCGGGCACGGGTGCGGCCGCCGACAGCGCCGAACGCGGAGCCGCGCTCTACGCGCAAAACTGCGTCCCGTGTCACCGCGAAAATGGCGAGGGCGTTCCGAAGGTCTTCCCGAGCTTGTCCGCTTCGCCGGCGGTTGCCGGCGACCCGATTGAACTCGCGCAGTGGGTGTTGAGCCAGAAGCGGCCCGCCAGCATCCCGGCAGGGCGTTATCCTACGCAGATGCTGCTGTTCGGCTGGATGAGCGATCCGGACGCGGCTGCGCTATTGACCTATATCCGCTCGCATTTCGGGAATTCCGCGGCCCCAGTGGATGCGGCAACGATTGCCAAGTCGCGAGAAAAATGATGTCGGTCACCTCCATCCATGCATTGGTCGAGCGCTGCCGTGCGGCGCAATTGCCCGCGGCGATCGCCAAGCTGCCCTCAGGATGGGTGGTGATGGGCGAACGCCAGGTCCTGCCCGGCTATTGCCTGCTGCTGCCCGATCCGGTTGTGCCGCACTTGAATGCACTGCATGGCGTCGCGCGCGCGCAATTCCTGTTCGACATGGTGCTCTTGGGCGATGTGCTGCTTGCCATCACCGCTGCGGCGCGGATCAACTACGCGATCTACGGCAACGTGGATCCCGCGTTGCATGCGCATGTTTTCCCCCGCGACAGTGCCGAACCTGAGAACACGCGCACCGCCCAGCCGTGGGCGCTCGACTGGAATGCCGCGCCGCTTTACTCCGACGCATTGCATGGCGACTTCAAGCGCCGCGTCGGCATGGAACTGCGCAAGCACTACGCCAAGTGACTTGGCCGTGCGGGCGCAGCCCGCCGCGTCAGGGCGTGACCCGCAGCCTCAGGGCGCGTGAGATTTCCGCGAAATTCTCCAAGGGCGCCGAGCAAGTCATGCCGCTGCACAGGTAGGCGACAGTCGCCGCGCCGGCGCGTTTCGCCGCCAGCGCGGGCGGCAGCTCCTCTGCGGCGGGAATCGCGAATATCATGCGGGTCGGCGCGTACAAGGCGCCCAAGTCTCGCGCCCACTGCGCGGCGCTGGCGGCGTCGCCGCGAATCACCAGGATTTGCATCGAGGATAGGAAATCCTCCAGCGCATTCAAGAGACTCATGTGTGCCTGGGGGTATTCCCGAATGGCGCTCCATGCGGCCTGCAGGGCGCGCTCGCCGGCATCCAAAAGGCGTGTCTCGCCGAGCAAATATCCGAGCCTGCACAAGGCGCCGGCGGCGATGCCGTTGCCGGCAGGCACGGACTCGTCGGCAAAAGTCTTGCTGCGATGAATGAGCTTTTCATGTTCCCTGGCGGTGAAGAAAAACCCGCCGTGGCCGGCATCCTCGAACTGATCCAGCAGCACATCCGCGAGTTGCCGCGCGAAATCAAGGTCGGTGCCGCGCCAACGGACTTGCAGCAGCTCCAACAGGGCGTCGATCAGAAACGCGTAATCGTCGAGGTAGGCGGGCAAGTGCGCGCGTCCGTCCTTGTACGTGGCCAACAATCGCCCCTTGCGCCACAAATGATGCCGCAGGAAATCCACCGCCGCGGTCGCCGCCTCCGCAAGGTCGGGGCGCCTGAGCACGCGCGCGGCGATGGCCAGTGCTTTGATCATGAGCGCGTTCCAGGAGGTGAGAATCTTTTCATCGCGCGCCGGCCATATCCGCAAATTGCGTGCCTGCAAGAGCTTGCGGCGCGCCGAGTCGATCAGCAACTGCGCATTCTGCGGCGTTTCCTCGAGCGCGGCCGCGATTTGATCCAGCGATTGGCACGTGTGCAGATGCCATTCGCCTTCGAAATTGGCGTTCCGGTCCAGTCCGAATCGCCGTGAGAACGCGGCGTATTCCTCGGGCGTAAGCAGGGCCTGAACCTCGGCCGGCGTCCAGACGTAGAACTTTCCTTCGTGGCCCTGGGAGTCCGCGTCCAGGCTGGAGTAAAAGGCGCCCTCAGGCGAGCGCATGTCGCGCAGCACCCAATCCGCTGTCTCATGCGCGACATTCGCGAACAGCGCTTCGCCGGTTGCGAGATGCGCGCGCGCGTACTCGCAGAGCAGCTGTGCGTTGTCGTATAGCATCTTCTCGAAGTGCGGAATCATCCAGGAGCCATCGACGGAGTAGCGTGCGAATCCGCCGCCCAGCTGGTCGTAGAGGCCGCCCTCGGCCATGCGGGTGAGCGTCAGGCTCGCCATGTACAGCGCTTTGAGGTCAGGCGCAGGTCCGGCGGCGTCGGCGTACCACTGGCGCAGGCAGCGCTCGATGCTGTTCGGATGGGGAAATTTCGGAGCGCCGGTGAAACCGCCGAAGGTTGCATCGAAGGAACGCTCGAGAGCCGCGCGGGCCTCTGCCAGCGGCGCCGCATCGAGCACGGCGCCGGACGCCGGCGCCGGTATCATGGCGGCGAATGCCGTCTGCAGCTGGTGATTCTGTGTCTCGATCTCGCCGCGCTGCTCGCGGTAGTAGTCCGCGACGCGGCGCAGAAGCTCGCGAAACGCCGGCATTCCATAGCGAGGTTCTTTGGGAAAGTACGTGCCGCCGAAGAATGGCTGTTCCTGCGGCGTGAGAAACATGGTGAGCGGCCAGCCTCCCGAGCCGTGCGTCAGCATTTGCTGCGCGAGCTGGTAAATCTTGTCCAGGTCCGGACGCTCTTCGCGGTCCACCTTGATGTTGATGAACAACTCGTTCATCAGTGCCGCGGTGCTCGGGTCTTCGAAAGACTCGTGCGCCATGACATGACACCAGTGGCAGGCCGAATAGCCGATCGACAATAAAATGGGTTTGTTTTCCTGTTTGGCGCGGCTCAATGCAGCCTCGCCCCACGGATACCAGTCGACCGGATTATCCGCATGCTGCAGCAGGTAGGGGCTGGTCTCCTCGGCGAGGTGATTGCGCACCATCTCAATGGCCTTGGTCGGTTAGAATGCTGTTCATCATAGCTGAAGACCTTTCCATGCCTGATTCCGGTACTGCGGCGCAATTGCCTGTTCTGCGCCTCAAGCGCAACGAAGATCGCCGCCTGCATGCCGGGCATCTGTGGATTTTCAGCAACGAGATCGACACGGGCCAGACGCCGCTGCCTAAGTTCAAGGCCGGTGAGCTCGTTCGGGTGCTTGCGCACAACGATCGGGCACTCGGCCTGGCGTATGTCAATCCCAAGTCCTTGATCGCGGCGCGATTGCTCGAGACCTGGAAGATTCCCGACGTTGCGTGGCTGGCGGCACGCATTCGAGCGGCGCTGGTGCTGCGCGATCGGCTGTATCCAAAGCCCTATTATCGATTGGTGTATGGCGAGTCCGACGGGCTGCCCGGATTGATCGTCGATCGCTTCGGCGCGAAATGCGTCGTGCAAATCGGTACGGCGGGCATGGAACGGCTGAAGGATGCCGTTCAAGCCGCGTTGCTCGAGGTCCTGCACTGCGAAGGCGTGCTTTTCAAGAACGACGGTTCGACCCGGGAAATGGAGGGCTTGCCGAGCTACACGGAAGCGGGGCTGGGGAATTTCGATCAGCCGGCGTTGGTCATTGAAGACGGATTGGAATTCCAAGCGCCGCTGATGGCAGGCCAAAAGACCGGCTGGTTTTTCGATCAGGCCGCCAATCGACGGGCCCTGTCGAAATATATCCGGCCGCACGCCCGAGTGTTGGATGTGTTCAGCTACGTGGGCGCCTGGGGCGTGCGCGCCGCGCACCACGGTGCGCAGGTGACCTGCATCGACAGCTCGGCTGCGGCATTGGAGTTGGCCGCTGCAAATGCTGCGCGCAACGGTGCCAAGCTGACCACGCGCAAAGGAGATGCATTTGACGTGCTCGAGGAATTTGCCAAGCAGGGCGCTCATTTCGATGCCGTGATCATCGATCCACCGGCGTTTGCCAAACGCAAGAAGGACGTGCCCAAGGCGCTGGCGGCCTACAAGCGGTTGAATCAGCTGGCGATGGCCGTGACTGCCGACGAAGGCGTATTGGTGTCGTGCTCCTGTTCCTTCCAGGTGAGCGCGGAAGAGCTGCAGGATGCCATTGCCAAGGCGGCTCGCGGCGCAGGCAAGCATCTGCAAATGCTGGAAATGGGCGGCCAGGCGCCGGATCACCCGGTGCACCCGGCGATACCCGAGACGCGATATCTCAAAGCCTATTTCTGTCGCATCAATGAAAGTTTAAAGTAGAGCCCATGCTCACCTATCCTCACATCAATCCCATCGCGGTCTCCATCGGCCCCGTGCGCGTGCACTGGTACGGCATCATGTACTTGATCGGATTCGTGGGTGCCTGGTGGCTCGCGCGATACCGCGCGCGCCGCCCTGGTTCGACCTGGGTGCCGCTCGAAATCGACGATCTGATTTTCTACTGCGCGATCGGCGTCATCCTCGGCGGCCGTTTGGGATGGTGCCTATTTTACGGGCACGACGTGATCGCCGAGAGCTGGCTGAATGTCTTTCACATCTGGGACGGCGGCATGTCCTTCCACGGCGGCATGACCGGGGTATTGATCGCCGCCATCGTATTTGCACGCGTGAAGCACAAGAAAATCGGCGATGTCCTGGATTTCGTCGCGCCGCTGCCCGGCATCGGCCTGTTCTTCGGGCGGCTCGGCAACTTCATCAACGGCGAGCTGTGGGGCAAGCCCACGAGCTTGCCGTGGGGATTCGGCGTACCCGATGCGCAGGGTGTGTTGATCTCACGGCACCCTTCGCAGCTCTATGAGGCGACGCTCGAGGGTCTCGTGCTGTTTCTGATCCTTTTTTGGTTCACGCGCAAACCGCGCCCGCGGCTGGCGCCCACCGGCCTATTTCTGTTCGTGTACGGCTGTGGCCGCTTTCTGGTGGAGTGGGTGCGATTGCCGGATGCGAATATCGGCTATCTCGTGGGCGATTGGCTGACCATGGGCATGCTTTTGACGACGCCGATGATCTTGATCGGCGCCGCAATCATGATCTACGCCTACCGGCGCAACGTTCCGACCGGCAATTTAAGTGCAGTGAAGGCCTAATGCGCCAGTATTTGGATTTTCTGCGCCGCATCCGCGAGCAGGGCGCCTCGAAGGCCGATCGCACCGGCACCGGAACGGTGAGCGTGTTCGGCCATCAAATGCGTTTCGATCTGAACGCCGGATTCCCATTGGTAACCACCAAGAAACTGCATTTGCGCTCCATCATCTATGAGCTGCTGTGGTTCCTACGCGGCGACACCAACATCAAGTATTTGCACGAACATGGCGTCACGATCTGGGACGAATGGGCCGACGAGAACGGAGACCTAGGCCCCGTCTACGGCAAGCAGTGGCGAAGCTGGCCGACGCCGGACGGCAGAAACGTCGATCAGCTGTCGCAGGTGATCGGGCAACTGAAGAGCAACCCGAATTCACGCCGCATCCTGGTGAGCGCCTGGAATGTCGGCGAGCTGGATCGAATGGCGCTGCTGCCGTGCCATGCCTTGTTCCAATTCTACGTGGCCGAGGGCCGCCTATCCTGCCAGCTGTACCAGAGAAGCGCCGATGCGCTGCTCGGAGTTCCTTTCAACATCGCCTCCTACGCGCTGCTCACACATATGGTTGCGCAGCAATGCAACTTGCAGGTCGGCGACTTCGTCTGGACGGGCGGCGATTGTCATTTGTATTTGAACCATCTGGAACAGGCCGATTTGCAACTCTCGCGCGCGCCCTTTCCATTGCCGCAGCTGAAAATCCTGCGCCATCCGCCGAGCTTGTTCGAATACGCGTACGAAGATTTTGAAATCATCGACTATCGCTACCATGCCGCAATTAAAGCCCCGATTGCGGTATGAAGAGCTCCTCAAGCGCCAAGACGCCTCTCTTTGAGGTTCGCCACTCGCGCGTTCACGGTTACGGCGTATTCGCGCTGCGGCGAATCCGCAAGGGTACGATCATCATCGAATACGTAGGCGACCGGGTGACTCATGAGCAGGCTAATGCCCGGTACGCGGACAAGGATCCGGTGGACGGGCATACCTTCTTGTTCACGGTTGACGATGACACCGTGATCGATGCCGGCATGAACGGCAATGAGGCGCGCTTCGTGAACCATGGCTGCGACCCAAATTGCCAAACGGTCGACATCGGCAAGCGAATCTTTATTGAGGCACTTCGCACCATCCCGCCTGGCGAGGAACTTGCCTACGACTATCGAATTCAACGCGACGCCGATGATCCTGCCGACGTCGATGACATATACGCCTGCCGTTGCGGCGCCGGGCACTGCCGGGGCACGATGCTTCAGGGTCGCCAAAGGAAATCCGCCGGCAAGGGCGCCGCGCAACGCGCTCCGGCGAGAAAACGGCCGCGGTGAGCGCCGGCCCCGACTTAGGTTCAAAGGGCATCTCGATTTGGGATCGGTTTGCGGCGCCGGACGAGGTGCAGGCGCTGCGCGAATGCGCGGACGCCCGCGAATCGCGCGGAGATTTCGCGGCGGCGCGCATCGGCAGTTCAGGGACGGAGCAGCGCCGGGAAAATATTCGTGGAGATTTCACTTGTTGGCTGCGCGAGCCGCTGCTGCCCGGCGAGCGCGTGCTGCTCGGCCGGCTCGAGGATCTGCGCCTGCAACTCAATCACGACATGTTCTTGGCGTTGTTCGAGCTGGAGCTGCACTACGCCAAGTATCCGCCCGGGGCCATTTACGCCCGTCACACCGATCAGCCGCGGGGCAGCGCGCAACGGCAGGTGTCATTGGTGCTGTATCTAAATTCGGACTGGCAGCCGAGCGATGGCGGGGCGTTGCGAATCTATGGCGCCGACGATCAATACGTCGATGTCGAGCCGCTGGGCGGCAGGCTGGTGTGCTTTTTGACCCCGGGGCGTGAGCACGAGGTACTGCCGGCGCGGCGCGAGCGCCGCAGCATCAGCGGCTGGTTTCGCGGGCGAGCCTTACTGTAATTCCGATGCGGCTATCGCGCCGAAACGCACTATCTTGCTGCGCCAGCCGACCGCCATGCGATTGGATCAGCCAGGATATAAGTCATTGATTATTTGCGACAATCGTAGTCGAACTCGGAGTCGGCCGGCGGAGTAAGTATAGTGATGCGGTGGACAAAATCATTCAGCATCCTCTGCGCTGTCGATGCGGGGTCGTACAGGGCTTCGTCGAGAATCCGCAGCGCGCGAATCGGGTCGTGTGCTACTGCAAGGATTGTCAGGCGTTTGCGCGTTTCTTGGGCAACGAGGACCGGATCTTGGATGCACGTGGGGGGTCGGAAATCTTCCAAGTGCTTCCCAAGGATGTGACCTTCGTCCAAGGCGTGGAGTCGCTGGCGTGTCTGCGGCTCACGGAAAAGGGAATGGTTCGCTGGTACGCCGCGTGCTGCAGGACGCCGATCGGCAACACGTTGGAAAATTTCAAGGTCTCTTTCGTCGGATTGCTGCACAACTGTCTGGAGACCGTCGATCGGCCGCTGCAAGATTTTTTTGGCCCGGTTAGAACCTACGCATATCCGAATGGCGCTATCGGCGATCCGAAGCCCAAGGCGTCAGGCATGGCGACGACGATTTGGTGGTTTTTAAAGACCATCAGCAAGGCCCGATTCAACGGCGATTACAAACACACGCCTTTCTTTCGGATGGATACCGGGAAGCCGATTGCCGCGCCGCATGTTCTGAGCCACGACGAGCGGTCGAACGCAATGCGCCAGCCGGCGCGCTAGCGCCATGCGGAGCTTCGCTCGAGAGGTATCATAAGCGATGCATATGCGCTTACCGTCGCTGAAATTCTTGAAGACCTTTCAGGTCGCAGCGAGGTTGCAGAGCTTCAAGGCCGCGGCCGAGGAACTCTTCGTCACTCCCTCCGCGATCAGTCACCAAATCAAGGCGCTGGAAGCGCAGCTGGGGGTGAGTCTGTTTGAGCGCGGCGTGCGCACCTTGACCTTGACCGAGGCGGGCGCAAATTACCTCGAGCACATCGAGGATATTTTTTCAAAGCTCGAGGTCGCGACCGAGCAGCTGCAATTGCGCTATGGCCGCACCATCATCCGGCTGAACGTGCCGTCATTTTTCGCCAACGAATTGCTGTTGCCGCGGCTCGCTTCCTTCTCGCAGGCGCGCGAGGAAACCGACATCCGCATCGAAACGACATTTTCGGCACCCAAGACGCATCCGCCGGAAGCGGACCTGTCCATCGTGGTGGGCGCGGGCCCATGGGAGGGCCTGGTTGTGCACGAATTGTTCGCGCAGAATTTCATAGCCGCCTGTTCGCCGGCGTTCTTGCTGGACAATCCGATCGATGCCTATGAGGATCTGAACGGCAAGACCCTGCTGCTGCATGAAGAGCGCCGCGAGGCCTGGGAAAAATGGGCAGCGGGTCTTGGCATCGAACCGATCAAACCCAACCGGCTGGTGCGCCTCGACACCATGTCCGCCGTGGTGCGGGCCGCGGAACAGGGCCTGGGCATTGCGTTGGTTCCATCTCGCCTGAGCGCGGCTCGCTTCAGCGCCGGCGGCCTGGTGAAATTGTTCGATGCGGAACTGACCACCAACGAGAGCTATTACCTGCTGCAAAGGCCCGAAGATCAGGTGCGCGAGGATTTGCAGGAACTGACGCGCTGGATCTTGAGCGAGTGCCGGTTGCCGAGCGCCCGCGCTGCGTGACAGTCTAATGGCGAATGACGCGCTGGAATTGGTGGTGGCCGTTTCCGAGAACGATGTCATCGGCCGCGCCAACCAGCTGCCGTGGCGCTTGCCGGCAGACTTGCAGCACTTTCGCGCGCTCACGCTGGGGCATCACATTCTCATGGGCCGAAAGACCTATGAGTCGATCGGCAAGGCGTTGCCGGGCCGCACCAATTGGATCTTGAGCCGCTCGGGCGATTTCGCCCCCGCCGATTGCAACGTGGTGCGCACGCTGCAGGACGCTCTGGCGGGCGCCGCCGGCGAGTTGCCCCTCATGGTGATCGGCGGCGCGGAAATCTATCGGTTATGCCTGCCGCAGGCGCGGCGCATTCACCTCACGCTGGTGCATGCCGCGATCACGGATGGCGACACGTTTTTCAACGCCTGGCACGGACCGGACTGGAACGAAGTCGGCCGCGAACGCCACGAGGCGGACGCAAGGAATATCCACCCCTACAGTTTTCTGACCCTGGAACGTAGGCGCTCCGCAGCAGCGGCCTAAAGCGGCGGCAGACGGCTGATGATCAGCCCCTCGGCGCGCCCGAAATCGACATCCGACAGCGCGTTGACCGCACCGGCGGTCAATTCCGACAGAATTTCGGCTTGCACCGCGCCGCGCTGCTGTGCGGTGAGGTACGGGATCTCGTGATGGAACATCACCATGGAGTAGCGCGGAATGAACCGCCGCGGGAAACGCCGTTCGAGTTCCAAAGACAACGCGCGTTGCAGCTGGAATTTGGTGTCCGCAACGCTTTCGCGCATTTCCGAATAATTGTCGAGCGCCATCGCGGCGATGGCATCGGTATTGAGCTTGCGCGCGGCCCCGAATTGCGTGAAGACCGCTTGCCACGACTGCTGCGTCGCCGAACCATCGAATTCCATGCAATCCTCGAAGCAGCAATTCATGCCCTGGCCGTGAAACGGCACCATGGCGTGCGCCGAGTCACCGATCAACATGGCCTCGCCGCGAACGTGCCAGGGATTTGCAGATACCGTGCCCAGAAATCCGACCGGGTGAGCCTGCCATTCCGCGACCGCATTCGGCATCAGCTCGCGCGCATCGGCAAAATGGCGCGACAGAAATTCATCGGCGCTGCCGGCGTCGCTCAGGGACGCAAAGCTTACCGGGCCATGCTTCGGCAGGAACAGCGTAGCGGTGAAGCTGCCGTCGTCGTTCGGCAGGGCGATGAGCATGAAGTTGCCGCGCGGCCAAATATGCAGCGCATCCTTGGCCAAACGAAAGCCGCCGCCCGGACCCGCGGGAATGGATAATTCTTTGTAGCCGTGCTCAAGATCGGTTTCGCTCGCCTGAATAAGCTTGCGTGCCGCCATTTCGCGGCGCATCGCTGAGCCGGCGCCGTCCGCCGCCAGCAACGGCTGCATGGGAACGCTGATCAGGCGGTCCTGCCGGAGATCTCGAATCGAGGCGGTCGCGGCGCCGAAATCGGCCGCTTCGAAGCGGTGCTGAAAAAACAGGCGCACGCGGCTGCGCTGGGCGGCGACCTCGATCAGAACCTGGTTCAAACGATGGCGCGAGACCGAATAAATGACTTCGCCTGCCTGGCCGTAAGGCTGAAAGTTGGTGTCGCAGTTCTCGTAGTGAATCAGCCTGCCCCGCATGGGCAGCAATGCGGAACCCAATCGATCGAATACGCCCGCCGCCTTCAACGCATGGATGCCCCGGTCCGCAAGCGCCAAATTGATGGATCTGCCGGAATCGGCGGACACCTCGCGCGGATCGGCCCGCGCCTCGTACAGCTCGACTTTTTTTCCGCGCCGCTCCAGCAGCAGGCCCAGCAGCGCGCCCGTGGGCCCCGCACCGACGATGCGAATCACGAGAGCATCACGGGCGCAGGGCCTGCGCCAGGATGTCGACTGCGGCGAGCACATCGACGAAGGAGTTGTACAAGGGGATGGGCGCCAGGCGCAGCACATCCGGTTCCCGCCAATCACCTATCACTCCCGCCGCGGCTAGCCGTTCCAAGCAACGCTTGGCTTCCGCGGCCGGCCGTGCAATACGCAAGCTCAGTTGACAACCCCGCTGTTCGGGATCGCCGGGAGTAATGATCTCGACCTGATCGGAAAGGTGTTCCTCGATCAGGCGCTGCATGAAGCCGGTGAGTGCGATGGATTTTTTGCGCAGCTTAAGGAGGCCGGCTCGCTCAAAGATCTCCAAGGAAGCGAGCAACGGTGCCGTCGACAGGATCGGCGGATTGCTGATTTGCCAGCCCTGAGCGCCGTCGATGGGATCGAACTTCGGATCGTAGAGAAACCGTTCGGCTTTGTTATGTCCCCACCAGCCTGCAAATCGAGGCAGCCTGAAATTCCTCGCATGCCGCTCGTGCACGAAACACCCGCCGACAGCGCCAGGCCCGGCATTCAGATATTTGTAGCTGCACCATACCGCGAAATCCGCGCCCCAATCGTGGAGGTGCAGAACGGTGTTGCCGATGGCGTGAGCGAGATCGACGCCGACCGCCGCGCCTGCCCGGCGCGCCGCCGCGATCAGAGGTTCCAGATCCAAGGACTGTCCGGTGAGATATTGGACGCCGGGCAGCAATACCAGGGCCAAGCCAGGGCCCTCGCGCTCGATGCATTCGATCAGATCATCGGTTCGCAAGTTTCGTTCGCCGCTCCGCGGCTGCAATTCGACCAAATGCTGCGCAGGCTTAAGGCGGTGGAATTCAAGCTGCGAAACGACCGCATAGCGATCCGAGGGAAATGCCGAGCTCTCGATCAATACTTTGTTGCGTATCGCGTCGGGACGAAAGAAGCTGACCAACATCAGATGCAGATTGACCGTCAGCGAATTCATCGCGACAACTTCGCCCGGCAGCGCGCCCGTCAACCGGGCCAATGCCGGCGCCGCGCGCTCGTGGTAGGGGATCCACGGCCGCGCCGCCTCGTGATGTCCCAGCACGCCCAGGCGCCGCCAATCGGCGAGCTCCTGTTCGATCATGGCGGCCGCGGACTTCGGCTGCAGTCCCAAGGAATGACCGCCAAAGTAAAGCAGTCTGCGTCCCGCTGCGTCGTGCGGGTGATGGAATTCTCGCGCAAAGGCGGCGAGCGGGTCTTGCGCATCCTGAGCCTCGGCTTCCGCTCGCATCGGATCCAGCGCGGTCAGGCGGGCGCCTGCATGACCGTGCCGCATACGCTGCAGGTGCGCTGCTGCAGGTTCGAATAGAAGCGCGAAAATATCTGCGGCAGTTGAGTCTCGATATTGCCGACTGCAACCCGCTCAAAGTGCAGGCGGTGCCCGCAGTTCTCGCAGTACCAGGAAAAGCCGTCCAACTCGGATGCATCGCGGCGCCGCTCGATCACAACCCCGACGCTGCCGGCCGGGCGCTGCGGCGAGTGCGGCACTTCCGCAGGCAGCAGGTACATCTCGCCGGCCTTGATCGGCACATCCACCATGCGGCCGCCTTGCACGGTCTTCAGCACCATGTTCCCCTCGATCTGAAAGAAGAATTCTTCGCTCGGGTCGTGGTGGTAGTCCTTGCGCGAGTTGGGACCGCCCACGGCCATGATGATGAATCCGCTGTCCTCAAAAAGTAATTTGTTGCCGACCGGCGGCTTGAGAAGGCTCCGATTCCGGTCGATCCATTGCTGCAAGTTGAAGGGCGGTATCGCTGGCATGTGGCCATTATACCGGCGATGAACTTCGCTGCGTTCAGCGCGGTCAAATCGGCTGGAGGCAGTATGCGGACTTTTTGGGTCATCGCAGGTGTTGGAGTGCTGTTTGGGATGCCGGTTTGGGCCGCCGATCCGGTTGGCAGCCCGTTGCAGGCGGTCTGGAAGGAGCAGCATCTAGAGTTCTCCTACCTAGGGCGCACCGCTCGCTATTCCTGCCAAGGTCTGCGCGACAAGATGACTTCACTGCTTTTGGATCTGGGCGCGCGCCGTGACTTGAAGGTGTCGCTGCTCGGTTGCAACGAATCCGCGCCGCTGGGCCGGGGCTACCTGGGTCCGCGCCTCAGCCTGGTTTTCTCATCGCCGGCATTGCAGGACGCGTCCGCCAAACCCTTGCACCCCGGCGACCTCGAGGCCGTGGATGCCCACTACGAACCTTTCACCCTGACCAGCGACGCATTCCGGAACTATGGCGTCGGCGACTGCGAGCTGGTCCAGGAGTTCGCGCGGGATATCCTGCCGCACTTGAGTGCGAGAGACGTGAAACAGGACATTACTTGCGTCCCGTACCAGGCCAGCGGCAGCCGCTTCTTGGTTCGCGGCGAAATATTGCGGGCCGCGAAGATTTCCGGAGGACGGTAGGGTTCCTGGAGCCTACGCTTCCTTGAGCGGCGATACCGCCGGCATGGCGCAGGCCACCTGCACCGGCTTGGCGTCCGGCACGTCGAGCCTAAGCGCCGTGAGCCGATCCCCCCAAACGCAGCCGGTGTCGAGCCCGGTCACGTCGGCGTTGCTGAAGTAACCGAGCGTTGACCAGTGTCCGAATACGATGCGTGATCCCCGCCAGCACGCGTCGCGCGCCTCGAACCACGGTACGAGGAATTTGGTCTGCGTCTTCTTCGGCGATCCTTTGGCGCGCAGCGCCAGGCGGCCGTCCGCATCCACGTAGCGCAGGCGCGTCAGGCTGTTTGCAATGAAGCGCAGGCGCTCCTCGCCTTCGAGGCCATCGTCCCAGAGATCCGGTTGATCACCGTACATTCGATCGAAGAGCTTTTCGGGGTTGCGCCGCAGGGCGCGCTCCAATTCGTGCGCGCAGCTTCGCGCCCGGTTCAAATCCCACTGCGGCGCCAAGCCGGCATGCACCATGCACACATTCAAGCGGGCATCCTCGTGCAGCAGCGGCCGCTCCAACAGCCATTCGAGCAGCGCGGCGCGGTCCGGTGCCGCCAGCACCGAGTCGAGCGTGTCATCGCTGCGCAGGCGCGCGCAGCCGTAGGCTACCGCGAGAAGGTGGAGATCATGATTGCCGAGAATGACCGTTGCGGCGTCGCCCAGTGCGCGAATGCGCCGCAATACTTTGAGCGAGTCGGGCCCGCGGTTGACCAAGTCGCCGACGAACCAGAGAGAATCACGGTCCGCCGAGAATTTGAGGGCATCGAGCAGCGCGCCGAGCTCCGTGTCGCAACCTTGCACATCGCCGATCGCATATAGCGCCATCAGGAATCCCTAGTGCAGCACCCCGGGCATGGCCAGTCTGAACGGCGCGATGGGCGCGTCGAATTGCTCACCGTCATCCGCCACCATTTGATAGCTACCCTGCATCGTGCCGACGGGAGTCTCGATGACCGCGCCGGTCGAGTAACGGAATCCCTGTCCCGGCTTCAAGTAGGGCTGCTCGCCGACCACGCCGTCGCCGCGCGTTTCCTTCACATTGCCGTTGGCGTCCGTGATGATCCAGTGGCGCGTGAGCAGGCGCGCCGGCACCGGTCCCTCATTGCGGATCGTGATTGTGCACGAGAATACAAAGCGCTTGTCGCGCGGATCGGATTGCTCCTCGATATAAGAGGTTTCAACTTCGACGCGTATTCGGGGGCTCACAGTCTCAGCCGCTGGATGCATTCAGGTCAGCCGTACTGCAAGCACATCGCAATGCGCTGCATGTAGGATGGTGTCTTCGGTAAAATTTACCAAGATACCGAGACCATGGCGCACGCGGCTGCCGAGCACGATCAGATCGGCCGCCTCTTCCTTTGCGACACGCAGGATCTCGGTTTTCTTGTTGCCGGCTTCGACCCTCAAAGTGGCCTGCGGCAGCGCCAAGCGTGACGCGAGCTCATTCAGCTTGGCACGCGAACGCTGCATGAGATCCTCCTCGATTTGCACGCTCGGCATCAAAGTCTCGCCCATGGGTTCGGCCGGAATGAATTCGACCACATGCAGGATCACGATCGCGGCATTGGAGTGCGCAGCCATGTCGCGCCCGGCCGCGGCGATCTTGTCGCTCGCGTCAGTCAGATCCAACAGTACCAAGATTTTCTTGTAGCCGGCCATGGTCAATCGAGTATAACCGAGAGTGGTGCGCCGCGAGCAGGCCGAATTGTGCCGGTGTCAGTGCTTCCGGCCGAAGCTGCGAATCTATTCCGCAGGATTCAATTTCTTCCGGTGTAAGAAATCCTTTCAGGCCGTTGCTCAATATCTTGCGGCGATGAGAGAACGCCGCCGTGACCAACATTCGCAGCACGCCTTCCGCGCCGATGTCGAAACGAGGCTTGAGGGTGGGACGCAAGCGAACGATGGCCGACCAAACTTTGGGGCGAGGTTGGAACGCCCCGGGACCTACGTCGAACAGCTTTTCAACCTCGGCCACTGCCGCGAGCATGACCGTCAAGCGGCCGTAGGTTTTGTTCGATGGTTCCGCGGTCATGCGATCCACGACTTCCCTTTGCAGCATGAAATGCATGTCGCCGATCGCGCCGCGCTGCGACAGCAGCAGAAACAACAGCGGCGTGGAAATATTGTAGGGAAGGTTGCCGACGATGCGCAGCGGGGCGCCGTCCGCGCGCAACCGCATAAAGTCTGTGCGCAGCGCGTCCTCGACGTGCACGCGAAAGCCCGTGGTGGCTCGCGCATCGCTTTTGAGGGACTGCGCCAGGTCGCGGTCGATTTCGATGACGTCCAACGCCTTGGTCCGCTGCAGCAGCTTCCAAGTCAGGGCGCCGCGTCCGGGACCAATTTCCACGATGCGGTCGCCCTCGGCCGGCGAAACCGCGTCGATGATTCGCCTGATGACGCCTGGATCATGCAGGAAGTGCTGACCGAAGCGTTTACGAACCGGCATGGTTGCCGGGGGCCTTGGCGCTCGCCAGGTCGATGGCAAGGGCCAAAGCGGCGCTCAAGCTCCCGCTCTCCGCCTTCCCGGTGCGCGCCAAGCCGAGCGCGGTACCGTGATCCACGCTGGTGCGCAAAATCGGCAATCCTAAGGTCAGGTTCACAGCATTGCCGAACCCGACATGCTTGATCACAGGCAGTCCTTGGTCGTGATACATGGCGACGATGACATCAATGGTCTTCAGGAAGCGCGGTGTAAACGCGGTATCCGCCGGGATGGGCCCTTGCAACGCCAATCCCTCCGCCTGCAGCTCCTTCATCACTGGGACGATTATGTCCAATTCTTCCCGCCCCAGATGACCGCTTTCGCCGGCGTGCGGATTGAGTCCGAGGACCGCGATTCTAGGAGGTTGGAGCGAGAAGTGCCGCTCCAAATCCATGTTCACGATGCGTAAGGTCGAGCGCAGTCGGTCGCGCGTGATGGCGCGCGGCACATCCGCCAATGCCAGGTGAGTGGTGACCAGAGCGACGCGCAGCTGATCGTTGAGCAGCAGCATCACGGGCATCGCGGCCCGGGTGCGTTCGGCAAGATATTCGGTATGGCCGCTGAAGCGATACCCGGCATCCATCAGGACGCTCTTCTGCACGGGCGCGGTGACCATGGCGGCGAACTCGCCATTGGTACAGCCGTCGCAGGCACGATCGAGCATTTCTATGACGTAGGCGGCGTTGCGCGCATCCAGTTGCCCCGCTGAAACCGGCGCGCTGACGGCGATATGCAGGACTTGCAGGGTTCCGCCGCGATGCACTCTGGCAGGCCGGGTGGGGTCGTAGCGCTCCAAGGTCAACGGCAACTGCAACGCGGAGGCGGTGGCCGCCAACATGTCCGCATCCGCCGCGACCACCACGTCGGCTTCCCAATCCCTCTGTGCCGCAGCGACACAGGCATCCGGTCCGATGCCGGCGGGTTCCCCGGATGTTATGACGATGCGCGGTATGTACACTACATCTTGGTTTCAACGAAGGCATCGTCGCGCAAGCGGCGCAACCACAACTCCGTTTCTTCGTCCGCTTTGCTTTCGCGGATCGCGGCAAAAGCTTTCTGCCGCCGCACATCATCGGTGCTGTCGTAGGTTCGCGTGCCCAGCATCTGCACAATGTGCCAGCCATAGCGGGTCTTGAAGGGCTCGCTGATCTCGTTGGGCTTCAAATCGGCAACGGCTTTGTCGAACTCGGGCACGAAGGTCCCCGGACCGCTCCAGCCCAAGTCGCCGCCGTCGGGCGCCGAGCCGGGATCTTCCGACGCGGTCGAGGCGATGCCTGCAAAATCCTCGCCCTTGAGAATTCGCTCGCGCAATTTGGCCAGCTTCTCCTTCACCGTCGCGTCGTCATCCAATTCGTTCGGCTTCATCAGAATGTGCCGGACGTGGATCTGATTGATGATCACCGGCGCCTCGCCGCTGCGGCGCTCATTGAGTTTGACGATATGGTAGCCGCTCGGGGTGCGCACCGGCGCGCTCACATCGCCGGGCTTCATTTTCGACACCAGATCCAAAATGAATTGCGGCAATTGAGAGCCCTTGCGC
>DASXOY010000074.1:0-94840 GCA_036493935.1 Steroidobacteraceae bacterium | reverse complement strand
CATCCGGCCTTGGAAGTACGAGAGGTACTTCTTCGCGGCCGCGACCGCCTCCGCTTCGTCGGCCACGGCGATGTCGACCACACCGTTCGGCACTTGCACCGACATCGGGCCGACGTCCTCGGGGGCGTACACGCCGAGGCCACCGCCTTCGATCATCGCCGGACCGCCCATGCCGATGTTGGATCCGCGAGTTGCAATGATCACGTCGCAGCACCCGAGCACGGATGCGTTGCCCGCGAAACAGCGCCCGGAGGTGATGCCGATCAGAGGCGCTACCGCCGACATGCGCGCCCAAAGCTCAAAGCCGCGGACGTACCCGCCGCCTTCGGTGTCCCCCGGGCGTCCGCCGCCGCCTTCGCAGAAAAACACGGTCGGCAATCGCCAGCGCTCCGCGATCTCGATCAGCCGATCCATTTTTCGGTGGTTGTACGCCCCTTGCGTGCCGGCAAGCACCGTGTAGTCATAGGCCATGACCGCAGATCGAGCGGCATCGTCGCCAAAAGCTGCACCGTTGATCCTTCCTAGACCCATGATCATGCCGTCTGCGGGTGTTTGCTCTATCAGCTTGTCCAGCGAGTGGCGCTTGCGGCGCGCGGCCACGACCAAGCTGCCGTACTCGATGAAGGAGCCCGGATCGAGGAGGTCATCGACATTCTCACGCGCCGTGCGTTGGCCAGTCTTACGGCGCCGCTCCACGGCAGCAGGACGGCCGGCATCCAATGTGCCTTGATGGCGGTCGATCACGGCGGCAAGGTCCGGCCGAATGAAGTCGAGATCGATGTGTTCCTCGGCGGCGTGAATCTCGGTCGCCGCGGCCGGCTGCTGCTCGATGAATGCCAGGCCGTGACCCTCAAGCACGGTGTCACCTCGTGCCACGTTCAATGCTCGCACTATGCCGCCGCTGGGCGAGGTGATCACATGCTCCATTTTCATCGATTCGATGATCAGAATCGGATCGCCCGCGCGCACGGCCGCGCCGGCCACGGCGATGATACCGATGACCGTTCCTTGTAAGGGAGCGGGAAGAATGATCGTGCCCTCGGCTGCGGCGGCGCTCACCGCGGGCTGCGGCGGTGCAGATTCCGGTACCGCCGCCTCGCTGCCGCCTTTGCCGTGATCGAGGACAGCCAGTGGATCCAAAGTTTCGAGCCGGGCGCCGGCGCGTCGAGCGGTCGCCGCAAGCGGTGCCAAAGCCGCTGCTTCCGCACACAGTGCTTCGGCATTTTCCTCAATATATCGGGTATGAACTTCAGCGCCGGCAAAGGCTGGCGATCGCAGCAGCGCTCGCAGGAAGGGCAGGTTGGTGGCAACTCCCGCAATGCGAAATTCAGCCAAAACCCGATCGCTCTTGCGGGCGGCGGCCGCCAAATCGCCGTCTGTCGAGTGCACGATGACCTTGGCGAGGAGCGAATCAAAATTGCTGCTGGTGCGATAACCCGCATAGCCGAATCCATCCACGCGGACACCCGGTCCCGACGGTGGTTCGTATATTGTTATCGTTCCACCCGTCGGCCGCGCACTGCCGTCGGCATGCATGGTTTCTAAATTCACCCGCGCTTCAATGGCAATGCCGCGCGGCGGCGGTATGGCAAATTGACGCAGCCCCAGCTTGGCCAGAGAGACGCCTGCGGCCAGCTCAAGCTGAATGCGCACAAGATCCAGGCCGGTGATGGTTTCGGTCACCGTGTGCTCGACTTGCAGACGGGGATTGGCCTCGATAAAGGCAAACGGCATCGCGCTGCCTGGGTCTTGATCAATGAGAAACTCGATGGTGCCGAGTCCGCGATAGCTCACAGCCTTGCCGAGCGCCACGGACAACTCCAGCAGCTTCGTGCGCAAATCGGCCGACACGCCGAAAGCGGGCGCGGTCTCGACGAGCTTTTGGCGTTGGCGCTGCGCGCTGCATTCCCGGTCCCACAGGTGCGCAGCCTCCTTGCCGTCGCCGATGATCTGGACCTCGACGTGGCGCGCGCGCGGGAAGAACTGCTCGACATAGATCTCGCCGTTCCCAAATGCCTGGGTGGCTTCCGAGCGGCAGCGCTCGTATGCAGCAGCCATGTCCGCGACTGCATGCACTTCGCGAATGCCGCGTCCGCCGCCGCCGGCGACGGCCTTGAGCATTACCGCGCGACCGGCACCGAGGCTTTCGAGAAAGCGCTCCGCGTCCTCGAGTGTTGCGGCACCGATCGAGCCCGGCAACACGGGCGCGCCGACGCGCTTCGCCAGGGCGCGTGCCTGAATCTTGTCGCCGAATAAGGTGAGCGCTTCGGGGCTCGGTCCCACGAAGACCACCCCGGCGTTGTTGCACAGCCTGCAAAAGGCGGAATTCTCGCTCAAGAAACCGTAGCCGGGATGAATTGCTTCGCAACCGGTCTCGAGCGCGAGCCGCAATATCTGCGGACCGTCCAAATAGGCCGCCGGACCGCTGCCGCTCAAGCCGATGGCTTCATCGGCCGCTCGGGCATGAAGTGAGCGCGCATCATCCGGCGAGTAGACGGCGACGGTAGCGATACCCAGATCCGCCGCAGTGCGCGCGATACGGATCGCGATTTCGCCGCGGTTGGCGATGAGCAGCCGTTTGAACATGGCTCTGCCTCGCTGTGGGTTGGTGCTAAGGCGCCGGGCGCTCGTGGAATTGCGCGATTCGTCCGCCGTCGACGACCAGATCATGCGCGTTCACGAAGCTGCCTTCATCGCTCGCCAGAAACACCGCCGCGTAGGCAATGTCGTCGGCAATGCCCGAGCGGGGTAGGGGAGTCGCTCTAGCCAGGTTTGCCTGAAGCTTGGCAAGCTTTCGCGCGTTGTCCTCAGCAGTCATCGTTTCGGCCTTTGCCGATCCGCCCCAAAAAATAGGCGTTGCAATGGCGCCTGGCGAAATCGAATTGACGCGGATACCGCGGGGACCGAGCTGTCCCCCCGCGATACGCGTGATGTGGCTCACGGCCGCCTTCGCGGCAGAATAAAGCGTGCCGCCTTGGCCAAGGCGGTGAGCGGCGATGCTCGAGTTGTTGATGACGGAGCCGCCGTCGGCGGCCATGACGCGCGCCGCGTGCTTGATGCCGAACATGACGCTGCCGACGAGCAACTTCATGCCGAAATCAAACTGCTGCTCGGTGAGGGTATCGATCTCACCGGGCGTGGAGGCGCCGGCGTTGTTGAACAAGCAGTCGAGTTTCCCGAAGCGGCTCACCGCGGCGTCGATGACGGCAGCAATCTCCGCCTCGTGCATCACGTCCGCGGGATGGAAAATCGCCTGCTTGCCAAGCCTCGCCGCCAAAGCGTTACCGCGTTCCGCGGAACGTCCCGCAATGACGACCTGGGCCCCTTCCGCGACGAAACGGCGAGCGGTGGCCGCTCCAATGCCGCTGGTCGCCCCCGTGATGACGGCTACCTTGCCGGCCAATCTCCCTGACATCCCTCGCTCCTAAAGATTTCAGCGACCCTTTAGCAGCAGAATATCACTCTCGCCGCGGGTGCATCAGGTCCGCAGGGCGAGAAAGGCGCTTGCAGATGCGGCCGCGGCCGCGGAGGGCAACCGCGCGTCGAACCCGGGCGCCGGCGGGTGCGAGACGGTGTGATGGAATGAATCGACGACGTTGTTCCACATGGTCGTCACATTCTGCACAAAGTGCTGAAAGAATTCGTGAACTTCGGGTACGTGGGTGTAGGCGAACCAGCAAACCAGAATCAACACCGCGGTCGAAAAAATCTCGTACCACGCAGCAAACCATAAATAGTTATGTCCGCTGGTATTGAAGTAGATTGCGCGCCGCGCATGGCGCAGCGGCCGCGAGACGATGCTGTAACAGACCATCAGAATCAGGATGGAGACCCACAGGGGTATGGAGCCGGCCACGACCCAGCCAAAAATGGCGCCAGTCGTGGCAAGCGAAACGATCGCGGCGATCCAGACGCAAAACAGAACCGCATTGAAGATGGCCAGAAATGGAATGAGCAGGGTCGCACCCAGATTGCCGCCGTAGCCGGCGCTGGCGCTGAATTGGTGCACGTTGCGCTGAAGGTTGTGGCCCCACCAATAAGCCCCCTCGTGCCATCGACGCCGCCACTCTCGGCGCTGCTGCCGCCAGTGCCGCCGCCATTCCTTGCTGTCCTTGAATTCTGCGTAGTGCTTCTTGGCGCGATCGATGACCTCCTGCGCGTTGAAAGGCGCGCCCGCCGCCGCAGCGTGCTCCTCGCCGGTGTTGGCGAAGGGAACCACCAACATCATGACGAGGTACACCAGGATCCAGATGCCCGTCGTGAGCAGCGTCAGCAGCACGAACCCGATTCGCACGATTGTGACGTCGATATTGAGATAAGCCGCAAGCCCAGTGCAGACGCCGCTCAGCATTGCCCCTTCCCGTATCTGGTACAGCCGCTTGGGCGCCGCTCCCGCGCCGCCGGTCGGTTTGGCATCGGCGTGCGGCTGCGCGCCCGGCGGCGTGCCCGCCGCCGCGGGGTCTTCGGTTTGAACCGGCCCCATCTCCTTCAAGACATCTTCGATCTCGGCGGCGGTCAAGACGTTCTTGTGCGGGCGCAAGAAGTGCGCGCACTTGTCGGCGATCGCCTGCTCAAGATCGGCCATGATCTCGACGCGGTCCGGATTGTCCTTGAGCTGCGCCTGCGCGCGCTCGAGATAGTCCCGCAGGCTCTGAAATCCCGGTTCCTCGAGATGGAAGGCGTTTCCGTTGAGATTGATGATGATGACGGTGTTCATGCTCAGCGACCTAGTTGGTTGATTGTGGTGTTGAGATAAGCCCAATAGTCCTTGAACTCCGCCAGTTGAGCTTTTCCCTTGGCGGTCAACTTGTAGTACTTGCGGGGCGGTCCGGACTCGGACTCCTGCCATTCATAGTCGACGAACTCTTCGCGGCGCATCTTGCTGAGCAGCGGATAAAGCGTTCCCTCCTGGGTCGCGAAATCCGTCTCCTGCAAGCGCTTCATCATGTCGGCGACGTAAACCTTGTCCGCCGAAATGATCTGCAGGATTAGAAACTCCAGCAGGCCTTTGCGGATGGGATTGAATTTTGCGTCAGGCGTCATGTGTATAAAGCTACCTTGGAGTAACAAGGTACCAGCCTGACAAAAGGATGTCAATGCAGGAGTTGGCCCCCAAAAAGGCTTGAGCGGGGCCCTATTTAGGGCTTCTATAGTTATCGATGCTTTTGGAGGGCTTCACATGCGGCGCACCTTGCGGCTGGTTTTGATTTTTCTCGTGTGGGGCTCCGCTGCCGTCACAGGCGCTAGCGCCGGCAGCACCGGGGAAGCGCCGGCGGCTCTTTCGCCCGCCGCCGCGCAAGCGCAAGTGCTGCAATTGGAAGAAAAGTGGCTCGCATCCGAAACCGATCCCGAGGCGCTCGAATCGATTCTCGCGGACGATTTCATCCACGTGCTCAAATCCGGATTCATCAGCAAGCAAGACCATATTGCGTATTGGCGCGCGCATCCGGTCCGTGACGCGGCGAAGAAATCCTTCGATGATCTGCGTGTGCGGATTTTCGGCAACGTCGGCATCGCGACGGGCATCGTGGTGCATGAAGCCGCCGGGAAAATCCGCAAGACCGCATTTACCGATGTCTTTGCCTACCGCGAGGGCAAGTGGCAGGCCGTGAATGCGCAGGAACTGCTCGTCAGCGAGGCGAACTGAAACGCGCGGTCAGCCCAAGCGTCCGCGCACCAATGCAAATACCGATTCACTCTCGCGCGAGCACTGATCGAGCAGCTTTTCGATCTCCGTAGTGGCCGCGAGTGCATAAGCGCGATCCTTGAGTGCGGGGGCGTTGATATAGACGTTGAGCGCGGCGCTGCGCAGCGCGCTATTCGCGGCCAGCACGCCGACGCCGGCATCGCTGATCACCCCCGCATAGCCTTTTTCGCCCGCGCGCCTCGACAGCGCGACCACTTCCGCGCAGGCCCGCGCGCAGGCCAGCGGCGTTTCGGTCGCGGCCCGCAAGTTGAACTGAATCGTTTCGGCGCGCCGCGATTTCTCTTCCTCGCTCGCTTTTGGCAGCCGATATGCCGCCATGAGGCCGTCGAATGCGGCAATATCCTCGGCAACCATCGCGGTCAATCGGGTGCGAAGCCGCTCGGATTCATCGCGCACGGCGCTCAAATCCGGCGCAACCGCCTCATGACCCTTCTTGCCGAGCGTGACGTTGCAGACCATGGACACCAGAGCGGCGCCCATGGCGCCCATGATGGCCGCCGCGCTGCCGCCGCCGGGCGTCGGAGCGCTGCCGGCTAATTCATCCAAAAACGATTGGAGCGAACCTTGGATCATGTGCCGACCATCCCCTTGGCGATGCCATAAATTTCCTCGGCGTCGAGCACCAGGTCGTTTTGCTCGAACAAGCGCGCGATACAGGCGCGATGCAGCGCCAGCTTCAATGCGCCGAAGCCCAAGGCGCCGAACAGAATCTTGCCGTGACTTGAGACGCCGCGATCAGCCAACCCGACACCGACGACACCCGCGGGCGGCGCTGCATTGGCGTCGGCAATCAGCTCCAGCGAAGGGTTTTCTTGCCACTGTTTCGCTTCCAGCAGCGTTATACCGGAAGCGCCTGTTGCAAGCGCGATGTGCGCGCCCTGAAGAGCTGCAGCGCGATCCTCATTGGTCGGCGCCTCGATCGCTTCGATCTCGACTCCAAAGCGTGCCTTGACCGCGGCGCACGCACCCTGCACGACGGCTTGTTTGCGGCCGGTGATCGCGACCCGCGCACCTTCGCGCGCCAGCAACGCCGCGGCGCGCTGACCGACCGGCCCGGATCCGGCGAGCACGACCGCACGCTTAGCCTTAAGCGCTCGGCCGTGGCTCAGCCACGCGACCGCGGCGGCAGCCGTCGTGTTCGAACCATTGCAGTCGAACATCACGGAGACGCTGAACTTCCCGAAGAATTTGGCGCGGATGGCGGCAAGCACGGACTCGCCCTGCGGCATGTCGGAGCCGCCGACAAAGATGGCCGTATTCTTTTTATCCTTGGGCGAGCGGGTGAATATCGCGCCTTCGACCAAGCCGCCCACGTTGCCCGCATTGATGCCGCCATACGCCGAAATGCGATCCGCGCCGCCGTCGTAGCCGACGACATTGTCGAAAACCGAAGGCTGTGCGTCCGTGTCGAACTGGTATAGGAGTTTTTTCATGGGCGCGCATTGTAGCAATGCCTAGCCCGTTACCAAATGCTGCGGCTTGCCGGATGCCCACGCCTCGATATTGTCGACCAGCTGGTCGGCGAGAAATTGCATGGCGCCATCCGATGCCCAGGCGATATGCGGCGTCAGAATGAAATTGGGCCGCCGCAGGTTGAGCAGCGGATGACCGTTCCTCGGCGGCTCGACGGTGAGCACATCGAAACCGGCGCCGGCGATCAAACCCTCGTCGAGCGCCTGGATCAGCGCCGCCTCGTTCACCAAACCGCCGCGCGCCGTGTTGATGAGCAGCGCATTGCGCTTCATCTTGCGAAACGCCTGAATGTCGATCAAGTCGCGGGTCGCCGGCAGCAGCGGACAATGCAGCGAAACGACGTCGGATCGGACCAGCACCTCGTCCAAAGGCGTGAAGGTCACGCCAGCCATTTTCGGCGGCGGATGGTCGGCGAACAGCACCTGCATACCGAAAGCGCGTCCGATGGCCGCCGTGCCCTGACCGATTGCGCCCTCGCCGACGATGCCGAGCGTAGCGCCGTGCAAATCCCCGATTTCATGCGTAAGGAAGCAGAACTGTTCGGATTTGTTCCACACGCCGGCTTCGACATCCTGCCGGTAGCTGAGCAAATTGCGCCGCAGCGCCAGAATCATCGCGAAGGCATGTTCCGGCACGGTGTGCACGGCGTAGTTGCGAATGTTGGCGACCGCAATCCCGTGCGCATTGCAGTAGGCAAGGTCCACCACGTCATAGCCGGTGGCGGCGACCGCGATCAATTTGAGCTGCGGCAGCTGAATCAGCGTGTCTGCGCGCATCGGTACCTTGTTGATGATCGCCACATCGGCGCCCTGTAGGCGTGCGACGATTTCCTCGACCGCGGTTTTTTGATGCTCGACGTATTCCGCGGGGAACGCAAATTCGCGCATGGTCGCCTTGAGCGAGGCCCGATCGAGGAACACGACGCGCATGGTCAAGAATTTCGCCAGCAGGATTGCGCGGCGGCAACGCCGCTTCCCGCCTCGATGTTCATGCCGGCGTCGAGCATCGCCATTTCCGAACCGGCGATCGCGCCAAGCAGCATGAGCTCATTGAGATCTCCTAGATGTCCGATGCGAAAAAGTTTGCCGGCAACTTTCGATAGGCCCGCGCCCAGCGATAAATTGTAGCGCGTGTATGCACGCGCGATGACGGCGGCTGCATCGATGCCCGAAGGAACGAGGACGGCGCTGACGGTTTCCGAATACCACTTCGGTGCGGCCGCACAGAGCCTGAGTTTCCAGCCCTGCATGACGGCGGCGCGCGTGCCGGCGGCCAGGTAGCGATGCCGCCGGAACACGTTCTCCAAGCCTTCCTCCGCCAGTATGGCGAGCGATTCGCGCAGGCCGTACAGCATCGGCAGCGACGGGGTGTACGGGAAATAGCCGGAAGCGTTGGCCGCGACCATGTCGCCAAAATCGAAGTAGCAGCGCCGCGAAGCCGCGCGCTTGGCGGTCTCGAGCGCCTTTTGGCTGACGCAGGTGATGCCGAGTCCCGCGGGCAACATCAAGCCTTTCTGCGAGCCGCTGACGCATACGTCCACGCCCCATTCGTCCATGCGAAAGTCGATGCTGGCGAGCGCGCTCACGGCATCCACGAAGAGCAATGCCGGGTGCTGAACGCTGTCGATTGCCCGGCGCAGCGCAGCGACGTCGCTGGTTACGCCGGTGGCCGTTTCGTTCTGACACACCAGCACCGCCTTGATGGCGTGCTGCCGATCGGACTCGAGCGCGGACAGATATCGATCAATGGGTGCGCCTTCGCCCCAAGGCGTCTCGAGCAATTCGACTTCGAAGCCCAAGCGACGGCACATGTCGGCCCACAAATGACTGAATTGCCCGAAGCGTGCGATCAACACCTTGGCGCCAGGATCGAGGCAGTTGGTCAGGGCGGCCTCCCAGCATCCGGTGCCTGAAGACGGAAACACGATGGGATGACCGGAGGTGGTCTTGAAAACAGGCTTCAATCCATCGAGGCAAGCTCGGGCCAGCAGCGGAAAATCGGGCGAGCGATGGTCTTCCGATGCAACCGACATGGCTCGCAAAACGCGATCCGGCACATTGGTCGGGCCTGGAACAAACAGAAAATTTCGACCATTCATCCGCGATCTCCTGTGATTGTGCCGCGATCATGCAGCTACATGCTTACTTTCGGACCAATCGATACTTTTGAATTGCGAGTATCCTTAAGCGACTGGGCTTCAGAACAGTGTCGAAGAATGTGCGCCCAGATCACAATGATATATGAGATATCAGGAGGGAATCATGCGCATTGCCATCGTGGGCCAGAGGGACTTCGGTAAGGCGGCCCTAGACGCGTTCCTAAAGCGGGGCGATTCCGTGGCCGGAGTTTTTTGTGCTCCCGAGAAACCGGGCGAGGCCGCCGATCCGCTGCGGCTGAGCGCGGAACAGCTCGGGGTTCCGGTCCACGCGCTGCCTTCCTTAAGGGTCGAGGAGGCGCGGCGAGCCCTACAGGCCCTAAATGTCGATCTCGCCGTCCTCGCCTACGTGCTGCAGTTCGTCCCACAGGATTTCGCGACCATTCCGCGTCACGGCACCATTCAATTTCACCCGTCGCTGCTGCCGCGCTATCGCGGACCCAGTTCCATCAACTGGCCGATCATCTTGGGCGATACGCGCACGGGACTGACCATATTCCGGCCCGTGGATGGGCTCGATGAAGGTCCGGTCATCTTGCAAAAGGAAACTCCCATCGGACCCGATGAAACACTCGGCAAGGTGTATTTCGGCCGGCTGTTTCCGATGGGAATCGAGGCGCTCATCGAAGCGGCTGACTTGGTGGTGAACGGCCGCGCTTCGCTTACGGTGCAGGATGAGAGTTTCGCCAGCTACGAAGGATGGTGCCGCGACCCGGAGGCACGCATCAATTGGCACACGCATGTCGATCAAACTTATAATCTGATCCGCGGCTGTGATCCGGCACCCGGCGCATGGACGCTTTTCAACCAAAAAAAACTGCAGCTCTATGATGCCCGCAAGCACTCGGCGCGTACCTTCTCGCAAGTGAAGGGCAAAATCGGCGCCATCACCGCCATTGAGGCTGAGAGCCTGCGAGTTTCAGCACAAGGCGGCCAGATCGAAGTCTTCAAAGTGAGATACGACGGCGGCAAGAAATTGCCGGCGCCGCAGTTTTGCAAAGAGGCGGGCTTGTCGCTCGGCACCATTCTCGGGATTTGAAATTATATGGTCAGCACGATCTTGCCGATGTGATTCGAAGACTCCATGAGCCGGTGCGCTTCGCTCGCCTCCGCCAATGGGAATGTCTTGTAGATGACCGGCTTAACCTTGCCGGCCTCGATCAGCGGCCAAACATTTTTGCGCACGCCGTCCGCGACCGACGCCTTTTGCGCAACGGTACGCGATCTTAAAGTCGAACCGGTGAGCGTCAGGCGTTTCAACATGATGCTTCCCATGTTGATCTCGGCGCGCGACCCTCCGAGAGTTGAAATGGTCACCACGCGTCCCTCGACCGCAGCGATCTCCAAATTGCGCTGTACGTACGCGCCGGCAACCATGTCGAGGGTGATATCCACGCCATAGCCTTTGGTTTCGGCGCGGATGACTTCCACGAAATCCTCGGTCTTGTAGTCGATGCCTCGCGACGCACCCAGCTTCTCGCATGCGCGGGCCTTTTCGGATGAGCCCGCGGTAGCGAACACGCGGGCTCCGAAAGCCTTCGCGAGCTGAATGGCGGTGGTGCCGATACCGCTGGTGCCGCCGTGGATGAGCACGATGTCTCCGGCCTTGCAGCGGCCGCGCTCGAACAAATTGGTCCACACGGTCAGAAACGTCTCCGGAATCGCCGCCGCCTCCACCATGCTCAGTCCCGAGGGAACAGGCATCGCCAACGGCGCCGCGGCAATGGCATAGCCCGCATAGCCGCCGCCAGGCAGCAGGGATGTGATCTTGTCTCCGACCGACAGTCCCGACACCTTCGGGCCCAAGGCGGCGATTTCGCCCGCGACTTCCATTCCCGGCAGATCGGACGCGCCTGGGGGCGGGGGATAGCGGCCTTGACGCTGCATGACGTCGGGCCGGTTGACGCCGGCGGCCTGCACGCGCACCAGCACCTCATTCTCGCCAGGCTGCGGAACCGGACGCACCGCGGTTTTTAACTGCTCGGGTCCGCCGGGCGCTGCGATTTCAACCACCGTCATCTCGCGAGGCAAAGTCATTTTAGATTCTCCGCGCGGCAAATCTTGAAAAAAGGGGCGGCCAATCTAGTCGCTTCGCTAATTTTCGGCAAGATTGCATCGAATTGCGGCAAGATGCCGGCATGTTCATTCGGCAACTCGACTACCTCGTTACGCTCGCCCGCGAAAAGCATTTCGCCAAAGCGGCAGAGGCGTGCCATGTTTCGCAGCCGGCGCTGTCCTCGGCCATACGGAGCTTGGAAAAAGAATTGGGCGTCATGATCGTGCAGCGCGGGCGGCGCTTCATGGGATTGACGGCCGAAGGCGAGCGCGTGCTCCTGTGGGCGCAACAGACGCTCACCTCGCTCTCGCACATGCGCGAGGATGCCACGGTCGCCAAATCCAGCATCGCCGGAACTCTGCGCGTCGGCGCGATTCCCACCACGATGACCGTGGCTGCATTCATCACGGCGCCGTGCCGCGCGCTCTATCCGAACGTTCGCTATGTAATTTCGTCGCTGAGCACCGAGGCCATCGCCAGTCAACTGGACCGATTCGAATTGGATCTCGGCCTGACCTATCTTGATGAAAAGACCATCGACGGCTTCGAATCATTGCATCTTTTCGATGAACGCTACGTTCTCTTGTCCAGCCGCAAGGCCAAGCTCGATCCAACCGTTACCTGGGAGCTGGCGGGGCGTTTGCCGATGTGCCTGCTGACCGGAAAAATGCGCAATCGCCAGGTCGTGGACGCCGCCTTTCGGCGCGCCGGCGCGAAGGCCGACGTGATTCTCGAGACTGATTCCATTTTCTCACTCTACGCGCACGTCAGTGAAGCGGGCCTCTTCAGCATCGTTCCGCACAGCCTGCTGAATTTCTTCGATATGGCGCGCGTCCAGGCAAGACCAGTGCTGCCGTATTTGACCCGCGCGATCGGATTGATCGCGCGCAATCGCCCTGCGCTTGCGCCCGTCACGGCAGCGGTGTGGGAGATCGCTCGCGGCCTGGAGCTGCAGAAACGATTCGACCTCGCGCTCGACTTGAAAGATGCATGATTGGCCGCATCTATTAGCTGATTAGCACCGACAATCGATCGCCGATTCGTCCTGCCTATCAGCCGATCAATCCAAACGATTGGACCGCCGTTTCTCTTGATTCCACACTGGCAGCCGCAATTATTTGTGGTTGGCGCCTGCATATTTCAGCTGCGCCAGGAGAGAGAAGATGGACCAGAAAGTTGACCTGAAACACTATGAACTGTTCATCGATGGCAAACACGTCGCGCCGAGCACGGGCGAGTACACCATCGACCTTGATCCCGCGACCGAGGAACCGATTGCCGAAGTGGCCCAAGGCGGCAAAGCCGACGTCGACAAGGCTGTGAACTCTGCGCGTGCCGCGCAAAAGATTTGGGGCGGCATGCGCGCCGCGGAACGCGGCCGCGTTCTGTATCGTGCAGCCGCTTTGCTGGAGCAGCACCAGGAGGAACTCATTGAGATTGAGAGCCTCGATGCCGGAAAGCCGCTCGCGGCTGTTCGCCGCCAGGATATGGCCGCGGTCATCGACACCGTGCGTTACTACGCCGGTTGGTGCGACAAGATCACGGGGCAGGTGATACCGACGCGGCCGGATGCGCTTACGTACACGGTGCGCGAGCCGGTGGGTGTCGTCGCCGCCATCGTGCCCTGGAATTTCCCGCTGATGATCGGCATGTGGAAGATAGCTCCGGCGCTGGCATGCGGCTGCAGCGTCGTGGTCAAGCCGGCGGAGCTCACGCCGCTGTCGATGCTGCGCGTTGCCGAGCTGTTTCTTGAGGCTGGGTTGCCGCCAGGCGCGCTCAATGTCGTGTGCGGCAAGGGCAGTGTGGTCGGAGAGGCCCTGGTGCAGCACCCGGGCGTCGACAAGGTGACATTTACGGGTTCTCCTAAAGTCGGCCGCGGCATCATGCAAGGCGCGGCCGGCAATTTCAAAAAGGTGACGCTGGAGCTTGGCGGCAAATCGGCCAACGTCATTTTCGCGGACGCGAATCTGGATCGGGCGGCGCGCGCCGCTTCCTCCGGAATATTCTTCAACGCAGGGCAGGTCTGCTCAGCGGGTTCCCGGGTCCTGGTTGAGCGGGCCGCTTATGACGATGTGGTGCAGCGGTTGGCTGAGCGTGCGCGCTCGATCCGGGTCGGTGATCCGACGGATCCGAAGACCACGATGGGTCCTGTCATATCCGCAGGTCAGATGCGCACCGTGCTCGACTACATCAAGATCGGCAAGGCGGAAGGGGCATCGGTGATCACCGGCGGCTCCCGGCTCGGCGATCACGGCTATTTTGTCGAACCGACGGTGTTCGCCAATGTTGAACACGAGATGCGGATCTCTCAGGAGGAGATTTTCGGGCCGGTGCTGTCCGTGATTCCGTTTGACGACGAGGAAGACGCGCTGCGCATCGCCAACGGCACGGCCTATAGCTTGGCCGCCGGCGTGTGGAGCGCGGATATCGGACGCGTGCATCGCATCGCAGCAGGGCTAAAAGCCGGCACCGTGTGGATTAATACCTACGGCTATACCGACGTGCGCCTGCCCTGGGGCGGATCCGGTGAATCGGGCTTAGGCCGGGAGCACGGCGATGCCGCCATCGAGAATTTCACTCAGCCCAAAGCCGTCTGGTTGGCGCTCGATCAATAAGTAAAAAACCAGGCCGGCTGCAACGCTGCGGGCGGGCGCCTGTCGGACTATTCCTACACGAACTTCAGACCCGCCTCGATGCTGAAGTTTGGACTTTCGCCGATCGCTTTGCCAAGCTTTCCGGCAATGTTCATGCTAGAAAAGCCGCTGTAAACGGCTCATTCTGAAGACTCATTCTTATTCGCGCCGATGGGATGAATAAAACGCTGCCGCGCGGCCGACCTGTGTGTGGCCCGGAGACCGATCATGGATCAGAATTCGCCCACTACCGCCGGTAATGGCGCTCAGGTTCGCAGCGGCGGCGCCAAGGTGCGCAACGCCCACGCCAAAGCGCGAAACGGCGCGGCGCGGCTCGGCGCCAAAAAGAACGGCGTGCATAAGAACGCCGTGCATAAGAAGAACGGTGCTAAAAGGATCGCGGCGAAAATGACCGCGACTAAACAGGTGGCGGCCAATGTTCACGCCGCCGGGACACCCCAGCTTGATCAGCCTGAATTGCTCAGTGCGCTGCATGCCATGCTGGCGGGTGATTTTTCGGTGCGCCTGCCTGGAAATCAAACCGGTGTCGCAGGCAAGATTTGCGACGCATTCAACACCATCGTCGCCGCAAACCAACGAATCGCGCAACAACTCGAGCACGTCGGCGAAGTGGTCGGTCATGAAGGCAAAACGCGCACCCGCGTCCGCTTCGGCCTGTCCGACGGTGCTTGGGCCGACATGGAAAGCTCAGTCAATGCGTTGATCGATGATCTTCTGTGGCCCACTACCGCGGTGACTCGCACCGTCACCGCAGTCGCGCGCGGCGACCTGCTGCAGACCGTCCCGCTGGATGTCGACGGCCGGCCGCTGAAGGGCGAGTTCCTCCGATCGGCGAACATCGTCAACACAATGATCAAGCAGCTCAGTATTTTCACTTCCGAAGTCACGCGCGTGGCGCGCGAGGTCGGCACCGACGGCAAGCTCGGCGGTCAGGCGAAGGTGCGCGAGGTGACCGGCGTATGGAAGGATTTGACCGAAAGCGTGAATTCCATGGCGTCGAATCTGACGGCGCAGGTGCGCAATCTCGCCGAAGTCACGATTGCCGTCGCCAACGGCGACTTATCGAAAAAAATCACCGTCGACGTGCGCGGCGAAATTCTGCAGCTCAAGGAGGCCATCAATACGATGGTGGATCAGCTGCGCTCCTTTGCCTCGGAAGTGACGCGCGTGGCGCGCGAAGTCGGCACTGAAGGCAAGCTCGGAGGCCAGGCTTTGGTGCCGGGCGTGGCCGGCACGTGGAAGGATCTCACCGACTCGGTCAACGCCATGTGCGGCAATCTGACCGCCCAGGTGAGAAACATCGCGCAGGTCACCACCGCAGTGGCGCGCGGCGACTTGTCGCGCAAGATCACGGTCAATGTCTCCGGGGAAATTCTGGAGCTCAAGGAAACCATCAACACCATGGTGGACCAGCTCAACGGCTTCGCCGGTGAAGTGACCCGCGTGGCGCGCGAAGTGGGTACCGAGGGCCGCTTGGGCGGACAGGCACAGGTGCCGGGCGTTGCAGGTACCTGGAAGGACCTTACCGACAACGTGAATTCCATGGCGTCGAATCTGACCGCCCAGGTGCGCAATATCGCGGAGGTGTCTACTGCGATCGCCAGCGGCAATCTTGCCAAGAAAATTACGGTGACGGTGTCGGGCGAGATTTTGGAGCTCAAGGAAACCATCAACACCATGGTGGACCAGCTCAACGCATTCGCGTCGGAGGTGACGCGCGTGGCGCGCGAAGTGGGTACCGAAGGCCGCTTGGGCGGCCAGGCCAACGTGCTGGGTGTCGCCGGAACCTGGAAGGACTTGACCGAAAACGTCAATTCCATGGCCTCGAACCTGACCGGCCAGGTGCGCAATATCGCCGAAGTCACCACCGCCGTGGCCAACGGCGATTTGTCCAAGAAGATCACCGTCGACGTCAAAGGTGAAATTCTGGAACTCAAGGACACCATCAATACGATGGTCGACCAGTTGAACGCGTTCGCGGGTGAGGTGACCCGCGTCGCCCGTGAAGTCGGCACCGAGGGCAAGCTGGGCGGTCAGGCGCAATTGAAGGGTGTGGCCGGCACCTGGAAGGATCTCACCGACTCCGTCAACTCCATGGCCTCGAACCTCACCGGCCAGGTGCGCAACATTGCCGAAGTCGCAACCGCCGTGGCGCAAGGAGACTTGTCCAAGAAAATCACCGTAACGGTGTCGGGTGAAATCCTGCTGCTCAAGGAAACCTTGAACACCATGGTGGATCAGCTGCGTTCCTTCGCAGGCGAAGTGACGCGAGTGGCGCGCGAAGTCGGCACCGAAGGGCGTCTCGGCGGCCAGGCGCAGGTGCCGGGCGTCGCCGGCACCTGGAAAGATCTGACCGACTCGGTCAATTCCATGGCGGGAAATCTCACCGCACAGGTGCGCAACATCGCGGAAGTTTCCACCGCCATCGCCAACGGCGACCTGTCGCGCAAAATCACCGTGGATGTGAAGGGCGAAATTCTGCAGCTGAAAGAAACGCTCAACACCATGGTGGACCAGCTGAACCGATTTGCCTCGGAAGTGACGCGCGTGGCGCGCGAAGTCGGCACCGAGGGCAAGTTGGGCGGCCAAGCCAACGTGCCGGGCGTGGCCGGCACCTGGAAGGACCTGACCGAAAACGTCAATTCCATGGCGTCGAACTTGACCGGCCAGGTGCGCAACATCGCCGAGGTCACCACCGCGGTGGCGCGCGGCGACTTATCGCGCAAGATCACAGTCGACGTGAAGGGTGAAATTCTCGAGCTGAAAAACACCATCAATACGATGGTGGACCAGCTGAACGCATTCGCGGGTGAGGTAACACGCGTTGCCCGTGAGGTCGGCACTGCGGGCAAGCTGGGCGGTCAGGCGCAGGTGCCGGGTGTTGCCGGCACCTGGAAGGACTTGACGGACAACGTCAACTCCATGGCCGGAAATCTCACGGCACAGGTGCGCAACATTGCGGAGGTTGCGACCGCCATCGCCACCGGCGACTTGTCGCGCAAGATCACGGTGGACGTGCGCGGCGAGATTCTGCTGCTGAAGGAAACCTTGAACACCATGGTCGACCAGTTGCGCTCGTTTGCCGGCGAAGTGACCCGGGTGGCGCGCGAGGTCGGCACCGACGGACGACTGGGCGGACAGGCCGTTGTGCCGGGCGTCGCCGGCACCTGGAAAGACCTGACCGATAACGTCAACCTGCTGGCGGCAAACCTGACCACGCAGGTGAGAAACATCGCCGAAGTGACCACCGCAGTGGCGCGCGGCGACTTGTCGCGCAAGATCACCGTGGACGTCAAGGGCGAAATTCTCGAGCTCAAGAACACCATAAACACGATGGTGGACCAGCTCAACGGCTTCGCCGGCGAGGTGACTCGCGTGGCCCGCGAGGTCGGCACCGAGGGGCGTTTGGGCGGACAGGCGCAAGTGCCCGGCGTCGCCGGTACCTGGAAGGACCTGACCGACACGGTCAACGTAATGGCGGCGAATCTGACCGAGCAGGTTCGCGGCATCGTGAAAGTCGTGACTGCGGTCGCGAACGGCGACCTGAAGCAAAATCTAACCGTCGCGTCCAAGGGCGAGGTGGCGGCGCTGGCCGAGACCATCAACAACATGACGAATACCCTCGCCACGTTCGCCGATCAAGTCACCACGGTGGCTCGCGAGGTCGGCGTCGAAGGCCGCCTGGGCGGTCAGGCGAACGTGCCCGGTGCGGCCGGTACCTGGAAGGACCTGACCGGCAACGTCAATTTGCTGGCGGCAAACCTCACGACGCAGGTGCGCGCAATCGCCGAGGTGGCGACCGCAGTGACCAAGGGCGACCTGACCCGGTCCGTGCAAGTCGAAGCACGCGGCGAAGTGGCCGAGCTCAAGGACAACATCAACACGATGATCGGCAACTTGCGCCTCACCACGGATCGCAACACCGAACAGGACTGGCTCAAGACCAATCTGGCGCGCTTCACCAACATGCTGCAGGGCCAGCGCGACCTGACCACCGTAGGGCGCATGCTGCTGTCGGAACTCGCTCCGCTGGTCGGCGCGCAGCACGGCGTCATCTATCAGGTGCAAACGGATAGCGCCGTTGTCTCGCTGAAGATGTTGTCGGCCTATGCGGACGATGTTGCCAGCGGTTATTCAGAGTATCTCCAGCTGGGCGAGGGCCTGATCGGCCAGTGCGCGCGCGATGCGCGCCGCATGTTTATCACGGAAATGCCAGCCAATGTGGTGCCCATCAGTTCCGGCCTGTTCAGGGCGCCGCCGCGCAATGCCATCGTCCTGCCCGTGTCCTTCGAGGGCCAGGTGAAGGCCGTCATCGAGCTGGCGTCGCTCGGCGCTTTCACCGACCTGCAGATGTCCTTCCTGGAACAGCTCACAACATCGATCGGCATTGTGCTCAATTCGATCGAAGCAACCATGCAGACCGAAGGTCTGCTCAAGCAGTCGCAACAGCTCGCCACGGAGCTCCAGACTCAGCAGCGCGAGCTGCAGCAGACCAATGAACAGCTCGAGCAGAAGGCGCAGCAGCTCGCCGACCGCAACGTGGAAGTCGAGGCCAAGAACCAGGAAATCGAGCAGGCGCGGCGCGCGGTCGAAGAGAAAGCCACGGAGCTCGCGCTGACGTCCAAGTACAAGTCGGAGTTCCTCGCGAACATGTCGCACGAGCTGCGCACTCCGCTCAACAGCATTTTGATCCTGGGACAGCAGCTCACGGAAAATCCGGAAGGAAACCTGAGCAACAAGCAGGTGGAATTCGCGCGCACCATTCACGGCGCGGGCACCGACCTATTGAACTTGATCAGCGACATTCTCGACCTATCGAAGATCGAGTCGGGCACGGTATCCGTGGACGCCGAGGAAGTGTACTTCAACAACCTGCTCGACATGATCGGCCGTCCGTTCAGCCACGAGGCGGAGAATCGCAAGCTGCAATTCGCGATCGACATATCCTCCGATCTGGAGCGCAGCATCATCACCGACTCGAAACGCTTGCAGCAGGTGCTCAAGAATTTGTTGTCGAACGCGTTCAAGTTCACCGCGGATGGCGGAGTGAGGTTGAAGGTATCGCCGGCGACGAGCGGCTGGAATCCTGATCATCCGGTTCTGAAGCATGCGCCGGCGGTGGTCTCCTTCGAGGTTTCGGATACCGGAATCGGCATCCCGCCGGAAAAGCAGCGCATCATCTTCGAGGCATTCCAACAGGCGGACGCCGGTACCAGCCGCAAGTACGGCGGCACCGGCTTAGGGTTGGCGATCAGCCGCGAGCTTGCAAATCTTCTCGGCGGTGAAATTCAATTGCGCAGCACGCCGGGCCAGGGCAGCACCTTCACGCTATATTTGCCGCTCACCTACATCGGCGGTGCATCCGCGAAGAGTGCCGCCGCCGCGCCCGGCGAGTCCGCGCCCACCGCTGCTCATGGTCTGTCGCAACTGCGTCTGGCCGAACGGCCGGCGGAGCAAATCTTCGATGACCGCGAAAACATCGCGCCGCACGATAGCGTGGTGCTCATCGTCGAGGATGATCCGCACTATTCGCGCGTGATGGTTGATCTGGCGAAAGAAGAAGGGTTCAAGGTGCTGGTGGCGCACCTCGGCGCGGATGCGTTGGCGCTGGCGCGCGCACACAAGCCAACCGCCATATCGCTCGACATCTTTTTGCCGGACATGCTGGGATGGACGGTCTTGAGCCAGCTCAAGCAAGACCCTACGACCCGGCATATCCCCGTGCAGATCGTCACGTTGGACGAAGACCGCCATCACGGGTTGGCGCGCGGCGCATTCTCTTTCGTGCAGAAACCCACGACCACGGAAGGGCTGGAAAATGCCTTCTCCCGCATCAAGGGCTATGCGAAGGCTCGCCGCAAGCGGCTGTTGCTGGTCGAAGACAACGAAGCGGAGCGCCAAGGCGTCACCGAGCTCTTGGGCTCGGATGACATCGAGATCATGACGGCCGATACCGGCGAGAGCGCCCTGCTGCAGTTGCGCGACAACACCATCGACTGCGTGGTGTTGGATCTGAAGCTGCCGGACATGTCCGGGTTCGAGGTGCTGGAACGGATCCGCGACGATGAGTCGTTGTGCGATATCCCGGTGGTGGTGTTCACGGGCCGCGAGCTCTCGCCGGACGAGGACGCAAAATTGCACACCATGGCGCGCAGCGTGGTAGTGAAGGGCGTGGAGTCGCCGGAACGCTTGCTCGACGAAACAGCATTGTTCCTGCACCGCGTGGTTGCCGACTTGCCCGAAGCCAAGCAGCGAATGCTGGAGCGCCTGCACAGCTCGGACGAGGACCTGATTCGCCGTACGGTCCTCCTTGTCGACGACGACGCGCGCAACATTTTCGCCTTGAGCAGCGTGCTCGAGCGGCGCGGCATGGAAGTGCTGACGGCGACCACCGGCAGCGAGGCGATCGCGGTGCTGGGCGCGAGAACCGACGTGGCCATCGTGCTGATGGATATCATGATGCCCGGGATGGATGGTTATGAGACGATCCAGACGATTCGAACGGACCCGACTTACCGGCGGCTGCCGATACTGGCGTTGACGGCCAAAGCGATGAAGGGCGACCGCGAAAAGTGTCTCGAGGCCGGCGCGTCCGATTATTTGGCGAAGCCGGTGAACATTCAGCAATTGATGTCCGCACTGCGCATGTGGTTGCACCGCTAAGATATGCCGCTTTATGACCACACCTGACAGAGTCAATATCTTGCTGGTGGATGATCAGCAGGCCAAGCTGCTGAGCCACGAAGTCGTGCTCGCCGAGATGGGAGAGAACCTGCTCAAGGCCAGCTCGGCGCGCGAAGCTTTCGAGTGCCTGCTGCGGCACGAAGTGGCGCTGATTCTGATCGATGTGTGCATGCCGGATCTGGACGGCTTCGAGCTGGCCACGATGATTCGCGAGCACCCGCGCTTTCAGAATACGGCAATCATCTTTGTCTCCGCCGTCATGATGGCGCACCTGGATCAATTGCGCGGCTACAAGCTGGGCGCCGTGGACTACGTGCCCGTGCCGGTGGTGCCGGAACTGCTGCGCGCGAAGGTCAAGGTGTTCGTGGAGCTGTATCGCAAGACCCGGCAGCTCGAGCAGTTCAATGCCGACCTGGAGAAGCGGGTCGAGGAGCGCACGGCTGAATTGCGCAAGCTCAATGAAGAGCTGGAGGTGCGCATAGAAGAGCGGACGCGCGAGCGCGAGCTGGCGCTCGCGCAGCTGTTCGAGGCGCAGAAGATGGATACCATCGGCCGCCTGACCGGCGGTGTGGCGCACGATTTCAATAATTTGCTGATGGCGGTGTTGGGCAGTCTCGCGCTTCTGGAGAAGAAGCTTCCCGACGATCCCCAGATCCGAAAGCTTTTGCAAAATGCCATTCAAGGCGCGGATCGCGGTAAATCATTGACTCAGCGCCTGTTGGCATTTTCGCGCCGCCAGGAGCTGAAACCGCAGGCGGTCGACTTCGCGCAGCTGGTGTATGGCATGCAAGAGCTGCTCAAGCGTGCGGTCGGCCACGGCATCGCCTTCAGCTGTGATTTCCCCTCCGACCTGCCGCCTGCGCTGGTTGATGCCAACCAGCTTGAATTGGCGCTGCTCAATGTCGCGCTCAACGCCCGCGATGCGATGTCGGACGGCGGCAGCGTACGCATCACCGCGCAGGCCGAGACCATCATTCCCGGAGGATCGCCGCCGGTCCATCCGATCGGCAACGGGTTCGCGAAGCCGGCGAAGACCGCTCAGAATGTGTCGCTGCCGGCCGGGCCCTACGTGCGCATCATCATCGTCGACACCGGCGTGGGCATGGACCAAGTGACGCTCGCAAAAGCGACCGAGCCGTTCTTCACCACCAAAGGGCCGGGCAAGGGTACCGGACTGGGCTTGTCCATGGTGCATGGCTTGGCGGCACAATCGGGCGGACTATTGCGAATTCACAGCGAGCCGAACGCCGGGACTGTCGTCGAGCTCTGGCTGCCCCAAGCGACGACCGCCCCCGCCGCACTCGCACGTGCGGCGGAGTCGGCGGGTCACGGCGGCCGGCCGGCGACCGACCCGTGCACGGTATTGATCGTGGACGACGACACATTGGTCATGACGGGCACCGCGGCGATGATTTTGGACCTGGGTCATACGGCGGTCGAAGCCCACTCGGGAGCGGAAGCGCTTGACCTCCTGACCGCAGGTCTCAAGGTCGACGTGGTATTGACCGATCATGCCATGCCCTCGATGACCGGACTGCAGCTCGCCGAATCCATTCATAAGAGATTTCCAGGTTTGCCCATCATTCTGGCAACGGGCTACGCCGAATTGCCGGTTGATCCCGCGACCTTGGGAATTGCGCGGCTGGCGAAGCCCTGCACGCAGCTTGAGATAGCCGCAGCCATCCACCGGGCGATGCGATCCGCCGGTGCCGACGGGCGCCTGGCATTGTGAGGACCCGGCACTCAAGCTTTGCCCGATGAAGTTCTGCATTTACGGCGCGGGCGCCATCGGCGGCTATCTCGCCGTCGAGCTTGCCCTCTCGGGTCACGAAGTTTGCGTCATTGCCAGGGGCGCGCATCTTGAGGCCATCCGGTCGCACGGACTGACGCTCCGGATTCAAGGACGAGAGAAGATTGCCAGAATGGCCGCGGATTCGAATCCGTGCGTCTTTGGCCCCCAAGACGTGGTGATATGCGCGCTCAAGTCACACCAGGCTTTCGAAAGCGCGGAGAGTTTTGCGCCGCTCTTGGGGCCCGATACCTCCATGGTGACCGCAATGAACGGCATTCCGTGGTGGTACTTTTACCAAAGCGGAGGCCGCTTCGAAGGGCGATACCTTGAAAGCGTCGATCCGGACGGCAGGCAGTGGAAGCTGATTGGACCGCAACGCGCCATCGGCTGTGTGGTGGAACCTGCGTGCGAAGTCATTGCACCGGGCGTCATTGCCCATCACCAGTTCAACCGCTTCATTCTCGGCGAGCCCGACGGCACGCGGACACCACGGGTGGTGGCATTGAGCTCGGCGTTGACGCAGGCCGGGTTTGACGCACCCATACGCGACAACATTCGCTGGAACATCTGGTTGAAGCTGTGGGGCAATGTTTGCTTCAATCCCATCAGCGCGCTGACGGGAGCTACCTTAGGCCGCATGACCGGCGATGCTGACTTGCGCGCGTTATGCAAGGCCATGATGCAAGAGACTAAAAATATCAATGAAGCGCTCGACGTGCAGATTCCTGCCGACATGATGGATCGGCGCCTCGCGGGCGCTGCCGCAGCGGGCGATCACAAGATGTCGATGCTGCAGGATTTGGAAAGGGGACGAAGCCTCGAGATCGATGCGCTGGTCGGCGTTGTGCAGGAACTGGGCCGGCTCGTAAGGGTAAAAACGCCGGTGATCGATGCGGTGCTGGCGCTGGTCAAGGAGCGGGCCCGCGCCGCAGGACTCTATGCTGAACTCGCCACGGCCGGCCAAAAGGGTAGTATCGCGCAATGAAGACGGCCTACATCACCCACGCTGATTGCCTGCGCCACGAGATGGGCGCAGGGCATCCTGAATGTCCGGATCGCTTGAGCGCGGTCAACGCCGAGGTGCGCTCCTCTGGACTCATGGATGAGTTGCGCTGCTTAGAGGCACCGCTCGCGCGCCCCGAGGACTTGAAGCGGGTTCATCGCACCGCCTATGTGGACGCAATCTTTGAAAATGCGCCTACGGAAGGCTACGTGCAGCTCGACCCCGATACGGCCATGAACCCCTACAGCCTTGCCGCAGCGCAACGCGCTGCGGGTGCAGGCGTGTTTGCCGTGGATGAGGTCATGGCGGCCCGATCACCCAACGCATTTTGCGCGATTCGTCCATGCGGCCACCATGCGACTCAGGTTCGCTCCATGGGCTTTTGCATCTTCAACAACATCGGGGTCGCCGCCGCGTACGCCTTGGAGAAGAAAGGGCTCGAGCGCGTCGCGGTCATCGACTTCGATGTGCACCACGGCAACGGCACCGAGGACATGTTCAGTCCGACGCACTGGCATAAGCGGGTGCTGATGGCGAGCTTCTTCCAGCACCCATTTTATCCGTACAGCGGCACCTCCAACCCCGCACCCAACATGATCAATATTCCGCTCGCCGCGGGCAGCGGCGGTGCTGCGGCGAAGAAGGCGGTCGAGGCACATTGGTTGCCTGCCTTGGAAACCTTCAAGCCGCAGATGATTTTCATTTCAGCGGGGTTCGACGCGCATAAGGAAGACCTGCTGGGCGGCATGGCGCTGGTGGAAGCCGACTATGCCTGGATGACGCGCGAATTGAAGCAAGTGGCCGCGCGGCATGCGGAAGGACGCATCGTGTCCATGCTGGAGGGCGGCTACAATTTATCGGCGCTGGGACGCAGCGCGGTGGCACACATCAAGGCGCTGTCCGAAGCGTAAACGCGCTCAGGTATAGAGTCTGCCGACGCTCTCGGCGACGCACGCCGGCTTGGGGTGACCCTCGCGCTCGACGGTCACCTCGGTAATCAGCTGCACGCCGCCTTCGATGGGTTCGAACGACATCAGCTTGAAGTGCGCCCGCAGGCGGCTATTGACCGGCACCGGCGACGGGAAGCGCACCCGGTTAAGACCGTAATTCACCGACATGCGCGCGCCGTTGACTTTGTGCGAGCTGCGGATGAAGAGCGGCAGCAAGCTCAAGGTCAAGAATCCATGCGCCACGGTCGAGCCGAACATGCCCGCGGCAGCGCGCACCGGATCGACATGAATCCACTGATCATCGCCCGTTACGGCAGCAAACTGATCGATGCGCGTCTGATCGACCGTGATCCAGTCGCTGGTGCCGATTGGCGATCCGACCAAAGATTTGAGTTCTGCTACGGTTTGATAGGTTTTCACGCCGGCACCTCTTTCAACGCATGATCGCACACACGCACCGGCCAATGCCTCTGGAAAAGTATGATTTGGGCCTTATCTATGACCCTCGTGTCGCGCTGAAGCGCATGCTAAAGGAGGTTTCGTGAACAAATCGGTGCTTGGCGTTTTCCAAAGTCCCAAAGGGCATTGGGTGGGGGACGGATTCCCGGTGAGGAGCCTGTTTAGCTACGAGCGACAGGGCCTGCAGACCAGTCCGTTTCTGCTTCTCGACTACGCTGGGCCGATGCAGTTCGCGCCTGCGGCGGAGCCGCGCGGCGTTGGGGAACATCCGCACCGGGGTTTCGAGACCGTGACCATCGTCTATCAGGGCGAAGTCGCGCATCGCGATTCCGCCGGCAATGGCGGCGTCATTGGTCCCGGCGATGTGCAGTGGATGACTGCGGCTTCCGGCGTATTGCACGATGAATTCCACTCGCCCGAATTCACCCGGCGGGGCGGCGCATTGGAAATGGTGCAGCTCTGGGTGAATCTACCCGCCGAGCACAAAATGTCGAAGCCCCGCTATCAAAGCATTCTCAATGCGCACATACCCCAAGTCGCTTTGCCGGCCGGGGCCGGCAGCGTGCGCGTCATTGCCGGTGACTATGCAGGTGAAAAAGGACCTGCAGCCACATTCACCGATCTCAACGTATGGGACCTTCGCTTGGCTGCGGGGAACCAAATCACGCTGCGGATTCCCGCCGGTCACATTGCCGCAATTGCGGTGCTGCACGGTGCAATCGCCGCCAACGGTGCCCGCGTGGCGAAGGACGCAGAACTCGTGCTCTTCGAGCGCAACGGCGATGAAATCGCGATCGCCGCCCACGCGCACAGCACGCTCTTGGTTTTGAGCGGCGCGCCGATAGCGGAACCCATCGCGGGATATGGGCCGTTTGTGATGAACACGCGTCAGGAGATCGAAGCCGCCATGCAGGACTTTCGGGCCGGAAAATTCGGGCAGATAGTGGTACCCGCTCGCGGCGCCGAAGCGGCTCCCGCGCCGACTTAAGGCCGGGAGAACTCAGGCCGAACGGGCGTGACCGGGAGGTCGCGCGGGCGATTTGACGTATGCCGCCCAAGAATTTTGGTGCGCAGGAACCGCGGTGCTATGCTGCTAGCCTGAATATTGCGGCGGGTTTTCGGGCAGTCGATCGACGACGACATAACGACGTTGCAGCGTTGAGGCGGACACTTGAAAGAGACAATTCGCACCTTGTTTTGGCCGCTGAATCATCGAATGCGGTGGCTTGGGGCTTCTCTTTTGGTAGCTGCCTTGGCCGGATGGCCTGTTTGGACCGGTGCCACGGCTCCCGAGGTATCGCCCCCCACCACGCCGGTCACCGACCCAATCGATGAGTTGACCGAGATCATGGTCGAAGCGCCGGAGCCGCGCTACGTTTCGCCGACGCGTCGGGATCAAATTGGTCGAATTTGGGCGCCGGTCATGATCAACGGACGAGGGCCTTTCCGGCTCGTGCTCGATACTGGTGCAAGCCACAGCGCCATAACCGCATTGGTTGCGTTGGCTTTGGGTATCCCCACCGATCGCTCACCGCCGGTGATTCTGCGCGGCGTGACCGGCTTTGCGACTGTACCGACCATCCGGGTGGATACCTTGAGCGTCGGGGACGTCGCGGTCGATCAGGCGATTTTGCCCATCGTGCCGGACGCACTGGGCGGCGCGGAAGGGGTTTTAGGTTCGGAAGGCTTGGTGGGCAAGCGCATCTTCATCGATTTTCGGCATGACCGCATCAACATCGCGTATTCGAAGAATGAACGATCGGGTCCGGGATTCATCAGCGTGCCGTTTCATTCGCTGCGCGGTACTTTGGTGGTCGTGGATGCATTTGTGGGCCAGGTCCGCTGCAAGGCAATTATCGACACCGGAGGCCAGGTCACAATCGCCAATCTGGCGCTGAAGGACGCCCTCGCTCGCGTGGGCGGGGCGCCGCGATCGAAGGTCGATACCATCATCGGGGCCACCAAGGATATCCAAAAGGGCGAATTGATGGACACACCCGCCATTGGGCTGGGCCCGATCACCATTCATGATCCGGGCGTGACCTTTGGCGACCTCTATATCTTTAAGCAGTGGCGGCTGACCAGCGAGCCGGCGATTCTCATCGGCATGGACACGCTGGGACTCCTCGACACGCTGATCATCGACTATCGACGTCATGAGCTGCAGCTGCGAATGCTGAACGCGAGTTAATCGCTGGGGCGCGCATGGTGATCAATAAACCCATTGTTGGTGTCGCGGCGTTGATTTTCGTGCTGGCGGCCGCCGGCGTGTACTACTTGCGAAGCCGCAATGCTCCCCTGCCTCCAGCGCCTGTCGCGGCGGTGAACCCTCCGCCTGCTCCGGCCGAGCCGGGAATCTCGCATCCGCTTCCCAAAGCCGGCGAGAACGCTGCTGCCGCAGGACCCGTCCCAGCTCTTGCCGATAGCGACACGCCGCTGCATGAGGCGCTCGCGCAGTTGAGCAGTGCGGATGCTGTGAAGCAGTTTCTCACGCCGCAGGATCTCATCCGAAAGTTGGTGGTGACCATCGACAATCTGCCGCGTCAAAAAGTAGCCGTCGAGAAGCGCCCGACCAATCCGATTGCCGGGTCGTTCATGGCCACCGGCGATGAATTGCACGCTACCTTGGATCAGCGCAATTTCGACCGCTACAAGCCGATGGTGACACTGATCAGTCATCTAGACATGAAACAATTGAGTGCGGTCTATATTCACTACTATCCGCTGTTCCAGGAGTCGTATCAGAATTTGGGATACCCGAACGGTTACTTCAACGATCGCCTCGTCGAAGTCATCGACAGCCTATTGGCTGCACCGGAGCCGAAGGAGCCGATCGCGTTGGTGCGTCCGAATGTGATGTACACGTATGCGGATGCGACGCTCGAGGCGCGGCCTGCCGGGCAAAAACTGTTGATCCGAATGGGGCCTGAGAATGCCAAAGCCATCAAGGCTAAGCTCACGGAACTTAGGGCGGCGATCACCGCGGGGCCCCTCAAGCACTGAAGCGGGATCCGCAGCTGATTGATCACGGTTTGGCGATTGAATTTTATAATAAAAGCAGGGGAGTAGAATGGCCACCACGTCCGCAGATGCAGGATTGCCGAAGAGCACGGCAGCAGCGCAAAGTAATTGGCTCATCATCGGTGCCTCATCGCTGGGCACAGTGTTCGAGTGGTACGACTTCTACTTATATGGCCTGCTGACCAGCATCATCAGCTCGCAGTTCTTCTCCGGTGTCAATGAAGTCACCGGCTTCATATTCGCGCTGGCAGCCTTCGGCGCGGGGTTTGCCGTGCGGCCGTTCGGCGCGCTGGTTTTCGGGCGCCTCGGCGATTTGGTGGGGCGTAAGCATACCTTCCTCATCACCATGGGAATCATGGGCGGATCTACGTTCGCTGTCGGCCTGCTGCCGACTTACGCGACCGCCGGAGTGCTCGCTCCCGTCCTGCTCATATGTCTGCGGTTGCTGCAGGGATTGGCGCTCGGCGGCGAATACGGCGGTGCTGCGACCTATGTCGCCGAGAATTCACCGCCGGGCAAGCGCGGCCTGTTCACAAGCTTCATTCAAACCACCGCCACGGTGGGATTATTCGCGGCGTTGCTCATGGTCATCGCCACCCGCACCGGCCTCGGCGAGGATGCCTTCAAGGCTTGGGGATGGCGCATTCCGTTTCTGATTTCCGTGATTCTCCTCGGCATTTCGTTGTGGATACGGATGCAGCTGGCCGAGAGTCCCGTGTTCGTGAAGATGAAGAACTTGGGTTCCACATCGAAGGCGCCGCTGTCTGAGGCCTTCGGCCGCTGGCCGAATCTGAAAATCGTCCTCATCTGTCTGTTCGGCGCGGTGATGGGCGAGGCGGTCGTGTGGTACGCGGGCCAGTTTTATGCTCTCTTCTTCGTGGAGCGGATTCTGAAGGTCGACGGCGCCACCACCAACATCATGGTGGCGATCTCGCTGGTGCTGGCCACGCCGGGCTTTATTTTATTTGGCTGGCTGTCCGACAAGATCGGCAGGAAGCCGATCATCCTGGCCGGTTGCCTGATCGCGCTGCTGACCTACTTCCCGTTGTTCGGCGGACTGACCCGCTATGCCAATCCGGCGCTGTACAAGGCTCAGTCGACCGCGCCGGTGACGGTCATTTCCGATCCGAAGGAATGCTCCTTTCAGTTCGATCCCATCGGAAAGAATCCCTTCGATTCGACTTCGTGCGACATCGCCAAGAGCTACCTTGCGAAGACCGGCATCTCGTATCAGCGGGAAGATGCACCGGCCGGAACGCTGGCGAAGATCCGCAGCGGCAGCAATACGTTCGAGGCGCCTGATCCCAAAATCGTAAAGGGCGCCGACCGCAAGGCGGCGATCGCGGCGTTCCAAAAGCAAGTGAAGGGTGCTCTTACGGCGGCGGGTTATCCCGACAAGGCAGACCCTGCTGCAATCAACAAGCCCATGGTCGTATTCATACTGTTCATCCTGGTGATCTACGTCACCATGGTGTACGGGCCTATTGCAGCGATGCTGGTGGAATTGTTTCCCGCGCGCATTCGCTACAGCGCCATGTCGTTGCCGTATCACATCGGCAATGGCTGGTTCGGAGGATTTCTTCCGACCACGGCGTTTGCAATGGTGGCCGCGACGGGAGATGTTTACTATGGGTTGTGGTACCCCATCGTCGTGGCCGCGATCACCGTGGTCATAGGCTTCGTGTTTTTGCCGGAGACGTTCAAGCGCTCCATCGATGCCTGAGGCGCAAAGACGATATTCGCCATCCAAGCGCCGTCGCTGATCTGCGACGGCGCTCGGGCCGGGCGTTACATTCCCTTCACAGTGGTAGCCGGTCGGTGAACTGTGACGTTATGCGTTCTGTAAACTGCGTACTTATGCGTACGCTGTCGCACAACCATCAAAATGGCGGGAAACTATGGCTACCACTAGCAAGTACATTTTGGAATCAAGACTCCCTCTAGCAGGCGCCGCGCTACTGTTGTCGGCTGCGACCCTGCTGGGTGGTTGTGTGGTGCGCGAGGTGTCGCCACCGCCGCCGCCCCCGCCGCGCTACGTCCGGCCGCCGCCGCCTCCACCGCCGCCGCAGGCCTACGAGCAGCAGCAATCGCCCGATGAGCAGCAGCCGGCCGGCGATGCTGATGCTGATATTCAAGCTAACGAGGCGCCGCCTCCGTTGCCCGACTACGATCAGCCGCCATGCCCTGAAGAGGGCTACATGTGGACGCCTGGGTACTGGGCTTGGGGCGGAGGCGGGTACTACTGGGTCCCGGGAACCTGGGTCCAGCCGCCGCGCGTCGGCTTTCTCTGGACGCCGGCCTACTGGGGCTTTGTGGGCGGCGTTTACCGGTTCCATGCCGGCTACTGGGGCCCGCACGTCGGCTACTATGGCGGCATCAACTACGGCTTCGGCTATGTAGGCGTTGGTTTCGCCGGCGGTCGTTGGGTGGGCAATTCATTTGCCTACAACCGAGCAGTCAATAACGTGAACGTGACCGTCATTCACAATACGTACAACGAGACCGTCGTGCGCAATGTGTCGGTGACCAAGGTGAGCTATCACGGCGGTCCCGGCGGCACGACCGTCGAGGCCAGCGCCCAGGAGCGAGCATGGGCGAATTCGGAACACCACGTAGGGGCCACCCCCATGCAGCGCCAGCACTTTCAAGAATCCGCGCATAACCCCGCGCTCATGGCGCGCACCAACGGCGGCCATCCGGCAATTGCGGCGACGCCGAGGCCGGCCGCGTTCAACGGCAGCGGTGTCGTCGGTGCTCGAGGCGCTTATACGCCGCCAGGCACGGCGCTGCGCACGCCGGGTCAGCAAGGTCAGGCAGGCGGTCAGCCCGGTCAGTACGGCCGCGGCGGACAGGCGGGGCAGCCGAACGGTGCGTCTCACGCGCCGGGCCCGTCGGGGCAACCAGGTCAGCCGCGCAACTTCGTGCGCACACCGGGTCAACCCAATGGAGCGGCTCGCACACAAGGACAGCCTGCGCAGGGTCAGCCGGCGCAGACCAACGGCGCGAGACAGCCGAAAGCACCGAAGGCACAGCGCGCGCGACCAGAAGAGAGGAAGCCCGGCGAGAAAGAGAAATAGCCAGGCGCAAACCCCAGATGGAACCCAGCGGCCGAGTATTGCTCGGCCGCTTTTTTTTCGCTTCTATTTCCCGCCCGACACCACTGGCAAATCGACGAAGCTTGCTGAAGATCCGCCGTCGAAGATCTTGATCGTCGCCTTTTTGTAATCACCCGGCTTCGCGAAGAAAATATTATCGACGTAGCTCTGGGGATTTCGATCATAGAGCGGAAACCAACTCGACTGCACCTGCACCATGATGCGGTGTCCGGGCAGGAACACGTGGTTCGTGGTCGGCAGTGCGAAGCGGAATACTTGTTTTTGATCCGCCGGAATCGGCTTCGGATTGCTGAAGGAATCACGATAACGGCCGCGCAGAATATCGGCCGACACCATCAGTTGATAGCCCCCCATTCGAGGCTCGCGCCCGATTTCATCGGGATACACATCGATCAACTTCACCACAAAGTCGCCGTCTGTTCCCGTGCTCGAGGCGATGAGATTGGCGATGGGCTCGCCGCTGATTTTCAGCGCCTCGGTCAGAACCGGCGTTGAGAAGCTCAGGACGTCGGTCCGCGACGCGACATCGCGCTGATCGCTTACCAGCCATGTTTGCCAGCTCTTGGCGCCTTCCTCGCCGCCGATATGGATAGGCCGTGGAATGAACGGCACCGGCTTCGCCGGGTCCGACACGTAGGAATCGAAATCCGCAGCCGCGCTGCCGCGCGGCCTTTCGTCCAGAACGCCCCCCAGGCGCAATGTGCCGCCGTTCTGTAAGTACAGCTTTTGAGTGCGGATGCTGCATCCTGTGCTGCAGCCGCTCGGCCAGCTCGACAGTTGCTGCCAGCGATTCGTGCCGGTCTCGAATGCGGTTACTTGCGCCAGCCCAAGCGGCGGCGCGTCGTCCTTCAAGAAATGATCGAAGAATGGGCGCAGCAGATGCTTGCGAAAATATTCCGCGGTATCGCTGCCAAAGCGAATCTGGCCGATGGCGCTGCCGTCGAGCCGTTGCTGGTGGTGAAACCACGGACCGATGACGAGGTAAATGTTCGAGGTGTCCGCTTGCTTGGCCTTGAGCGCCTTGAAGAGCGCGATGTTGCCGTAAATATCTTCCTGGTCCCACAGGCTGTGCACCAGCATGGTGGGCACCGTGACGCCGCGCGCCGCAAGAATTTTGTCCAGCGCCTGGTCTTGCCAGAATTGATCATAAGCCGGATGGTTCATGAGCTTGGCGGCGAAGCCGACCTGCTCGAGGCCGTGGCGCCGCGCCATTTCGCCGGCTGAACCGGCGCTCAGCCAGGTGTCGTAATCGTCATAGTGATCCGTCCACCACGAGATGTCGCTGCCGCGCGTGGCTTCCTGGTCGTGCGCATAGGTCAGGCTGTCTTGCCGAAACGCACCCTTGTGAAACCAGTCATCGCCCATCCAGCCGTCGACCATGGCATTGATCGGTACGGCAGCGCGCAACGCCGGATGCGGATTCACCAGCGCCATGAGCGAAGTGAATCCGTCGTAGGAAATGCCGAGGATGCCGACTTTGCCGTTGGTCTCCGGAATATTCTTGATCAGCCAGTCGATGGTGTCGTACGTGTCCGTGGAGTGATCGACCGGGGTCGGATTCAAGGTGCCGTGCAAGGGGCGGGTCATGACGTAATCGCCTTCCGAGCCGTGCTTGCCGCGAACATCCTGCATCACGCGGATGTAGCCGCCGTTGAGCACGGCGTCATCTGCGGCGTCATTGCTGTCGAGCAGCGCGTCGAGGTGCGCACTTGCGTTCTTGGCGATTCTGTCGGTCGCGCCGTAGGGCGTGCGGCTCAACAAGATGGGTGCGCGATGCGCGCCGCGCGGCACGAGAATGACGGTCTGCAGCTTGACGCCGTCCCGCATGGGAATCATCACCTCGCGCTTGGTGTAGTCGAAGCTCTCAACCCGCGGCACGAAAGTGGCTGGTATTTCGCTCGGCAGCGTCGGGTCCGACAGGGCGGGTAGGGCGGCTGCGGCCAACAGCAGCAATGTGCTGCGGCACCAGCGCGGTGTGCCCTTAGGCGGGCGAAGTGTAGACATAATTTGAACTCCGGGAGAACGGCAGGCGTTTTTTGTAAGGCGAATCTTGCGGTATCGAGGCACGCGGTGCAATGGTGCGCCGCCCGGTTGCCTCTCCTTGCGGTAGTGTTTGGTAGGGGGCATGATCGTAGATAGGGGACACCCTTGCTTAAGCTGGGGAGAGGAGGACAGACCATGAATTCTTTGGCGTTCACGGTATCCGACGGAGTCGCGACTCTATCGCTGCAGCGCTCGACATGCAGCAATGCGATCGACATCACCGTCATTCGCGCAATACATCTGGCGCTGGATCAAATCCAGAAGGGTGAAGGCGGCGCGAAGGCGGTGGTCATCACCGGCAGCAACGATGTGTTTTGCAGCGGTCTCGACCTTCATTCGATTGACTTGAAGTCCGCCGAGGCGCGCCAACGGGCGCACTTCGAGATGCGCCGGTTCATGGATCCCTTGATTCTGCGCCTTAGCGGATTCAGATTCCCGATTGTCGCTGCCGTCAATGGGGCGGCGGTGGGCGCCGGCATGAGTCTCGCGCTGGCCAGCGACATCATCATCGCGGCCGACAATGCCTACTTTTTGCCTTCCTTTGCGCGTCTCGGCCTCGTGCCCGATGCGGGAATCACTTTTCACTTGGCGCGCCGCATCGGCGCCGGGCGCTCACTGTCATCGCTGATGCTTGCGGAGAGAATTGACGCCAAGACTGCGCTTGAGTGGGGCCTTGCCTACGCGGTCGTGCCGCCCGGCGAACTTCTCGCGAGGGCACAGGCGGTCGCGCATCGACTTGCAACCGGACCCTGCGCGGTCCTTGGGCAGATTCGCACTTTGCACACCTCGACATTCGACAATTCACTGCAGGAGCAACTGCGCGCCGAGCGCAGCGCACAGGAAATGACTCTCGAGACGCAGGATTGCGTCGAAGGGGTACGGGCGTTCTTCGAGAAGCGCGAGCCTAATTTTTCAGAGCACTAGGCGCGGCCTCGGCGCCGGGCTTGGCGGTGATGGCGATGCGAATCGCCGCGAGCGGTGCGCGATCGTCGAAGGGCTGAAGTTTCGGGTCGCTGGGAACGCCCAGCAAGGTAAAGAGCAGATCAAGGTTAGGCGCCTGCGGCGTCGCCCGGGTCTGCTGGTAAAGGCCGTACATCACATGAGTGCCGGTCGCCGCGTCGCCGATGCGCAGCACCTCGGCTATGTCGCTTTCGGAGGCATAACCGCCGGTCTCCTTCAGGATGGCCCGCAACGCCGTCTGCAAGCCGACGCGATTGGCGGTCTGCTCGCGAATCGCCACGTCCGACTGCAGGCAGAACAGCGCACCGCCCCAATAGGTGCGCCCCCACGTCGGCGTTTGATCCATGCCGCCTTCTCCGGCGTGCGGCAATCCCATGGGCATCGAATGCCGATCCTCGGCCCACACGTCCGCAATGTCGCGATTGCCGTATTGAGCGCGCGCGATGCCTTCTACATAGGTGGCCAGGCCCTCCGCCAGCCAGTCATGCTTTCTTCCGACCTCCGGCAGCGCGAGATGCACCATCTCGTGCACCAGAACCCAATCCGAAGCGAGGGTCTCGGCTTTGGTTTCCCGGCCCACGCGCACTTGAATCATCAAACCGGAATCGTTGGTGGTGCGGCCGCCGCCGACACCGCTGCCGTCCATGCCCCGTAGCGCGATGACCAGGAGCGGCGCCGGAAACCGGCCATAATAGTCAGCGACAATATGCGCTGAGCGCTCGATCCATGTGCGCAACAGCGGCTGCTGGTTTGCCAGCTTGGCGTCGTCGATCACCACGCAAATGGTGGAACCGCTCAACGGCATTTGAACGGCAGTCTGCTTGGGGCAAGTGCCTTGAGCGTGCGATGAAAATGACGCCAGTACGGCCGCGCCGAGTATCCAGGGTATGCGCACGAGCACTCCTAATCGTTCAGCCGCTTCGGACCGCTCAAGTAGCGGCTGCCGGCGACAAAGTAGCGCAGCCGCAGGTCGGCTGCTTTGGTCAATCCGATTCGCACGCTCTTGCGGATCGATCTCACCTTGTGACCGTCGCTGCCGATCCAAAGTTGCTTATCGGTAAATAGATTCAAGCCATCGTGCTTCAGGTCCACCCCGAGGGCGGCGGTGAGCCTGCCCGGTCCGCGGGTCAGGTCGGATAACTTAACGTGACGGGCATTCCGCTGCATGTGGTGGGTGCCGTGCAGCGGCTCGAGCGCCCGCAACAGCACGCCGGACCCGACACCCTCGGGTTCGCTCGATACATTTAACAGGTACGAGGTTCCATAGCACAGGTAAACATAAGCATGGCCGTGCTCGAGGAATAAGGACCGGTTGCGCCGTGTCATGCCCCGAAACGCATGGCAGGCGGGCTCGTGCTGCAAATAGGCTTCGGTTTCCACGATTCTTCCGGCGGCAATGCCGCCCCTGAATTCGCGCACCAGAATTTTGCCGAGCAAAGCCCGTGCAAGCGCCACCGTACCCGACGGCAGGCTCGCTCGCGAGATGCGCTTGATCGAAGTCGTATGTCCGCGCGAAGTCTCGCCGACGATGGTAGTCTCCCGGGTCGTGTGGATAATTATTAAACAAGCAGGAGCAGCATGCTAAGCGCTCAGGCCATCAAGAATCACCACTCGGATATCTTTACATTTCTACACGGCAATCTGGAGACCGCGGCCGCTCACTGCCATGTGCCGGAAGATGCTGCGGCAGAGAGCCTGGTCTATGTCACTGATGCTGCGCAACTTTCCGAGGCCCGCCTGCACAAGCCTGCGATTCTCATAGTTCACGCCAACATGGCTGATAGGCTCTGCGCGATCGCCGATGCCGACAGTTGCTGCTTCTCCGTGAAGAACATCCCGATGGGGATGGCGATACTTCTGAAGTACTTCGACGAAAAAGCAAGCCGGTTCACGCAGTGGGGCGAGCATCACCCGACGGCAGTCGTGCATCGCGACGCGACAATCGGCAAAGGCGTGGTCCTGGGGCCCTATTGCGTCATCGGGGCGGGCGCGCATATCGGCGATGGCTGCATGATAGGCGCACATTGCGTCGTCGAGAACGCGGCCAAGATCGGCGCACGCTGTATCTTGCATCCGCAGGTGTTTATCGGCGCCCGCTGCCAAATCGGAGAGGACTGCGAGATTCATCCGCACACGAGCATCGGCAGCGACGGTTTCGGTTATGCCCTGGATCCCTGCGGCAAGCCGCGCAAAATCGCCCACCTCGGCAATGTGGTCATCGGCGATGGAGTGGAAATCGGCAGCAATTGCGCCATCGACCGGGCGACATTGACCTCGACGCGGATTCGCTCGGGGACAAAGCTGGATAACATTTGTCATATCGCACATAACTGCGATCTAGGTGAAAATGGCTTCTTCACTGCCGGTTTCATGATGGGAGGCTCGACCAAGATTGGACGCCAATTCGTCACCGGCGGTAATTCGGTCGTGACTGCTCATGTCACGGTGGGCGACAACGTGGTGCTCTCGGGCAGATCCTCCGTCACCAACGATATTCCCCACGCGGGCGCCTATGGCGGCTACCCGCTGCAGCCCTTGAAGGAGGCTCTGCGCACGGCAGTGAGCCTGGGACATCTCAACGAGATTCGCAGAAACCTCAAGCGGGTCATGAAACACCTGCATCTGCCGGAAAAGCCGCAGGACGACGCCGCGGAGAGTTGACCATCCAGCGCAAGCCCTCCCCAATTGCCGTGCCGATAGCGGCATTGTCGGCCGCAATGGTGTGCTTTCAACTCGGCGCGACGCTCGCCAAGGGGTTGTTTCCGATGGTGGGCGCCGGCGGCACGGCCGCGCTGCGGCTGGCCATTGCAGCGCTAATCCTTCTGGCGGTTTGGCGACCCTGGCATCTGAGATTTACCGGGAGCCAGTTGCGCACCGTCATCGTCTATGGCGTCGCGATGGGATGGATGAATTTCTTCTTCTACCTGGCCTTGAGCTACATTCCGCTCGGCATCACGATGGCGCTCGAATTCACCGGTCCCTTGGGTGTGGCGCTGTTCGCCTCGCGCCGGCCGGTCGATTTTGTGTGGGTTCTGCTGGCGGCGCTCGGCCTGCTTGCCTTGCTGCCGCTGGGATTGGGCGGCCAGCCCCTCTCTGCGGCGGGAGTTGCCTACGCGCTGGGCGCAGGGGCCTGCTGGGCGCTGTACATCATCTACGGGCGCCGGGCCGGCACGGCGCATGGCGGCCAGATTACGGCGCTTGGGACCGTGATCGGCGCGCTGCTGATTGTGCCGATCGGTTTCGCGCACAGCGGCGTGCATCTCATCTCGCTCTCCATCTTGCCCGCCGCAGTCGGCGTCGCAGTGCTGTCGAGCGCGCTGCCTTACTCGCTTGAAATGTTCGCCATGCCGCGCATAGCTACTCGCACCTTTGGCGTGCTGATGAGCCTCAATCCGGCGCTCGGCGCCGTCGCGGGACTCATATTTCTTGGCGAGATGCTGTCGCTGGTGCAATGGACGGCAATTGCCAGCATCGTGATTGCGTCCGCAGGCAGCGCGTCGACGCGCGAACTATTGCCGAATTAGCGCGATCGCGATGTACAGCATTGCGGCGCCGGCGAGCGTTGTCGCAGTCGTTAGGAACTTCGGATGCGCGTGATAGCTTTCCGGGATGAGTTCGCTGGCTCCGATGTAGAGAAAAAATCCCGCCAAGAGCCCGAGCACGACGCCGAAAGAGCCGCCGGGCAGCATGAAAAAGTACGTGGAGGCGATGCCCAGGACCGGCGCGGCCGCGTCGAGCAGCAGCCAACGCAAGGCCTGCTCTCGTTTGCCGTGGTGCTTGAGCACGACATTCATGGTGTTGATGCCGTCGGAAAAATCGTGCGTCAGCACCGCAATCGCAACCACGATTCCCACCTCGCGGGAGGTTTGGAACGCGAGACCGATGGCTATTCCGTCGAGAAAGCTGTGCAGGCACAGCACGGCGGCGGCAACGCTGCCGCGCGGCGCAGCGTCGCCGTGAAATAGCAGGATCCGGTCCAGCACCAAGTAGCAGAGGAATCCTAATCCGGTCCACGACAAAATCGTGGCTGGAGAATGGAATTGAGAGCCGAAGCTCAAGGCTTCGGGCAGCAAGTCAAAGAATGCGACACCGATCACCGCGCCGGCACTGAAGCCCAAAATCAGATGCAGTTTGTCGCGCAGGCGCAATGCCAGCAGGCCGCCGACCAGCGTGCACAAGAACGCTGCAGCGGCGATGATTAAGAGCGACACGGTGTTATATTGCGGACCACGATTTTTAACTTCTTGGGGGCAGCGTGAGTTACGACTCGTATCATAAGCGCAAAATCGGCAAACACGTGCTCAAGCCTGAAACTCAAATGATGGGCTACGGGTTTGACCCGAGCTTGTCGGAAGGTTCTCTGAAGCCGCCGATATTCCTGACCTCGACATTCGTATTCAAAACCGCGCAGGACGGCAAGGACTTCTTCGACTATACCTCGGGGCGGCGCGAGCCGACTGCAGGTCAATCATCCGGTCTGGTGTATTCGCGCTTCAACAATCCAAATCTTGAGGTATTGGAAGACCGGCTGGCTCTGTGGGAGGAGGGCGAAGCGGCGGCGGTATTTTCGAGCGGCATGTCGGCGATATCCACCGTTATCTGGACGCACGTGCGCCCCGGCGATGTCATCCTGATGAGCCAGCCATTATACGGCGGCACCGAGACGCTCATCGAAAAGACGCTCCCCGGCTTCGGCGTGAGCGCGGTCGGCTTCAATCTGGGACATGATCGTGCTGCGGTGCTCGAGGCTGCCGCCCAGGCATCCAAGAAGGCCGCGGAATCCAAAGGCCGAGTCTGCTTGATCATCGTCGAAACACCGGCCAATCCCACCAACAGCCTGGTTGATCTTAAGCTGATGCGCGAAGTGTCCGAAATGATCGGCTCACGCCAGAGCGGCGGCCGGCCGACCGTGGCCGTCGACAATACCTTTCTGGGGCCGGTGTTTCAGCGGCCGTTGTTGCACGGCGTTGACCTGGTCATGTACTCCCTGACCAAGTACGTCGGCGGACATTCAGACCTTGTCGCCGGCGGGGTCGTGGGCTCGCGTGCCGCGGTTGATCCCGTGAAGAAATTGCGCGGCGCGCTGGGCACTCAGTTGGATCCGAATACGGCTTGGATGATCATGCGCTCCATGGAGACCTTATCGTTGCGCATGGTCAAGTCGGCGGAAAACGCAGCGCTCGTGGCGAATTTCTTGCGCAAGCATCCCAAGATCGCAGCCGTGAATTATCTGGGTTTCCTGAGCGCCGACGATCCGCGCAGCGCGGTCTTCAAGCGCCAGTGCGAGAGCGCCGGATCGACGTTCGGGTTTGCGGTCAAGGGCGCCGAGGCGGAGGCGTTTCGGCTGCTCGATGCCTTGCAGGTGATCAAACTGGCGGTGAGCTTGGGCGGCACCGAGACGCTGGCGTCGCATCCGGCGAGCACGACGCACTCCGGCGTCGCCAAGCAAACGCGAGATCGGCTCGGAATCACGGACGCCTTGATCCGTATTTCCGTCGGCATCGAGAACGCGGATGACCTGATCGCAGACTTGAACGCCGCGCTGGAGAAGGTCTAGCCTTCTCCAGCGCCGCCGCAGCGTCTTTGGGTGCTAAATGCTCTTGGAGATGCCGAAAAACAATCCGCGCCGGGGCCCAAATTGCGGCGCACCGACGCCGACTCCGGTGCCGTCGCGGATTTCATAACGCTTGTCCAACACGTTGATGATGTCAAAGCGGGTGGTCAGCGTGCCGGAGCCGTCAAGGTGGAAAACATGGCTCGTGCCGAGGTTGACCTGCGCGTAGTTGGGTAAATGCGCGCCGTTCGGAATGGAGCTGCCGTCGGGCAATTGCAAATCGGCACGCAGTCCGGAACCGACCAGGAAGTCGGCGCTGAAACGCGTGTGACCCCACGAATACGAGGCGCCTCCGGAGGCCGTGACGCGTTGCTCGTGATCCAAGTGGATGTAGTGTTCGGCGATGTAAGCCAGGTCATCTGCTCCAAAGTTGAACTGCGCCGAATCGATGTTCTTGCCGCGGGCGCTTTGCCAGGCGACATTTAGATACGCCGTGAAATCCTCCAGCGTGTAGCTGCTGGTCAGTTCCACGCCGTACTGCTTGCCGAAGGTGTAGTTGAACGGGGTCAGTATGATCGGCGCCCCGAACTGTCCCTCATCGATCAAGTTGTGGGACTGCTTGTAGTAACTGTCCAAGCCCACCGTGATCCGGTCGGTGATTTTCTGCTGTACACCGAGGTCGTAATAATTGGCTTGTTCCGGCAGCGGTGTATCCGCCTGCAGGACTTCTGCGCCCGCCGTGGTATTGACGAATTTCGATACGGTCTCGGTGCCGACTAGCTCAAATGGCGGCGGCGATAAATAGCGCGAGTAGCCGGCGTGCACTGTCGTGTCCGGCAGCGCCTGCCAGACTATATTGACGCGCGGGCTAAATTGGTGCCCAGAGGCGAACGCGCTGAATTTGTCGAAGCGCAAGCCGTAGTTCACAGTCACCGTCGGGATGATTTTCCATTCATCCTGCAGGTAAAGGCTCTCGAGCCATTCGGTTTTTGCGCCGTCGTCGACGATAGTGACCGGGACGTCGCTGACTTGATTGCCGGCGTCGTCCAGCGAGATGACCGCCGAGCTGGTAACGCTTTTGGAATGATCGCTCTGCAGGAATACGCCTGCACGTATCGTGTGAGCATCGTTAAGCTTGTACGCGGCGTCCGACTGCAGCGCATAGGCGACGTTTAGCTTGAAGGCGTTTTGCGCAACACCGTCGAAGAGAATGTCGCCCAGCGGATCCGGTGTGAAATTCAAGCTGGAATAACGCGCCGTGGCCGAAGTCTGCACATCGAACGCGCCCTGCGAATGTTGCCAGCTCACGATGGCAAAATGATTCAGCTCGCGCTGATTTTCATCGAGCGCATCGCTCGCATAGGTCGTCTGGCCGTTGACCGTGAGGGGCGTGCCGTCCGCGTTGGTGATGCCGGGCACCTGGCCGGCGCGATTTGGAATCTGAAACTTGCCCGCTGAACTCGATAGCACGGCGCTAAGGCGATTCTCTTCGTCCAAGATATATTCCAGATACGCGAATTCATGATACTGGGTGGTGTGATCGTGATCCGGGCTCGAGCGGCCGTCGGGCGACTCGATACCGAGATCGTTGCGCAAAAAGTCTGCGGAGACGAAGTAGTTGAATCTGCCTTCGCTGCCGCCGTAGTTGAAACTCGGCTGGACCGTTCCATGGCTGCCGCCATAGACCGACACCGACCCGCCCGGATCGATGACGCCGCTCTTGGTTTTCAAATCGATGATGCCGGCGGTGCGCAGGCCGTATTCCGCCGGCAACGCGCCGGTGATGAGGGTCATCGAGGAAATGAGCCTGGGATCGAGCGCTTGGCCGAATACACTGATTCCTTCCGGCAAAATGATACCGTTGAGGCGGTATTGCAGCCCGTTGTGTTCGCCGCGGACGTGAAATTGGCCGAACGAGTCCTGGGCCACATCGGGCGCCTGCATCACCACCTGATTCAATAGACTATTATCGCCGCCCGGCTGGGCACCGATCGCTGCTTCGTTGATCGTATAAGTCGACGCGCCGGTTTGCGTTTGGATGCCGTTGCGGGCTTCGTTCAGCCGCTGCGCAATCACGACCACCTCGTCGACCGGCGTTGAGCTTTCGGATTCATCGGCTTGCGCCGCGCGCGGTACAAAAAATAGGGAAATCAACGCGAGCGCCAAGGGCGCCGCCCGTAGGGATTTGAAATTGAACATGGATCGAGAACTCCTCGCCAAACACCCTGAGCCGCAGTCGCCTGCAGCCGATAGATCGTCGTTAAGACTTAGGGCTTGACGGGAGGAGCGCGGGAACGGAAGGCGAGGCGAGACTTGTGTTCAACGAGGCAGGCGATCTGCGCCTGCGGCGCCATGCTGCAAGGTTGCGGCAAGGCAAAGGGCAGGGCGGTGGGCGCACCGGCGGCCGATAGCAATGGCGCGAAATTCAAGCAGTCTTTACAGAGATCATGAATGCCGAGTTTCGATTGAGGCGAGGATGTCGAGGTGGTTTCCGGGGCGTGGGAGTAGGCATGCGCCATCGCGCCCAGCTGCGCAAAGATCAGCGCCAGCGCTGCAATCAGCGCGACGCGAAACTCCTGCGTGGCCTTCAGTCGTCGCAAGCGATACCCCGAAACTTAGAGCGGGGATCCTAGCACCGTTCGCGCAGACACGGAATTACTTCACACAAATTGGCATCCCCCAGCTGCCTCCTGTCGAGCGCAATCCCAGCCAATTGGCCGCAAATTGAGATGGGCCCGGCAGATTGCCCCAAAACTTGAGCCTCACCTGAGCGATCTGAGAGAGGGGTCACAACGATTTAGTGGTATCCGGCAAAAATAGCGGCACTCGGGGAATCCCGGCAATGATGTCACACGGCAATTTTTAGGAGCTTTCATGCACAAGATTCTCACTGCAACCCTCGCAACCGGAGTAATGGCTGCGGGTATTGCACAAGCTGCCACAACCACCACGACTTTCGCGGTGACTGCGACGGTGCAGTCGACTTGCTCCGCGACGGCCGCGACTTTGGCATTCCCCAACTACACCCCCGGCGGCGGCGCTCAGATCGGCAATACGTCCATCAGCGTCAAGTGCACCAAGAACACGCCGTTCACCGTCGCGCTCAATGCGGGCTCGACCACGGGCGACGCATTCGCTCAGCGCCTGATGGGTGCCGGCGCCAATACTTTGCAATACAACCTCTACACCACCGCCGCGCTCGCGACCATCTTCGGCGACGGCACGGGCGGTACCGGCACGATCGCCGGGACGGGCCTGGGGGTTGCGACTGCCAACACCGTGCAGGTCTTCGGTCAAGTGCCGGACAGCGCAACGAACCAGGCAGCAGTGCCGGGCAGCTACAGCGACACGATAACCGTCACGGTCAGTTATTGATGCAACGTTGTGCGGCGGGGCTGAAAGGTCCCGCCGCACATTGATCGATTTTCGAAAAATTCGAGGATTCCATGCGCAAGATTCAAGCAATGACGCTGATCTTAGGTGCGACGCTGGCGGGCGTCGCCAATTCAGCAACCACGACGACGACCTTTGCGGTGACAGCGACGGTGCAGGCGACCTGCTCCGCGACGGCCACGACCTTGGCCTTCAATCCGTACACGCCCGGCGGCGGCGTCATCGCTAACAACAGCACCATCAGCGTCAAGTGCACCAAGAACACGCCCTACACGATTGCGCTCAATGGCGGCACCACCACGGGTGGCACCATCGCACAGCGCTTGATGGCCTCCGGCGCCAACACGCTTCAATACAACCTGTTCACCACGGCGGCGTTCGCGAACGTTTTCGGCGACGGCTCCGGCACGAGCAAGACCGTGGCGGGAACCGGCGCGGGTGTCGCGACGGCCAATGCGGTCACGGTATTCGGTCAACTACCGGATAACGCGACCAACCAAGCTGCGGTCCCGGGAAATTACACCGACACCATTACCGTCACCGTCACCTACTAGGACATGCGAGCGCTCTTAGCTTCGCTGCTGATCGCCTTAGGCGCTGCCGCGCCGGCGGGCGCGAGCACGTTCAATATTTCACCGATTCGCGCGCAGCTCACCGGCGGCCACCGGACGGAAGCTCTCACGATCATGAACGCCGATGACAGCCCGGTCGTCGTGCAAATTCGGGTCGTGCGCTGGTCGCAGAAAGATGGCGCGGAACAGCTCGACGACACGCGCGAGTTGCTGGCCACGCCGCCGGTACTGCAGATACCGGCCAACGGTCAGCAAATTCTTCGAGTCGCGCTGCGCCGTGAGCCTGATCCTTCCCAAGAATTGACCTATCGGGTGATCTTCGAAGAAGTGCCGCAGGCGGCGCCGCAGAATTTTACCGGATTGCGAGTGGCCCTGCGCTTGAGCATTCCCGTGTTCGTCGCTCCCGCACATGGCAAGGCCGATGCGCAACTGGCCTGGGAATCGCGCTGGTTGCCGAACGGGCAGCTCGAGCTGGCGGCGACCAACCACGGCAGCGGCCATCTGCAGATAACTGATTTCGAGGCGCAGTTCCCGGGCTCCCTGATGCCCTTGCGCGGCATCACGTCCAAGTACGTGCTGCCGGGTAGCCGCATGAGTTGGACCTTGACTCCGCCGGCAGATGCGAAAAGACAGGGCGCAATACCGATCCGCGGTCATAGCGACCAGGGAGATTTTTCGGCCGACGTGGCACCCAGCGTTCTCTAAGAGCCGCTGATTGGCGCGCGCCCATGACAAAGCTAATTCGAATTGGCTACGCGCTGCAGACATATTCCGGGTTGCTGTGTTTGATGCTCTGCCTTGGCGCGAGAGTGGCCATGGCTTCCGATCCGCCTGCACTGACCGAAGCTGTCTTGGAAGTGACATTGAGCGATGCTGCGCCTGGGGAAATGATCGTGGTGCTGCGCGGTCCGCAAGGGCAGCTGTACCTCGAGGAAGCGGATTTCGAGCGGCTGCGTCTGCGCTTGCCGCCGACGGCCCCTTTGATGCATGAGGGCCGGCGTTTTTTTGAGCCGCGAGCCATTCCCGGATGCACGGTGAGCATCGACGAGGCATCGCAGCGCGCCGTGATTAGCGTCTCTGCGGCCGCGTTGGATACGACGCACCTGAGCGCGGCGGACCGCCGCTCGCCGGATATCACGCCCGCCTCGCCGGGCGCATTTCTCAATTACCAACTCTCCGCGCAACAAATCGACGGACAGAACACCGGGGGTGCCTTCGCGGAACTCGGCATCTTCGCCGGCGCCGGCGTGCTGACCAATACGGCGGTTGCACGCTACGGCGGCATCGACAATCAAGCGGTGAGGCTGGACACCACGTTCACCCGCGATTTTCCCGCCACGCTCGAGACCTTGAATCTGGGCGATGCCATCAGCGACGGCGGCAGCTGGGGGAATGCCATGCGCTATGCGGGCGTGCGCTGGAGCCGAAACTTCGGATTGCGTCCCGATCTACTGACCACACCGCTGCTGGCTACTTCCGGCACCGCCACCGTGCCTTCGACCGTGGATGTTTTCGTCAACAACCAACTGGTGACCAGCAACCAGCTGCCGCCGGGACCCTTCGTCATCGATCGTCTGCCCACCGTGTCGGGCACCGGCGATGTCAGCGTGGTGGTGCGCGATGCGCTGGGGCGCGAACAAATCTTGACGCAATCCTTCTATTCGAGCACCACACTGCTCGCCGCGGGGCTGTCCCAATATTCGGTCAATTTCGGCAAGGTTCGCGAAAATTATGCCCTCGACAGCAACCAATACGGTCCGATGCTCGGCGAAGTCAGTTATCGCCGCGGCATCACCGACAGCTTCACCTTGGAAGGCCATGGAGAATATCTGGCCGGCGATTCGCACGCGGCCGGCCTCAACGCCGCATTCAGAGTGGGCCAGATCGGTGTCGTCAATTTCACCGCCGCCGGCGGCGGGGATGCAAGCGGAACGGGATACTTGAGCGGATTCGGTCTTGAGCACCGCGGCACGAATACCAGCTTCGTCGCGAGCAGCCTGTGGGCCAGCCGCGACTTCTCGCAGGTCGGCGAGCCGCTCGACGCGGCTATGCGCTTTAGGCAGCGCAGTTTGCTGCAGACGGGAATTGGCCTAGGACGATTGGGCTCATTGTCGCTGGCGTATGTGCGCCAGACCTACCGGGATTCTCCCACGCAACAGACCCTGGGGCTGACGCACAGCATCAGCTTCGGCCACGCAGGCTCGCTCAATTTGACGTTGACCCAAACACGCACCGCGGCGCAGCTCGGCAGCGGTGCGCAGAACTCGACCAGCGCCTATTTGATTTTCGTCTTGCCCTTGGACTTCCGGCGCGCCGCCACGTTAACCGGCGTCGGTGGCAGCGGCAGCGGTGCGCCCGCCAACGAAGTGGTTGCTTCGCTCACTGAAAGCCCACCGGTGGGCCCCGGCAGTGGCTATCGTTTGAGCCTCTCCACAGCCGGCAACTATGACGCCGACTGGCGTCAGCAGTTTCGCGGCGTGGATCTGGAATTGGAAGCGGCACGCAATCAGGGGCTCGATGGCCGCAGCGCCTATCTGTCCGGTGCGATGACTCTTCTCGATGGACAGTTGAATGCCACACGCTCCGTCAACGGCAGCTTTGCGATGGTGGATGTCGCCGGACTCGCCGATGTGCCGGTGTACGTGGAGAATCAACTCACGACGCACACCGACGCCAGCGGCAGGGCGCTGCTCTACAACTTGCGGCCCTATGAAGCCAATCACATCAGCATCACACCTGAAGATCTGCCCTTGGATACCACCATCGGCGCGAGCAGCACCATCATGGCGCCGCCGTATCGCAGCGGTGTGATCGCGCGATTTCCGGTGGAGCGGGTGCGCAGCGGCACGTTTCGGCTGGTCAACGATGAGGGTAAGCCCTTGCCGGTGGGGGCAGTGGTTACATTGAAGGGAGCGCAGTTTCCGGTAGTGCAAGACGGCATGGTGTACGTCACCGGCTACGATCACGGCATGTCGGCGGAGGCAAATTGGAGCGGCGGCGGCCACTGCACTTTCCGTTTGGAGCCGCCGCCCCCCGATGATCCCCTGCCGGACATGGGAATCGTAGCCTGCCACGAAACCGTAAAGACGGTGCGCAACCCATGAACATTCTCAAGCTTTTTGCCGTAGGGGGATTGGCGTGCCTGTCGTCGCTTGCGCATGCAGCCACCACGGTCAATTGCACCGTCAGCGCCGGCGGCATAGCCTTTGGTGTTTACAATCCTTTGAGCGCGGTGGGTGACGCATCGACGGGAACGTTGCGCGTCACCTGCAGCGGCAGCGGCACGGGTTCGGCCAACGTGACGGTCAATTTGACATTGAGCAAGGGCTTAAGCGGCAGCTACGCGACGCGAAAGATGTTCTCGGGGGCCAATACCCTCAACTACAACATCTATTGGAGCAACGCCTACAGCCAGATCATGGGCGACGGCAGCGGCGGCTCATTCGGCGGCAGCGCAGGACCCTTCGTAGTCCCTGCCGGGGGCAGTAATTTCGCGACGGGAACCATGTATGGGCTCATACCCGCGTCGCAAGACGTCGCGCCCGGCAGCTATAGCGACGTGATCACCGTGACCGTGACGTACTGATCAGTCGAGCGGACGCACTGCCAAGCGCACCGGCCAAGGATAATTTCCGGCAGCAATGCCCGGAGCGAGTGCGAATCGAAATTTCAGGGAGAGATTCATAGCCTGGGGCTTTTGCCAGCGTTGCACCACGGTGCCGCCTTCGGCACCCAGCGCCAGTTCAGAGTTCAGGCCTTCGACGATCATGGACGAAAGCAAGGGAGTCACGGTGAGAAGCTCGAGTTCGAAACCGTTTGGACTGTTGCTGCGTACGGTGAATTCAGTGGGTTGCGCGACGTCGATGAAGCCGCGCCGCGCGTCGGCAGCCGAAATCGCCAGGACGGCAGGCACGGACTCGTGCTCGATCCTGGCCACGGGCCGAACGGTGACGCTCACGGAGAGGTTCGAATGCACGTCCCGTGCGCCGGCCGCGGTGACGCTCGCGGCGACAATCAATGCGATACGTGCCGTGCACAAGCCCTGATTGTGCGAAGATTTGCTCAAGTCCTTAAATAGCGGCAAAAGAAGAAGGTTCTTTAGGGTGATTATTCGTTCAGCAAATTCGCTAGCCGGCCTTGGCGTGCTTTGCGGGCTCCTGAGCCTGCCCTGGACTGTGCACGGAGCAAATGCCGGCGAATTGGATTCGGTGGTCGTTACCGCCACCCGCACGCCGGAGGAGAGCCGCGATCTACCCGTGTCGGTCGATCGGGTCAATGCCCAAACCATCCGCAACGGGCAGCTGCAAGTGAACCTCTCGGAGACCTTGCTGACCGTTCCCGGGGTGTCGGCACAAAGCCGGCAAAATTATGCGCAGGATGTGCAGTTGTCGGTGCGCGGTTTCGGGGCGCGATCGAGCTTCGGCGTTCGCGGCGTGCGCCTCTACTCGGACGGAATTCCGGGAACGATGCCCGACGGTCAGGGGCAATTTTCCCAGTTTGACTTGAGCGGCGCCGATCACATCGAAGTGCTCAGAGGTCCGTTCTCAGCGCTGTACGGCAACTCTTCGGGCGGCGTCATTGCGATATTCACGGAGGATGCAAAGCCCGGGTTTCTGTTCGGCGGAACTGCGGAATACGGCAGCTTCAACGCGCAGCGCTACGCGCTGAAGACCACGGGAGATGAAGGCATCCTGAACTACGTGGTCGATGCCTCTCATTTTCAAACCGACGGCTACCGCGTGCATTCCTCGGCGGAGCGGAACTTATTCAACGCCAAGGCGAGCGGTGCCTTGAGCGACTCCTCGAAACTGACCCTGGTCGCGAATGCCGTGCAGACACCATTCGTTCAAGATCCGTTGGGTCTGACCCGTGCCCAACTGGGGGCGGATCCCAGGCAGGCAGGGGTGAGTGCCATCCAATACAACACGCGCAAGTCCCTCGCCCAGGAACAGCTGGGTTTGGTGTATGACAATAAGCTGAGTGCCGCCGATGATTTTGTCGCCAGCCTGTATTCAGGTCATCGCGCCACCACGCAGTTTCAGGCCATACCGCAGGCGACTCAGCTGGCTGCGCCTCTGTATCCGGGCGGTGTGATCGACCTGGATCGGGCTTATTGGGGCGCGGATGTGCATCTTGCGGATCAACGCACGGTAGGAGGAACCCCTCTCCTGTTGGTCGCCGGCATCAACTACGACGATTTGGCGGAAGCGCGCAAAGGCTATCTCAATTTTATCGGTGCGCAATTGGGCGTGCAGGGAGCTCTGCGGCGGGACGAGGCCAATCATGTGTACGATTTCGATCAGTACCTGCAGGCACAATGGGACCCGACCCAGCGCTGGCGCCTGGTGGCCGGCCTGCGCAACAGCCTCATCGAGGTGACATCGCACGGCCACTTGGCTGTCCTCGATGCCGCAGATAGCGAAGTTCGATATTCCTCAGTCAATCCCGTGGCAGGCGTGACTTACCGCGCGACTTCCGCAATCAATTTTTACGGATCCTACGGCAAGGGTTTTGAAACACCGACTTTGAACGATCTGGCTTACCGCTCGGTGGACGGCAGCTTGCCTGGGCTGAATTTGGGATTGAAGCCGGCGCGCAGCGACAACTATGAAGCCGGCATCAAGGCGGGCGATGAAAGAATGCGCGTCAATCTCGCCGCCTTCTACATCAGGACCGCCGATGAACTTGCGGTGCTGCAGAACTCCGGCGGCCGCACAGTCGATCAAAATATCAGCGAGACGACGCGGCGCGGACTGGAACTGGGCGTGGATGCAGCGTGGTCCGGCGGGTTCAGCGCTCGCGTCGCGTACACATACATCAAGGCTGTCGTCGCGCAACCCTATTTCACCTGCGTCGCGGCGCCTTGCAATCCGCTCAGCAATCCAACGGGGCCGCCGCCGGCCAACTATCAGCCGGTGGCCGCGGGGAATTTTCTACCCGCAGTGCCGCGAAATTCGCTGTATCTCGGCCTGACCTGGAATCACGCGCCGCTGGGTTTCTCCACGACGCTCGAGGCCTTGAGCCGATCGAAAATTTACGCGGACGACCGCAACTCGGATGCAGCTGCGGGTTACTGGGTGGCAAATTTGCGCGCCGGATTTGAGCAGGACACGAAGCACTGGCATTTCAGCGAATTCGCCCGGCTTGATAATTTGGCCAATCGAGCCTATGTAGGTTCTGTGATCGTGAATGAGACGAACTCGAGGTTTTTCGAGCCTGCGCCGGGCCGAACGGCCTATCTCATGTTAAATGCGGCACGGCGTAATTAAGCTGTCGTTATGTACACCAAATGCCTTGAACCGCGTTAACCACATAGGGTCTTATTAGTTACGTCGATGAACAGGCCGCCTGCGCGGTCTGGTAAGGAGAGGCAAATGAGCATCAAGGGCAAAGGCGTTCTTTTGGCGGTTAGCGCACTAGGATTGATCCTGGCGGGCGCTGGACCGGCATTGGCGCAGGGCCATGCTGGTGGCGGTGGCGGCGGCCACGCTGGCGGCGGCGGCCATTCCTTTGGCGGCGGGCACGCCGGCGGCGGAGGCCATTCGTTCGGTGGCGGCCACGGTGCGGTTGGGCATGCCGGCGGCGCTCATTTTGGCGGACCGAGTCATTTTGCAGGACCGGGGCACTTTGCCGGTGCCGGTCATGTTGGGGCGTTCCACGGCGCTGTCGCAGCGCACGGTTTCGCCGGACGCGGCTTCGTCGGCGGCCACGGCTATTCGACCGGCTGGCGCGGCGGCTGGCGCGGCGGCTGGGGCGGCTGGCGTGGCGGCGCGTGGCGCGGCGGTTGGTGGCACGGCGGCTTCTGGCCTCGCGCGTTCTACGGCCCCGGATTCGCGTGGTTTCTGCCGATACTGCCGTTGGCCTATGCAACGTATTGGTACTCGGGAGTTCCCTACTACTATGCCAATGACGTCTATTACACCTGGAACCCGACCTACGACGGGTACACCGCCACTGATCCGCCTCCGGTAGCGGATGACTCGAGCGGCTCCGGCGACGTCGGCGCCACCGCGCCGCCCGATGCTGGCGCGCAGAACGGTCCTGGACCCGGCGGTCCGGTAGCCGGTCAGATCTTCATGTATCCCAAGAATGGCCAGAGTGCGGAGCAACAGGCCACGGATCGCGCTGAATGCCAGAAGTGGGCAGCGGAGCAGGCGGGTCAGGTTGCGCAGAATGGCTCCGACTACAATCGCGCGATGGTCGCGTGCGTTGAAGGACGAGGCTATAGCGCTCAATAAGCCGACTCTTGTTGGGTTGACCGCGACTCATCGGGTGACTCAAAAAAAAGCCGCGCTTCAGGCGCGGCTTTTTTGTGCGAGTCTCTCTCGCGACTTAGTTTAGCTTGATCCCCAGCAGGTCTTGGCATTGGCAGCCCCTACGGAGGTTTGTATGCCAGTGCTGTCGACCGCGAATTGCGTGCAGTCCGCGTCATTGGTTTGCGGAGGATTAACAGGAACCGCCGTCACGCTGTAGGTCTCCGGAGGTCCCGCATTCACGGTGATGGTGACCGTGTAATAGCCTTGCGAGGAAGCGGCCGGGCCGGCCGCAACGATAGGGCATGTCGCAGCGGCATAGGTGAAGAACTGCGAGTAGCAACGCTCCAAAGCCTGAGTGGTGAGGCTCAGGCTTCGCGTCGCGTCCGAGCGGTTGGCTCGCTTTACATACGCCGAATATGAAGGGATGGCGATGGCTGCGAGAATGCCCACGATCGTGACCGCGATCATGAGTTCAATCAGCGTAAATCCGTTCTTCTTCATGCGAACTCCTACTGGCCCACGTGCGCCGTCAGCGCGATAACTTCCGGCTGGCCGCCTGCGCCCGGATCGCTCAAAAGCGCGTCGACTGTCTGACCGAGGAAAAATGATCGCGCAACGCTCGCGGCCGGGCTGTTCGGTTGAATCGGATACAACGTGTGCGCAATCTCGATCTGCGTCGAGCTGGGCGAGGCTGTGATTTGCCCCGTAACCGTCACCCCCGGCACTTTGGTCGCCAGTGCTGCGATCGGCTGCAAGCTGAGCGCGAACGCCAGGATGGATGCCACTAACGAAAGTTTACCTAGTTTCATTGCCGAACCTCCCACCATGACACGCGATGACTGGATGCGCCTTTCATGTAGCGCGGAATGCACACTCCCGATCCGGACGCAGGGCAGTTATATACCAAAGTACCGGGCGGATTGGTTGTCGTCGTCGCCGTGCCGCTGGCCGTATTCTCCAGGGTCGCGCCGGCGTAGAAGCCGGTACCCAGACTCACGCCAAGCGGCACAATGTGCGAGCCAAGCGGGCCCGGGACAGTATCCGAGTTATTGAGCATGTGGTCGCCGTTGACATCGAACTGCGGCGAAGCGAACGCACTACCGGTCGCAAAATTGATGAAGTATGAGAACGATAGTCCGCCCTGGCTACAGGAGTTCGGAGCGGGCTGAGTGCTGGTGACCACGATCGTGCCGCTCTTCAGCAGCAGCGGATTGACGACGCGCTCGCCGGCGTTCAACGTCAGGTCAATGAACCAGCCCTTGCTGGCGGGAATGGACACGGTATTGCTGGTCACTGTTGCCACGGCAATGGTGCCGATCGTGGCGGCCGACAGCGTCTGCTGCACGAGATCCGTGCGGGCAAGCGGCGTCGCATAGCCCGCGGGCGGATCGTAGACTCCATAGATAGTCTGAACTTGCGTATTCGCCAGGTCCGGAATGCCGAGCAACTGTCCGGTGCCGACGAATACCATGGTTCCGGCGAGCTGCGGATATCGGGGATTCAACGTGGCCACCGGAGCTGCGGTGATCGGCTGCGTATTTCCCGACGGATCCTTCGCCTGCAAAAGCACGGATGCGGTCCAAGAAGTCGGTGTTGCATTCGATATGTCGATGCGCCACAAATTGCCTTGCAGGTCGCCGGCATAGACCATGTTCGCCGAGGCAGTCGACTGTCCGCTGGTGTTGACCACTATGGGCGAGGAGAGGCCGTTGGCAACGCCTAGGTTGCACGCGGTCGGCACCTGCGCACACAGGTCTACTTTGATGACCGTCGCGCCGGTCTGCGGGTTGAGCGCATACAGAAACGGTTTTTCGTTGGTGCTGTCATAGCCGTTGCCGACGAATAGCAGCGTACCGGCATTGGTGTTCGCCAGCACGGGATTGGCAAAACCCAAGCCCATGTCGAAGTGCGTAAAGTCCCACATGACGTTGTTCGCCAACGCCGTTTCCGTGTTGATCGTCGAAGGATCGGTGACGTCGATTGCAAAGATGCTCTTTCCGCCGGCACCTTCGTTGCCGAACAGCACGCTGTGCCAAGTCGAATCCGAGAATTGCACGTCGGCGACTTGCGGCGAGCCGTCCACGAAGAATTGGTGGCGCGCATTGTAGAAGGGCGAAACCAGATTGATGGTATTGGCATAGACGCCGCGCGGAATGTAGGCGAAGCGCTCATTGCCGGTTGCAGCATCGAATGCATGCAACATGCCGTCGTCGGCGCCCACATAGATGACCGGCGGCCGCGATGCGTGTGCGCCCGCGAACGTCAAGTAGGAGCTCGACAGATTGTTGGCTGAGGGCGCTGCCACATAAGCTGGGTTGCTGAAAATGATGTCGCCGAGAACGTGCGTGCGGTTTCTGAACTGGCCGCCGTTTTGCTTTTCCAAGGTTTTGTCGCCGCGCAGGTACTGCAGCACGTCCTGTCCGCTCGGGTCGGCCGCAAAGGTCATGAGGGTCGTGCCCAAAGTGGTCGAACTCGCGATGCCTGAGGTCGCGGTGGTCGACGGGTTCCACTCGAATGGCGTTCCTTTGCTAACGATCGGGTCCCACGTCGCAATGATGCGCCCGGTCATTGGGTTCTGTGCATCCAATTGGGTGGCGGCGGCCCAGAGCGCATCCGCAGGATTTGTGTCCACGTCGCCGGTAACCGGATCAGCGGGAAACGCGTAGAGATTGCCGGTCCAGTCCTGGTCCACGTCGGAGGAAATGAACTGCGACTGGTAAACGACGCTGTTGGTGCTCAAGCCGGTGGAGTTGACGGCGACCGATGCCACCGACTGCGTGGCCGCGAGAATCGTGGCGAGGATGCTCTGCAAGTCATTGGTGAGCGTGGTCGGATCGGTGGCGGCGAAGTAAGAGCCCGTGCCGCCGGCGACCGCCATGGCGGTCATCGTTGCCGCGGCGACGGGGTTCTTCGACGGGTCCACGCCGGCGCCCAGGCCGACGATGTAAGTTTGGATGCCCGCCGTATTCAACGCGGTGAGCTTGGTGATGGTATCCGTCAACGCCTGATTGTTGGTGCTCGCCAAGGAACCGTCCGGATTGAACGTGGCTGTTACGCCGTAGCCCGTGGCCGCGGCGCTGCCCAGGGGCGGCCAGGTCTTGCCGGCCAAATCGAAGGTCGGCAACCCGTCCGTCACCAAGATCACGTAGCGGTGCGGCGTGCAGCCGTTGCTCGAGGCGGGATTGGTCGCGAAATAAGCGGCAGCCTTGTTCATGAGGCCAGCCATCGGCGATTGCCCCGCGAGTGCCTTGATTTCGTGCGTGCCCGTGTTGTTGGTTTCGGGCTGCAGCGAGGGCGTGAACAGGGCCAAGGCGGCCGCGACGCTGGCGGCAGTGGGAGTCGCGCCGGCGGTGGTCATGGGCACGACGATATTGCCGGTGGTCGCCGATTGACTGGCGCCGTAGCCGAAACCGCGTTCCTCGTAGATGACTTCCGTCGAAAACGGCACGAAGCCGGCGTTCGTCGGGCCGGTGGTCGTCGCGCAACCTCCGGGCGTGCCGGTGGAATAGCTCTCGGTGACGCTGAAGCCGCCGTTATTGAATTGGCCCAGTGAGAAATGGGGCGGGTAGGGATTGACCGGATTCGGGCCGCCGTGCACCACGCAAATGGTGCTGAGCCCGCCGGCATACAGCACGTCGTTGATCGAGGGATCATCGCTGCTCGACCCGATGTTCATGTATGGCTGCAGCAGGATGCTCTGAGCCGCATAGTAGCCATTCAGCGTGTTGCAGTTCGACGAGACGCTGTTGCCCAGGGCAATGTTGACCCCAAAGCAAGGATTCGGAACTTGGCCGGTGGGCGCGGCCACCGAAGTAAAGGTAAATCCTCCCGGCGGGCTCATCTGGTAGACCCAGGTCGTAAAGATGCTGGGGCCGCCGGTTGAATAATCCAGCAAACCGAAATCGGCGCTCGCCATGAAACCGGTGAGGATCGCGTTGATGCCGGCCTTGGCCACGTTCATGCGGCTCGGCGAATTATCGTACAGCGTGCCGGCCACGTTGACGGTGTACGGCGCAACGCCCGCCGCGCCCGGATTGAGCGGCGGCGTAAATCCGGCGGGAATCGTGAAATTCACCGGCGAGCTCGAGGCATTCAGCGCCGAGAGCGATGCGTTGAGCGAACCCGAACCGGTCATGATGGCGCCGCTCAAATTTCCGTCCATCGATTCAGAGTTGGCGACCGCCAACAAGATCTGCGGATGAGCGGGAATGGCGATGGTCAGCGGCAGCTGCGAAACCGGCGTCGGGGCCGGGATCGCGAATACCGGCACGGGGGATACAACGGCTACGGCTACGCCTGCCGCCGCCAGCAGCGGAGCGATGCGTTTACGCAGGACATTAGAAGTGAAGTTCTTCATGATGATTACCTCGAAGCCGTCGCTAACGATAAACACTTTGCAAGGTCACGCCGGGAGTGCCGTCGGCATTCAGACCTTGCGAGGTGATTCTGTAGGTGGGTGGGGGCGCTGACAGTGTGTCTCCCGGTACCGCGCCGAAACCAATCACTTCGATTGCAATGCGGGGCGGTTGCGTCGGCGCGGCGAGCGCCGGGCCGTTGTAAGCCTTGACGTTGGCTGCAACGCTCATGTCGAGCGCCGGAATCATGCTGCCCGTGGTCGGCGACACGACGTATAGGCCGGCGGTGTCATTTGCGAAAAATCCGACCGCCGGGGCGTTCAAGAGGAAAAACTCGGCGCTGCGAAGCCCGGCTTCCGCGCCCTGCATGGCGAGCTGTCGGCTGTCCTCGTTGCGCGCCATGCGTTCCTCGACCGTCTGCAGCCGCGCCACCGTGACGCCGATCATGCTCAATATCAACAGCAGCATGAGCGCCACGAACAGCACGACGCCGGATTGTTGTTGACGCGTGGAGTGATTTCTCATGGCAGCATGTTCCGAGCGGCGATGGTAATGGTGAAAACTTGGCGCACCCGCGTGTCGATCGGCGGCGTGACCTGGGTGCCCAGCAAGGTGAATTGCCTGGCGGCAGTCGGCAGCGGAGCCGATCCGATGGGGCCTGCGGCCAGCACGGCGATCTCCACGCTCATGACCGTGGTGAAGTCGGCTACTTGATCCGCGGTGACATACTGTCCCACCGTTTGCGATTGATTGGTGTCGATGCCGTAGAGAATTTGCATGGCCTCGATGTCGGGCACCAACTCATTCGGTGAAATCGGCGCGACCGCCGAAGTAAATGAATTCCCCGGCGATAAGTCCGCCGAGAACAAAGCCCCGTCGCCGTCCGCGCCCACGCCGATGTAGTAGGCGGTCGTTTGCAGCAAGGTGACTTGGGAACCCGCGTCGAACGTCAACGTTGCGGGGAATGTGCTGCTGAGATTTCCGGGCGAGCCGCCGACGTTGTGGGTGATGGTGTTGCTGCCGCCGCCGCTGCTGATCTGAAACACCAACGACTTGACGCAGTCTGAGACGATCGCAAGCTGCGAGTTCCAGGTCGCGGGGGCCGCGTTCACCAGGGTGAGGCTATTTCCTGCGGAAGCGGTGACAAAGGCGGGTGTTCCGCCCTGTGTCGACGAACGCACCACCAGAACATCATTGTTCTTGATCGGCATTGACGCCAGCGAGGTGAATGCCGCCTGCAAACCGGCTGGCCAGCCGGGAGGCGCATTCCAATCCGCGGTGCCCCCTGGGGTAAGAACCGTGCCATACGCGTTACCGGCGCCGGTATTTACCGCTTCGAATCCGGTCATGGGCTGAAATAAAAGCAGAGGTGCGGGACCCGCCGGAGTGTTCAGCGGGCTCGAGGGACCCACGTTGAAAATTGTTCGGATCGGTGCGCCGCAGGCCATGTTGCCGGCGTCCCGCACGGCATTGTCTAAGAAATTCAGCGCAAAGCGTCCGCTGTCGCTCAGTGCCGCGACGCCGGAAGTAGATTGGAACGCAGACTTTGAGCCGATGAACACGGACATCACGCCTGCGGTGACAATCAGCGCCAGCGTGATCGCCACCATGAGTTCGACCAGCGAGAAGCCGAGTGCGCGCTTCATTGCAGCACCGTTTCAAGCGTAACCGCCATCTGCGCGCCGGCGCCTTGGAAGACGCTCTGAGCAACCGAGTCGTCCCACCGAACAGTCACCGTCGCCGTCATGGGGAAAGTTCCGGACGTTGTGATCGATCCTGTGCCGCTGGGAAGCGCCAAGAGAGCTTGTTTCCAGGCATATACATCCCAGGCAGCAAGGGCGGCATTGGCGCAGCCCACCATGCATCCTGCATTTGGCCAACCCGCCGGTGTCGCCGGCATGGCCCCCAGTGCGGTGGCATAGCCGTTGGTCGTGGACAGAGGCAGGTTCGCGCGCATTCTGTCTAGCGCTTGGTAGGCCAGCGCTGTGGCTTGGCTACGCAAGTAGGCGCTGTCATTCGAATGCGACGACACCATCACCATCTTGGCCATGCCGAGCAGTCCCACGCTCAAGACGACCAATGACACCAGCACTTCGACCAGCGTAAAGCCGCGATCGGTGCGCCGATTCATTGAATTGAGAGATGTGAGTAAACGCATGCTGGGTACCATTGGTTCTTAAGGACAGGCCAAGGCTGCGCCGGTCGCACTTTGTCCGGCCATTTGCGAGGAGCTGATGCTGCCGACGGCGCTGATTTCGACATCGCGCGCGTAGGCTCCGCCGCGCTGATCGCAAATCTTGATCTGCGCCGAACCCACGACCGTGCCGTTGGATTTGAAAGTGACGCCGTTGGCGCCGGCGCCGGCCGCCGTGATGGTATTGGTTCCTGCCAGCGCGGGCACCCCTTGGATGACCCGGGGATTCGGCGTCGTGCTCATGTCGAGCACAACCCAGCCTGCCGACCAGCCATTCGCCGGGCCGTTGCAAGTCGTCTGGTCGCTGGACGGGCAGACCTGCACACCGACGGGTGTATTGAGCTTGACGGCTTCGCTGCGCGCGTAATTGAAGCTGAGCGCCAACGAGTTGATCTGATTGGCGTCTCGATTGTTCATGATGAAATTGTTAAACGCCGGGATTGCAAGCGCGGCCAGGATCGCTGCGACCCCAAGGGCGACCAGCAATTCAATCAGCGTAAATCCCAATGACTGTCGTTTCATGGGGCGGATGATAGAGAGGCAAGCTTGCCCGAAGCTGACGGCAGCTTTGCATCCAGCGGAAGTGAGACCTACTTCGCAGTGCTGGGCTGAAATTGCACCGTCACGCGGGTACCGAGGCCGTTGACGCCGGCTGTGATTGTCATAACGGCCTCATAGAGCTTGGCGATTTCATCGACGATCGCCAGACCTAAGCCGCTGCCGTGTCCGCTCGAATTGGGCAGCCGGTAGAAGCGTTGTCTGACCAAACGCCGCTCCGCTTCCGGGATGCCCGGCCCGGTGTCCTCGACGCTCAAGAACGGGCGCCCCTCTTGCTCCCCGGTGCTTACCGTGACCGTGCCGCCCGAGGGCGTGTACTTGAGTGCGTTGTCGATGAGATTGCTCGCCAAGTCATCGATCAGCGACGGGTCTGCGGCGATAGTCGTCGAGCGGGCATCGACTCCGAGGTCGATATCCTTTTGAAGTGCGCGGTCAATATGGCGGCCGACGACATCGGTCACGAGGGTGTGAAGCTGAACCGATTGGGCCTTGGCGGCGATATTGAGGGCGGGGTCTGCACGCGCCAGGGTCAGCAGTTGATTCGACGCATGCGCGAGCTGCCTGACGCCTTCCTGCAAGATTTGGAGCCGGCCACGGATGGGCCCGGCTGCGGGATCGACCAGAAGCAGATCGATCTGTGCCTGCATGCCGGTTAGCGGCGTGCGCAATTGATGCGCAGTATTGGCTATGAATTGCTGCTGCGACTGCACCGAGGTGCGCAGCATCTGAAACAGTCGATTGAGCGTTACGGCTACCGGCGCGATTTCACGCGGCACACTTGCTTCGTCGATGGGCCGCAGGTCCTGCACGGAGCGGGCGGCGATCTCGTCGCGCAGTCTGGTGATCGGCCGCAGTCCCAATCGGATTCCGACCCACACCAGCACCAGCGTGATGTCCAACTGCACGAAGTCCCAAAGCAGCGTGCTCATGAAGCTGTAGCGGACCGCCGGTTCGTTGGCGCGGCGTGCATCCGCTACGGTGATGAGCACGGCGCCTCCGCGGCTGTTGAACCGGGTCGTCAGCGTACGCACGCTCTGTTGATTGATCTCCGCCATCGCGAACACGTCGCTGTTCGAATCGTTGATCGCGACGGCCGGCAGCTGCGCATCTCCCAGCAGCAGGCGGCCCTGGGTGTCGCGCACCGCATAGTCGATCGTGTCGGGCGGCGGCAGGGGCGGATTGGCGTTGGGGTTGGCGTCCAGCGTGAATCGCTGGTTTTCGACGCCGAGATGCATCATCAATGCATTCGCGGCGCCCTTCAGGCGCCGGTCGCTGCTGATCACGCCGGGGGCCACGCTGTTGAAGTAATGAATCAATCCGCCGCACAGCGCCAACAGCATGAGCGGCACGGCGAGCCAGAATATCAACCTGCGGCTGATGGATGAGTTCAAACGGGTTTCGCTTCGTCGAGGCGATAGCCTAAGCCGCGCAGGCTGCGGATGATCGCTGCGTCGCCGATCTTGGACCGCAACCTCGAGATGTGCGCCTCGATGGCGTTGGCGCTGATGTCCTGCTCGGGGCCGGAAATCGCTTGCAGCAGGCGTTCTTTCGAGACGATGAGGCCGATCCGTCTGACGAGGCACTCGAGCACCAGCCATTCGCGTGCCGTCAATTCGACCTCGCGCTCATCGACCCGCAGCTGCTTGCCCAACAAGTCGACGCTCATTCGATTAAGCTTGATGGTGCCGTCGAGCGCGCCGCTCGAGCGGCGCATCAGGGCACGGCAACGCGCGGCAAGCTCGGCGGTTTCGAAAGGTTTGCTCAAAAAATCATCGGCGCCGAGGTCGAGCGCCTTGACCTTATCCGCGAGCGTGCAGCGTGCTGTGAGAATGAGCGTCGGCAGCATTTTCCCGGCATTGCGCAGACGGCGCACAAACGTGAGCCCGTCGGCCCCGGGGAGGCCCACATCGACGATAGCCAGCGAGAACTCTTCGTTGAGCAGCGCCGCCTGCGCGGACTCGGCGCTGCTGACTCGATGCACGGCGTAGCTCGCGGCCGTCAATCCTCGGAGGATGGCGTCGGCGACGATGTCATCATCTTCTACTAATAATAGCCGCACGCGTCACTTTACTACGGGCAAGGCCGTTACTTAAACGCTAGTGATCGCCGACCGCGTGTCCGCCCGGATTGTCCGTCTCGTCCCGGTCGCCGCCGAAGCTGCTGCGGCGCGGAGGTATCAGCGCGCGCAGCCTGGCTTCGTATGCCTTGGCAAAGGTTTCCATGAACAGGTGCGGAAACCCGTCGGCGGGGCGCTGCGCGAGCCCTCCGAACAATTCGGCATACAGATCCCAGTACTTCGCTTTGCTTTGCCCGCCGAAAACGCCGCGCTTGCTCGAGCGTTCGAATCGCTCTTCCAATTCTTTGGGATTGACGCGGGTCAGGAACTCTTCGAATGCAGCGCGCATGGCCGAGACTGTTGCGGTGCTTTGTGCTTTGAGCTCGCGAAAATTTTCGCGGATCGCATCGACCGATCCCGCGCGGGTCGATAGGTTGGTCAGCAACCTGACCAGGGCCTCGTCAACGCCCTTGGACAGATTCAAAGGAGATTCGGACCCGTCTGCCGCGGGCGCCGGAATCCTGAATTTATTGCGGAACTCACCGCGGCCCTGGTTGAGATCCATGAGGCCCAACACTGCCTCGCGCAGCAATTGACCGGCGAGCTGCAGCGCCGCCCCGCGCGCGTCCGTGCTCACATTGCGCGGATCGATGCCCGCACCCCGGCAAAATGCGGACAATCCGACATCGAAGTCGCCTTCGTACAGCGCAAGGCTCGGGGCTGCAACGCTCTGCGCGCCAATGCTCTGGCCGCCGATGCTCTGCGAGCGCGATAGATTCGGGTTGGGTGCGTTCTCAATGACGGAGGAGGCTTTCGGCGCATCGACCTTCAGAGGCCGCGTCATCATGTGCCAAGGAGTGCCGCCTGCCGCTTCCTGCGAATTCGCCGGCTGCTCGATCGGCGGCAGCGCCTGGCCATAAAGATCACGCGGACGGGACCCGGACCCGGAAATCGAAAGGCCGCTGGGCTCCAACAACTGGCTCAAGTCAAGGTCCGCGCCCAAGTCATTGGCCGTGGATTTCTTGATCGCCGAGGACGGCGACTGGCCATCGTAGGCGATGATCGCGCTCTCTTCCGGCGGGAAGTCATTCGTCTGGTCGATACTGACCAGAAGCTCGTACTCGCCCAAGCGTATGTAGTCGCCGTCTTTGAGCGCGTAGTCGTGATACTTGCCCAACGGGACCTGCGCGCCATTGATGTAGGTACCGTTCGAACTGGTATCTACCAGAATGTACGCGCCCGCCCGAAAGTCCACACGGGCGTGTTTGCCCGAGAGGTAGCGCTCAGGGTCGGGTAGAATCCACTCGTTGTCAGTTGCGCGTCCAATGCTGCCGCCGTGCACGCCAAATACCTTGGTGGCCAGGGTTCCGAGGCGGCTTGAGTGTTCACTGACGACGCGCAAGCGCAGGGCCATATTCAATCCCTCCAGCGGGTCTCAAGGGCCGCGCTAAGTGCCGGTATAATATGGTGAAATACTAGCAATGCTGGGAGCCCCCTAAATGGCAGCGAGTCACATTTTCAAAGTTCTGTTCGTGAATCAAGGCAAGGTCTATGAGATCTATGCCCGAAAAGTGAGTCACGGCAGCCTATTCGGCTTTATCGAGGTCGAGGAACTGGTGTTCGGCGAGCGATCGACCGTGGTTGTGGATCCGGCCGAGGAAAAGATAAAGGCCGAATTCAACGAAGTAAAGCGCACCTACCTTCCCATGCATCCCGTGCTGCGCATTGACGAGGTCAAAAAGCACGGGGTGAGCAAAATCGTCGCGCTCGAAGGCTCCAATGTCTCCCAGTTTCCGGTGCCGATCTATACGCCGGGAGGAGATTCCAGCGCTCGCAAATAATCCGATTCCTGTAGAATGGAGCATGTTTAGCCTTTTCGGCGCACCGGCGCTGTCGCAATTCCGCCTCGAGCAACTGCTGCGCGCACTAAAAGCCCAAGAGCCGCGCGTTCAAGCGCTCAATTCCCGCTGGATGCATTTCGTCAATACCTCGCGCCCATTGGGCGACCCCGAACTCGATGTGTTGGGTAAGCTACTGACCTACGGTGCCCGCGTTCGCGAAGATCAACACGCGATTCCCGGCGGCCGGCCCATCCTCGTGACGCCGCGCGTGGGCACCGAGTCCCCGTGGTCGAGCAAGGCAACCGACATCGCGCATGTTTGCGGTTTGAGCGCAGTGACCCGCCTGGAACGCGGCACTGTGTACTTCATCGAATCCGCGTCGCAATTGGGCGCCGCTGAATTGAACAAGCTGGCGGCGCACCTGCACGATCGCATGACGGAATCAGTCTGGGTGGATGCGCTTGAACCTACCGGCCTATTTCATGAGGCGGCTCCGCGAGCTTTGCGCAACGTCGTCTTGGGTGCGGATGGTCACGACGCGTTGGCGCGGGCGAATCAAGAATTGGGCTTGGCACTGTCGGCGGATGAGATCGACTATCTCGTAAAAGCATTCGGCAGGTTAGGCCGTGATCCCACCGATGTGGAATTGATGATGTTCGCACAAGCAAATTCCGAACATTGCCGCCACAAGATATTCAATGCGGAATTTGTCATCGACGGCGCACCGATGCCTCTGTCGCTGTTTGCCCTGATACGCGCAACCTATGCGCGCAATTCCACCGGCGTGCTGTCCGCCTATCGCGACAATGCAGCTGTCATTGCCGGCGCGCATGCCACCCGATTTTTCCCCGATCCTTCGACGCAACGCTACGCCGGGACTGCAGAGCCTTTGGATATCTTGATGAAAGTGGAAACCCACAATCATCCCACCGCCATCTCACCGTTTCCGGGTGCCGCCACGGGTGCCGGCGGCGAGATTCGCGACGAGGGTGCCACGGGCATCGGCGCGAAACCTAAGGCCGGGTTGACCGGTTTCTCCGTTTCCAATCTCAAAATCCCGGGCATGACGCAACCTTGGGAGGTCGATGTCGGCAAACCGGATAGAATCGCCTCCGCGCTCGACATCATGATAGCGGCGCCCATCGGCGCTGCGTCGTTCAACAACGAATTCGGGCGCCCGAACACCTGCGGCTATTTTCGGGTGTTTGAGCAAACGGCGGGGGACCGCGGGCCGATTCGCGGCTATCACAAGCCCATCATGGTGGCCGGCGGTTTGGGCAGCGTGCGGCGTCCGAATGTGGAGAAGAAAGAAGTCGTCGTCGGCGCTCCGCTGGTCGTCCTCGGAGGCCCCGCCATGCTGATTGGCCTGGGGGGCGGAGCAGCATCATCGGTCGGCAGCGGCCAGAGCTCGTCCGACTTGGATTTCGCCTCGGTGCAGCGCGGCAACGCGGAGATGCAGCGGCGTGCTCAAGAGGTCATCGACCGATGCGTCGCCTTGGGCGATGCAAATCCCATCCTGCTGATTCATGACGTCGGCGCGGGAGGATTGTCGAACGCATTGCCGGAAGCCATCGCGCACAGCCATCGCGGCGGCCGCATTGATCTGCGCAAAATACCCAGCGCGGAATCGGAGCTCTCGCCGATGGAAATCTGGTGCAATGAGGCACAGGAGCGTTACGTCCTGGCGCTGGTGCCCGGAAGCGTGGATCAATTCAAGGCGCTCTGCGAGCGCGAACGCTGCCCGTTCGCGGTGGTGGGAGAGATAACAGGCGACGGCCGGCTCAAGGTCGCCGACCCTTTGCTGCATGCGGTGCCGGTCGATATGCCCATTGAGGTGCTGCTCGGCAAGCCGCCGCGCATGACGCGGGATGTTAGATCGATCGCCATCCACCCCTCAAAGCTGTCCACCGACGGCACCACCCTGGGCGATTCGCTCGATCGCTTGCTGCGCTTGCCGACCATCGGCGACAAGTCCTTTCTGATCACCATCGGCGATCGCACCGTCGGTGGTTTGGTCAGCCGCGACCAGATGGTCGGTCCCTGGCAGGTGCCGGTATCCGATGTCGCGGTTTCGTTGAGCAGCTATGAGGGATATGGCGGTGAAGCCATGGCGATGGCTGAGCGCGCGCCGGTTGCATTGTTGAGCGCACCCGCATCGGGACGATTGGCGGTAGCCGAGGCGATTACCAATATTCTGGCCGCGGATATTCACCGGCTGGACGAGATTCGGTTGTCGGCAAATTGGATGGCCGCTTGCGGCGAACCCGGCGAAGACGCCGAGCTGTACGCCACTGTTCGTGCCGTCAGCGAACTCTGTACGGCACTCGGCATCACCATTCCGGTAGGCAAGGATTCCTTGTCGATGAAGACGGCTTGGAAAGATGCCGGCGCCGAGCGTTCCGTCGTCGCACCGGTATCGCTCATAGTCTCTGCGTTTGCGCCGGTGCAGGATGCGCGCGCGACCCTGACGCCGCAGCTCGACCTGTCGCAGCCCTCGCGCTTGTTGCTCATCGACTTGGGCGCAGGCAAGAATCGCCTGGGCGGCTCGTGCTGGGCTCAGGTGCATATGAAAAAGGGCGGGGTCGCCGCCGATTTAGATAGCCCACATCTGTTGAGCGCAATGTTCAATGCGCTGCGCGAACTCAAAGATCAGGGATTGCTGCTCGCATACCATGACCGTTCGGACGGCGGCCTGCTCGTGACACTGCTCGAGATGGCATTTGCTGCGCATAGCGGCTTGCGCATCGACCTAGGATCGGCGGCCGACGTCGTCGCGGCATGCTTTGCGGAGGAATTGGGCGCTGTTGTTCAGGTGCCGGCGCGGCGGCTTGCTGAAGTGCGGGCCGTGCTTGCGCGCCATGATTTGGAGCCGCTAGTTCGCGACATCGGCGAGCCGGCAGCAGGTTCAACCATAGAGATAGAGGTGCGCGGCGAAACGGTCTATTCCGGTTCGCGCGTGGCATTGCATCGTCGCTGGAGCGAGACCTCGTTTCGCATGCAGGAACTTCGCGACAATCCCGAATGCGCGCGTGAGGAGTATGCGCGGCTCGAAGACGCCGATGATCCGGGACTGCACGCCCGCTTGAGCTACGATCCGAGCGCCGACGTGGCGGCGCCCTTCATAAAGAGCGGGGCGCGTCCGGCGATCGCCATCCTGCGCGAGCAAGGCGTCAACAGCCAAGTCGAGATGGCCAACGTGTTCACGCGTTCCGGATTCGACGCCTACGATGTGCACATGACCGATATCCTTGCCGGCCGCGTCCGCCTGGGCAGATTTCAGGGGATCGTTGCCTGCGGTGGTTTTTCGTACGGCGATGTCTTGGGGGCGGGCGAAGGCTGGGCAAAGTCGATTTTGTTCAATGCGCGGGCGCGGGAAGAGTTCGCGGCATTCTTTGCGCGCAATGCGACCTTTACCCTCGGTGTCTGCAACGGCTGCCAAATGCTCGCGGCGCTCAAGGAATTGATTCCCGGGGCAGAAGCCTGGCCGCGGTTCGTGCGCAATCGATCGGAGCAATACGAGGCGCGTTTGTCATTGGTGCGCATACCAAAATCAAATTCAGTGCTGTTTGCGGGCATGCAGGGTTCGGTTTTGCCGATCGCAGTGGCGCATGGCGAGGGCAGGGCGGAATTTGCGCCGGGCCTGGGAGCGCCGGCGTTGTTCGATCGGCAACTCGTGACGCTGCAGTACGTGGATCATCGCGATCAGCCCACGCAGAAGTACCCTTTTAATCCCAATGGATCGGAGCAGGGTTTGGCCGGCCTATGCAGCGCCGACGGGCGCGTGACCTCGCTGATGCCGCACCCCGAACGGGTATTTCGCAGCGTGCAGAATTCCTGGGCGCCCACGCAGTGGGGCGAGGACGGGGGCTGGATGCGGTTGTTTCGAAACGCCCGGGTGTTTGTCGGCTAGTTCAGGCTTGTGCAGGAGCCTGGCCGGCTTCACTTTGGGGCGCAACGAATCTGCGGAACGTGACCGCTTGTATCAAGCGTGCCTTGCGCACAAAAGTCTGATAGAGCAAATCGCGCATGACTTCCAGCAGAATCCCGGCGTGTTCCGAAGATAAATTCGGCTGATTTGGCCAAGGATCGCTGTCGCTGCCGAACAGCACCGCCCGCAAGATCGAGAACGTATCATCGTCGAGATCCGCGAGCGAGCGGATCTCTTGCAGGGTGTCGAAAAGCTCCAATTTACCGCGCTCGCCGAGCTCGCGAAACAAAGACTGAGCGGTGCGGCGGCTCATCGAGCCGAATGCATTGAAGCAGGCGGCCGAATAGCAATTGAGCGCTTCCTTGAACAGTCCTTCCGCATCCTCCGGCAGATAGGTCAGCGGGAAATGCTCGCGCGCACGCTCGATTTCCACGAAGTTGGAGGCAAGCTCAACGCGCAGTGCCGTGTATGCCTTGACCGCGAACTTCAGGAATATCGGTTCAATGCAGGTATCGCATCGGAACACGATGCCGATGTTCTTTGGTCTTCGGCGGCTCAGTTCCTCGAACTTCGGAACCGCAATCGGCGTCAGATGCGTCAAAGTCTGACAGTGAGGACAGGTCAGCGCGATGCCCTGATAGTCGACATGCAGTTCGTCTTGCGGCGTGATGTAGATGCTCATGGCTCAACCCGTCAGTGGTTTGTAGCGGATGCGGTGAGGCTGGCTGGCATCCTCGCCCTTGCGTTTTTTGTAGTCCTCGACATATTCCTGATAGTTGCCTTCGAACCAGAAAACCTGTGAATCGCCCTCGAAGGCCAGAATGTGCGTGGCGATTCGATCCAAGAACCAACGATCGTGCGAGATGACCACCGCACAGCCCGGAAAGGCAACCAGAGCGTCTTCGAGCGCGCGCAGCGTCTCGATATCCAGGTCATTGGTAGGCTCATCCAGCAGAAGGACATTGCCGCCGGCTTTCAAGACTTTGGCCAGATGCACGCGGTTGCGCTCGCCGCCGGAGAGTTCGCCGATCATTTGACCTTGCTGCACTCCCTTGAAATTGAACCGGCCGACATAGCCCCGCGATGAGGTTTCGTAGTTGCCGATCTTGATGAGATCCAGTCCGCCCGAGATCTCCTGCCACACGGTATTTTTGTCGTTGAGCGCCTGCCTCGATTGATCGACGTAAGCGAGCTTGACGCTCGGCCCCAGGCGAATTTCGCCGCTGTCCGGCTTCTCCACCCCGGACAGCATGCGAAACAGCGTGGTCTTGCCGGCGCCGTTGGGTCCGATGATTCCCACGATGCCCCCGGGCGGCAGACTGAAGCTCAAGGAGTCGATCAGCAAACGATCGTCGTAGCCCTTTCTTAAGTTCTTGCATTCGATGACCAGATCTCCCAGACGGTCGCCGGGGGGAATGTAGATCTCATTGGTCTCGTTGCGTTTCTGAAATTCCTGCGATGCCAGTTCTTCGTAGCGCTGCAAACGCGCCTTGGACTTGGCCTGGCGTGCCTTCGGATTGGTGCGCACCCATTCCAATTCCCGCTTCAGCGTTTTCGCCAGCGCATCCTGCTGACGTTCTTCCTGCGCGAGCCGCTGTCCTTTCTGCTCCAGCCACGAGGAATAGTTCCCCTGCCACGGAATCCCATGCCCGCGATCCAGCTCCAAGATCCACTCGGCGACATTGTCGAGAAAGTAGCGGTCATGTGTCACCGCGATCACGGTGCTCGGATACTCTTCCAAAAAATGTTCGAGCCATGCCACCGATTCGGCATCCAGGTGGTTGGTCGGTTCATCGAGCAACAGCATATCCGGCTTCGACAAGAGCAGCCGGCACAACGCGACGCGGCGTTTCTCGCCCCCCGAGAGTTTGCCTACCATCGCTTCCCATGGCGGCAAACGCAGCGAGTCGGCGGCGATTTCCAGCTTGCGCTCCAATTCCCAGCCGCCTACGGCATCGATCTTGTCTTGCATCTTGGCCTGCTCTTCCATGAGCTTGTTCATTTCGTCGTCGGAGAGAGGTTCGGCGAACTTGTCGCTGATGGCATTGAATCGGTCGATCAAGCTTTGCACATCGCCGACACCTTCACCGACGACTTCGCGCACAGTCTTGGATTCGTCGAGCACCGGTTCTTGGGGCAAATAGCCGACCTTGATTCCGGACTGAGCGCGCGCCTCGCCCTCGATGTCCTTATCGACGCCGGACATGATTTTGAGCAGCGTGGATTTTCCGGAGCCGTTCAATCCGAGCACCCCAATCTTGGCGCCCGGAAAAAAACTCAAGGAGATGTCGCGCAAAATAATGCGCTTGGGCGGCACAACCTTGCCAACCCGGTTCATGGTGTAAATGAACTGAGCCATCGACTGCCTGTATTGAATTAATTGGGTGATTTCGCGGGAAAACTCAGGAATTATCCGCGACTGAAGCCGGCTTGTCACGGTGCGGCTTGCTCAGGAGCCAGGCTCCTAGGGAACCTCAGTGCGATAAGCTACAATTACCGGCTATCTCTGGAGATCTGTTCATGTTTAGCGCCCAAATGGCCATTGCCGGCTTCGATTCCGAGCTTGCGCAAGCGATTGCCGGTGAACGCGGCCGTCAAGAGGATCATATCGAACTTATCGCCTCTGAGAATTACGCGAGCCCGCGTGTGCTGGAGGCCCAGGGGTCGGTGCTGACGAACAAATATGCCGAGGGCTATCCGGGCAAGCGTTACTACGGCGGCTGTGAGTTCGTCGATATCGCAGAATCGCTGGCCATCGCTCGTGCAAAACAGTTGTTTGGCGCCGCTTACGCCAATGTTCAGCCCCATTCCGGCTCCCAGGCCAATGCCGCGGTCTATTTCGCTCTGCTGAGCCCCGGCGATACCATTTTAGGGATGAGCCTCGATCATGGCGGCCATCTGACGCATGGCGCCAAAGTCAATTTCTCGGGGAAATTTTTCAACGCGGTGCAGTACGGAATCGTCGCCGAAACCGGCATCATCGACTACGACCAGGTTGATCGGTTGGCGCAGCAGCATCGGCCGAAGATGATCGTGGCAGGATTTTCTGCTTACTCGCGTATTATCGATTGGGCGCGCTTTCGCGCCATCGCAGACTCGGTCGGCGCCTATTTGTTCGTCGATATGGCGCATGTCGCCGGATTGATCGCGGCGGGTGAGTATCCGAATCCTGTGCCCTTCGCCGATGTCGTCACGACGACCACGCACAAGACCTTGCGGGGTCCTCGCGGCGGACTGATTCTCGCGCGGCCGCACGCCGACTTGCACAAGAAATTCAACTCCATGGTGTTTCCAGGTATTCAAGGCGGCCCGCTCATGCACGTGATCGCCGCCAAAGCCGTCGCGTTTCTCGAAGCATTGCAGCCGGAATTCAAGGCCTATTCGGCGCAGGTGATTGCCAATGCGCGCGAGATGGCCAAAGTGCTGCAGCAGCGCGGCTATCGGATCGTCTCGGGCGGCACCGACAATCATCTTTTTCTGCTCGACCTGATCGATAAGAACATTACGGGCAAGGACGCGGATGCCGCCTTGGGCCTTGCGCACATGACGGTTAACAAGAACGCGGTGCCGAATGATCCGCGTCCTCCGTCGATCAGCAGCGGACTGCGCATCGGCACGCCCGCGGTGACCACGCGCGGCTTCAAGGAGGCGGAAGTCCGGCAGTTGTCTGGTTGGATCGCGGATGTGCTGGATCATTTGGGCGATGAGCGCGTGCTCGAGCGCACGCGAGCCGAGGTGATGGCCATCTGCCGGCGATTTCCGGTCTACGGTTAGCGATCGATGAGCAGTTCCGATGCATTGCCCTTTTTGCGGTCACACCGAGACTAAGGTGATCGACTCTCGCCTGGCGGGCGAGGGGCGGCAAATTCGCAGACGCCGCGAGTGCCTGGCATGCACGGAGCGGTTCACCACGTTCGAGGCCGCCGAGCTGCTGCTGCCGACGGTGGTCAAGGGCGACCGCAGCCGTGAGCCGTTCGATGAAAAGAAATTGCTGACCGGCATGCAGAAGGCATTGGAAAAGCGTCCGGTATCGCGGGAAGCCATCGAAGCCGCGGTCGGGCGCATCTGCCACAAGTTGCGCAGCCTGGGGGAGCGCGAAATCGCAGCTCGCAGCATCGGTGAAATGGTCATGGAGGAATTGCGGCACTTGGATGAGGTGGGGTACGTGCGCTTTGCATCGGTGTACCGCAGCTTTCAGGACTTGGATGCATTCCGGACCGAGATTGATCAGCTGCGGCGTCATCGGCGCCGTCGCGAACCCAGCAAGGATCAATTACCGCTATTGCCGGGCGATGCGGCCGACGATGAGGATCAATGAACGAGGAGCCAACTTCACAAGACCGGTCGTACCTGGTGCGCGCCCTGGACCTGGCCGTACGCGGTTTATATACGACCGATCCGAATCCGCGCGTCGGCTGCGTGATCGTGAGCGGTGAGCGGGTGGTGGGCGAGGGCTGGCATGCTCGTGCGGGTGAGCCGCATGCCGAAGTCTTGGCGCTGCGCGCGGCGGGATCGCAGGCCCGCCGCGGCACGGCCTATGTGAGTCTGGAGCCTTGCAGTCACCAGGGGCGAACGCCGCCTTGCGCGGACGCGCTGATTGAGGCGGGTGTGGCGCGGGTAGTGTGCTGCACGCGCGATCCCAATCCGAAAGTGGCCGGCGCGGGAATCGAGCGCTTGCGGAAGGCCGGCATCGAAGTGCGGGTCGGCGCCTATGCCGAGGAGGCGCGCCGCCTCAACGTAGGCTACTTTTCGCGGCACGAGCGCGGCCGGCCGTATATAAGGCTGAAACTGGCGATGAGCCTCGACGCACGCACGGCGCCGCCGGACGGCGGTCCGGTTTGGATCAGCGGCGAAGCGTCGCGCGCCGATGTGCAGGTTTGGCGTGCCCGCAGCTCCGCCGTGCTTACCGGCTCCGGCACGGTCCTTTGCGACGACCCGCAACTCAACGTCCGCTTGAATTACGGCCCGTGGGTGCGCCAGCCGCTGCGTGTGCTGCTCGATACCATGCTGCGGACGCCGCGCCGTGCCAAGATATTCAGTCACGATGGGGCGCTGGTCTTTGCAGCACCCGAAGTGTCCGCGGGATCCTTCCAGGACGTGAAAATCGAACGGGTTCCGCGCGCGGCAGGCGGCCTGGATCTCGACGCGGTCGTGCGGAGCTTGACTGAACGCGAGGTCAACGAGCTGCTGCTCGAGTGTGGTCCGACATTGGCGGGAGCCTTCATGGCGCGCCAGTTGGTCGATGAACTCGTGCTGTACCTCGCGCCGAAGTTGCTGGGCGACGATGCGGCGCCGCTGATGCGCTTGAAGGTCGGGACCCGGACATTGCCGCCGTTTGAATTTCGCGATGTTCAGCAGTTGGGAGATGATATGCGGCTGATCTTAAAGCTCAGGAAGCATTAGAACGTGTTCACCGGCATAGTCTTGTTGAAAGGCCGCGTGGCCGCCGTCGCTGAAAAGGGCGGGGATTTAGAGCTAGGCATTGATGCTGCGGGCCTGGATGGCTCGCGCGTGGGGCTGGGCGACAGCGTCAGTGTCCAAGGTGCGTGCCTTACCGTAACGCGCAAGCAGGGCGCCAGTTTTTTTGCCGACATATCGCGCGAAACACTGTCGAAGACCACGCTCGGAAAGTTGACGGCGGGAGCGAGCGTGAATTTAGAGCCCAGCCTGCGCGCCGGCGATGCGCTCGGCGGTCATTGGGTCAGCGGCCACGTCGATGCCCTCGGTGTGTTGCGGCGGCTCGAGCAAGACGCGCGTTCCTGGCGCATGGAGTTTGAACTCCCCGCAGGACTGGCGCGGTTTGTGGCGGCCAAAGGTTCGATTTGCATCAACGGCGTCAGCCTTACCGTCAACACCGTCGACGGGGCGCGTTTCGACGTCAACATCATTCCGCACACGCTTCAAGTGACGACCCTCGGGGAGCTGCGAGTCGGCGATGAGGTAAATATCGAGATCGACGTCATCGCCCGCTACCTTGAAAGACTCATGTCTCATACAAAAACCTAAGGCGATCTATGGCGCTCAATACGATCGATGAAATCCTGGAAGACCTTCGCCGCGGCAAGATGGCGGTCATCATGGATGATGAAGACCGGGAAAATGAGGGCGACTTGATCATGGCGGCCGAGTGCGTGCGCGCCGAGGACGTGAATTTTATGGCGCGATACGGCCGCGGGCTCATCTGCCTCACGCTGACTCGCGACCGCTGCCGCCAGCTTCGTCTGCCGCTGATGGTCAGCGACACGGACCACACGCATCGCACTAATTTCACCTTGTCGATTGAAGCGGCCGAGGGCGTGACTACGGGAATCTCCGCGCACGATCGGGCGCACACCGTCAAGACTGCCGTGGCGCCGAACGCGCGGCCCGAAGATCTGCGCCAGCCCGGGCACATTTTCCCCTTGATGGCACAGCCGGGCGGAGTGCTCACGCGTGCCGGCCACACGGAAGCCGGGTGCGACCTGGCGCGGCTTTCAGGGTCCTCCGCCGCTGCCATGATCGTGGAGATTCTGAATGACGACGGCACCATGGCGCGCCGGCCGGATCTCGAACGGTTTGCAAAGGCTCACGGCTTGAAGATCGGCACCATCGCGGACTTGATCCGCTACCGCTTGAAGAATGAACGCTCGGTCGAACGAATTTATGATGAGCCTGTGGACACGGAGTACGGTGCCTTTCAACTTTGCTGCTATGAGGATCACGTCAACAAGACCGTGCACATCGCGTTGGTCAAGGGAGATTTGAACTCCGCGCTGCCGCCGCTGGTGCGCGTCCATGTCAAGGACACGCTGCGCGACGTCGTCGGCGTCGTCAATGAGAAGCTCGGCTGGCCGCTGCGCGCGGCGATGCGGCGGGTGGCCAAGGAAGAATCGGGCGTGGTCGTAATATTGCGTCCGGAAGAATCGCCGCGCGATTTTATGGATAGCGTACGGCTGCTGGATACCAAGCCGCCGCGGCAGCGTGTCGGAACGGTCGTGCGAACTTACGGGATCGGCGCCCAGATCCTCAAGGATCTGGGCTTGAAGCGCATGCGCGTCTTGAGCGCACGGAAACAGCTGCAGGGGTTGGCCGCTTTCGATCTCGAAATCACCAGTTACGTGGACGGCGATGATTGAGCGTTGCTTAAGCTTATACTTGCGGTCTGCCATGCGAGGAACGACTTGTGCCGAATGATCAGCCGAAAATAATCGAGGGAGAATTGCTGGCGCGCGATTTGCGGTTCGCGCTCATCGCCGCGCGCTTCAACGAGTTTGTGGTCGAACCACTGGTCCGCGGCGCGCTCGATGCCCTGAAGCGTCATGGTGTCGGGGAGAAACAAATCGACATCGTGCGCGTACCGGGCGCCTTCGATATTCCAATCGTCGTGCGCAAGCTGGCGCTGTCGCATCGCTATGAGGCCCTTATCGCCTTGGGGGCCGTGATTCGAGGTCAAACACCGCATTTTGACTACGTTGCGGGTGAGTGCGCGGGCGGCATTGCAAGGATTGCGCTCGAGTCCGGCGTGCCGATCGCCTTTGGAGTCCTCACCACCGATACGGTTGAACAGGCGGTGGACCGTGCCGGCGGCAAAGCCGGCAACAAGGGAGCGGATGCTGCACTGGTGGCGCTCGAGATGGCAAATCTATTGCGCCGCCTGGACAATTAAGTGGCTTCAGGGGCCACTGCCCATCGAGCCCGAAGTCTGGCGCGCCGCCTGGCGCTGCAAGCTCTCTACCAGATTCAGATCAACCCGCTTCCATGGCAGGACGTCCAGAAGCAATTCGCGAGTGACCCAGAAGCTGAGCGCGTCGATCTCGATTATTTTCGAGGCCTGATCGAGGCCATCGCCCCGAACCGGGAAGCGCTGGATTTGCGGCTGTCAGGACTGTGCGAGATCGCCCCGCAGGAACTGGACCCGATCGAGCATGCGGTTCTGTGGCTTGGCCTGCATGAACTCGAGTCGCATCCGGAACTGCCCTACCGGGTGGCGCTGTCCGAGGCCGTGCAGTTGACCAAGCAGTTCGGTGCGACCGATGGGCACAAATTCGTCAATGCGGTCCTGGATCGCGCCGCACAGGAATCGCGGCCGCATGAATATGGAACCTGATCTCGGCGAGTTCGAATTGATCCGCCGATTTTTTCTCAAGCCGCTGCGGCCCGGCTCCGGCGTGATTCTCGGCATTGGCGACGACGCCGCGCTGATTGATGTGCCCAAGGGGTCCGACTTGGTGGCCTCGGTCGACACGATTGTCGCCGGGCGCCATTTCTTGCTGGGTGCCGGCGCACGGGCGATTGGGCACCGCTCTCTCGCGGTTAACTTGAGCGACATGGCTGCCATGGGGGCAACGCCGGCGTGGGCCACTCTGGCACTCACCATGCCAAACGCGGATTCGGAATGGCTCGAGAAGTTCGCGGCAGGCTTCTTTGCGCTGGCGGAGGCGCACGCTGTCGCGCTGGTGGGCGGCGACACGACCCGGGGTCCGCTCACCATCAGCGTGCAGATTCTGGGGCATGCGCCGCGGGGAAAGTCTTTGCGGCGGAGCGGCGCAAAGGACGGCGACCTGTTGGTGGTCAGCGGCACGTTGGGCGATGCGGGCGCGGGCCTGGCATTTCTCAGCAAGCCGCCGGCGACGCGTTCTGCCGCCGTCGAGACGCTCGTACGGCGCTTCGATTACCCGGTGCCCAGAGTGCAGCTCGGCATAGCCGCACGCGGAATCGCCAGCGCGGCCATGGATCTGTCCGACGGCCTGATCGGCGATCTGCCGAAGCTTGCGCGCGCCAGCGGCCTCGCCGCGCACGTGAGCGTGGAAAGCTTGCCCTTGTCGGCGGCCATGCGCGACGCGGTGGATCCCGTCCAAGCGCGCGATTGGGCGCTTGCCGGGGGCGATGATTACGAGTTGCTGCTGGCATTGCCTCCGAATCGCTTCGCAGAGCTTGCCGCCGCGGCGGATCAATTGAACTTAACGTTGACCCCGATTGGTGAACTGCGTGCCGGAGCGGGCGTAACGTGGTCGCTCAATGGCAAGGATTTCGTGCCCAGTGTCTCGGGTTTCGACCACTTCGCCTAAGCCTCGACCCAAATCACAGTTTAGCTTCTGCCGCCCCAGTATCCTCGCGTCATTGAAGTCGAATGACGCCCCCCAGCGCTTGGGTTACCCTTGACCAATACTCGATCCAATAGTCTTGCGAAGGCCCAGGCGGGCCGCGGATCGTTGCCGGAAAAGATCGGCAAGTACGTCATCATCAATGAAGTAGGGCGCGGGAGCACCGGGGTGGTGTACCTGTCGCACGATCCCTATTACGGCCGCGACGTCGCCATCAAGGTCTATAACGTTGATGCCAGCGGCGATGAGAACCGCAAGAAAATTGCCCGCAAGATGTTTCTGTCGGAAGCGCACATGGTCGGGATGCTGCAGCACCCAAACATTCTGCCCATTTACGACGCAGGCGAAGAGAACGGCCACTGCTACATCGTGACCGAGCATGTGCACGGCGCGCGCACCTTGGCTGCGTATTGCCGGCCCGACAATTTGCTGCGCATCGACGATGTGGTCGAGCTGGTATACAAGGCTGCCCGCGCCCTTCATTACGCGCATAGCCGCGGCGTGATTCATCGCGACATCAAGCCCAGCAATATAATGCTCACGCTCGACAGCGACGTACGCATCATCGACTTCGGCATCGCCTTGGTCGCCGATTCGGAGATCTCGCGCATCGAAGGCATCGCCGGCAGCCCTTCTTACATGTCGCCGGAGCAAGTGCAATCGATTGAATTGACCAACCGCTCCGACCTATATTCCTTGGGCGCCGTCATGTATGAGCTCTTGACGGGCACCCGGCCGTTCCGCGCCGGCAATCTGCAGAAGCTGCTGCATCAAATCGTCTTTGCCACCCCGCCGCCGATCCACACCCTGCGTCCCGAGATTCCCGAGGAGCTCGAGAATGTAACGGCGATGGCGTTGCAGAAGGATCCGGAGAAGCGTTACAAGACGGGTCTGGACTTCGCGGCGGAATTGACGCGCGTGCACCAGAAGTTGCGTGCCCAGTACAACCGCATCGATCAGCAAGAACAGTTCAGCCTGCTGCGCAAGCTGAAGTTCTTTCATGAGTTTTCCCACGGCGAAATCTGGGAAGTGCTGCGCGCCAGCAGCTGGCAGGATTACGCAGACGCGGAGGAAATCGTCAAGGAAGGCGAGATGGACGATCGCTTCTATATCATCGTCCAAGGCCGGGTCGGCGTGCAGCGAAACGGCAAGGCGCTGGGCTACCTGGAAAGCGGCGACTGTTTTGGTGAAACCAGCTATGTGCGCGGAGCGAAGCGCACGGCCACGATTTGCGCATCGGGTTCCGTGACCGTCATGAAGGTGAGCTCCACGCTTCTCGAGCAGGTCTCGGCGGAATGCCAGCTACGCTTCAATCAAGTGTTTCTGCGCAGCATGATCGGCCGCCTGCAAAACGCGGAGCGCGGCCAGAGCGCGGAGCGAGGCATCTCCTAAGCTGCGATTTCCTTGTCGTGCTCAATCATGGCGTAGGCCGAATGATTGTGGATCGACTCGAAATTCTCAGATTCAACGATGTAGGCCCTCACTCGCTTGTCCTTGTTGAGCGCCATCGCTACATCGCGCACCGTGTCCTCCACAAATTTCGGGTTGTCGTAAGCGCGCTCGGTGACGAATTTTTCGTCCGGCCGCTTCAATATTCCGTAAACCTCGCAGGATGCCTCTCGTTCCGCGATTTCAATCAACTCTTCCAGCCACATGTGCTCGGCAAGCCGGGCAGTCAAGGTGATGTGGGAGCGCTGATTGTGCGCGCCGTAATCCGAAATCTCCTTCGAGCAGGGGCACAAGCTCGTGGTCGGCACGACGACCTTTAGCCAGACTTCCGTCGCGCCGTTGCGATGTTCGCCGAAAATCGTGGCCTGATAGTTCATCAAGCTCTCGACGCCCGACACCGGGGCCTTCTTCATGACGAAATAAGGAAAAGTCATCTCGATATGGCCGGCGGTTGCCGCCAAATGCTCGGTCATTTCCGAAAGCATCAGCCCGAATGACTCGACCGAGATCTCGCGTTCGTGCCGGTGCAGGATTTCCACGAAGCGCGACATGTGCGTGCCCTTGAAATTATGCGGCAGGTTCACGTACATGTTGAAATTCGCCACGGTGTGCTGTTCGCCCCGCGACCTATCCTTTACCTTCACCGGGTGAAAGATATCCTTGATACCCACCTTGTTGATGGGTATACGCCGAGTGTCGGAATGCCCCTGGACATCCTCGACTGACTGAGTTTTCGGCTTTTTCGCGGGCATGGCAACGTTCATATTCGGTTCCTGATGAAGCGATCGCGCTTTAGGATGGAGGCGAAACCGCGTAACTCAAGAATTTTAGACCATTCGACCGCACTTGGCTTAAGACGAGCGGAAAGGCGGCGACCGACAGGCGGAAACCGCCCGGAAAGGGTCTATTTTGGCGTGCCGGCCCGGTTCTTGTCGGCAATCCGAGTCAGGCGCGGCGCTGAATTACGTACGAGGCGAGCCAGGCCAAGACATGGGATACCTCGCCCAGCGGCGCAAGCCTCTCGCACGCCCGCTGCTTCAATTCGCGCGCACGCACCTTGGCCGCCTCGAGGCCCAGCACACTGGGATAGGTAGGTTTGGCCCGGGCAGCATCGGCGCCGCTGGTCTTGCCGATCTCTTCGGTTTTTCCCTCCACGTCGAGTATGTCATCCTGGATCTGAAACGCGAGACCAATGTCTTGCGCGTAGCCGTCCAGCGCGTCCCATTTTGCCGCACTCAATCCGGGCGAACAGGCCGCCGCCATGAGCACACTGGCTCGGATCAATGCGCCGGTCTTCAGTCGATGCATGGCCTCGAGCTGTTCGAGCGTTAGTTCGCGCCCCACGGCGGCCAGATCGATCGCCTGGCCGCCTGCCATGCCGGCGGTGCCGCTGGCGTCCGCGAGAATTTGAATCATCTGCAAGCGTGCCTCGCCCATGACGCCGGGCGTCCGATCGCGCGAAAGCAGTGAAAATGCCAGGACTTGCAGCGCGTCGCCGGCAAGGATCGCCGTCGCTTCATCGAATGCTCGATGCGTCGTCGGTTGACCGCGCCGCAGATCGTCATCGTCCATCGCCGGCAGGTCGTCGTGCACGAGCGAGTACGAATGAATGAGTTCCACCGCCGCGGCGGGCGCATCCAGCATGGCGGCCGGAATTTCCAGCGCCTCGCCCGTGCAATAAACCAGGAGCGGGCGCAGCCGCTTGCCGCCTCCAAGGACCGCGTAGCGCTGCGCGGCGTGCAGTCGTTGCGGCACCAATTCGGCCGCGGGCAACGCGGCGTCGAGGACCGTCTGCACGCGTGATTGATAGCCACGCATTCGCGCTTCCATCGCGTCGGCATTCACGTCGTGTCAGCCGTTTTTTGGATCTTCGGGCATGAAATCTTCTACCGCCGGTTCGCCGGCTTTTTTCAGCAAGATTTCGACTTTCTGTTCCGCCTCTTTCAGTGCGCTCTGGCAGGCCCGTGTCAACATGACGCCGCGCTCGAAGGCGGCCAGTGACTCTTCGAGCGGTAAATCTCCGTGCTCCAGACGCTCGACCAGTTCTTCCAGGTCGCGCATGGCCGTCTCAAAGTCGGGCGTTTCCTGTTTTGCGGCTTTTGGCGTGGACATGCCCCGGAACGGTACACATGCGCTTCGGTGCGGTCAAACGCGCCGGCCGTGAGGCGCCTTTGTAAGAAATTGTCAAGTCGTGAGGCGCGTCACAGCCAAGGGGTCGCTTGGCGCCACATTTTGGGTAACATTGCTGTTGGGAAGCTATATGCCAATTTCAATCAAATCAATACTCGTATGCGGCTGCGTTGCCGCCGTTGTTGTGTCGGCGGCGGCGTGCAGCCCGCGGCGAATTCCTCCCATGAGCGTCACGGATCTCATGGAGGATCGAGTCCTGCTGGACGGCGTGCTCATGAAGTGCAACCGCGATCCGGAGAAGGCCCGCAGAGATTCAGATTGCTTGAATGCGCGAATTGCCATCGAGCGCCTGGCGGCGCGCGTCGACCCGGCCGCCGAAGCCAAGCGTGTCGAGGATTTCGAACGCAGCCGCGAGCAGCTGCGGGCAAGCGAAGAGAAGAAAAAACAAGAACAGGAATCCAAGACCAAGGTGGACGCCTATCACTTGCCGGTAATTCCGGTCGAGCCCACGCCGCCTCCCAAGGACCCGCAGTCGCCGACAGTTAGCCGGACAAATCCTTAGGGTCCCGCGGCGGCGCGCCGCTTGGCCTTCAAGAGGACGTCCACCGCTTCGGGCCGATCGTCCCAGTAATCCAAGCGGATTCGGTCGTCAGGCAGCTGAGTAACCGTGGCGGGTGCCGCGCTCTCTGTGCAGTACCATCCGGATGGCAGCACCACGGCGTTTCGCGGCCTGCCGAAGCTCCGGTCGAACACCAATTCGTCGCCGTCCAATTTATAGCTGACCGGCGCCGTGTAGGTCTCCGCAATGCGCAGCCGCAGCGTTTGGCCGGCTTGCACGGGAGTAAATGGAATGACCACCACGCGAGCCTTCGGTGCAGCGGCCTCCCCGACATTGATCTTCGACGCGGCCAGTTCCGCTCCGCTCATTTCGAGCGTCTTTAACTGCTCGCCGGTGTCCAGAATGCTTGCCGACGGATGGCTGGCAACGCTGCCCTCGCGCACGACGTTTGCGTAGCCGCTGATGCCCGGTCTCGATTCTGTGTAGTCGTGATAGAGACTGAAGGCATGAGTTTCCGGCTGTTGCAGGAAGTACACGATGTCCCGATCTTGGTGCGCGCGCTCCGAGAGCCGCTCCTGCTCGGTTTCGCCCGTGAACGGCGATTCCCAGCTGCGCGAGCTGCTCAACGCTTTGGGTAGCGCAGCCGCTCCCACCTGTGCAGTCTTGGTTGCGTGCAGGACTAGCGGCGCTTCCCCAGCTCCGGCGTGCAAGAAACTGATGGCGATGCGTCCATCCTTCTCGGTCAAAATCTGCGAAGGCACGGTCAAACCGGTGACCTCGTATCCCAAAGGCAGCACGACTTTGTTGCGCTTCACTCCCAGCGGCCGATTGAAAACGATGCTCTTGCCGTCGGTGTAGTAGCTTTTCGCGTCCTTATAGGTCTTGATGATCAGCACGCGGCCCTGGCCGTGCATCGGCACCGGTCTTGCCAGCGTGACCTTGATGTAGTTGGTATCCAGGTCCGCGTCATGCATGAGCGCATCGGTCCTTGCCTGCGCGCCGCTTACCACTTCAAAGTGCAGCGGCGTGCCGCGCATGGCGTCGTATACGCTTTCGTCGCTGGCGGCGCTGCCCTTGCGGATGGGGTTGTAGAAGAACTTGGCGCCCGGCGTCGTCGCAGTGACTTCATAGTAGATCTTGAAGCTCGCTGTCTCCGGCGCAAGGAGCTCATAGCGAGTATATTCATCGGCCTCGGTCTGGCCGGCTGCGGTCGGGAAATATAAGCCGTCCCTGGATGCGGCAGGCGTTTCAGCGTGCACCGAAAGAAAGGCGATCTGAAGCAGCAGCCCTATCGCCCAGCTGATTTTTTTCATGGTGATGTCCTCGCTGTTGCCAGCGTTCTTATTTCTCTTCTGCGCATGAGCCACGCCAACAGTGCCGCCAACAAAACGCTGCAAATGATTCCCACGCCCGCGTCGGCGGCGTAGCTGCCGGCGACGCCTCGCCAACTGTACCCCGCGCCGTCGACCAACAACATGTAGCTGATGGGAATATTGTATGCGGAGATCACCAGGCAGAATGTCGTTGCGGCAAGGGGATTGGCACGGCCGATCGTTTCGAATGCAATCGCGGTGGAGACGGTGATTGCGAGCGCCTGGAACAGGTTCTCTCCGATCAACGCGACGGCAAAGGTGGCGGGGTTGAGTGGAAACAACAGCAGAATCAGCGTGAAAATCGCGCCGGCGATGCCGATCGCCAAATACAAGAACTTCAGTGGTAGAAGCTTGTCGATGAGCGGAAAAATAAGGCACCCGCACAATCCTCCCAGCAGGACACCGGCGCCGCCGACCAACCCGACGAAGTGATTGCTGGCGTGAAAATCGCGGCCAAGTCCGCTCAAGAAGTTGGTCAAGGAAAATGTTGCGACTGGCGTGACGAAAAGCATGATTGCCAGCAGAATTTCGCGCTTCTTCAAGAGACTCACGACTTCTCGGAAGAATTGCGGAAAGCTCTCTTTGGCCAGCCGCCGATCCGGTCCCGGCGCGGGCATCCAAGCAAACACCAAGGTGGGCAGCATGACCATTGCGCCCAGCAGCAAGGCGGCGAGCGTTGGAGACAGATGCCGCACCAATTCACCCACGGTTACCGCCATCGCCCCGCCGCCCGCAATGTTGCCGATGGTGACCCAAGCGCTTAGGGTGTTTTCATCTTCAGCCGACACAATGGTCGACAACCAGCCTCCCAGCGCGCTCTGGTAAAGATTTGCAAAGAAGTAGCCGGCGACTAGAAAAATCTCGACCAACGCTAGATGATCCAAATTGAGCAGCGCCAGAACGAGCAATACGGCGCCGGCGATTGCAGTCGCGAGCGAATACCATCGTCGGCTGAAGCGGACGTCGAGAACCGGGCTGACCAAAAAAGCCCAGATGCCAGGGGAGATCATCACGGCCGTCATGGCAGCAATCGTCGATTCGGGCACCTGGCGCGCGCTCAACAATTGAGGCACAGAAATGACCATGATGCCGCCGTACATGCCGAATACTCCGTTGCTCAATCCCATCAACCACAACGGAACACGATTTTGACGGCGCATCGCCTCACTATAAGCGAGCGTTTGGATTGAGGGAATCCATTAGCGCCTTACTTCCCGCATTCGGTCCCGTTAAACTTCATAAAACACACTCGAGAATTCACTGGAGGACTCACATGAATCGATTCAAATTCGGTGCTTGCTTAGGCGTGGCGCTTGCGCTGGCGTTGCCTGCGCTTCTGAATGCCGCACCCGCTGCGCCGAACCCGCCGGACAAAAAAGCCGACAGCGACGCGGAAAAATCGGAAGGCGGAAAGTTCCAGCCCTTCAAGTCCGAATCGGTAACCAGCACCGGTTCGGTGACCATCGGCGGTCAATCGATCGCGTATCAAGCGGTTGCGGGCACCCTCATCGTGCATCCGAAGGATTGGGATGACGTGCCGCGCGATCCCAAAGCCGATCACAACCCCACCCCGGGAAATGACGAGGCAGAGGGCAAGAATCCCACCGCCGAAGCGTCGATGTTTTATGTGGCCTACTTCAAGAATGGCGGTGGATCGCGTCCCGTGACCTTCATCTATAACGGCGGTCCCGGATCCGCGACGGTTTGGCTGCACATGGGAGCTTTCGGCCCGCGGCGCATCGTCACTGCCACCGATGCGCACACGCCGGCGGCTCCCTATTCTTTGATCAATAACGTCTCGAGCTTGTTGGATGCGACGGACCTCGTCTTCATCGATGCGCCGGGTACCGGATTTAGCCGCATTGCCGGCAAGGACAAGGAAAAGGAATTCTTCGGCGTCGATCAGGACGCGTATGCCTTTGCGCAATTCATTTCGGAGTTCCTGACGAAATATGGACGCTGGAATTCGCCCAAGTATCTGTTCGGCGAGAGCTACGGAACCCCGCGCTCGGCAGTGCTCATCAATCAACTCGAAGCAGACCGTGCCATCGACTTCAACGGCGTCATTCTGCTATCGCAGATTCTGAATTTCGATCTGAGTCCCGATCGGCCAACCGGCAACCCCGGCATCGATCTGCCTTATCAGACCGTGCTTCCCACCTATGCCGCCACTGCCTGGTACCACAAGAAACTGCCTGGCGATCATAAGGACCTCGAATCCTTGCTGACCGATGTGGAACAGTTCGCCATGGGAGACTACGGACGTGCGCTGGCGGCAGGATCTGATCTCAGCCCCGCCGATAAGCGCGCCGTTGCAGAGAAGCTGCATCAGTACACGGGCTTGCCGGTCGAATACATCTTGAAAGCGGACTTGCGCATCGACGGCGGAGAATTCCGTCAGAATTTGCAAGGCGATACGGATCTCACAACCGGCAGATTGGACACGCGGTTTTCCGGACCCGACATCGACCCATTGAGCCAGCGCGCTGAATACGATCCGCAGTCGTCGGCTTTGGGGTCAGCTTACGTTTCGGCCTTCAACGAGTACGTGCGCAAGGATCTGCACTTCGGCGGCGACCGGGATTTCAAGCACAGCATTTCCGCGGGCCGAAATTGGAGTTTCGCGCACCAGCAGCCGGGCCAAAATCAAAGATTCGGCTCATCGCGGCAGGGCTCAAATGTGATGCCCGATCTGGCGAATGCCATGAAGATCAATCCGAATCTAAAGGTGCAGCTGAATGCGGGCTACTTCGATTTGGCCACGCCGTTCTACCAGGGCATTTACGAAATGCATCATCTGCCGATTCCCGCGAATTTGCAGACAAACATCGAGTACAAGTTCTATGACTCGGGCCACATGGTCTACGCGAAGGATTCCTCGCTGAAGCTGCTGCATGACAATGTCGCGGCGTTCATCAAGAGAACCGAGGGCTCCGGCAGTTCAGGCGAGAGCCGCAAGTAGGATCAGAGCCGGCATTTGAGAGACGGTCGCGCAGCGTTGTCTGCTGCGCGACCCCACCCAAGCTCAATGCACCAGTGGCGAGTCTTGCAGGTAGATAGCGAGCCAGCGGTGAACCTCTTCATAGAAGTGCCGGCTGTCCTCGGGTTTCAGAATCCAATGCCAAGCGTCCGGCCATACCAACAGGCGGCTGGGCACGTGCATGCGCTGTAACGCGCTCCAATTCTCCAGCGTGTTGTTGATCGGCACACGAAAGTCCCGCTCACCGATGCTGAGCAGCATCGGTGTCTTCCAATTCCCTGCATAGGCGAGGGGACTCTGATCATGCCATACGGGATTGCCTTGCCAGGGCGGTCCGCCGTTGGTCACTTCGCGGCCGTAGATCGAGTCGCTGGTGCCCCACTGGCTGGTCAGGTCGACCTCGCCGGCGTGGCTGACGATGCACTTGTAGCGCGTGGTGGTCGCCTCGATCCAATTGGCCAGATGGCCGCCGTAGCTGGCGCCGGCCGCGCATAGCCGGGAGCCGTCGACAAAGGGGAACCGCTTGATGGCTTCGTCGACGGCCTGGTTGATCTCGTCGCCCGGAGTTTTGAGCGGATCAAGCTTGATGGCCTGGGCAAATTTTTCGCCGAAGCTGGTCGACCCGGTGTAGTCGGTCATCAAGATGACGTAACCGGACGCCGCCAACAGGTGGTAGTTCCAGCGCAACCCGATCTGGTCCGGGTTGTTGCTCGCGGCGCCGCCATGGATCAAGACCAGCATTGGGTATTTCTTTGCGGCGTTGAAGGCCGGGGGCAGCACGATCATGTTGTGAATGTTGCGGCCCTTGGCGCTGGTGAAATAAAAATGCTGGGGTGGCTGCCAGTCAATTGCAGCCGCCGCTGCGGTATTCACGTGAGTGAGGTTGGTATGCGCGCGGCGCGCAGGATCGATGCGAACGATTTCACTCGGACTGACCGAACTGCCATAACTTCCTATGAGAATGGGCTTTGCAGCCTTCTCGGGAATCTCCAACGAAGTGTATCCGCCGGTGGCGGGCTCGATGACCAGGGAGGGTTTGCCGCCGTCGGCGGCAACTCTATAAAGATTGTCCTTCCCGGCCTCGGGCACCAACAGATACACCAGCTTAGCGTCGGGGGTCACCGCATAGCGCGAGGGTTCGCGGTCGAAATCGCGCGCGACTAACGTGGGTTCACCGGCCGCCGGCCACGCGACCTTGTACAGGCGCGGCAGGTGATAGACCTCCATATCCTGCAGCTCGTACTTGAAGAAGAGCGATTTGCCATCGGGACTGAAGCTTGCCTCAAAGTATTCGCCTGGGGCGGGGCTCACGATGACCGGCTCGCCGCCTTCCGCGGGCATGCGGTACAAGTGATAGCCGACGTGGCTGAATGCGGCGTTCCAACGCTCGGTCGTGGCGACAAACACCACCTCGTGTCCGTCCGGACTCCAGAGCGGAGCGAGAGTGACGCTCGAGTCGGTTTCCGTACCGGAAAATCCGGAGGTGCGCGCGAGGGCGGTGCCGGACAGGATGTCTTTGGGAACGGATCCGGGCTCGATGCCTTGAACCATCAGCGTCGGCTGACGGTCGTCCAGCCACTGATTCCAGAAGCGGATTGGAAAATGCTCATAGGCGCGCACGTTGTACTTGCGCGCCTTGCGCTCGGCCGCCGTTTTTTTGTTGGCTTCATCGTCCAAGGCATTGGGGTAGACGAACGACTCGAACAGGATCGCCTTGCCGTCCGGCCGCCATTTAGGGCGTGATGCACCGGTCGAGATGCTCGTGAGCCGGCGCGCCTCGCCGCCCTCGGACAGATTGAGAATGTAAACTTGCTCCGCTTCGTCGCTCTCGCGCTTGGTGGTGAACGCGATGCTGCTGCTATCGCGGGACCACGCTACATCCCCTTCCGGAGCCTTGGTGTTCGTGATTCTGCGCGGCGGCTTGACGCCATCGGTGGCAACCAGCCACAGATCGCTCACCGCCTTGTCCGGCTCGTACGAAGGCTCGAGAACCGAGTACACCACCCACTTGCCGTCGGGACTCGCGACCGGAGCGCCGATGCGCTTCATCATCCACAGCGCTTCATGGGTGATCGGCTTGCGGGCAGTGCTTGACTCTGCCATGGACGTGGCCGGCACCGTGAGGCATGCCGCAATCAGGATACAAATTCGCACCGGTAGCTTCATCGGGGAGTACTCGTTGGGGCTGACACGCCCGGTAGTATAACGGCGCGGCGCTGCAAGCTATTTAATCTGCGCCAACCACAGATCGGCATCGGGCCACTCGGCCACCGACTTGGCGCAGCGAAATCCGCTGTCCTCATCGGCGCGGCTCGGCAGCTCGTAGCGCCGGCTGGCAGGGCGCCTGAAGGCGGGATTGGTCTCCAGCCACGACGCACCCTTCAGCACGCGCCTGCCGTTAACTTTGCTGTCGACCCATTGCCATACATTTCCCGACAGGCCTCGATAGCGCCCGCCGATACCTTCTGCGGGTCCATCGCCGACCCGAGGCGCTGCATTGGCGGTGCCGACCGCCGGACCCATGTTCTCGCCCCAGGGAAACGTGTGCCGCTCAGGGCCGCGCGCAATGTATTCCCATTCGTTTTCGCTGGGCAGGCGTTGCCCTTTGTATTTGCAGTAAGCCAGGGCATCCTGAAAACTGACCGCAACCACCGCGGCTTCATCGACGACTTCATGTTGCTTGATGCCGTTGCGCCATGTGCCGCCCGCCACCGATTTCAATTTGCCGTCGACATAAGCGTAGGCATATCCGACGTTCTCCGCCTCGGTCTTATAGTGAGTCGCCTCCACGAATTGACGGAACGCCTGAACGCTCACGGGCAGCGCATCGAGTTCGAACGGGTCCAGCACCTGCGTGCGCAGCACCTCATCGCTGAACATGCTGAGCTGGCATTCCGATGAATATTGGCGGCACAGCGACAGAGCGGATTGAATCTGCTTGGGCGTATTTCCTACCGTGACATGGCGCGGGCTGTGCGCGACCAGTTGACGGACCGTCGCCGGCGCGAAGCTGTGCGCCGTGTCGATATCGCCGGACTCAATGCCGATGGACTGCAGCAGGGCAGTGACGCTGCTGCCGGCGAGGGATCCCGCCGGCACATCCGGCGCCTTGTTGGGAATGTTCACTGCCTGACGGATGGGAGCATCGATAGGTTTTGCCGTAGGAGGCTCCGCCGCCTTGGTCGTTCCGAACAATCCGGACACCCAGGAGCTGAATGTACCGGAGGACTTGTTCGGCTCGGCGGCTACCGGCGGCGGTGGGGGTGTGCTTGCCGCGGCAGTGGCCGCAGTTGGAGCCGCGAAGTAGAAGTCTCCGGTGAGAGACGATGATTCCCACGGGACTTGCTTGCCCGACGTAGCGCTCATCACTCCGACGCGCACATGCTTGAACACCTGCTCTACGGGTTCGTGCAAATCACGCATCGCCTGACTAAGGGCTTCGGTGTAGGGACTGTTGCGGCCCGAGCCGTCCGCGGCCACCGCTCCCGGCGCCGTTGAGTAGGCGATGAGAATTCCCGCCGGTGCATCCATGCTGGCGAGGCCATGATCGACGGAACGCATGCTGCGGGTGAATGGATTGTTTCGGCAGGCATCGAGAATCACGATGTTGAGGCGATTGCGCGCGTAACGCATCTGCTCAATGACCCAATCCGCACTGACGGCTTCGATTTCGACGTCGCCTTCGCGCTCGATCTGCGCCGTGGTAGGGATGAGGTAGTTGCGCCCGTTTAATTGCACGCCATGACCGGCGTAGTAAAACAGCCCGACCGCCGAGGGTCCGGCCTTCTCCAAGCGAGCTCCGAACTCCTGTATGGCGCGTTTCATGGTGTTCTGGTCTGCGTTGCGGCGCGCAATGACTTCAAATCCAAGGTTGTTCAAAGTTTCGCCGATCATCTTGGCATCGTTGGCCGGATTGGGCAGCGGGCCGCTGGAGTACTCGCTGTTGCCGATGACCAGAGCAATGCGGTTCTCCGCCGAAATCGCCGCTGCCGATCCCAAGACGGTCAGTGCGAATAGTGCAAAGCGAAGGAACCCCATGGCGAGAGTATAAGGGTTGATCCGGGGGCGAGGGCGCCGCGCGGGCTGCGCCTTCACATAAGAGGAATTTTTGCATGATGGCGCTGGCGAAACAGCGGCTCTTGGTGGCATGATCTTGCGCCTTGGGGGGAGAAAAACAATGAACGGTAGCAACTTGCGCGCGCGCGTCGCCCTACGCGCTGTAGTTGGTTCGGCGGCACTCGCCGGCATCCTATTGACCGTATCCACCGGAACGCAGGCGGGCATCCTGCGCGACGTGATGGCTTCGGTCGGACTCGCGAAGCCTGCTCCCGCACCGGTCGGCGCGGACGGACAGCCGGCTTTCCCACGCCAGGGGTACGCCTGTTGCGACCTTCACTATGACAAGGACTGGATAAACGACGGAAACTATTCGGAATTGCCGATGATTCCCGCGGGTACACCGATCGAAGTGTTGAACTACGGGCGCCAGCGGGCTGCAGTAAAGGTCGATGGCAAACCGATGCGCTTAGGCCATGACTACGGCCGCGACCAGGAGTCCCTGGATGCCTGGGTTAACAAGATCGTCGTCAAGGAAGATCCTCGGGGACGCATTTCCTCGTATCCCTCGGCCGTTCAAGAGGCAATTCGCCAGGGAAAGGTCATGATCGGCATGAGCCGGGAGCAGGTGATCGTTGCAGTCGGTTACCCGCTGACCAGTGAGAATCTTTCGCTTGATGCGCCGCAATGGAGAATGTGGAGATCCTCTCATGGGGAATACCAACTCAACTTCTCGCGCGACGGACATCTGACATCCGTGACGGGCGACGACGGCGTCACGAGCCTCGTGGTCTTCCAGCCGGGGCGCTAAGCCTGAACGCTCATTGCGCGTAGCCGATCAAGAGAACATTGGCGAAGCGTGTGCCCTGGCTCATCGGCGTGGCCTGAACTTCGAAGCCGCACTCGCCCAATAATTGGCGCCACTGTGCAGCGCTCCGGCAGTGTGTCGCCGCGGACGCATGACCGCGGAACATCAGCACCAACCTGTCGACCCATTGGCTGTAGCGAAAGCGCAGGCCGCCGTCGGCATCGCCGATGCGAAGCAGCAGCAAGCCGCGTGCCGGCAATGCGGCGCGCACCCGCTTGAGCACCTGAAGTTGTTCATCCTCGGTGATGTAGTGCAAGACATCCAATATGACGACGGCATCGCTGATGCCGAATTCCGTATCTCGAATATCGCCCTGCAATACCTCGCATTTGGCTCCAAGGGCCCTTCGCGCGCGTTCCACGTCGCGGCTCATCAATTCGATTCCGCGAGTGGATGTCGGCATCGGCGCCGGCGGCCATCCTTGCGGCCAGCTGCCGCTTTCGTAGCAGCGCAGGGCGGCGTTGAGCCAAGCCGCCAGCAGTCCCTGACCGCAGCCTAGGTCGAGGATGCGGGCACGCCCCAGCAAAAGCCCGCGCTCCAACAACGCCCGGAACACGGGATCGCCGCGCAGCTTGCCGCGTGCAAACTTGTAGGCGAACAGTCCGGCGCCCCGATAGGGTTCGCTGGCGCGGTCGACCAGTGCTGCGTTGAGGTGTCTCAGTTTGCCGAACCGAGGTCGCGGATTTCGACGCGGCGATTGCTGGCGTCCTCTGGCCGCTCCGGCGCCAGTAATTTCTCGGATCCGTAGCCGACAGTGGTCAATCGGCCGGCGTCCATGCCTTTGGCGACCAGGAATCGCTTCACCGATTCGGCACGCCGCAGCGAGAGCTGCTTGTTGTATTGGGCGCTGCCCTTTGCGTCGGTGTGTCCAGCCACCAGGAATTTGTCTTTGTTCAGGGAGCCGGTAGTCAATGCCAGCCCCAGTTCCTTGAGCTGAGCGGCGGCCTGCGGCATCAAGGCGCTGGAATTGTGCTCGAAAGGAATATTCAGGTTCACCGATTGGCCTGACTCGCCGGACTGACGCCGCGCCAAGCCGCGCGGTGAGAAGCTGCGCGTGACCGGCGCCTGCAGTGCCTGTTGAATCTGATCTTTCGATAGGACCGCGGTTTGTTCTTGGTCGGCCGGCGGTCCTGCCCAAGCCGACGCGGCCCAGACGCCCGCAAAGGCGTACGCAAGAATCGCCGCGGATATTTTTCGCGTCATTTGATTTGCTCCAGTCCAGCCAAGCGTCTGGCTTCGTTGTATTTATCCCTCTCCAGCGCCAGATTGCGCTCAAGATCCCGCTGCGCCGATGCGGACGCAGGGGAGTGCGCCGCAACCAAGGCGTCGTAGTAGCCGGCGCGCGTGCGCTCCAGAGCTGCCGCCGCATCGGCCGAGTCCGGCTCGATCTTGAGGTCGTTCACGTTCGCGGCCTTGGAAATGAGCCCGGTCGCGGCATTGCCCACCGCCGATGCCACGAGGCCGCTGTTGCTGCCGACGAGTTCCGCCAATGCCACCTGCGCTTTCTTCTCGGACTCCGTTTCGGTGACCGCTACCTCGATCGTGACGGGCATGAACTCCAATGGACTCCGTGGCAGGTCTTGGTATTCCGCGCGCCGAGCATCCAGTTCTGCGGACTGAGCCTGATTTTGTACCGCAACGCGGGTCCGTTCCTGCTTGAGCCCTTCCAACAAGTCGGGAGTGGCCTTGGAAATGCGTTGATCCAATCCCGCCAGCAGACGCTGATTGCGGACCAGCGCTCGTTGCAGCGCTTCGATCTCTCCCGTCACTTGCTGATGAATCGCGGTTTTCTGATCGAAATTGCGCCGTGCTTCGGCCGTCAACGGCGGTACGCGCAGCCAAGGAGCGGCATCGCCGCCCGAGCCGCGCGATCGCGACCCTGCTTTGACCGGGCCGATGTTGACCCAGGCGCTCGACAGCACCTCCTGCTGATCGGTGGTGCTGGGGTTCGAGATTTTCAGCGTATAAAGCGTGGTCCGCGTGGCGCCCGGCTTGTCGGTGGTCAAGAGAGCATCGACCCGGTACCCCGCATCTTTCAGCCGGTAAGCGGTGCCGTCGGCCGAGAACTCGAAGCGCGCTTCGTACTCGGCACGAACCTTGCCATCGATGCAGATGTTGGCTCGACGCAGCTGGTTCTCGATAGAATCGTCGGATCTCGATGTCTTCCACTCGGATTGCGGCAGACCAACGCTGTCCTTGGAGAGCTCCTTGGGCACGTAGGCGGCGGTGCAGTCGGCGGCGTCCGGCTTGAAATTGGCTGCCACCAGGGTCATGCATCCCAGCTTGGCGTTGATCTCGAGCGCCGGAGCCGGCTCGAAATCGGCGCGATACAGATTCATTTCCTTGGTTACTGCATAACGCGTGTCCTTGCGTGCCACGCCGGCTTTGTAGCGATTGGCTGATGACTGAATTTCATGATTGATGAAAAGCTCCGCCAGCTTGCCGACCACGAGGCCGAGCAGCGGCAGAAATTTGGCCGTTGCCTGGTTTTCTCCGTCCTTGGGGGGCGCGGCCGGCAGAAAGAACGGCTCATCCGCGATAATGCAGGTGTCGTTCACGTAGGCACGGACACTGACGTTGTCCTTGTCTTTGTCCTTGGCCGCGAAGGCAGGCTGCTGCAGCAACGACGCGCATAGCGCAATAGCCAGCAATCCTTTGGATCGAGTCATTTGGGTGCACTGCCTTTTGGCGGGGCCGATACGGGCAGCAGGGTGTCGAGCCGCGCCAATACCAGGTTCCATTCGTGTTGTTGTGAAGGATCCGTGAGAGCGGCGATATTGTTCATGACATGTTGCTTCGCCAAATCGCCAAAGCGTTTCAGCATGACGCCGGCCTCGAGCATATCCGCGCCTTTGCAGGCGTCGGCGTTGAACCACCAAACCGCGAACGTGCCCGTTGTCTTGCGATTGCTCATGCCGCAACGCTGCGGCGGCGGGTCGCCGCGCCAAAGCAGCCGAAAAATATCGAATATGGCGCCCGCATTGGCGGCGAAGTAGGAGTGCCCGAGTGCATCAGCCGGCACCGAGGACATGTCGATGGAATCGACGCCGGCCAGTTTGACGATGACATCGCCCGCAGTTCCGGCGCGCGGCGCACCATGGAGAAATTGCGAGCTGCGCAGCGCATAGTCGTTGTCGGATGCGTACAGCGTGATGCGCTCGGCGGCACCGGTGAGAGATTGAATCGCGTCGGTAAAATAGTCCCGATCCACATCCGGCGCGGTGAAGACGATCTGCCCGAAGATATGCCGGCGGTTGTCAGGCGCGCGCTTGGCAAGATATGTCTGCAGCGCTTCGATCAATGCCCGATTTCCCATGCTGTGGGCGATGAGGTGAATTCGCTGCGCGCCAGATCGGGCCACGACGGTTTCCATAAAGTCGGCCAAGCGCCGTCCGCTGATGCCGACGGCGGCCTCATCGATGGCGTACGCGGTCGCGCTTCCTTGCGAGGGCCAGCTGTACAGCATCGGCGTGCCGTCGAAATCCAAGTCGTAGGCCATCTGCGCTGCACGCCGCGCGGCATCTTCAAAGGTGTTGTTGAATCCGTGCACGAATATGAAGACGTCCTTGAAGCGCGATTCGCTGATTTGCTGGTGCAGGGCGCGCACGAATTCGCTCGTCTCGAGCGGTGTGATTTTATCGAGCAAGACGTACTGAGCGCGTAGGGCGGCCGGATCGGACCCGAAGGTGTATTCGACCCAGCGCGGTTCGGTTTCCAGCTGCGCTTCCTGGTGGGCCCGCGGGATCGTCACGTCAAGGTATCCGTATTCCAGCTCGCCTCGCGCCTTGCCGTAGAACTGCGCCGGCGCTGCGTTTCCGGTGCGCGCGCGGTTGGTGCCGTAAAAAACCCTGACTGTCGCAAATCCCTGCTCGTTCTGCTTGTAGCGCCGTTCCTTGGCAATTTCTCCGGGGCGGGGCAGTGAGCCGCGATTGGGAGCAGGCGGAGCCTGCAGTTGGGCATCCAGGCGCGTGATGCCCTGAATATTGTCCGTGATCCGGTACAGGGCGCGGAGTCTCTCGAGGCTCGCCAGTGTATTTGCGTGGTGATCGCCGAACGCCGCCTGTTGAATGCTCACTATGCGCGTCAGCAGCGACTCTGCGTCCGAATATCGCTTGTCCTTTACCGAAAGCTCCGCCAGTGCGGACAATATCGGGACGAGGTCCGGATGATTGGGGCCGAGCGCCGATTCCTGTAGATGCAATGCCCTTAAGTAGTACGCGAGCGCCACATCGTCGCTGCCGGCCTGCGCGGCGAAGTCTCCGACGTTGCGCAGCAGCTCGATCAGCTCTTGCTTATCGCCCGCGCTCTCGGTGAGCGTGACCGCTTCCTTGCCAAAGCTGAGGGCGTCCGCCGTCTTGCCGGAGGCCTTGGCATTCTCAAAGTTTTGGTACGCCCGCAGCTGTGCGCTCGTCTGTGCGGCCGCCGCGCCGGAGCCGAGCGCAAGCACCGCAACGCACAGCATGGCGCAGGTACGCATTATCGAATCCCGCTCCCTAAGGCTAACTACGGCTTGAGCTGCGTACGGATCTCGCCGCCTTTGTGCTCCGCGCTGTGCACGTTGACGTAGAGATTTCCGTCTTTGAATGCCTTGTACTGCTCGTCGGTCAGCTTGGCGCCCTCGGGCACGGACCAGGTGTTCTCCGCGCTCTTGGTCAACGTGATGATGGGCGGTCCGTTCTTGCCGGGTTCCGCCAAATGGATGTGCGCGACGGTTCCTTCGATCCCCACGGTCTTGATGCTGCCGCTCACCGATTTGTCGCTCTTGATGACGATGGTGCCCGCGCCGGTGGCGGCGCTGGTGACTGCCGGCACTTCTTGATCGCCGCTCAGCTTTACCTTGACGTCATCTGCCTGGGCTGTCCCGATACCGCCGACAACAAAGCTGGCGGCAAGGGCCATCGGCGCCATTCGAAGTAGTCTGAAGCTCATTGCGGTACTCCCCATGATTTTTATGAGCCATGAATTTTATCAGCGCAATATTACTCTTTCAGGCCAAAGGCAGATGATGCGGACGCACCAGCATATGCCAATCTTGATGCTCCTCCAGAATCAACTCAATGGCCGCCATGACCGATTCCTTGACGGGCGCGGCGTCCGGCGCCGTGCCGTGGGGGTCCAGCGTCGCACGAATCGAACCGATGGCGCGCTGCAACTCTCCCCATAAGCGTTCCGAGGTGGAGCCGAGCCGATAGGCCTCGGACTGGGCGAGGGCGCCGTGCAGCGAGGCGCCCAGCGCCGGGAAAAACGTGGTCAGCACCGACAGCCAGACGGTGTGAACCGCCAGGTGCGTGAGCGCGCCCAGCGCGGTCAGTCCGAACAGCCCAATATTGACGGAATGTACCCGGTGCAGCAGCGCATGCTGCTTAATAGCGACTCGGTGGTGATAGTGCGCCTGCGCCTCGAGAATGCCCGTGGTCCAGATCGCGTACTTGGAAACGAACGCAGGATCTGACCACGCCGCATCGAGCAGCGAACGAGCCAACGACTCGTTTTTGGCGCAGATGGCCTCTAATTCGTCGCCGCTGCGCAGGTGATTGCCCGGGTCGAACACGCGCATGTACCAGTTCGCGGAAGGTTCGCGCTGAGTGAAGTCGATGAGAGGAGCCACCAGCGGCAGGTACCATATCAATTCGGCCGCGGTTCGAGCTCGCAGCCACTGCCCCTGCCAATCTCGCCGATGACCCATCCAATAAGTCATGCTGACCGTGCCGATGACGAGTACCTCGGCCAGCGCCCACAATCCCAAGGTGGGGTGCAGCAAATGCCGCCGGTCGTCCCAGCCGAGCGCCAGCGGCAGCACAGCAAAGAGCACGGCAATCGCGCTCAAGAGATAGATAGCCCAGAAACCGCTGCGATAGCGGTGGCCATAGTGCACCGCACGTGCATCGAACATAAGGTGGGCCGGCGCGAGAGCCTCGATGAGCGGCAGCAGCCGCTCGGGTGGGCTGGCCGGAGGCGGGGGCGGCGGAATGTTCAGCCGCATGCCGACCAACAGTATCCGTTGAATTGCCTGATGCAGCGCCATGCCTAGCTCAAAATCTCGTAGGTGGTTGCAAAAATGTCGTGGGCAACGATACCCAGACTGCCATCTCCGTAATCGACCAGCCAGTCCCCGGGGTGGCCGCTAAGCTGCGAGACGTCGTCCGCCAAGAGTACCTCGAAGGGCTCGTCCAGCTGCAGTGCGAGAATATGGTACGGCAGACTCCGGTAGTGGCCGGGCTGCCCGGCGGCTGTGGGCGGTATGGGTCGGTATTTGTGCAGGAATTTTGCGTGCGAGACACGCCAGTGATGCCCGCCGTTGCCGGTCAGGATCGCATCGCCCGGGTGCGCGTGTACCGCCCCTTCAGGGGTCCGCACGATGCAGGGCACATCCGTGAATCGGACTTCAACCTCCCGTTCCAGTTTTCTCGCCTCGACATGTTGCGGATGGCCGGAGACCTCCGCGGAGAAACCGCTCTTTCCGCTACAGCGAAATATCAACGCATCGCATCCTTTGTTATTCTGTTGGCGCTGGAATCATACACAACAAGCAACCAGCGGTTGGAACGAATGGGATGACGGC
>DASXOY010000073.1:0-10694 GCA_036493935.1 Steroidobacteraceae bacterium | reverse complement strand
AAGCTGAAGGGTTGGGTGGCCGGTGTGGTGCTGGGCGCCATCGGCCTGGTGTTCGTTTTTTGGGGCATCAACTGGACCTTAAGCGCACCCACCTACGCCGCCAAGGTCAACGGCACCGAAATCTCCTCGAACGAAGTGCGTCAGACCTACCAGCAGCAGCTGGCGCAAATGGAACGTCAGAGCAATGCACCGCTCGACGATGCCATGCGCAACGAAATCAAGCGGCGGGTGCTCGACGAATATGTCAATAGCGAAGCGCTGGTGACGCGCGCCGATGATCTTGGATATCGGGTCAGCGATTCGGAGCTGCTGGCCGAGATGGCCAAAGTTCCCGCGCTGCAAACGGACGGCAAGTTCGACTATGCGCACGCGCTGGGGGTGTTGAAGGCGCAAGGGCGCTCGCCCGGAGAAATCGAAGAACTGTTCCGGCGCGATGCGAAGCTGCGGCAGCTCGATACCGCGCTCAACGCGTCGAGCTTTGCAACTCCGACGGAATTGAAAGAATTTCGCGCGCTCACCCGGCAGCAGCGCGAGCTGGCCTGGCTGACCGTCTCTGCGGCGAAGTATGCCGCCAGCGCGACTCCGGACGATGCGGCAATCAAAGCGTATTACGATGCGCATAAATCCGACTACATGACGCCGGAAACGGTCAACTTGCGCTACGCGGAGCTCAGCCTAGCGCAGCTCGCCTCCAAAGTGAGCGTCGATGATGCGCAGCTCAAGACTTTTTATGATGAGCAGAAAGCCAAGACCCCGGAGCGCTTCATGCAAGCCGAACAGCGCCGGGTGAGCCACATCTTGCTGCCGGTGAACGATCCGAAGGACGACGCCGCAGTTAAGGCGAAGGCAGAGGGTATTTTCAAGCGCGCCCAAGCGGGAGAGGATTTCGCGAAGCTCGCCAAGGAATATTCGCAGGATCCCGGTTCCGCTGCGCAAGGGGGCGATCTGGGCTGGGCGGAGCGCAAGGTGTATGTCGGTCCCTTCGCCGATGCAGCCTTCAGCATGAAAGTCGGTGAGATCCGTGGACCGGTGAAGACCCAGTTCGGGTATCACATACTCAAGCTCGATGGGATTCAACCACCGGCGGAAAAGACTTTCGAGCAGTCCAAGGCCGAGTTGGAAACTGAATTTAAGCGCAATGAGGCCGAGCGGCTGTTCAACAATGCGCAGGACAGCCTGGCCGATGCGGCGCTCCAAAATACGACCGATATCGATGTGGTGGCAAAGAAAGCGGGATTGACGGTGCAAGAAATCCCCAATTTCAGCCGCGGCGACGGCGGCGGGGCGCTGGGCAAGGTGCCGGCGGTGATCGATGCGGCATTCAGCCAGGACGTGCTCGAGGGGCGGCTAAGCCCGATCGTCGAAGTCGAAAAAGGCCGCGGTGTGGTACTGCGCGCCACGGATCACAAAGTGCCGCAGCAAAAGCCGCTCGAGGCGGTGCGCACCGAGGTAATCGCGGCGTGGAAGAAGCAGCGCGGCGTGGAGTTGGCTTCGGCGGCCGCAGCCGATGCCGTCAAACGCTTAAATGCCGGCGAATCCTGGGATGCCGTTGCAAAGAGCTTGGGGGCAGCGGCGCAGGCACCGAAGTTTGTTTCCCGCTCCGAGCAGGACGTGCCCATGGAGGTTCGGGTCAGCGCGTTCAGAGCGCCCAAACCTACGCAAAAAGCCATTTATGAAAACGTGAGCCTGTCTGACGGCGATGCGGCGGTACTATCGTTCAGCGCCGTACGTGAGGACCCGAGCGCGGCGGCCACCAAAGATACTGACATGCGAAGACAATACGCGGCGCAAATCGCTTCAAGCGAAGCGCAGAGCTATGCCGCCGGCGCGCGTGCCGATGCCAAGGTCACGCTGAATCCCAAGGCAATCGACTAGTTGGCCGGACTACTGCACCAGTTTTCCGACTGGTATCTGTCGGTTCTATCCCAAGGCAGCTACTGGCTCATCGCTGGGCTGATGGCGCTCGAAAGCACTTTCGTGCCGATTCCGAGCGAGGTAATCATTCCGCCGGCCGCCTATCTGGCTCACACTCAAGGCCAGATGTCGCTCGCGGGCATTGTTCTCGCCGGCGCGGCGGGCTCTTGGGTGGGTGCGGCTTTCATGTATTGGGGGGCCCGCTGGTTGGGACGGCCGCTGGTGTTGTCCGTCGGCCGCTATGTCGGGATCTCCAGCTCAAAAGTCGAACTCGCAGAACGCTGGGCCGCGCGCTATGGGTCTGCGGGCGTCTTCTTCTCACGCTTGCTGCCCGTCATTCGCCACTTGATCGGCATCCCAGTCGGCATTCTGCGCATGGATTTCCGCTGGTATGCGGTGGCGACTGCAGCCGGATCGTTGCTGTGGTGCTCGGTGCTGGCGTGGCTTGGAAAAACCATCGGCCGCCACCCGGAGCTGCTGGCAGGCTCGCTGCACCGCTTCTTTGCCTTGGTGCTGGGCGCCGCGGTGCTCTTAGCAGCCCTGTACTACTTTTTCGTGCAAAGGGCCGCCGTCAAGCCCACGCCGCCGCGCCCAAGGGTCTAAGTTTTAGCGCCAGGGCTCGGCGGGGTGCCGACGGGAAACTTGGCGAAGATCGCGGCCGTCGCCATATCGATCTTCTGCACCGCTTCGGGACCGGACAGCTCATACACATTTTGGCTGGCGCTGGCATGCCAGATCGGCTTGTGCGTCTTAGCCTCGAACAGGTCGACCGCAATGCGCGTTTCGTTGTCGACCCACGGGCCGTCATAGGCAAAGCCGCCGCGGAACCCAAAGCCGCGCCGGAAGCCGCCGAAGCCCCAGCCGGCGCCGTAGTAGCCGCCGTAATAGCCGTCGAACACCTGGCGCGAGCCCATGGCGTAGCCGACCACACAATCGGCCGAGGCGCGATCAACCAGCTGAATGCCGCGGGCCGCCATATTGGTCTGGATGGATGTCCGCAGGCGTTCTGCGTTCAGCGGATTGGCATAGGCGGCGGGCTGGTCCGCGTTGGCCACATGCTCCATGGCGAAGGCATAGGTATGGCAAATGGAGGCCGACATATCGCGGGCGTAGTCGGTGCGGACGGCCACTGTATTGCATGCGCTTAAGCCGAGCGCCGTGCAAGCAGCGACCACTGTGCGAATGATTCTCGGAATTAACATGCGATACCCCTTAAGATTTCACAACTTAACCAAAACGTTAGATCCCGCCCATGGTTGACAAGTTTCACCCCCCATCGCCATCTGATGGAAAACTCATGCCGACCGTGTGAAAGCCCCCATCGACGTAGAGCACCTCGCCGCTGATGCCGGCCGCCAAATCCGAACACAGAAACGCTGCCGCATTGCCCACATCGTCGATGGTGACGTTGCGCCTGATCGGGGCCGTTGCAGCCACGTGGCTGAGCATCTTGCGCAGTCCCGGGATACCCGCCGCAGAAAGCGTTTTGATGGGACCGGCCGAAATGGCGTTGACCCGCACGCCCTGAGGCCCTAAATCCGCAGCGAGAAAGCGCACGTTGGCTTCAAGACTCGCCTTGGCCAATCCCATCACGTTGTAGCTGGGAATGGAGCGCACGGCGCCCAAGTAGCTCAACGCGACGATGGATCCGGCGCGCCCTTGCATGAAGGGCTGCGAGGCGCGCGCCAAGGCGGTCAGGCTATAGCTCGAAATGTCGTGCGCTACCTGGAAGGCTTCACGCGAGGTCGCGCTGATAAAATCGCCGGTCAGCGCTTCGCGCGAGGCGAAGGCCACGGCGTGCACCAAGATATCGAACGCAGGCCAGCGTGTCTTTAAGTAGCTGAAGCCTTTGTCGATGTCGGCGTCACCGGCCACGTCCATCGCAAACGTGATGTCCGATCCCAATTGCTTGGCCAGCGGCACCACGCGATCCGTCATGCGTTCGATATGCGCAAAGGCGAGCTCGGCGCCCTCGCGATGCATCGACTGGGCGATGCCCCAGGCAATGGAACGATCGGTGGCGAGGCCCACGATCAATGCTCGTTTGCCGCTCAGGAAACCCATAATTTTTTTTCTACCCCTGTTGCCGGCTCGGATCAACGTACATGACGAGACGCTGCCCAGCCTTGATCTGGTGATGCTCGTTCAATCCGTTCCAGCTCTTCAACTTAGTGACCGACACTTGAAACTGGCGCGAAATGCTATAGACAGTGTCGCCGCTTCGCACCGTGTAGAGCAAGCGGCGTCCCGAGTGTACGCCCTCATCCCGAAAGCGGCGGGCGCTCGCCTTGATGACCAAGCGCTGCCCCTTGACCAACGTGTCCTGGGCACCCATGTTGTTCAAACGGGCCAGGGTGCTCACCGGCATGCCGTGACGGCGCGCGATCGAGACCAAGGTCTCACCGCCGCGCACGCGATAGACGATTTGACGCTGACGGCGGCCGCGGACATCCGTTTCCGGCCGGTCGACGCGGGCGGCGGCCAGCAAGACTTTGTCAGGCAGCTCGCCGCTGATTTCCGGGATCTTCAAGGTCTCGCCGGCGGTAACCTTGCCACCCTTCAGATCGTTGATCTTCGTGATGACGGCGACCGAAGTCCCGTACTGCTTGGCGATCATCGCCAAGCTTTCCTTGCGCGTCACTTCGTGGCTGGTGAAGCGAACGCGGTCGTCCGGTCCCAGGGTCTTCAACGCGGAATCGAAGGCATCGGCATTGTCGATCGGCACCAGCATGCGCTGTGGACCATCTGGATCGGTCGCCCAGCGGTTGTATCCCGGATTGAGCGCAACCAATTCATCGTAGCTGGTGCCGGCCAATTGCGCGGCAATCTTCAAGTCAATTTGCGAGTCGGTATCGATGACAGCGAAATAAGGTTCATTGGGGATCACGGCGAATTCGAGCCCATAGCGCTCGGGCTCTGCCATGATGCGCTTCAGAGCCAACAGCTTCGGCACGTAGGCGCGTGTTTCGGCGGGCAGCCGCAAATGCCAGAAATCAGCCGGCTTACCGTTGGCGCGATTGAAATCCAGCTCGCGTTGCACGCTGTTTTCGCCGACGTTGTACGCGGCGATCGCCAAGAGCCAGTCGCCGTCGAATTGATCGTGCAGCGCCTGCAAGTAGTCGAGCGCCGCGCGCGTCGATTCGACCACGTCGCGCCGGCCGTCGTACCACCAATCGCGCTTGAGCCCAAAGCGTGCGCCGGTGTCCGGGATGAATTGCCACAACCCCGCCGCGCGGCTGCGCGAATAGGCAAACGGCTCGAAGGCGCTCTCGACCACGGGCAAGAGCGCGAATTCCAGCGGCATGCCGCGCGCTTCCACCTCGGTGATGATGTGGTAAAGGTAGCGCTGACCGCGCTGGAACACCCGCTCCAGATAGTCCGGGTTGTGCTCGAACCAGGCGAGCTGCACGTCGATCGCCGGCTCCTGCACCTCATCGAAGGCAAAGCCGGCGCGCATGCGGTCGAACAGGTCGTCGTAGTCCTCGCCGTTGTGGTGCTGCCATTCGCGCGGCATGGTGATGCTGGGCGCCGCGACCGACCCGGTATCGGCGGGCGTGATGGGCACCTCGGCCGCGGGAGGCGCGGGAATGACCACCGGCTCGCGCGGCGGTGGCGCGGCCGGCTGATGCGCGCAGGCGCTCAGCAACAACGCTAAGCCGCCTAAAGATCTCAGTCGCGTGAGGAGTGCCATGCGTTCGCTTAACGGAATTGATCCTTCCAGGCTCGCAGGACGGCGAATACCTCGAAGGGTTGGGCCAGAGACTTACCTGCGTGTGACTCGGCCGCCGAGCGCACGTTCAGATTGTCGCAGCGCAAAAAGGGATTGACTTTGATTTCCAGGCTCAACGTCGAAGGCAGGCTGGGAGCGCCGGTCGCGCGCATCCGGCTCACGCGTTCCTGATATTCGAGCGCCGCCGCATTGCCCGGCTCGACCGTCAGGGCAAAACGCAAATTGGCGGCCGTGTACTCGTGACCGCAGAAGACTTGGGTCTCGGGGGGCAGTGCCCGCAGCCGGTTCAACGATGCATTCATCTGCTCAGGATTACCTTCAAACATCCGGCCACAACCCGCGCTGAAAAGGGTGTCTCCGCAAAAAAGCGCGTTATGGCCCCAAAATGCGATGTGACTCACGGTATGCCCAGGGACTGTCAAAGTCTTGAATCCAAGTCCCAACTCTGGCAACTCGACGCGCTCTCCTTCGAGGACGGTCCGGGTTTTTGTGCCGATGCGCTTATCGTCGGGGCCGATGACCGGCACTTGCCCGAGACGCAGCAGCTCGGGCACGCCCCCGATATGATCCGGATGGTGGTGGGTCAGTAAAATGGCGGCGAGCTTGAGGTTCCGACGCTTGATCTCTTCAAGGACCGGATGTGCTTCGCCCGGATCGACGGCGACCACCTGAGCTGGAAGGTTCGGGGACTCGATAAGCCAGATATAGTTGTCGGAGAGGGCCCGCACCGGGCACACGTTGAGAGGCGTTGCGTGGATTGACATTTTGCGGCGTATTTAACCTGTAACATTAGAACTTCGCTAGTGTTTTCAAAGATGGAGTCCGGATTGGAATCGATTGCTGACGGCACGGTGGGCGACTGGTTCGAGGGTCCTTTGGGAGCCCGCGTACTGCGTGAAGAAGCGGTGCTGGCGACGTTGGCCCTCGATACGGTTTTTGGTTTCGAGCTTCTGCAGGTGGGTGCTTGGGGTCCTGAGCGCCACCTGCTGAGCGGCGCGCGCACCCAGCACACGACGCTCCTGGCGCCCGAACTCAAACCCGGTGTGACTCTCTGCGCGCCGCTCGACACGCTGCCGTTCCGCTCGGATTCCATCGATGCGATTCTGTTGCCGCACACGCTCGAGCTGGTGGAAGACCCGTATGCGGTGCTGCGCGAAGCGGAACGCGTGCTGACCGGGGAGGGGTGCCTGATGATTTGCGGGTTCAACCCGTTTAGCGGGTGGGGCGCGCGCCGAACGTTCGGCCGCTATTTCGGCCGGCCGGCATTTCCGCCGCACACCCAGCGCATGTTGTCGGAGCGGCGATTGCGAGACTGGGTGGCGCTGTTGGGTTTTGACGTGGACAGCGTGCATGGCTATTTGGGGTTCCTGCCGCTTACCGGCGGCGCGGCCGACGTGCAGCCGAGGCGGGCTCTGACGGCCGGCGCGTATCTGCTCAAGGCTCGCAAGCGAGTATCGACCCTGACTTTGGTGCGCCCACGGCGGCGCGTGCGTCAGCGGGTTCTGGTCGGTGCGGCGGAACCCACCAATAAAGTGGGGCCATGAAAGAGGTCGAAATTTTCACCGACGGCGCGTGCCGCGGCAATCCGGGTCCTGGCGGCTGGGCGGCACTCTTGGTCGCCGGCGGGGAACGCAAGGAAGTTTCGGGCGCGGAGGCGGCAACCACCAATAATCGCATGGAACTCACCGCTGCGATCGAGGGCTTGGGTGCCTTGAAGAGGCGCTGTACCGTGAAGCTATATACCGATTCGAAGTATGTTCTGCAGGGCATCACCGAATGGTTGCCGAACTGGAAGGCGCGAGGTTGGCGCACTGCGGCGCGCGAGCCGGTCAAGAATCAAGACCTGTGGCAGTTGCTGGATGCGGCAGCGGCGAATCAGGATATCCAGTGGAATTGGGTCAAAGGGCATTCGGGACATGAAGGCAATGAGTACGTTGATCAGCTGGCGAACATCGCCATCGATCGTCTGTTGGGTGAGCGGTAGTCCATAAGATGCGGCAAGTCGTTCTCGATACCGAAACCACAGGTCTGGAAGTTGAGCAGGATCACCGCATCATCGAGATCGGCTGCGTCGAGCTCTTCAACCGGCGTCTGACGGGGAAGTCCTTCCACCAGTATTTGAATCCCGAACGCGACATCGAAGAGGGTGCGGTTCAGGTCCACGGCTTGACCAGCGAGCGACTGGCCAGTGAACCGACCTTCTCGCAGGTTCATCTCGAATTCCTGGAATTCATCCGCGACGCGGAATTGATCATTCACAACGCGCCTTTCGATGTGGCCTTCTTAAACGCGGAACTCAAGCGCATCGAAGCTGAGCACCGAGTGGCGGATCTGTGCCGCGTTCTCGATACCCTCGCACTTGCGCGGCAAATGCATCCCGGGCAGCGCAACAGCTTGGATGCGCTGTGCAAGCGCTACTCGGTCGACAATTCACATCGCGAGTATCACGGCGCCTTGCTGGACGCACGCATTCTGGCCGAAGTGTATCTGGCCATGACGGGCGGCCAGGGCAGCCTTATCTTGAGCGCGGAGTCCGAGACCATCCGCAGCCGCGCGCGCGAATCCTCGTCGACGCGAAGCATGTCGGATATCCGTATCGTCGTGGTTGCAGCCAACGACGAAGAAAACGCGGCACACGAGCACATCCTCGCGCTGCTCGATAAGACGTCCTCGGGCCAGACGGTGTGGCGACGGCTGTGAAACTGCTCGTGACCGGTGCTGCCGGTTTTATTGGCTTCCATACTTCGCGGCTGTTGCTGGAGCGCGGCGACGAGGTGGTTGGGCTCGACAATCTCAACGAGTACTACGATCCCACGCTTAAGCAGGCGCGCCTCGCAATCTTGAAGGACTATCCGCATTTTCGATTCGTGAGGGCGGACCTGGCGGACCGCGCCAAGATGGAAGCGCTGTTCCGTGCTGAAAAGTTCCAGCGGGTAGTGCATTTAGGCGCGCAGGCCGGAGTGCGCTATTCCGTCGAAAACCCGAATGTTTACGTGCAAAGCAACATCGTTGGATTTCTACAAGTTCTTGAAGGGTGCCGCCACAACAAGGTCGAACATTTGGTGTATGCATCGACCAGCTCCGTGTATGGCGCCAACACCCAGATGCCTTTCTCAGAGAAGCACGGGGTCGATCACCCCATCACCCTGTACGCTGCCACCAAGCGATCGAATGAATTAATGGCGCACAGCTATTCATCGCTGTACGGGCTGCCCACGACCGGACTGCGGTTCTTTACGGTCTATGGCCCGTGGGGGCGGCCGGATATGGCGCTGTTCCTCTTCACCAAGAACATTCTCTCCGATCTACCGATCGACGTATTCAACAATGGCAACCATCAACGCGATTTCACTTACGTGGACGACATCGTCAAAGGCGTGGCGGCTGCCGTGGATCATGTGCCGACGCCGGATCCGAATTGGGAGTCCGATCGTCCTGATCCCGGCACCAGCAGCGCGCCCTTCCGGCTGTACAACATCGGCAATCATCATCCCGTTTCGTTGCGGCGATATATCGAAGTGCTCGAGCAATGCCTTGGAAAAAAAGCGCGCAAGAATCTGTTGCCGTTGCAATTGGGCGACGTTCCCGATACTTGGGCCGATGTCGAAGCCTTAGCGCAGGATGTGGGATACCGTCCGTCCACGGATCTCGAGCGGGGTGTGAAGCAGTTCGTCGAGTGGTATCTTGCGTATTATCACCCGCAACCTGCGTGAGCTGATGCCGACATGAGCCAATTGAACTCGTCTCTTAGCGCTTGGGCTGCGGTTGCCGCGCACGCCAAGGATCTTTCCAAAGCGCAATTGCGCGACTTGGCGGCGAGCGATCCCAAGCGTTGGCAAAACTTCCAGGTCGAATTCGACGGCTGGCTGCTCGACCTATCTCGCCAACGCATCACGCACCAGACCTTGGCTTTGCTGTTCGATCTTGCGAGGGCGGTCGATGTTCCGGGGCGCATCGCGGCGATGTTTCGCGGCGACCTGATCAATTCCACCGAGAAGCGGGCGGTGCTCCACACGGCGCTGCGATCAGATTTTGCCGGTGGTCCTCAAATACAGGCGGAGGTTAGAGCCTGCCGTAAACAACTCATTGCGTTCACAGAAGCGGTGCGCAGCGGCAACAAGCTCGGTGCCACCGGTAAGAAATTCCGGCATGTGGTGAATGTCGGCATCGGCGGTTCTGATTTGGGACCGTTTTTGGTATGCGATGCCTTACGGCATGAGTGGAGCGGTGACATCACGCCGCACTTCGTATCGAATGTGGACCGTACACAGTTGGAAGATCTGCAGCGCACCATCGATCCGGCGGAGACGCTCGTGATCGTGTGCTCGAAGACCTTCGTGACGCAAGAGACCCAAGCGAATGCGAACGCCGCGCGCGCATGGATTGTCGGCGCGTTGGGCGAGAAGGCGTCCGCGAAGCACTTCGTCGCCGTATCGACCAATGGGCCGGCCATGGACAAGTTCGGCATCGCCGCTGATCATCGATTCACGATGTGGGATTGGGTCGGCGGGCGCTATTCCGTATGGTCGGCCATCGGTCTCGTTGCCGAGATCGTCATCGGCAGCGAACGATTTGAAGAATTCCTCAAAGGCGCGAGCGATATCGATCGGCACTTCACTACCGCGCCGTTCGAGAAAAATCTGCCCCTATTGTTGGGTTTGATCGGTGTCTGGAACCGCACCTTTCTCAATCTGCCCACACTTGCGGTGCTGCCGTACGATCAGCGCCTCGCGCGCCTGCCGGCCTACCTGCAGCAGTTGGAAATGGAAAGCAACGGCAAGTCGGTTTCCCTCGACGGGATCCATGTCGATTTCGCGACCGCGCCGATTGTCTGGGGCGAGCCCGGTTCAAATGCGCAGCATTCGTTCTTCCAGATGCTGCATCAGGGAACCTTGACGGAGGCCCTGGATTTCATTGCCCCCCTGCGCGGGTCCTGGGGCGGCACCGAAGGGCAAAACCTCGCCTTGCAGAATTGCTTTGCGCAGTCGCAGGCCTTCGCCTACGGACACACCTTGGCGGATGTGGAAGCCGACATGCGCAGGGCAGGAGT
>DASXOY010000072.1:0-17915 GCA_036493935.1 Steroidobacteraceae bacterium | reverse complement strand
ATTCCTGGAACAGCTCTCGCGCCGCACAGGTGCGATCGCATTCCGGCCGGCGCATATCCTCTGCGACGACAAGGTGTGTCACGCGTACTCCGAATCTTTGGGCAGCCTTTACTACAATGCGGATCACATCAGCATGGTAGGCGCGCGCCTGCTGGCAGCTCAGTTCCCGCTGCAAGATCTCGTGCGGCCGCAAATTGCAGCTTCCGGCGACAGCGCCGAGTAAGCAATGCATGCGGCAATAGCCCCGCTCAGCTGCGTCGCGTGCGATCCGCTCCTCGGGTATCGGCCGACGGAAGCACCAGCCAGGGGGTGTTGAAGACGATGCGCCAGGCGGCGCCCTCCCCGGCCTTCTTCACGCGTCCGGTCAATTCGTGGAAATCGCTTACGGTCGCGACAGATCCCGCTATCACGATGCCGATAGACTGGTATTTGGGTTCCGCCCCGGCCGCATGGACATAAGGAAACAACAGATGCGTTTTCGCGCCGTGGACGACGACGCGCGTCAGGGTCTCATCAATATCGTCCGGATCGAACGGCTTGAGATCGTTTACGTCCATTGTTTCCCTTCCATGAAACTATTCATCTCGCCGCGGCGAAGCGCCGCTTTTGCTTGCCGCCCGCCAACGGCAGCTGACTCTCATCGATGAGCTGTCCACCCTTCATCACAAACACGATCGACTTGGCGTTGTTGATATCAACCGTCGGATCCTTGGCGAGCAGCACGAGGTCGGCCAGCTTGCCCGTATCGACCGAACCGAGTTGATCCGCCTTGCCTAGAAATACCGCGCTGTTGTAGGTAGCGATCCGCAGCGTATCGAGCGGCGATATGCCCGATGCAACCAGCAATTCCAATTCCCGATGGGTTGCCGGGCCGCTGCTTTGATCCGTACCGCATGCCACGACGCCGCCGGCTGCATGAATCTTACGCACATTCTCTTCGGCAATCGGGGTCATGATCTTCATCCACCATGTCCATGGACGTGCCTGCCACTCGGCCCTGGTCTTGGTTTTGAGCTGCTCGCGCTCCGCCGCGGTCAATGAGGCCACATACAGCGGCTGGTCGAGATATTCCGGATGCTCGGCAAGCCGGCTATAGTTCTCGCCGATGGTGAGCGTGCTCGCAAATGGAATTTTTTTGGCGCCCATCAGCTTGACGAACGAATCGCTCACCGGTGCCTGGATGACCGGATGCGCCAGTGTGTCGGAGCCCGCGTATATTGCCTCGAGCGAACGCAGCTCGCTGGACACATGCACCGTGGTGCGGATTCCATGCTGGTTGTAGTAGCGGGTGATCTTCTCCAACAGATCCACGGGCAGCAGCGGAATCATTGGTCGCGAGCCCCAGCCTTCCTCCTCCAGAGTGAGCTTGAGTATGTCGGGCTGCTGCTCGGCAATGTGCTTGTCCAGCAATGCCTTGTCCTTCTCGAAATCGCTGATTCGCACGGCAATTCTGTCGCCGTGACTGCCGGGATAAGTCACTAGATTTCCTGTGGCAAAGATTCTGGGCGATAGGATCTTTCCCGCCCGTTCGTCGGCACGCAGCGGCAGGATGTGCTCAGCCCGATTGCCGGCATCGAACACCGTGGTGACGCCGGAATAGAGGTAACTGGCGAGCGCCGAGAGCCCCTCGCCGCGATTCGGCGGCCCCAATTCGGCATCCACCTTTCCGCCGGCATCGAAGCCGCCCCGCAGATGAATGTGCACGTCCATGAGGCCGGGAATGAGATACTTTCCGCTGCCATCGATGTGCCGTCCTTTCAGCCCATGAGAGAGCGCAGTCGGACTAACCACGGCAATTCGCTCGCCCGCAATCGCGACGGTCATGTCGGCCTGGGGTGCGTGCAGGCCGTCGATCAGCGTCACATGGTCGATGACCCAGTCATCCGCGTGGGTGGTAAAGGACATCACTTGCCCGAATACCCACGCTGCAAAAACGAGACGCTGCCTCATTGATTCCCCCATTTTTTCATTCGCGCGCCGACAAAACTCTAAGCAACAACTCTTTGAATCGCCGAACGCCGCTTTACCATTGCGGTTATCCGCAGCAAGGGACCGGCCACCGCCATGATCAAAAACGGCAGGTAGATGATCACATTCATGACGCCGCCCTGCAGGGGCCCTTGGTAAAAGTCGGCGATAAAGACCAATGCGATGTACTCAGTGCCGATGATCCGCAGCATACGCCCGGCTCCAGCGTCCAAGAGCGCGGCAACCCGTTTGATCGACAAGAGCGCAAGCAGATAGACCCAAAAGGCTCCCACGCCGAAGAAAATCAGCTTGGAGCGCGGGAATGGCGCGGCCAGAACGTACACAAGGAAAATCGCGAGACCAATGTGCACCGCGTGCGCGGAGGCGAAGGCCAGGCCAAAGTCCCGGGCGCGCTGCGCCAGTGCTCGAAACCTCTCACCCCACAAGCTGAACAAAGCGCCGCTGCTGGACGCCAGCCAAAACCAAAGAAAAGACCAGCGCGCAGTCGCACGCAGGGCAAGCGCCACTCGATCTCCCCGGGGCGTCGCCACGGCGATCAGCAGCACCATCCCGAGCGACACTGTCGTCGCCAAAATCATCCAGTCGCGCGTCGTCGGGCTACGCATCAGCCCTTGTTCGTGTTGATCCGGCATTCGCCGTTGGGTAGTTGCTTTAGAATGATACTCCAGTGGGTGCTTACCCGCAGTCCTAGGAATCCGTGCGATGAGAGCGAGCGTCAGCGTAGACCAGATCCAGGTAGACAAAGACCTGTACGATTTCGTCAATAGCGAGGCCATTCCCGGCAGCGGAGTGCAGGCAACAGAGTTTTGGACGGGATTTGCGGCCCTGGTCCGTACTTTGTCGCCGCGCAACGCTGAACTGCTGCGCCGGCGCGATGAAATGCAGGCAAAGATTGATGCCTGGCACCGCCAACATCCGGGACCTGGTTTCAATCACTCCGAGTACAAGGCGCTGTTGACCAAAATCGGTTATCTGGTGGCCGAGCGGGAGCCCTTCTCTGTCAGTACCGCGAATGTCGATGCAGAAATAGCCCACATTGCCGGGCCGCAGCTGGTGGTGCCGGTAAGCAATGCACGCTACGCGCTGAACGCGGCCAATGCTCGCTGGGGCAGCCTGTACGACGCTCTGTACGGCACGGATGTCATAGCTGAGGCCGATGCACCCCGCGGAGCTGCCTACAATCCGCGTCGCGGCGCACGGGTGATCGCCTTTGCTCGAGATTTTCTCGACCAGCATTTTGCCCTCGAGTCAGGTTCGCATCGCGATGCAGCGGCCTACACGGCAGCGGACACGGGACTCGAGGTCAAATTGCAGAACGGCAAGAGCGTGCGCCTGAAAAACGCCGCATCGTTCGCAGGATTTCAGGGCACGCGCAGCGAACCGTCCGCGATATTGTTGGCTCACAATGGCCTGCACGTGGAAATGCACATCGATCGCAGCCATTACATAGGACGGGATGATCCGGCGGGAATCAGCGATGTCGTGCTCGAGTCCGCGATCACGACCATTCAGGACTGCGAGGATTCCGTTGCGGCAGTGGACGCCGCCGATAAGATCAATGTGTATCGAAATTGGTTGGGCTTGATGAAGGGCGGACTGGAGGCACGCCTCGACAAAAATAGCCGCTCCATCGTGCGGCGATTGAATCCCGATCGTAAATACCAGACTGCTGGCGGTGCGGAGCTGGTGCTGCCGGGAAGAAGCCTCATGCTGGTCCGCAATGTCGGCCACCACATGCTGAGCACTATCGTTACATTGAACGGCGCGCCGACTCCGGAAACGTTCATCGATGCGGCCGTAACCGTGCTCATCGCCATGCACGACCTGCGGGGCGCAAATTCGGGCCGCAACTCGCGCACAGGCTCCGTGTATGTGGTCAAGCCGAAGATGCACGGTCCCGACGAAGTCGGATTCGCCGACGAGCTTTTCGGCAGCGTCGAAGAATTTCTCGGACTGCCCCGATACACGGTGAAAATCGGCATCATGGATGAGGAACGGCGCACCAGCGTCAATCTCATGGAATGCATCCGGGCAGCGCGCCAGCGAGTGGCATTCATCAATACCGGCTTCCTGGACCGTACCGGTGACGAGATTCACACCTCGATGGAGGCTGGAGTGGTGCCCCGCAAGGCGGAGCTGAAAAAGGCGAAATGGCTGGATGCCTACGAACGGCAAAACGTCGACGTCGGCATCGCCTGCGGGTTGCCTGGACATGCACAGATCGGCAAAGGCATGTGGGCTATGCCTGACCTCATGGCCGACATGTTCAAGACCAAGATTGCACACCCGCTGGCCGGCGCCAATACGGCGTGGGTCCCTTCTCCGACGGCCGCGACCCTGCACGCCCTTCACTACCATGCGGTGAATGTCGATCAGGTACAGGCCGGTCTTGCCAAACGGCCGCGGGCATCTCTGGACGAGATTCTCACGCCGGCCCTGGTCGCGGCGCCGCACTGGACGCGCGCGGATATCGAGGAAGAGCTGAACAACAACGCACAGAGCATCCTTGGGTACGTGGTGCGCTGGATCGACTCGGGCATCGGGTGTTCCAAAGTACCCGATTACTACGATGTGGCGCTGATGGAGGATCGGGCGACCTTGCGCATTTCGAGCCAGCATGTCGCCAATTGGCTGCTGCACGGCGTCTGTTCAGCCGAGCAAGTCAATACGGCGTTGAGGAAGATGGCAGCCGTGGTGGATCAGCAAAACGCCGCCGATCCGGCTTACAGACGGCTGACGCAGAATCCTGATCGCAACATTGCCTTCCAAGCTGCCCGCGATTTGATTTTCAAAGGCCGCGAGCAGCCCAACGGCTATACGGAAGGCATTTTGACTGCTGGACGGATCGAGAGAAAGGCGCAAGCGGCGGCGTAGTCTCAAGCGAACGAGCGGCCTTAAGCCTCCAGCTGACTGGCGAGATCCAAAGTCGATTTCGTCCATAGGGTCGGCGGCGTGGCGGGAGGAGGCTTTAACCCCGGATGTTCCTGCGGCCGTGCGATATAGGCGGTTCGCAAGCCGTTGGCCGCAGCAGCGTCAAGATCGCTGCCATGTGCGGCGCACATCATGCACTCGTCCGGCCTCAGGTTGAAGGCATCGGCTGCGGATAGGTAGACGCCCGGCTTCGGCTTGAAGTCGCGCGCATGATCGGCGCCCAAGATCGCATCCCATCGTATGTTGTTGCGCCGTGCGAGGTCGCTCATCAGGGCGGTATTGCCGTTGGAGACCGAAGCGATGAGAAAATGCTGCCGCAGCCGGGAAAGGCCGGCTTGCACGTCCGGCCACGCATCCAGGCGATGCCATGCCAATGTGAGCTGGTCCATATCCGCTGCGCTCAGAGCTTCGAGGCCGAATGCCGGAAGGATTTTCAGCAGTGTCCGCCGATGCAGCACATCAAGCTTGGTGTATGGAGTGTGGCCGCCGCGCACCTCTTCCATCGCGGGCTGGTATTGCGCGCGCCAGGCATCAGCGAAGGCCGGCCAGTCCAGCGAAATCCCGCGCGGCTGCAAGAGCGATTGCGCATCGCGCGCGACTCCCGTTCTCCAATCCACGAGCGTGCCGAACACGTCGAAGAACAACGCTTTGACGCCGCGCGCGCCCATGGCCTGACTAGCGAGCCGCCGGCATCCTCACCACGGCGCCTCCCTTCATCACGAAGGATACATGTTCGACCGTGGTGATATCGTCGAGCGGCGACCCGGGTACCGCGACGATATCCGCAAGATAGCCGGGCTTGAGTTCGCCGATCTGGCCGGCCCAGCCGAGCAACCGCGCGCCGTTGATCATGTCGGCCTGCAGCACTGCCAGGGGCTTCATCCCAAACTTCACCATCAGCTCTAATTCGCGTGCCTGGGTGCCGTGGGGAAATGGCCCGACGTCGGACCCCACCGCAAACGGAATGCCGGCGGCAATCTGTTTTTTGAATTCCTTGATCTTGTATTCGAGCATCGGCCGCTCGCGCTTGGCACCGGCTTCCGAGGCGTTCATGAAATACTCGAAGATCGCAAATGTCGGCACCGCCGGAATGTTCTTCGCCTTCATGATCCGCATGGTTTCGTCGCTAAGTTGCGATGCATGGTCAATCGATGCGACGCCCGCCTGCGCCGCGTACAAGGTTCCGGGCTCCGCTGTCGCATGCACCGCGACATTGCCGCCGAAACGCGCAGTCTCCTCGACGGCCGCCTTGAGCTCGGCAACCGTGTATTGATAAGGCGCATGCAGGATGCCGTCGCGCATCGAGTCCGATCCCGTCTCATACATCTTGACGAAGTCGGATCCTTCTTTATGTTGCTGCCGGATGGCGGCCACTATTTCGTCCACTCCATTGGCGTAGGTGGCATTGGAAAGTACGTGCTGCTCCGGGTTGAAATGATTCGCGTCCTCGTGGCCTCCGAGGATGTCGACGGCGTTGCCAGAGATCCGCAGGCGCGGACCCGGGATCAACCCTTGGTTAATCGCGTCCCTCACAGCCGTGTCCGCGGACCCCGCACCCTCGGTGCCCATGTCGCGTTCGGCCGTGAAACCGGCCATCAGGTCGTCTCTTGCAGCCATCACGGCCAAGATCGTTCGATGCGGCACGGATTCTTCGACCGTCTGAAGGTCTTCGGCGCCCGGATGCAAAAATAAGTGCACATGCGCATCAATCAATCCGGGCAATAGTGTGGCGTCGCCAAGGTCGATGACTTGCGCGTCCACCGGATGAGATACGGCAGGTCCGACCGCGGAAATGCGATCTCCCTCGACCAGGACCTCGCCCGGGGAAATCATGCGGCCGGTGTCGATTTCGAGTAGGCGCGCCGAATGCAGAACGATGGGATGGCTGTTGGCTTGCGCCGCCCCGACCGGCGATATCAAGGCCAAGCAACCGGCCAGCCCGAGCAGCGTGGCAGGAATTGCCATTGCCCCGCTCGCTGCGTGGATTTCGGCGGTTGATTTTCGCGCTGTGGACATATCGATCTCCAGGAGATAATTAGGGCTTAGGAACGACGGCGCGCATGCTGCCAATCTCAATTCAACGGCGGAAACTTCGGTGGCGGATGGCGATGTTTGGTCGCCTGTTCGTACGAATACGCGAACTTGATCAATGTACCTTCGTCGAAGCTGTCGCCGAGAAAGGTCAGTCCCGCCGGCAGATCGCCGTGCGAGTAGCCCATGGGCACGGTGATGGCGGGGAAGCCGGTCTGCGGCGATAAGATCTGGCTGTTGTCGCCCGCAGGGCTCTTCTCGTCGCCTACCTTGCGCGGCGCATTGCTCCAGGTTGGGTAGACGATCGCCTGCACCTTGCCGCGCGCCATGGCCGCGCGAATCGCGTTGCGAAACGCGGTTTTCTTGTCATTGTGATAAACGTCGGGGCACACGGTGCGATCCGCCTCGCTTCCTGGTTTAGCCGCTGCCGTGCTCTTCAGACGTCCTTCGATGTAGGGCAAATACAGCCCTGACCCGATGATTTCCGCCAGATTCCTGTACGTTGAACCTTGACCGTGCTTCGCCAGATAGTCATTGAGATCCGATTGAAAATCGCCGCAGAAAATATTTTTAGTCAATGCCTCGAAATCAGGGATGACGAACGGATCGACGATCTGCGCGCCTTGCGCCTTCAAGTCCAAAATGGCTTTCTCGGTCAGGGCCTTGATTTGCGGATCGCCGGTCGGTGCATCGACATACAGGCGAAACACGCCGATGCGTGCACCCTTGAGCCCATGCTGATCGAGAAACGCCTTGTACGATTTCGGTATGCGGCCCGCCGAGTTTTGGGTGATCGGATCTTGCGGATCGAAACCGGCGACCACATCGAGCAGCGCCGCCGCATCTTCCACCGTGCGCACAATGGGTCCGCCGACATCAGCTCCTAGGAATAGCGGGATGATGCCGTCACGGCTGGTCAGACCGATGGTCGGCCGTATGCCTACCAAGGCATTGTGCGACGATGGCCCGCGAATCGAATTGCCCGTATCCGTTCCCAATCCCACGGCTCCGAGATTCGCTGCGACGGCGGCGGCCGTGCCGCCGCTCGAACCGGCGGGCACATAGTCAAGGTCATAAGGGTTGCGGGTGATGCCGGCGATTGAACTCACGGTTTCGTAAGGGCTGAAGGCCCATTCCGCCATATTCGACTTGGCCAGGATGATGGCACCCGCTGCCCTGATCCGCTGCACCATGAAGGCATCGGTGGCCGGGACGAACCATTTCATGGCGAGAGAGCCGCCGGTGGTCTGCAAATCCTTGGTGTCGTAATTGTCTTTGACGATTACGCCGATGCACTGCAGGCCGCCGATTGACTGAGTCCGCCTAAATTCCGCGTCGAAGCGATCCGCCTCGGCCAGAGCGTTGGGGTTGACGAGCACCAACGAGTTCAGGTGCGAGATCTGATCGTAACTCGCAATGCGCTCCAAGTACTGTTCGATCACTTGATGGCATGTGACCTGATGCTCGCGGATCGCTTGCTGAGTGCGCGCGATCGTCGTTTCGGTAAGATCGAATCCCACCCCCGCCTGCGCAGTTCCCAGAGCGGCGGCGCACCAAACAACGAGTGTCCCGTAGACAGTTGCCCTGTGATGATTGGTCATTGGCCCCATTTCTTGTTAGCGCTCGTAGCGGGATCGACAGTATAAGCAAGCAATCTGCGCCTTTGAGCCCGAACCTGCAGAGAGGCCCAGAATAAAAGGTCATGCTTGTCATCGTGTCGCACGATGAAACGTTGAACTACGACACGGCGCGGCCGGTCGTAAAGCTTGAGGATGCCGGCAAATCCGGCATGCATCGTTTCGCTCGCCGGCCGACATGCTTTTTATCGTCAGAAAGGGGTGCAATATCAGCATGTTAAACAATACTGTTAGCAACTCACTTCGCATGCCGTTCGCACTGATTTGTCTGCTGCTGGCCAGCTGCGACTACCATCACAACCACGGTTGCTACGGCTGTGGAAATCTTACACCGACGGAATTCTCTGACGGCGTTGTTAGCGCTGATTTCAACGGCGATGGTTTTGCCGACGTCATTGCACTCAGCACGGTGCAGCCGACTGTGTCGTCCTCGCCCTCCAACATCAAGGCTTATCTGAGCACTGCGGCGGGTGTATTCGCCTCGCCCGTCTCCACAGCGGACGGCTTTAATCCCCTTTACCTCGCGAGCGCCGACCTCAACGGCGACGGCCTGATGGACGTGGTGACTGCCAGTTTCGATGACGGCGCTCTGGGAGTGTTCTTCAACAACAAGAACACGCCGGGATCCTTCAATCCGGCGTTGGTTCTGAATTCCCCGGGTGCCTCGCAGGTCGCCATAGCTGATATGAACGGTGACGGGCTACCGGACATTGTCTCGGCCGATTTCAACGTCTCGCTGTTCGTACAGACCAGTCCCGGCACCTTCGCAGCCCCGGTCAGCCTTTACGCCGGAGGAGCCAATTGGATTGCGCTAGGCGATCTTAATGGCGACGGTGCTGCCGATGTCGCGCTTACCGACAATGTCGGCGTCAAGGTCTTGATGCATACGGGCGCTGCCTCCAGCACAACTTTCGCGGCGCCGGTCACGGTATTCACTCAAAGTCCGAATGCCAACGTGGTCGGCGGCAATGTGATTGCCATCGGCGATGTCGACGGCGACGGTCTCAACGACCTCGTGATCACCGATCCGGGTCCGACCGGCGGCATGGCGACTGCCGTCTATGTGTTGCTTCAGGATCCGGCCAATCACGGCACCTTCCTGACAGCCGTCGGGTATGCCATTGCCACACAGGATCGGCCGCAATCCATTGCACTGCGAGACCTGATGGGCAGCGGCAAGCTCGATATCGTCATTGGCGGACAGAAGTTCGTCACCGTGCTGCTCCACGATCCGGCGAATCCCGGAAAATTCCTGCCGGCGAGCATCTATACGGCGGCGGGCGCGAACGAGATCGCAATCGCCGACATCAATGGCGACGGTAAGCTCGACATCGTGGTCAGCAACGGCGTCACGTTTCCGATGCAAGGCGGCGTTTCGTCGACTCATCCCGGCGTGCTGCTGCAGAGCACGACCGCGCCTGGGACATTCGGGGATCTGCAGGACCTGCCCTAAAGCTGCCTCCCGCAATTATGTCGAATTTCCGCCGCCGATCCTCGGCGGCGGCTCTCTGCGCACCAAAGTGTTTGTAAAAGTTCCAGCGCCGTAGGAAAAATCCGTCAGCGAGCATGGGGATAAACGTTTTGACCCTTCGATAGAATTCGTTTCGCAAGATTCTTCTCTTGCACAAGAAGAATAGCGGCGAGCAAAAATATTTAAAGGGTGAAATCAAATGAGCGCGACTGGTAATTCCAAGGACCTGCCGTCCCCGCAGGTATCCGATTTCAATGCGACGCGGCGCGAAGTTCTAATTGCCTTAGGGCTCACCGGCATCGCTGCGCCGTTATTCGGATGCGGCGGAGGCGGAGGCGGATCCGCTGCCGCAGTGAATCCTCCCCCTACCACGACACCGCCGCCGTCGAATCCCACGCCGCCACCGCCGCCTCCACCGCCGACCGTCGACATTACGCCGACCGTCACCTTTGACGCGACCGCCACTTCCGGACTTACGACGAACTATGCTTATTTGAGCAGTTCGTCCAGCGTCAATCCGGCATTTACTTTCAGCGGCGCCGCCAAATCACTCATTACGCAGTTCGGCACGGCATCGCCGCGATCCAACATGGTCAGCGTCGCTGACTCAACCGCCGACACATTCTCGGCGGGAGAGATTTACACGACCTTCTATCACACGGGCACGATGCTCGACATCATTCAATACGGCTTGGCCGACAATGTCATGGTTTACATCAATGACACTTTCTCGGCCCGCTATGGCTTCGCACTTGTTTCCGGCACCGCTCAGGGCGGTGCCGCCAGCAGCATTACGTTGGCCGCCGGTTCATCGACCACCAACGGCTACTACAATGAATACTATGTGCGGATAGCCGGCGGCACCGGGACCTTGAACGAGACGCGGCAGGTCACTGCCTATGACGGCACGACGTTCACTGCCACGGTTGACTCCGCCTGGACAACGCCTCCCGACGCAACGACGCAGTATGCGATTCAAGAGGGGCCGCAGCCTTTTGCGCTCGATGGACTGACAGGCTCGGTAAAGTATCTGCATCTGCGGTGGAATGTTTCCGGGCAACGCAAGATCACCATCGAGCAAGGAATTTTTGCCGGAGTCATTTCGGATGGAACCATCGCCGCGGCGCCGACTGCCGCGACCACGCCCTTCATCGCGGTGGGCGACAGCTTCTGGGAGGGCAATGCCGCTCCGACCATGGTTCCGAATCTGATCGATCTGGTTGCCGCCGGCATGAACTGGCTGCCGACCAATCTTGGACAGGGCGGCACCGGTTTCGTCAGCCCCGCACCCGCCCGCTTGAATTTCCAAGATCAGATCGCACCGCCCCCAGAAGCCTGGCGCGTGCTGCTGACGGGAACAGGCGGCACTTACACAATCACCGTCACCGTCGGCGGCGTTACCGTCACGACCGCGCCACTCGCGTATAACGCGAGTCAAGCTGCGATCGCAGCGGCACTCACGGCACTGTCCAATGTTGCCTCGGCCGGCGGATCCTTCAACGTGGCGCGCGGCGATTTGTCGACGCCCCTGATCATCGTCGGCCACGCAGTGGCAGGCGCGACGCTCAGCGTCGACGGCAGCGGACTGACAGGAGGCAGCATCAGCATCCTCGGAAACTACGTCGGCGACGTCGCCGAGAATGTGCCGACCGATTCGAGCGGAAATGCACAGCCTTTCTACCTGGTTGTCTCCGGCTCCGGAAATGACACCTCATCGACGGATGCACAAGTTCAGGCCGCCGCAACTTATTTGGCGCAGGAAATCACCACCAGATTCCCGACCGCCACCACCGTTTTCATCGGTGTGTTCGGCGACTGCAACGCAAATTCCAACTTGATCGGTCCCACCGACATTTCCCGTAATGCGGCGATCGCCGCGGGCGCTGCTCACTTGCCGATGATCAACGGGAAAACGCCATTCATCGATACTTACGCGGCTGGGTTGGGTCAACCGAAAATCATCAACGGCGTCGGCACGGTCGCCAACCCGGCACCCGGAACCAACTCGAATTTCAAGAGCATCACCTTTCCTGGGCACGCGACGGGCCCCGGCATCCAATTCTTGGCGGACTGGCTGACCCCGCAGATGAAGACCCTGATCGGTTAGCGATTCGACGCGCCCCAGCCGGTCGTGTATACTGCGCGCAGCTTGTAAAGGCTGGCACTCGGTCAGTGCCGCCTTCAGCCCGCGGTCCGTCCTCGACGCACTTCGTTTTTTCACCCCCCTCGCTGCTGACCGCTGCGGATGCTTAAAGCACCGTCGTGCGAGTCAATTTTTCATAAAGGTTTATCTATGTCATTTGCCGATCTCGGGCTGTTGCCCGAATTGATGCGTGCTGTCGCCGATAAGGGCTACGACACGCCTTCTCCCATTCAAATGCAGGCGATTCCCGCCGTGCTGGCCGGACGCGATGTGCTCGCCGGCGCACAAACGGGCACCGGCAAAACTGCCGGCTTCGTGCTTCCCATTCTGCAGCGTCTCGCGGCGGACACCGCGCACGGATCTTCCAGGGCGCCGCGTGCTCTGGTGCTGGCGCCGACGCGTGAATTGGCTGCACAGGTGGCGCAAAGCGCGCGCGATTATGGGAAGTATCTGCCGTTGCGCACGTTTCAGGTGTTCGGCGGAGTCAGCATCAATCCGCAAATCAGCGCATTGCGCGGTGGCTGCGACATTTTGGTCGCCACCCCCGGCCGTCTGCTCGACCTCGCGCAGCAGCGCATGGTGGATCTGTCGCAGGTGCAGGTGTTGGTGCTCGATGAGGCTGATCGCATGCTCGACATGGGATTCATCCACGACATTCGCCGCATCATTAAACTGTTGCCGCAAAAACGCCAAAATCTTCTGTTCTCCGCCACCTACTCGGATGACATCCGCGGATTGGCCGAGCGGTTGCTGCACAACCCGCTCTCCGTGCAAGTCGCACCGCGCAACGCCCCGATCGAGCTGGTCGAGCAACGTGCCTATCGAGTGCAAAAAGAACAGAAGCGGCACTTGTTGGCGCATCTGATCCAGGAAGGCCAGTGGCGGCAGGTGCTGATTTTCACCCGCACCAAGCACGGCGCGAATCGGCTCACGCAGCAGCTGGAAGGCGCCGGAATTCAAGCAGCAGCGATCCATGGCAACAAGAGCCAGGCCGCACGCGTCAAGGCGCTCGACATGTTCAAGCGCGGCCAAGTCACCTGTCTGGTCGCCACTGAGGTTGCCGCACGAGGGCTCGACATCAAAGAGCTGCCGCAAGTGGTCAACTACGAATTGCCCAATGTGCCGGAGGATTATGTGCATCGCATCGGCCGCACCGGCCGGGCGGGCTCAGCGGGCGAAGCAATCTCCTTGGTCTCTTCGGACGAATCGGGATTGCTGCGCGACATCGAGCGGGTTCTACGCCGCAGCATCCCAACGCTGCCGACGCCTGCGTTCAAAATCGTTGAGTCGGCTCAGCCGCCAGCGCGCGAAGGCCGGCCCCAGCACACCCAGCGCCGCCACGGCGGCCAGGGTCATCACGGCGGGCAAGATCACCATCACGCCGGCGGTCGGCGCGATGGCAATGCCGAACGGCGCGATTCGCGCCGGCCCAGCGTGGCTGCGCGATCGAATAGCTCCTCGGGGCCGAAGACAGGAACGCGAAGCTTCGGGCAGCCGCAGCGCGGCAGATTCCGCTAGACCGCTAAGAGAGTTTCGGGACCATGTCGCGCAGATAGCTCGCGAACTGCGGCCCCAAACTCGGATGCTTGAGACCGTATTCGACGGTTGCCTGCAGATATCCGAGCTTGCTGCCGCAGTCGTAGCGCTTGCCCTCGAATTCGAAGGAATACACAGGCTCGCGCTGCATGAGGCGCGCGATGCCGTCGGTCAATTGAATCTCGCCGCCGGCACCCTTGCCGATTTTTGCAAGGTCCTCGAAGATTGCGCCCGTGAGCAAGTAGCGCCCTACTACGGCCAAGGTCGACGCCGCCTTGTCGGGCTTGGGCTTTTCGACAATGTGGGACATCTTGCCTATGCGCGGTGCTATCGCCTTCTCCAGCGACACGATTCCGTATTTGTCCGTGTCTTGCTTCGGCACGTTCTGCACGCCGAGCACGCTGACCTGATGCTTGCTGAAGACCTCGGCCATTTGCTTCAAGCAAGGAACATTCGCATCGATCAGGTCATCCGCGAGGTGCACCATGAAAGGTGCGTCGCCAACCACGGGCCTCGCGCACAACACGGCATGGCCCAACCCCAGAGGAGCGGGCTGCCGGATGTAGACGCAGGAAGCCCAGCTGGGCAATATTCCATGCAGCGTATCCAGCAGATCTTGCTTGCCCTGCGCCTGTAGCACCGACTCGAGTTCCGGATTCGAATCGAAGTGATCCTCGATCGCGCGCTTCGAACTGCCGGTGATGAATATCAAAGTATCCGCGCCGGCTGAGAGCGCTTCATCTACCGCATATTGAATCAGCGGCTTGTCGACGATGGGAAGCATTTCCTTCGGACTCGCCTTGGTAACCGGCAGAAACCTGGTGCCGCGTCCCGCGACTGGAAATACGACTGCTTTTACTGGATTTTTCATCGGCAAAGCATAGCGGATTTCCCGACCGCGCGCCGTCGGACATATCTCACACTAACGCAATTTGACGATTGCGTATGCCTCGAACGTATCCCAGGAATGACATGCGGGGCAGTGCCAATAAAAATTGCGCCCGGAAAAGCCGCACTCATTGCAACGATATTTCTCGGCTTGCGCCAGCAGCGCGCCGATCTCCTGCGCAATCTGCGCGGATTCCGCCGGACCTTCCCGCCACACCGCCTGCAGGGTCGCGTCGCGCGAGAATACCTTCTCGATCGATGCGCGCAGCGGCGCGGCCGAACCTAGGTCCGCTGCGATCGCGGCGAAAACCAGGCGTTTGAGCTCGTCGATGCCGCGCGGCTCTGTTTGCGCTACCAATTGGGAGAGTATCGCGTCCTGCTCGGCGGGCCCGACGAGTCTGAGCAGATGCGGCAGCTCTTCCTGCAGCAACGCGGGCGAATCGGCGAGCGCCTGCCTGATGAGCGTCACCGCATCATCAGGCCGGCTCTCCAGCTCGGCGATTTGCGCGCTCAGCAATTCTGCGCGGGGAAAAGGCGATGCTTCCGAATGGGCATCGCGCAACCAGTGGCGCGCGCTTTCGAAGTCGCCGCGTTCGATGGCGACGCTTGCCAATTCGCACAGATAATGAGCGGCGACCGTGCGCGCAGGGGCGGACTTGATCCGGGCCAGCTGCCGATACGTGCCCAATGCCTGTTGCCAATCGTGCTGCCGCTCATACACGCCGCGCAAGGCATCCAACGCACTGGCACGCAGGCGCGGGACTTCGCTGACCTGCTGAAAGAGGCCCTCGGCGCGATCGAGAACGCCGGCCCGGAGATAGTCCTGTGCCAAGGCAAGCAACGCCTGCTCGCGATGTTCTGGGGCCAATTCCTTGCGCGCCAGGAGATTTTGATGAATGCGTATCGCGCGTTCGACTTCGCCGCGCCGCCGATACAGGGTGCCCAATGCAAAATGGGTCTCGATGGTCTCCGCATTGGCGTCCATCAGCTTCAGGAACATGTCGAGCGCCCGGTCGGGTTGCTCGGTAACCAGGTAATCAAGTCCCGTCAGATAGTCGGGATGCAGCTTGCTTAAGCTCGAGGGCCAGCGTTTGCCCCAGCCGAAATGGCCGGCGAGAATTCCGAGCACCAGCGCCGCCAGCACCAGCCCCCAAGTCAGCAGCGGTAAATCGGACACGTGCCCGCGGCTCGGGAGCCTGTCTGACTAGTCGCGGATCGGCTGATCCGCACCGTCGTTGACGCGTTCGCGCAGGTCTTTGCCCGGCTTGAAATGCGGCACATGCTTGCCGGCGAGCGCCACGGCTTCGCCGGTCTTCGGATTGCGTCCTTGCCGCGGAGGACGAAAATGCAACGAGAAGCTTCCGAAACCGCGGATCTCGATGCGCTCGCCGGTCGCCAACGCATCGCTCATGATTTCCAGAAGCTGCTTCACGGCCAGCTCGACATCTTTGGCCGGCAAATGCTTCTGCTTCGCCGAAATGATCTCAATGAGTTCCGATTTCGTCATTATCGATCCGTGCGCATCACTAGACATGTTGAAACCGGGCGGCGGCCGCTAACCCGCGGCAACCGCCCTGCCATCCCTTCAATCCTGGCCGGAGATTTGCTCCTTTAGGAGATCTCCCAAGCTCGTTCCGGTGGGCGAATCGGTCCGATAATTCTGCATTGCTTCCTGCTCCTCATGGATGTCCTTCGCCTTGATGGAAAGCGAAATACTGCGCCCCTTGCGGTCCACCCCGGTAAACCTGGCTTCCACTTCCTCGCCAACCTTGAGCAGCAGGCGGGCATCTTCGACGCGATCACGCGACAGCTCGGAAGCACGTAGCTGACCGTCGACGCCGTTGCCGAGGTCGATGATCGCGCCCTTCGCGTCCACTTCGCGCACCACGCCTTTCACTACGCTGCCTTTCGGGTGTTCGGCGATATACGCTGAGAAAGGATCCTTCGCGAGTTGCTTGATCCCCAAGCTGATGCGTTCGCGCTCCGGATCGATCGACAGCACCATGGCATCGACCTGCTGCGCCTTTTGATAGCTGCGCACGGCCTCTTCGCCCGGCATGTCCCACGAGATATCCGATAGATGCACCAAGCCGTCGATACCGCCGGCCAGGCCGATGAATATTCCGAAATCGGTGATCGATTTGATCTGGCCGCTGACCTTGTCGCCGCGATTGTAATTGTCCGCGAATTCTTTCCAAGGATTGGCCTTGCATTGCTTCACGCCCAAGCTGATGCGCCGGCGCTCTTCGTCGATGTCGAGCACCATGACTTCGACTTCCTGTCCGACGTGCACCACCTTTGCAGGGTTGACGTTCTTGTTGGTCCAATCCATCTCCGAAACGTGCACCAGACCCTCGACGCCCTCTTCGATTTCCACGAAGCAACCGTAGTCGGCGATATTCGTCACCTTGCCGAAGAGCCGGGTGTTGGCAGGATAGCGCCGTGCGATGTTTTGCCACGGATCGGCGCCGAGCTGCTTCAGCCCCAACGAGACGCGCTGCCGTTCGCGGTCGAACTTCAATATGCGAACGTCGATTTCCTCGCCGACCTTCACCACCTCTGACGGATGCTTGACGCGCTTCCAGGCCATATCGGTGATGTGCAGCAAGCCATCGATGCCGCCCAAATCGACGAATGCGCCGTAGTCGGTGAGGTTCTTCACCACGCCCTTGACCGCTGCGCCCTCTTGCAAATTGTCCAGCAATGCCGAGCGTTCGGCGCTGTATTCCTGCTCGACGACCGCGCGGCGCGAAACCACCACGTTGTTGCGCTTTTGATCGAGCTTGATGACTTTGAACTCGAGCGGCTTGTTCTCCAAATAGGACGGATCACGAACCGGACGTACATCAACCAAGGAGCCGGGCAAGAAGGCCCGAACGTTGTCGATCTCGACGGTAAAGCCGCCTTTGACGCGGCCGGTAATGATGCCGATCACGACTTCTTGCTTCTCGAAAGCAGTCTCCAGACGCGTCCACGTTCGCGCGCGCTTGGCTTTTTCCCGTGAAAGGCGAGTCTCGCCAGACCCGTCCTCGACGCTGTCCAAGGCCACCTCGACGGTCTCGCCGACGGCGACCTCGATTTCACCTTTTTCATTCTTGAATTGATCGGAGGGTATGACCGCTTCGGATTTCAATCCGACATTGACGATGACGTAGTCCTGGCCGACTTCGACGATCAATCCATTGAGGATGGTGCCAGGCCGAATGCGCTGGCTCGCAATGCTCTGTTCAAACAGTTCCGCAAAACTTTCTGTCATGTTCTCTCTTACTAAAATCCCCGAACCGATCCG
>DASXOY010000071.1:0-14649 GCA_036493935.1 Steroidobacteraceae bacterium | reverse complement strand
TCCTTGCGAGGCTGCGTGTCGAGTGCCGAGGCAGGAGTGGATGACATATAAGATCAATATTACTTCATAACATAATGATGTTACTGATATTTATATGGCTCCCCGGGACGGATTCGAACCGCCGACCAACGGATTAACAGTCCGTCGCTCTACCACTGAGCTACCGGGGAATCGGGAGAGGCGCGGATTGTCGGGAAGCCGCGCATGTAAGTCAAGAAACAACCCCTCAATCACAATCAAGCATGATTGTCCCGTGTTCAGCCCGGGACTTGTCGTCGTCAAGCCCGTTTGGCTAGCGCGGGCGACACCGCAACCGAAATCCGATTGAGCGCGTCCTTGAGGGTCTCCATGCTGCAGGCAAAGGAGATGCGCATGTGATTCGGTGCTCCGAATCCCGAGCCCGGTACCACTGCGACGCCGGCATTGGCCAGCAAAAACTCAGCAAACTCATTGTCGTCCTTAAGACCTAAGGAACGCATCGCGGCCTCGACATTTGCGAAGGCATAGAACGTGCCCGCACCCGGCAGGCAGGAGATCCCGGGAATCGAATTCAAGGCTGCGACCACATAGTCATGCCGCGCCTTGAAGGCCGTGTTCATTTCGGCGACGCACGATTGATCAGCGTTGAGCGCGACCGTGGAGGCTCGCTGCGAAATGCTCGAGGCATTGGACGTGGACTGACCCTGAACCGTCGACATCGCCGCGACGATTTCCTTCGGTCCGCCGCAATAGCCGATTCTCCAGCCCGTCATGGCATAGGCCTTGGACACCCCATTGATGGTGAGGGTACGGTCGTAGAGATGCGGGTTCGCCTGCGCAAAGCTGGTGAACGGCTCAGGCGCCCAGTAAATGTGCTCGTACATCTCGTCCGAGGCGATCACTATCTGCGGATGCTTCGCCAGCACTTGTCCGATCGCTTGCAGCTCGGCTTTGGTATATGCGGCGCCGGTCGGGTTGTTGGGGCTATTGATGATGAACAGTTTGGTGCGTGGGGTGATGGCGGCGGCGAGCTGGGCGGCCGTAATCTTGTAGCCCTGAGAGGAGCCGGCATACACGCTCACGGGGACGCCATCCGCGAGGAGGGCCATATCCGGGTAGGACACCCAGTAAGGCGCCGGGATCACGCATTCATCGCCCGGGTCCAAGAGTGCCGAGCAGGCATTGAAACAGGTCTGCTTGGCTCCGGAAGAGACCAGAATTTGGCTGCGTTCGTAGGTCAGACCGTTGTCGCGCTTGAATTTGGCGATGATTGCGTCTTTCAATTCCGCGGTACCGTCCACGGCCGTATAGCGGGTCATCCCCTTGCGAATCGCGTCGACGCCCGCATCTGAGATATGCATGGGTGTGTCGAAATCCGGCTCACCCGCCGCCAATCCAATGATGTCCTTACCCTCCGCTTTGAGCTTCGCGGCTCGGGCGGTCATGGCGAGGGTCGGAGAGGGCTTAACCTTCTGAACGCGCTTGGAAAGGGACACGGGCAAGTTGGAATTTCCTATGTTAAATGCGGAGGTTTCAGTGTACGAAAAAACACCACCCCACGCCAGGTGAGCCAAGATGACATCGGCATGACATATGACTTCCAAAACCGCGGAAGAGTGCACTGCGGGATGGCACGAATCCCTTGTAACCGCGCAACGTGCGAGAATGGGCAGAAATGACGTTTGAACTATTCTCGGATTATCCGCCCGCGGGGGATCAGCCGCAGGCAATAGAAAAGCTGGTCGATGGTTTGACCAGTGGTCTTGCGCACCAAACCCTTCTGGGCGTCACCGGATCCGGCAAGACCTTCACTATTGCCAACGTCATCAAGCACGTGCAGCGCCCGACCCTGGTGCTGGCTCACAACAAAACCCTCGCAGCGCAGTTGTACGGCGAATTCAAGATCTTCTTTCCGAAGAACGCGGTGGAGTATTTCGTTTCCTACTACGACTACTACCAACCCGAGGCCTACGTTCCGGCGTCGGATACCTTCATCGAGAAGGACGCATCGATCAACGAGCACATCGAACAGATGCGTTTGTCCGCCACCAAGGCGCTGCTGGAACGGCCGGATTCCATCATCGTGGCCACGGTCTCCGCGATTTACGGTTTGGGCGATCCGAACGCCTACCTCAGCATGGTGCTGCACATGTCGCGTGGCGACATACTCGATCAGCGCAAGCTGCTGCGGCGTCTCGCCGACATGCAATACACGCGCAACGAGATCGACCTGCAGCAGGGCACCTATCGCGTGCGCGGCGATGTGATCGATATCTTTCCCGCCGAATCGGAACGCGAAGCCGTCCGCGTCGAGTTGTTTGACGATCGGGTGGAGAGCTTGAGCTACTTCGATCCATTGACCGGCGAGGTGATGCGCAAAGTGCCTCGCCTGACGGTTTATCCTTCCTCTCACTACGTGACGCCGAAGGAGCGGGTGCAGTCCGCGGTCGATCAGATTCGTGATGAGCTGCGGACGCGGCTTCTGGAACTCAATGGCGCCGGCAAGCTGGTGGAAGCACAGCGGCTGCAGCAGCGCACGTTGTTCGATTTGGAAATGATGCATGAAGTCGGCTACTGCGCCGGTATCGAAAACTACTCGCGCTATTTGTCGGGACGCGCCGCGGGCGAGCCGCCGCCCTGTTTGTTCGACTACCTGCCGAAAGATGCCCTGATGGTGATCGATGAGAGCCATCAGACCATCCCGCAGCTCGGAGCGATGTACAAAGGCGACCGCTCCCGCAAGGAAACGCTGGTCGAGTACGGATTCAGACTGCCTTCGGCGCTCGATAATCGGCCGCTGCGATTTGAGGAATTTGAGCATCTGGCGCCGCAGGCGATCTACGTGTCGGCGACGCCTGCAGCCTACGAGAAGCGCGTCTCTGCGCAGGTTATCGAACAGGTCGTGCGGCCGACCGGGCTTACCGATCCTGCCGTGGAGATTCGGCCGGTCCGCGCGCAGGTAGATGACCTGCTGTCGGAGATCCGCATCCGGGCGCAGGCGAATGAGCGCGTGTTGGTCACCACGCTCACCAAGCGCATGGCGGAGGACCTGACCGAGTATTTGAATGAGCACGGCGTCAGGGTTCGCTACCTGCACGCCGACATCGAGACGGTGGAGCGCTCTGAGATCATCCGCGATCTGCGTTTGGGCAAGTTCGATGTAATCGTCGGCATCAATCTGCTGCGCGAGGGTCTGGACATGCCCGAGGTGTCCTTGGTGGCGATACTGGATGCCGACAAGGAAGGATTTCTGCGGTCTGAAGGGTCGCTGATCCAGACCATCGGCCGCGCGGCGCGCAATCTTTCGGGCAAGGCTATTTTGTACGCGGATGTGCGCACCGGCTCGATCGAACGGGCCATCGCCGAGACCGATCGTCGCCGCAACATACAAATTCAATACAATGCCGAGCATGGCATTACGCCGCGAAGCATCATCAAGGCGGTCGCCGACGTCATGGAAGGCGCGCGCGATGTTCAGGGTGATGAACGCTATGGATCCAGCGCCGACGTAGCGTTGTTGGCCCCCGAACAGGCGGTCAAGCGCATCAAGAAGCTCGAGGCGGAAATGACGAAATTGGCGCGCAATCTCGAGTTCGAGCAGGCCGCGCGAGTGCGCGATGAAATTCAAAAGCTGCGGGCTTCGGCATTTGGTTTGCCGGGCACACGGGCAGGGTAGGCACTTATGGCAGTGGAAAACGGTCAGCCGCAAGAGTTGGACCTCGATAAAACCGACAAGCTCCCGATCCTTGAGGGCGTGATATTCGATGATGACGTCGCCGACGATGCGGTCCGCATGGAGCGTCCGTCGATGACATCCGCTGCCTCGCTGGTGGCGAGCAGCCCGCAAAGCGACTTCATCCGCCCTTCGCCGATCGATTTGCCTTCGCTGGCGGAGAGCCTGCGATCGGTGGAAGAACGCATTGCGCGCCAGAATGCAGAATACGAATCCTTGACGCGCTCCTATGAGCGGGTCCGGGATGCCGAAGAAGCCGCCGGTGTCCGCGCCTCGACCTTGGAAAAGGATTTGGCGGCGGTCCGAGCCGCGCTCGACGTCCAACAGGTCCGGTCTCGGGATCTTGAGAAATCCGCGGCCGAGACCGGTTCTGCCTTGGAGGCGGCGCGTTCGCGCGTTGAGACCGCATCGCATGAGTCCGAAAGGCATCAAGCGGAGGCGCGGACATTGCGCGATTCGCTCGCTGCGCGCGATGCGACCATTGTTCAGGTGCTGCACTCCTTGGGCGAGCGTGATGCACAGCTCTCTGCGCTGCAGGCAGAACACGCGAAGGTGCTGCCGGCATTGGAAGCGCGCTCCAAGAGCGGAGCGCAATTGGAAGGGGAATTGTCGAGCGTACGTGCGCAGCTGAGCTCAGTGACGGCAGAACTCAAGGAAAATCAGCAGCAGGGCGCGGCGCTGATGGTGCAGCTCAAGCGCAGCGAATCTGAAATGCAGGTGATTCGAGCCGAGTTGGCGGTCGCGAAAAGCCAGGCCAGCTCCCAATTGGAATTGCTGCGGTCTCGGGATTGGCGCAGCGGTTTCGAGCAGAATCTGTTTCGCGACATGGACGCCAAGGTCGGCGCGGCCGACGCGGCCCGCGACGCGCTCACGATCGAACGCGATCGGATGCGGGGGCAATTGGCTGCCCTGGAAGCGGCCGTTGCGGCGCACACCGCTACCATCGAGCAGCTGCAAAGCGCGGCTGCGGTTCAGGCCAGCTCTTCGGCGCAGCAAGCAAAAATTCTCGAGCAAGCGGAACAGCAGCGTCTCGAGTGGACCACCAAGCTCGCGGCGGTCGAGGCGGAGCGCTCGCATCTTCGCACGGAGCTCGCCGCACGGGAGCAATCGCTCGCGGAATCGCTCGCTACGCTGGAAGGCAACGCACAGCGCGTCGCCGCGATGCAGTCCGAGCATGCGGCAAAAGTGGCGGAGCTCGAAGCGGATGCGGCAACTCACGACCAAGAAATGACCGTGCTCATGGCGCACCTCAAGGAAGCGCGGCGGCCGATCGAAGTCATCGAGAACGACGTGAAGCGGCTGCAGGACGAACTCGCGCTGAAGAGCCTCGCGATCGATGAGCTCACGGCGGAGGGAGACAGATTGCGCGGGGCGCTGGAAAGGACCCGCGGTCAGCTGGAGGAACGCGAGTTTCTCATTCGGCGGCTGGAACGCAGCGAAAGCAACAATGCCAATGTGCTGGGCCGAATCCAGACCAGCATGGAGAGACTGGGATCGGCTGTCGGGCCCGGAGCGGGTGCAGCACCCTCCCTGGAATGGTCACCTGAGCTGATACGCATAGATGGCGACCGGAGCATTAGTCACGTGCTCGGCCGGCGCACCCGTATCGGACGCGCCGTCGGTTGCGAGCTGCATATCGATTCTTCGTCCGTCAGCCGTCACCATGCACTCATTCTGGCCGGAACGAGGGAAGCCATCATCGAGGACCTCAACAGCACCAACGGCGTGATCTTGAACGGGCGCAAGGTGACACGGCAGGTCTTGAATGACGGCGATATCCTTACCCTCGGCGACATCCAATTTAGGTACGCGGCAAAACCCATCGCTCAGCCCCCGAAAGCGTGATTTTTAGCGCATCGGGCGTCTTACCCTTTATCGGCGACCGCGAATCCGGTATCTTTCGCCGCCCGAAGGCCGTGCGCGCTTAGCTCAGCGGTAGAGCATCACCTTGACATGGTGGGGGTCAGTGGTTCGATCCCACTAGCGCGCACCATCCCTTTTTTGGATCTGGGATGTCCGGCCCCTTTGCTAAGATGCCTTTATGCCAGCGATTACTCTTCCCGACGGTAGCCAAAAACATTTCGACCACCCGGTCTCGGTGGCCGAGGTGGCGGCAAGCATTGGGCCCGGACTTGCAAAAGCGGCGCTTGCCGGAAAGGTCAACGGCAAGCTGGTCGATACTTCGGCGGCGATCGAGCAGGATGCCACCCTCAGCATCGTCACCGACAAAGATCCCGAAGGGTTGGAGATCATTCGGCACTCCACCGCGCATCTGCTGGCGAATGCCGTTCAAGAGCTTTTTCCCGACGCCCAGGTCACCATAGGTCCCGTCATCGATAACGGCTTTTACTACGATTTCGCCTATAAGCGGCCTTTCTCAACGGAAGACTTGGCATCCATCGAAAAACGCATGGCCGAGATTTCCGCCAAGGATTTGAAAGTGCACCGCCGGGTGTTGCCGCGCGACGAAGCGGTTGCCCATTTCAAAAAAATCGGCGAGCACTACAAGGCCGAGATCATCGCGGCCATCCCGGCCGGGGAGTCGATCAGCCTGTATGGCCAGGGAAGTTGGGAGGACCTGTGCCGCGGACCGCATGTCCCGAGCACCGGCAAGCTGAAGGCCTTTAAATTGATGAAGGTGGCCGGCGCCTATTGGCGCGGCGATTCCCGCAATGAAATGCTGCAGCGGATTTACGGCACCGCCTGGGCCAACGAAAAGCAGCTCAAGGAATACCTGACTCGCCTGGAGGAGGCCGAGAAGCGCGACCATCGGCGCATCGGCAAGGAACTCGACCTGTTTCACCTGCAGGAAGAAGCGCCGGGCGCGGTGTTTTGGCATCCGAAGGGCTGGGCGTTGTTTCAGCAGTTGATTGCATACATGCGCCAGCGACAGAGCGACGCAGGTTATCAAGAGGTGAACACCCCGCAGGTGATGGACCGCGAGCTCTGGGTCAAATCGGGGCACATCGAGACTTTCGGCGAAAACATGTTCTTCACGCAGACTCCCGATGACAGGGTGTTTGCCTTGAAGCCCATGAACTGCCCGGGCCATATTCAGGTATTTAAGCAGGGATTGCGCAGCTACCGCGAATTGCCGCTGCGCTTTGCCGAGTTTGGCGCAGTAAATCGTTATGAACCTTCGGGCGCGCTGCACGGGCTCATGCGCGTCCGCTCGTTTACCCAAGATGACGCGCACGTGTTTTGCACGCCCGAGCAAATCACGGCCGAGTCGGTCAAGATCACCGACTTGATCTTGAGCATTTACCGGGACTTCGGCTTTGAGGATGTGCGAATCAAGTTTTCCGACCGGCCGCCGAAGCGGGTGGGTTCCGATGAGATTTGGGACCAGGCGGAAGCCGCGCTACGGCATGCCTCGTCGGCGGCAGGCATCGAAACCATATTGAACCCGGGCGAGGGCGCCTTCTATGGTCCGAAGCTGGAGTTCGTTTTGAGAGATGCCATCGGGCGCGATTGGCAATGCGGCACCTTGCAGGTCGATTTCAACCTCCCGGTTCGCCTCGGGGCCAGCTACATCGGCGAAGACAGCCAGAAGCACACCCCCGTGATGCTTCACCGGGCCATGTTCGGCTCGCTGGAGCGATTTATCGGCATTTTAATCGAGCACCATGCCGGCAAGTTGCCTACTTGGCTGGCCCCGGTGCAGGCCGTGGTGATAGGAATTACCAATACCCAGGACAAATATTGCCTTGAAGTCGCGGAAAACCTGAAAAATCAGGGGGTTCGGGTCGAAACGGACTTGAGGTATGAGAAAGTAGGCTTTAAAATCCGCGAGCACACACTTAAGCGTGTCCCTTTCCTTCTGGTCGCGGGTGAGCGGGAAGTTGAGGGACGCACCCTGGCCGTTCGCACGCGCGGTGGCAAAGATCTAGGTAGTTTGGAGCTCAATGAGCTCACCACCTTGCTTTGCGACGAAGTCGCGAGCCGCGGCCGTCTTGTTTTGGAGGATCGTGTATCGCAACGTCGAAGCGGGTAAGGCGCAATGAAGAGATCTCCGCACCATCGGTGCGCGTGATCGCAGCCGATGGAAGCCAAGCAGGGGTAATGTCACGCGCGGAAGCGCTGCAAATGGCCCTCTCGCAAACTCTGGACCTCGTCGAGGTCTCCCCGATGGCGGAGCCGCCGGTGGTGAGAGTCATGGATTTCGGCAAGTTCTTGTTCGAACAAAACAAGAAGGCGCACGCGGCGAAGCGTAAGCAGAAGCAGATCCAAGTTAAGGAAGTGAAATTTCGTCCCGGGACGGAAGAGGCTGACTACCAGGTCAAACTGCGTAGCATCATCCGCTTCCTGACCGAGGGTGATAAGGCCAAGGTAACCTTGCGTTACCGCGGCCGTGAGCTCGTGCATCAAGACATCGGCCGCCGGCTGCTGACGCGGATTTCTGAAGACCTCGCACCGTATTCGGTGGTGGAACAGACGCCGCTGATGGAAGGCAAGCAGATGGTCATGGTGTTCGGGCCCAAAAAGAAGTGAGCGGCGAGCCTTAAATAAGTTTGCCGTCCCGCCCGTAGCGGCGCCTCTGTCAATGGCAGAAGCGCTTGTGAGCAGGGCTACAAATAGGAGTCGATCATGCCCAAGTTGAAAACTAAGCGGGCTGCGGCGAAGCGTTTTCGCAAAACAGCGAATGGCTTCAAACGCGGTCAGTCCCACCGTCGTCATATCCTGACGAAGAAACCGAGCAAGCGGAAGCGGCAACTTCGCCGCGAGATGCAGGTTCACGAGACCGACGTGAATCGCATCAAGCAATTGCTGCCCCACGCCTAAAGTCAGGAGATAAAACATGGCACGAGTAAAACGCGGTGTCGTCGCGGGCCGGCGGCACAAGAAAATCCTCAAGAAAGCGAAGGGCTACTTCAATGCCCGGCGCAAAGTATTCCGCACCGCCAAGCAGGCGGTCATCAAGGCAGGTCAGTATGCCTATCGCGGCCGGCGCGAAAAGAAGCGCGAGTACCGCGCGCTCTGGATTACGCGCATCAACGCGGCGGCGCGCCTCTGCGGCATGTCGTACAGCACGCTCATCAACGGCCTCAACAAGTCAGGGCTAGCCATCGACCGCAAGGTGCTTGCGGATCTGGCGATGCATGACATGCCGGCCTTTACAGCGATCGCGGAAAAAGCCAAAGCCAGCCTCGCGGCGTAAGGCTCGTGGGCGCAGCGGAATCCCTGTCGGCGCTTGTGAACCAAGCGCTCGCCGACGTCGACGCATCGACCGACCTAAATGCGCTCGACGAGGTACGCGTGCGGCTGCTCGGCAAGAAGGGACTGCTGACCGAGCAGCTCAAGGGCTTGGGCGCGCTGTCAGCTGCAGAACGTCCTGCTGCGGGCCAGCGCATCAACGATGCGAAGGCGGCGATCCATGCTGCGCTGGAGATGCATCGCATCCGCCTCGAGCAGGCTGCGATGGAGCGGGAGCTCGCCAAGGGAACGATCGATGTCACATTGCCCGGCCGCGGCCAGGAGATGGGCAGCGTGCATCCCGTCACCCGCACGCGCTTGCGCATCGAGCAGATTTTTGGCAAGGCGGGATTCAAAGTGGTATCGGGGCCGGAAGTCGAGGACGACTTCCATAATTTTGAAGCCCTCAATATTCCGAAGAATCATCCTGCACGCGCCATGCACGACACGTTCTATTTTCCGGACGGCCGGCTGCTGCGCACACATACCTCGCCGGTGCAGATCCGCACCATGCGTTTGCAACAGCCGCCGCTCGCGATTATCGCGCCCGGCCGGGTCTATCGCATTGATTCCGACATGACCCACACGCCGATGTTTCACCAAGTCGAAGGCATGGTGATCGGTGAATCGATCAGCTTCGCCAACCTGAAGGCCATGCTGCACGGTTTCGTCGAGCAGTTCTTCGAACGTCCGTTAGGGATGCGCTTGCGGCCTTCGTACTTCCCTTTTACCGAGCCTTCCGCGGAAGCGGACATTGAATGTGTATTTTGCGATGGCCGCGGCTGCCGAGTTTGCAAGCAAACCGGATGGCTGGAGATTTTGGGCTGCGGCATGATTCATCCCAATGTGCTCAACGCGGCCGGCATCGATGCCGAAATCTGGCAAGGCTATGCATTCGGAATGGGAATCGACCGCGTCGCCATGCTGCGCTATGGCGTTGACGACTTGCGGCTGTTTTTCGAGAACGATCTGCAATTCCTGAAGCAGTTTCCGTGAACCTGGGCCGCTCGACATGAAAGTCACTTATCGCTGGCTGCAGGAATTCGCTCCGATCACAGCATCGCCCGCGGAGCTGGCCGCGCAGCTGACGATGGCCGGGCTCGAGGTCGAATCCATGGCACCGGTCGCGCCGCCGTTCTCCGGTGTCGTGGTCGGCGAGGTGGTCGAATCGGGCCGCCATCCTGATGCCGAGAAGTTGTCGTTGTGCCAGGTGACCACTGACGGCAAAAATCGCCTGCAAATCGTTTGCGGCGCAAGCAATGTGCGTGCGGGCTTGAAAGTGGCCGTCGCGCAAGTGGGTGCGCAACTGCCGAACGATGTCACGATCAAGCGGGCCACGCTGCGCGGACAGGAATCGAACGGGATGTTATGTTCCGCGCGCGAACTGGGCCTGGGCGAGGAGCACGAAGGCATCATGGAATTGGCGGCCTCGCTGCCGCTTAATCAAAACCTGCGCGAAGCGCTCGACCTGGACGACACGGTGCTGGAAGTGAATGCCACACCGAATCGCGGCGACTGCATGAGCGTGTTCGGCATTGCGCGAGACTATGCCGCCGCCGGCGCGCGCCGCTATCTCAAATATGCCCCGGCAACCGTTGCGGCGGGCGGCAAAGCGGCGTTCCCGGTGTCGCTCGAATCGCCGGCGTGCCCACTGTTTGCCGCGCGCGTGATCCGAGGAGTGAAGCCGAACTCGCAGTCTCCCGCATGGCTGCGCGAGCGCTTGCGCCGCGTCGGCATCAACAGCATTTCCGCGATCGTGGATGTAACCAACTACGTCATGACGGAATTGGGCCAGCCCATGCACGCCTACGATGTTGCCAAGCTGACTGAGGGAATCGTCGTGAGGATGGCTCGACCTCAGGAGCGCATCACCCTGTTGGATGATAAGGAATACGAGCTCGACCCGGAATTTTTGGTGATCGCCGATGCAGGCGGCCCAGTCGGACTGGCCGGGATCATGGGCGGCAGGCCGACCGCCATCTCGGATTCCACGACGGACGTATTGCTGGAATCGGCGCATTTTACCCCTGATGGCATATCGGGCCGCGCTCGGCGCTTAGGGTTGTTCACTGATGCGGCACAGCGCTTCGAGCGCGGCGTCGATCCGAATCTTGCCGCGATTGCCATTGAGCGCGCGACGGCATTGTTGGTTGAGTGCATTGGCGGCGTTCCTGGTCCCGTGCAGCTCAGCAGGTTCGCGGGTGCGGCAACGGACGAAAGCCATTGGGTGCCGCTGCGCCGCGATCGGGTGACGCGATTGCTCGGCGCACCGGTGCCCGACACCGATGTGCACGGCGTGATCACCGCAATCAGTGAACGCGTCGAAGCCATGTCCGGAGGATGGCGAGTGCTGAAACCGGCGCATCGATTCGACATCCGCATCGAAGCCGATCTCATCGAGGAGGTCGCGCGTTTGCGGGGCTTCGACAAAATTGGGGAAATCCACGCCATAGCGCCGCAAATTGCAGGCGCGGCGAGCGAAGCGCAGGTACCCGGCAATCGGCTCGCCGTAGCGATGGCGGATCGAGGCTACCGGGAGATGATCAGCTATGCGTTCGTGGATCCGATCCTGCAGCAACTGTTGTTTCCAGATACGCCGAGCCTGAAGCTGGCGAATCCGATCTCCGCCGACCTCGGCGAGATGCGCGTATCGTTGTGGCCGGGGCTCATTCACGCGTGCCGCGAAAATTTGAGGCGGCAGCAACAGCGCGTTCGGCTATTCGAGATCGGAAACAAATTTGTGCTGCCTCGAGGCGAGCTTCACGAGATCGAGACGCTTGCCGGGATTGCGACCGGTGCGCGGTGGCCGCAGCAATGGGGCAGTGCGAGCGAAGCGGTGGATTTTTATGATGTGAAGGCCGACATCATGAGCATGCTGACTCTCACGGGCGACGAAATCGGAGTGCGCTTTGCCCCGGACTCGCTGCCGATATTGCGTCCCGGCCGCGCGGCGCGAATCTACCGCGACGCCGCTCCGATCGGCTGGCTGGGCGAAATTCACCCGCAAATCGTGAAAGCGCTCAATTTGCCCGCGACCGCATTTTTATTCGAACTAGAAATAGGTTCAGCATTTATGGCGAAACAATTGAAATATCACAAGATTTCTAAGTTCCCAAGTGTGCGACGGGATTTGGCTGTCGTCGTGGATGAAAGCGTCCCTCTCGCAGTTTTGCAGGAAAATGTTACTGTTAGTGCATCAGGTCTATTGAGCGAGTTGCGGGTATTCGATGTCTATCGAGGCCCCAGCATAGAAACTGGACGAAAAAGTGTCGCTTTAGGCTTGATTTTACAGGACTCTTCCCGCACTCTAACTGACGTAGACGCAGATGCCGTGGTAACCGCAGTGGCTGCCCGGTTACGGGATGTATTGAGCGCCACAATAAGAGATCAATAAGCATGGCAGCCCTAACTAAGGCAGAAATGGCCGAAGCCCTGTTCGATCAATTGGGTCTCAACAAGCGCGAGGCGCGCGAGCTCGTCGATCTGTTTTTCGAGGAGATTCGTGCGGCGCTATCGTCGGGTGAGCAAGTAAAGCTTTCGGGTTTTGGAAATTTTGATCTTCGGGACAAGAATCGGCGCCCGGGGCGCAATCCAAAAACCGGCGAAGAAATTCCCATCAGCGCCCGTCGCGTTGTTACATTCCGTCCTGGTCAGAAACTGAAGGCGCGCGTCGAGGCATATGCTGGAACCAAGCAACAATAGCGATCTGCCGCCGATTCCGGGGAAGCGCTATTTCACCATCGGCGAGGTGAGCGATTTGTGCGGCGTCAAGCCGCATGTGTTGCGCTATTGGGAACAGGAATTCCCGCAGCTCAAGCCGGTGAAGCGCCGTGGCAATCGCCGCTACTATCAGCGTCAAGACGTGCTCATTATTCGGCAGATCCGCAGCCTGCTTTATGAGCAAGGCTTCACCATCGGCGGAGCCCGCAATCGGCTCACGGGCGACGATGCGCAGGTAGATTTGAACCAGAGTCAACAATTGATTCATCAGATGCGCCTGGAGCTCGAGGAACTCATCAAGATCCTGCGCCGCTGATTCGTTCGCGGTTCAAACTCTCGTCGCCCAATTGGGCTATCATTTAGGTCCTCGGTCGGGGCGTGGCGCAGCCTGGTAGCGCACTTGCATGGGGTGCAAGGGGTCGCAAGTTCGAATCTTGTCGCCCCGACCAACTTCTTAAGGTCCTAACCGGGCAGATGGTACCCACTTCATTCCGGAGACATGGGTAACAGTTTGGCGCCGAACGGGTTTGGGGCACACTCGACGCGGCCTGCCTCGTAATCAAAGAACCCCAAGTCGTAGTCCATAAAGCTTACCAACCAGATCTTCTCCGCGACTTCCTTGATGCCGACATTCTGTCCGGCGAAGACCTGACTTAGATTTATTTTACGCCGCCCGATGCAGATGCGCCCGCACTGCGTGACGGTAATGGTGCGATCATGGAAGGGATATTCCAGATCGCTCAAGCCGGTATAGGACCGCCGCGAAGGCTGGTACAGCTGAGCGGGGCATCGACCATTTAAGGCCTGGTGCGGCCGCTCAGCGTTGTAGTAGTCGATGAAGTGATCGAACTTCTCCTGCTGCTGCAGGAAGTTCTTCGCCGGCGGCTTGGTGGCTTCCTTCTTCAAAGTCAGATGCATCCGTTCGTGTCGGCCGTTCTGCTGCGGGTTACCAGGCTTGATGCGCTCGATGCCGATCCCTAAGCGCAGCCACCACACCGAGAGTTTGCTTAAACCGAAGAAGGCACTCGGGCTGGCGAAGGGGATGCCGTTGTCGGTGCGGATCGCTTTAGGCAGCCCAAAGTCCTTAAAAGCCCTTTCAAACACGGTAAATGCGAACATCTCCTTGGTGCTGCCCAGAGCGTCGCAGCACAGCAAGTAGCGGCTGGCAAAGTCGGTGATGGTCAGCGGATAGCAATAGCGCTGATCGGCGAGCATGAACTCACCCTTGTAATCGGCACACCACAGATCGTTGGGTCGAGTCGTATGGCTCAGCGCCGTACCTTCGGCCCGGTAGCGGCGCCTCTTGCGCCCACTGTTGACCAAACCGTTGCGATCCAGAACCGCGTGCACAGTGCTGATCGCCGGCAGCTGCATCCCGCTGTGCAGCAGCTTGATCTTGTCTCGGATCTTCTGCGCCCCCCAGCTCGAGTGCTTCTCCTTCAGTTGCAGGATCAAGTTCTCGATCTGAAAGGGCAGTCGATTGGCGTGCCGATACGGCCGACGGCTCCGATCGGTCAGTCCTTCAATCCCGCAGTTCTGGTACCGCTTATAGAGCTTGTAGCCGGTCTTGCGCGAGATATCGAACTCTCGGCACAACGCCGCCATCTTCTCCCCGTCCGTCAATCGAGCGACAAAACGCATCCGCTCGTCCATCTTGTAACACTCCTTCCAGGGCATTTTGCGTCTCCCGCAAAAGCCAAAAAGTGTTACCCATGTGCTCGGAAGAAGTGTTACCTATGTGTCCGGTAGGACCGAGGCATTTGCTCATTGATCGGCATTTCAGCTGGAGTCACGCCGCGCGCAGGTCAAGGCTCGACGTATCGCCACAGGCCGCTATTCCACATGGCGCCGACAAGAATATTGTTGCTGCCATCGTTAACCGCGCTGATTTGCGCAACACCTTGAGTTAGCCCGGCGGGAGTGCCCGGCGCCACCCATGTGCCATTGCCCGGTTGGGCGGCAAGTTCAAACGACGGGTCGAAGCTACCGCCGGGGCCCGCGGGAAATCCAAACATGGAATAAAC
>DASXOY010000070.1:0-229986 GCA_036493935.1 Steroidobacteraceae bacterium | reverse complement strand
GCGCGCCATACTTCTTTAAGGCCAAGGCACGTGCCGCGAAGCACCAATCAATCGCCCTCGGTTCTCGAGTCGTGAGCTCAGAAAAATAATTTAACAAATGGCATTGACACTACTCAGTCAAACTCCGAATCTGGCTGTAGTGCTAACCCGGAGTTGCACAGGGAAAAAATAAATATAGAGGAGCAAACGGGTGCACCGGAGTTCCATAGATCACAAGCGACTCATGCGCGAATCGACTGATCGCGTGCAAAGCGCGCTTTACAGTGATGACCCCAATGAACAATTGGTCGCCAGCCGCCTATTAGAGAACCCATCAGCATTTATAACCTGGGAGAGCGAACATTCTGGACTAATGCTCGAAGTTGCCAACCCGAGCTTCAGGCGTACACAAGCTGCCCTGCTCAAAAAAGCAACATTTCGGCTGATCCACAGCAAGGCGCTGTTCGAATATTTGCGCGACGAGCAAGTTCGCGGCGACGTGCGCCGGCGCATCATTGCCCATTTCCATCCGGCGCATGACTACACCCGAGCAGTCATCGCTGAACACGGACTGTACCTTCGTAAGGCCTGTAGTTTTCTGTGCACGAGCCACGTGGGCAGTAATGTCGTTCGCGACCCTGGTTTCTTCGATCCGATGACGTGCTATCAGGAGCTTTACACAGAGTACTTCCAAATCTTTTGCGCTACGTATTTCGGCACCGGTTCCGCTGATACTCAAGCGCAGACGCTGTTGATGCCATTGCTGAAACACAGGCTTGAACAGTGCCGTATCGCGATCATGAATCCTCAATCGGGAACGGAGTGGCTGAAGCGCGAAGCCGAATTGCGTCAGCCAATCGGCGATACCGCCAAGCTTCCTCAATTGGGCCGCTTTCAACCGCGTTCGTAGACCCCTTCGCCTCCGGCGCGTACCCTCGCGCCAACCCTGATACTCAGAGCACTGGCTTACAATCATCGATGGCGCATTCGCGCCGAAAGAAGGACGGACGATGAAACGACCGGTCAATGATGGGGAGCGGCGCTCGCTGGGTTTTGATGCGCCGATCAGCAGGCGCGACTTTTTGAACGGCACCCTCGTCGCGGCGGGCAGCGCGCTCGCGCTGCCCGCAAGTTCAGCTACGGCGGATACCTTCACCGGATATGGCGGAATAGGTGACTATGCCCGATCCAACGGCAATACTTGGCCCGTGGTGCAGGCAGCCCATCGCCTACGCGATCACGGCTACGGCGAGGCCGCCCTGAAAGCTGCGGGGGACGCCGGTCAGTTCGACCTGGTGGTCGTGGGTGGCGGCATCGCAGGCTTATGCGCCGCACACCGATACCGACAACTACGCGGTGCTGCGGTCCGCATCTTGATTCTCGAGAATCATCCCATGCCTGGGGGCGAGGCGAAGCAGAACGAGTTCGAGGTCGATGGCGTGCGTCTGCTGGGACCGCAGGGATCGAACGACTTCGGCCAGCCGGGGCAGCGCCCCGATTCGCTCACCGATTCCTTCTTCGAGGAATTTGCGTTGCCGCGCGAGTACGAGTGGCAGGTCTGGGACGGAGCGCTTACGCCGTTGCGATTCGCCCGCGACAATTATTCGAACATGGATGGTTTTCAGGAAACGCAGGTTGACGTCGGCTACTTCTTCGATCGCGCCCAGGGTGCCGAACACCCAGGCTGGCGCCGCAATATCTGGTCGTCCGCGCTCAAAGACACGCCTTACTCGGATACGGCGCGGCGCGATCTGTTGCGCTGGCGGGCCGATCACGGCGCACTTAGCGAAGCGGAGAATCGCCATCTCGACACGCTCACTTACCGCGAATATTTGGAGAAGGTGCGCGGCTACGACGCGGCGGTCACGCGCATGGTCGAACCCATTGTGGGCTTGCTGGCCGGGGTCAGCACCGACGTGGCCAGCGCGCGATTGGGACGGCAATTGGTGCAAGATCCAACCCGGCCCATGGCGCTGTCCTTTCCCGGCGGCAATTCGCCGTTCCCGCGCGCGTTGCTGCGTGCGCTGCTGCCTAATGCGCTGCCGGGTCGGGATTTCGACAGTCTGATGTACGGGAACCTAGATTTTAGTGCACTCGATAGCACTGCTGAGAACGTGCGCATGCGACTCGAGGCCACCGCGCTGCGTGTGCGGCACTCGGGCGCTAAGGACCAGGTCGAGGTCATCTATGAGCGGGGCGGGCGCTTGTTCAAGGTGCGTGCGGGCCAGGCCGTCATGGCCAGCGGCGGGTGGGTCAATAAGCACCTGCTGGTGGACATGCCTAAAGACTTGCGCAGCGCCTACGAGCAGTTTTTCTATGCGCCGGCGCTCATCGTCAATGTGGCGCTGCGCCAGTGGCGCTTCCTCTATGATCTCAATATCACTGCCTGCCGCTGGTTCGATGACACCGACGGTATCGGCTACTGTTGCAACTTGCGGCAGAACATGGCGACCGTCAAGTACGCGCCGCCATTGCATCCGGACAAACCCGCGGTGTTGAGCTTTTACTTAGGGTTGCCGGTACCTGGATTGCCGGCGGCGAAACAAGGCATGGCGGCACGGGCTCGCCTGATCAACACCACGTATGCGGACTTCGAGGTCATGATCCGGCGGCAGATGCTGCGGCTATTCGGTGCGTCAGGCTTTATCCCGAAGCGCGACATCGCCGCCATCGTTCTCAATCGCTGGGGTCACGCACGTTTGATCGAACCGCCCGGCTTTCATTACGGCGTCAACGGCAAGCCCAGTCCCTTGGAGCGTGTTCGCCAGGGCTACGGGCGCATCAGCATCGGCCACTCGGAACTAAATGGCGCGCAACACTGGGGCTCGGCGCTCGAGTATGGCCGCAAAGCCGCTGAGCGGGCGGCAGCGGCGTGAGCCCACCGCGAAATTAGATCAACCACTGATGCGCGAGCCGCAGCGCGGAAGCGACCACCGACAGGTGCGGTTGAGACTGCAGTTCGAACAGATATCCCAGGCCTCCCAAGACCAGGCCATTCATCAATAAAGCGGCCGCGACGGCGGTAAGTTTGGAAGTGATGGCGTTCATGAGGTTCTCCTTTGGCAATTGGTTTGTCATCGATCCTTACCGGGAGAACACAGCAAGGGCCGTGCCAGTTGCACTCGGCAGCAAAAAAAACCATTTGAGCGGAAATTATCGATAAATGGGGCGGCCGGGGTGACCGCGGACAGTGTCCGCGGACAAGGCGGACAGGAGTTTTTCACCGGCCGTGGCAATGAGCTTTGACAAAGCCCCCGCACGTGGGCATTTTCCCGTGACAGGATGACCCGCCCCAACATGGGAGAATAATTTGAATAAAAGCGTGGTTGCGGGGCTAATGTTGACTTGCGCAGCTCTTTTTGCCCGCAGTTCCGCAATCGCTCCTTGCTGGTGCTATTCGGCGTGGCCTGGCTTTGCATCGCTACCGGTCGGTGCGGCGGCGGCCTTGTCCATGCCGAGCCGTAGATTCTTATAGTTGAACAGCGCGTTGTAGAGCATGCGAAATTCACCGAAATTCTGCCATCGATAAATTGGGTTGGTGGCAAACATCAAAACCTGTCCTGCATCGACCGGGGTTAGCACGATGGCTGGTCGGTCTTTGATCTCGTCCGCGCCATTCATGAAGCCGCTGAGAACGTTCTTCTCCCCGCCGGGGAATTCCATCAAGACGTTTTGCTTATCCCGGAGCGGCACATAGAGCAACGCGGTTGTTGCCCAACGCACCGAGAGCGCGTGTTCCGCGTAGCCGTAAAAAATCGGGTTGGTGGGTTTCAAAACATTGGCGTTAACAATAGGGCCCGGGGCGGAAAAGGCTGCCGACGCTTTGTTGACCTCGATATCAGGGACCAATCCGAACTCTGCCGGCACTGCGCTCGATGCCCCAAGGGTGATCAGCGTGCCGCCGTCGCTCACAAATTTGCGCAATTCCTCCAAACCGGCCAAGCCCATGCCGCCGCGGATATCGGGCGAGGAACCGTAGTCTCCCAGGTACTTGTATCGGGCCGTCTTGGTGTAGGGCAGCGGCTGGCCGTACACGGGGATGTCGTACACGACATCCTTGGCCGAGCGGCCTTGACTGGGGATAATGATGACATCGAACTTGGCGCGAAGTTTTCCGGCCCGCACTTGTTCCTTATAGATCACCTGGTAAGGCGTTTCGGACTGGTCAAAGGCATAACGAACCCAGCCGACATTCTGGGTGCTCCCCCAAGTGCTGTACATCGCGACGCGTGGCGTCGCCGCCTCGTGCGTAGGGATGTTGGGTTTGTTGGTCAAGGCGATTGCACTAAGGCCCAGCGGAATCACCGCGGCTTTCAGCTTTTGATAGGCTCCGCCGTTGACGATGAACGAGCCGGCCGGAATCGTGCGATTGTTCGATGTAAAGGACTGCTCGGCGATCTGGATCGAAACGCCTCGTAGGCGATTGCGCAGCGTTGCGAGATTGATCGAGCCATTGTCGAGCACGGCGTAGGCGGATGCAGGGGGCGCATCAATCGTGCCTTGGGGATCGTCATGGTTGACCGTTTGTACAGGAATGTCGAGCGCAGTCTTGTCTGCGCTTTCCACCACGGAAACGTGCGCCATCAAGCCCATCGTCCACGCCGCGTCGTCGTAGGTCTTCAGCTTGGTATCGGGGAAGACCTGCTTGCTGAGGAGGGTCTTCGCGAGCGGCCCATAGGGCTGATCGAGCTTAACCACGAATGAGCCTTGCGGGTAGCTGCCCTCCGTGACCTTGATTGCGCCGGTCGAAGCGCCGACTTCAATGCCTTGCATGCGCAATAGATTGATGAGGATCGCCGCCCGCGTCATGTCCGACTGACCACCGGAAACAATGTAGGCGTAGGGCGGCTTCGTCTGGCCCGCCGTGACCGCGTCGCGACTCTTCTTATAAAAGTTTTCCAGCACGGCTTGAGGAAATGTGGCGGTCTGCTGCAATCCGGTGAGCAGCGCGGTTTCCATGTAGTTGGTGTTGTCGCGCATCGACCACTGCACCGAGTCATAGGGGGGCGAAGGCCGATACCACTCGCGGGTGGTTTGATCGTCAGGATGGAGATTGTCTGTGGCGCCGGGGACCGGCTTCACGTGACGCAGCATGGTAGTGGCGCCTGCGTTGCCGAAAGTCTCGTACATGCGCACCAACCCATTGTGGTTGGACGACATGAAGGCCACGTAGCCGGGTGACCACATATCGACGAAGTTGTGCGTCCACACGCCCGGCAGGCCGTACTTGGCCAATTGCGCCACCTCGAAATTCGCGAACCACGGCATCTCACCGTACAGGATCGGATCGAGCATGGAGTTTTGCGGCGCTTGCCCGCTGAAAGTGTAGAGAAACGGTTCCGACTCGTGCAGGTCGTGCATGATCGGCGGATGCCACTCGAGATAGAAGCCCAAAAGATTGCGCGGACTCAATCCGGTGTAATTGATGTCGCGATTGTTATCATGAAAGATGTACTTGCCCCAATAGGGTACGTTATGAACGGGCGTAAGGTCATCGGTGTCATCGATCTTATTGCGGAAATACCAGTCCGTGTAACGGTCGCGTCCGTCGGGGTCCGTTGCCGGGTTGATGGCGACGATCACGTTGTTGCGAATCCCATTGATCAGCGGACTGTCTTCGACGGCGAGCCGGTACGCCAGCTCCATCAGCATTTCCGGTGGGCCGGTCTCTGAGCTGTGCAGGCCGCCTAAGACGACGTACATCGGTTTGGTCTGTGCGATGATTTCGTGCACCTGCGCTTCGCTGATCTTGCGCGGATCGGCGAGCTTCGCCAGATTTTGCCGGTTGGCGTCAGCGTTACGGATATTCTCTTCGGCAGAAACCAGGACGATCACCGTTTCCCGGCCTTCCTCGGTTTTACCGGTGGGAATGATCTTCACGCGCGGCGATTTGTCTGCCAGGGCCCGGTAGTATTTTAGAATGTCGGCGTAGTAGTGCAGGACGCGGGGCGCGCCAATGTCGTTTCCGAGTACGGCGCGAGGCGAAGGCACCGTGCTCGAAGCCGGCAAGTGATCTACAAGGGAGCTGGTGAACTCCGGCTTGGTGATCCACTGCTGCTCATGCTGCGCGAACACTTCGTCCATGGTCTGGTCTGCGGCACGGCTCTGTCCGATGCTCATGAGGCATAAAGCGAGGAGTGCGAGTGTCTTTAAGTGCATTCTTATTGTCCCGTTAAATTGAATGAGCCCTGCAAACGACTTGCGGGTCGCGCAGGGGCGCATTGTACGCCGCGTCTGAGCGCGGCAGTAAACCCAAGGAAGCGGATGTGGATCGCCGTCAATCCGGAAGCATGTACGTAAGATCGTACGAGTGCTGTCCGTTTGCGATGCTGATTGAGAGAGTACCGGCGATTCCTTTTAGCTGCCCGGTTCCCGAGCCAGGAACGACAATGATGGAGAGTTTCCTGCCGCTCTGGTCCATTGTCGCGGAGTGCTGTAGTGCGAACGTGCCTTGCTTTCCCGCGAGGGTTCCGGTGAACACCTCGATTGCCACATAACCGGCGACTCCCTGCTTCGGATCTCCACCCGAGAACATCTCCCCTGTGGTTGCGCCATTGAGGTCGCCCACAATCTTTTTATTGATGGAGAGCCGGCCCAGCCCTTCAGCAGGTGGTGGTGTTAGCGGCTTGATGTCCACGGTAAATGTGCCACTCGCATGATGCATCATCCGCTCCTAGTCGATATCCACGGCGAAACGCTTGAGGTCGGCGAGCGAGCAATGGGCAAGCGCACCCTCATGCGTTGCTCGCAACGCCACTCGCGGTGCTTGGCCCGCTTGGAAAGCCTCCTGCCAGCGCGGCGCACACAGGCACCAGCGATCACCGGGCTGAAGGCCGGGAAAGCCGAAGTCGGGGACTGGCGTCGAGAGATCGTTGCCGCGGGATTTCGAGAACGCGAGAAACCCTGTGGTCATGACTGCGCAAACCGTGTGACTGCCGACATCTTCGCGGCTCGTGTCGCAACAGCCGTCGCGGAAGAAACCGGTCATGGGCTTCAGCGAGCAGATCTCGAGCCGCTCGCCGAGCACATTGCGGGCATTCGACCGTCCTCCGCCATCGTTCGCGTCTTCCCTCAGCATCACCGGCTTGTGCATGCTCTTGGAGCTCCTCGTTAAATTCGCCTCAAAGGTCCCGAAACGGGTGTGGTCGCGTTACAAGAGACCAGGGAACTGAAGTTTACTGATGCCTAGCGCATTAGGCCATGTCCAGGCCAAGACCCGCTTTGGAAGCTTGAATACGCCTCGAAATCTTTACTCCCGCCGCAATCGAGGGCATTCTGGTCTATATCGTTTTGGGGCGCGCGGCTTCGGTGGGCGGCACGCGCCGACAATAAGCCCACGGCAACTGAAGGAGGTGATCCAAGTGACACACATAGAAGTTGGTTCGGTCGCGTCTTTGGGCGCGTTGGTCAGTGGCGAGTTTCATCGTTAGTCAGAACCTCGTACAGGCCGCACGTTCGTAGAGAGTGCGCGCAGGCATAGGCCACGCGCGCGGCCGGGTCCAACGGATGGACGCTTCGATGCAGTTGCTTTACGGACTACCTTGTTCCGTAGCTAGTAAATGGTCGAGCAGGAATGGCGGGGTCCTCACGGGCTCCGCCATTTTTTTTGGTCGACGACACCCATGTTGAGCACTGTTGTGACGCCGTCGGCGAGGAACACCATCATGTCCCGGCTCGTCGTTGAGTGCACGTGCATATCGGCGAGACCCAGCGAAAGATATAGCGTTCCGTGTCCATTAACGACGCGCCGGGCGGCACATCGAGATGCACGCCGATCGCCAGAATGCTGCCATGCTCGACCAGCACCGATTGGTCTCGCGACACGCGTTCGCGATCCATGGGCACAACATTAACGCGTTCAAATAGGGTGGCCTGATCGCTTGCCCGCGCAGTTCGGGCTGCACCGAGGCAAGACGCAGCAATTCCGAACATGACAACCGCGGCCAGGATTCGGCGAGCTGGGCGGCGACAGCGTGAGCCGTATGCGACATACGCCTGTACCAGGATGTGAGGGAGGCGAATCATCACCCGCAACACTCAGTGATTGGAGCGCGTCAAAACAACCTCGGTTTTCGTAGCCTGCGTCTGAATCCCAAGTGCCTCGCGAAGCGAATATAGAAACCCTTCGCTGTCTCCGATTCGAAATACCCCGCTGACGTGAACCAATTCCAACTCCGGTGAGCCAATAGTCAAGTGAATCGTTGAATATCGGTTGAATTCTTGAACCGCTTGTGGCAGTGGCGTATCGTTAAATTCGAGCCGCCGCGTTCGCCACGCATCAATGCGCCCAATGTCGCCGCTTTCCTCGCGCGTTGCTCGCCCACCGCTGCGGAATTGTACGGCCTGACCTTTCGATACGGCGATGTCAGAACCTGGCGCGTGAATCGCTGCAGTCAAGATGGGGTTCGCACTGGAACTCGCACCGGAAGATGATGATACGCGCACGGTGCCATCCAACACCGTGACAGTGACCTGCGATGGGCGCAAATCTACATTGAATTCCGTGCCGACGGCGCGTGTCAGCGTTTCACCGGCGGTTACATCGAAAGGCCTTGATTGATCATGCTTCACCGCGAAGAAGGCTTCTCCGTGCTCCAGTTCGATCTTCCGTAAATCCTTGGAGTACTGAACCGTGAGCGCGGTTTCCGTGTTCATTGAAATTCGAGATCCATCGGCGAGCAGGAGGTCACGTTGCTCGCCAATGCCGGTTTCGAAATGCAGTACTCCGAAATTGCGATACATGAATGGAACTGCGATGCAGATTACTAGGGCGATACTTGCTGCGATCCCCCAAAAGAGGAAATTGGCCCACGGTTTCCGGTTCGAGGCGCGCCTTGCATCCGATTCTGCCAGCCATTGCCCAACCTGCTCATGTTGGCGCACGGACTCAAGCAATTGCCACGCGGAAGCGCGAGCGCGCTCGTGAGTATTTCTTTCTCTCATAAAACTGCCTCCAGCCGCCGCTCTATGTGTTCCAGTCCTTCCTTGATGTAGCGTTCCACTGTGCGGGTGCTTAGACCCATTCGAACGGCAATCTCACGGTGGGTCATATCGCGGAATCGATAGAGCAGCAGCGCCTCCCGCACGCAAGAGCTCAATTCCTTCAACGCGTCAACGATCAGGTATGCAACTTGATCGCCCTCCAGCGCAAGATCCGGCAAATTGGTCCAATCTTGCGCATGCAGACTGCTGAGGGAATGCGCTCGTTTCTCGGCATCGATGCCGCGAACCGCCCGGTGCCGGAACAAGTCCCGTGCCAAATTGGTGGCTGTTTGGAACAGGTACGCTCGAGCATTCGATCGAATGTGCTCAAAGCTAGGTTGGCGCAGTAAGCGCAAGTACGTTTCCTGCAGAATCTCGCTCGCTTCCTCGCGCGAATGCAGTAGGCCGTTTAAGTATCGATACAGGGAAAGACGGTGGTCTTCGAACAGTTCGCGAGCAAATTCCCGCTCCGCGTGACTCAACGGCTGCCGGCCGGCAGAATCAGGAGAGTCGCTGGACCCGGATGACCCGGTATCGTAGCGGCTCTCCCGCGTCCCATCGCGCATGGTTTAAGTTCTATCCTTCGGAACACGACGCATTGAGGAACTCCGTCAAGTGAACGCCCCCACTCAGTGTAACGATCCACATGATCAAACCCGACAAAAGCTTGTCGCTACGTCATTGCCGCGGACAATTCGCAACAATCTTGCCAAATTATGTCGGCTTGACCTTCGTCAACCGTTCTACCCGCAACAAAACTAGAAACGCGGGGGTTGATCATCATGTCAAGAAACCGGCTCGGTAGCATCCTATTGATATTGTGCTGTGCGATCGCCAATGCCGCGGAGCCTGCCAACGGGAAGCTAACGACTCCTATTGATCTCAATGTCCCGTCGCAGGCGCTCAGTGTGTCGCTGCGGCAGTTGGCCGACCAAGCGGGCATCCAAATTCTATTTGAAGAGAAGATTGTCATTGGACTGCGAGCACCCGCACTGCATTCGAAGCAAAGCGTTGCTCATGCGCTCGAAGTTCTCTTGAGCAACACCGGCTTGGAATACACGTCTCAGGATGGAACCGTCGCCGTGCGCAAGAAGAGCCAGGATAACACGACATCCGTCACAAACGGGGGAGGACAAGCCGCCGCAACTTCTGGCGGCCCCGCGGCGACATCGACGGGCAGCATCGAAGAAATTGTTGTTACTGCCCAGAAGCGAGAAGAGAAACTGAGAGACGTTCCCGCATCGATCAGTGTGCTGAGCGGAGAGCGGGTCGAAAATCTGTCATTGAATTCGTTGGCGGACTTCGCGACATATGTCCCGGGATTCTCGGTCGACAGCGGTGGAACGCCGGGCAACGCCAGACTCACCTTGCGCGGCATCCAAACTGGCGGCGGCGGAGCCCCGCTTGTAGGCATGTACATCGATGATGCGCCGGTCGGTTCTTCAAGAAGTCCCTCTTCGTACATCCTGGATTTATTGCCCTATGACGTGCAGCGCATTGAGGTATTGCGGGGACCCCAGGGCACGCTATACGGGGCCGGCGCTATGGGCGGTCTCGTCAAGTACGTCCTGCGCGAGGCGGATCCGAATAACTTGGAAGCGCGCGTCGGTGGAACGGTAGAAACTGTAGCCAATAGCGGCCGACCCACGTGGGGATCGCGGGCCACGGTGAACGCGCCTTTGATTGACGGTGTCCTCGCTGTGCGGTTCAGTGGTTACTATAACGACGATGCGGGTTATATCGACAACGCCGGCATCGGAGTGGAAGGTGAGAACACGGTCACCCGGGATGGCGGACGTCTCGCGTTGTTCTATCAACCTGCTGAGGATCTCAAAATCACCGCCTCGGCGCTGTTTCAGAACATTGAGTCCGGAGGCCGGGCGCTTGTCGAGCTTGACGCAAGCACCCTCGAGCCCGTCTTGGGCCGGTATACCCACAGCACAGCGATTCCCGAACGGGCGAAGCAAGCACTTCAGTTTTATTCGTTGACGGTGAATTGGAATCTGGGGTTTGGCGCACTGACAAGCGCTTCCAGCTTTGTCCGCACTGACAATACCAGTGAGTTCGACTACACGCCTGTTTACGGCCGGTTTTGCCCAATTCTGTCCGCAGGTGCGGTCGGGCCTTGCCTTACAGGCCTGCCGGACAGCAATGAACTCGGAAAGATCACGCAAGAAATACGGCTCAGCTCGTCTCTGCAGCAGAAACTCTCATGGATGCTGGGACTGTTCTATACGGATGAATACGGAGTAAACCGTCAGTTGTTGAGTGCCCTTGACGCGTCCGGTGCGCCGATCCCATCGTTGAACCCCCTGCTCAACTATCGCTCACCCAACGTTTATGAAGAAGGGGCGGTTTTCGGCAATCTGACCTATGCATTCAACGACCGCTTTGATGTAATGGCGGGCGGACGTTGGGCGAAAAACAGTCAGGTCTTGAACAGCACGCTGGTTGGACCGCTGGTTGGCCCGGATCAGATTATTCGCGAGGCATCCGAAGCAGATGTCTTTACCTGGATGATCAGTCCGCGAATTCACGTCAATGACGCCTCCATGGTCTATGGCCGTGTCGCGACCGGATATCGGCCCGGCGGCCCAAACTCACCCTTGCCGGGCGTTCCGCCCTTGTTCAACTCAGATACGACGACTAACTATGAAGCGGGCTACAAGGCGACATTGTTGCACGGCGCACTGGATCTTGATCTTGCCGTGTACTACATCGACTGGAAGGATATTCAGATATCGGCGGTAAACCCGAACGGCATTAACTATCGTGCAAACGGTGGTGCTGCAAGCAGCCGTGGCGTTGAGTTCACAACAAGCTACCAGCTGACGGATCATTGGCGGTTTGGCGCAACAGGTTCCTACACGAACGCGATTCTTGAAGAGGACGTCACGTCCCTTGGCGGCAGGGCGGGCGACCGTTTGCCGCAATCACCACATTGGACAGAATCGCTGACGACTGATTATGAAACTCAACTCAGCAGCGACTGGCAGCTGCAGCTCGGGGGTGGATACCGCCATTTTGGCTCGACGTGGTCTGCCGTTCAAAGCAGCCCGACCGCGATGGAAGTTCCCGCGCAGGATATCGTGGATTTGTACGGGGGCTTGATACTGAACCGTCGTACGTCCATCCGCCCATATATCCGAAACGTCTTTAACAATCGATCGTACCTCAATCTGAACGATGCCAATAATCGTCGCTTTCCTAATTTCGTACCGGTCCAGCCGCGCACGATAGGGATCAACGTCGACACAAAATTCTAATTGGAGCCAACACCCCTGTTGGTGACCGACATCGAGACATCGACAGGTGATAGGCACTTCTAATGGCGAAGGACGGAAAGGATTTACCCATGATGCAGAATCTGATCCGCCTTGCGGTAAGTTGGTCGGCGCTCGCAGTGTGCGCAGCAAGTCTGGCGTCGGGCGTGTTGCCCGCGGGGTCGGCCGCGCAGGAGATCGACCTTAGCGTAGAACCGACGCTGAGAGCCGATGTAAAAATGCGCGATGGGGCGCACCTGGCGACGTACGTCTGGCTTCCCCGAGAGGGAACGAAACACGCAGCGCTCTTGGTCCGCTCGCCCTATGGTCTTCATTACGGGCCCGAAAAAGATACTTTCAAGCGCTATAAGTTCAAAGCCTACGTAGACCACGGGTATGCCTTGGTCTTTCAAGACACAAGAGGTACCGGAAAATCCGAGGGCACCTTCAGTTTATATTTGGCTGACGGCCTCGACGGCTACGATACGGTTGAGTGGATTGCAAAACAACCTTGGTCCAACGGGCGAGTAGGGACGGATGGCGTGTCCTATCTTGGCGCAGTGCAATGGTTGGCAGCGCGCGAGCGGCCGCCGCACCTTAAATGTATTGCGCCGACCGCTCCGTCAGGAGAGTACTTCGAAGAGTTGCCATACATCGGCGGTGCTTTCCGGCTCGAATGGGCGTTGCCGTATATGTCGCATGTGCTCAAGTTGGATACTGAAGGCCTGGATTGGCAGAACGTATTTCACTATCGCCCGTTGAATACCGCGGATGCAAGGTTTCTGAAGAAAATCGTCCAATACCGTGAGTGGCTGAGGCATCCAACCCTCGATAGCTATTGGAAGCGCCTGTACTTTGAAGGAACCGATTTTGCTTCTATTCAGGTTCCATTTCTGACAGTTACCGGGTGGTTCGACGCCGACCAACCGGGAACCTTGCACTATTGGCATGGCATGGAAGCGACCGGCCATTCCCAAGGCAGTTTGATCATTGGGCCTTGGGAGCACACCCAAACATACTTAGGTGGCGAAGAGAAGCTAGGTCTGATGTCCTTCTCTAAAAGTTCCGTCATTGACATCCAGCGAGAACGCATCGCGTTTTTCGATCGCTGCCTCAATGGCGATACGCAAGAACCTCCACCACCGCGAGTGCGAGTCTTCATAACCGGCACGAACGAGTGGCGATCATTTGATGAATATCCTCCCCGCGCGGTAAAGCAGGTTGCCTACTACTACACAAGCAATCGCGGTGCCAATAGCAGAAGGGGAGATGGGGCTCTGGTGTCAACGCGTCCTTCCACGGTCCGTACAGATAGATTTGTTTTTGATCCCAGGCAACCCGTAACGTATCCGAGTGGAGTCGCCGATATGGGCGCCCTTGAGCAGCGCGAGGACGTATTGGTCTATTCCAGTGGACCTCTGCGCGAGTCATTGACAATCCTTGGGCCAATAACCGCAGAGCTCTATGCCGCCACAGATGGCCGCGATACGGATTGGGTGGTCAGTCTGGCGGACGTCTATCCGGACGGGACGTCCGTTGGCCTCAATGAAGGCGGCGGAATTCTCCGGGCGCGCTATAGGCACGGGTTTACCCAAGAGAAATTGCTCAAGCCCGGGGCTGTAGAAAAATATTCGATCAAGGTATGGGACTTGGGGCATACGTTTTTGCCCGGACATCAACTGCGGGTTTACGTGACCAGCAGCAGGTATCCTTTGGTAAATCCCAACCAAAACACCGGAAATCCGGTAGCCAGCGACGTCGAATGGCATACAGCCAAGCAGACGATCTTTCTCGGCGGCAATAAAGCGTCACATATTCTGCTGCCGGTCTTAAAGGAATAGCGGTGCTCGCATGCCATCGACGCGCCGTGGCGTTAGGCAGATCAAGGCGTCCATCGGAAAGCGCCATTGGTTTGGTGTAGCCGTTTGGCTCATCAGAGTTTCAGATAACGAGAGGTCACCATGCCGGATAAATGCCCGCATTCCGCCCGTAGATATCTATTGAAAGGCGCAATCGCGGCAGCCGTTACAGCGCCGATGATAAATTTGGGCCGCTGCACCGTGTTTGCGGCCACATCAAGTAAGTACTCCGCGAGAGCCATAAAGCTCGTCGAGCGTTCGCTGGTCATCGATATGTTGGCGCCGCTGAAGCTGGACTTCACGCCTGCAGCGTACGCCTCGCCATTGACCGAACAGCAAGCAGCAATGTTCCGCGAAAGCGGCATCACGGGTTTTCATAACGCACTCGGTATCGGTGGTCAGCGCGCGCACGAGGACGCACTCTCATTCATGGCTGCATGGCAGGGCTTTGCGGGCCGCAATTGCGAATTATTCTCGCTTGTTGGACGAGTCGAAGACCTAGACCGCGCAAAGGCGCAACGAAAGATTGCGGTCATCATGGGCATTCAAAACGCCGCTCACTTTCGACAAGTTGAGGACGTAAAGGCTTTTTACCAGCTTGGGCTTCGCTGCTGCCAGCTCACGTATAACAGCCAGAACCTCATCGGCTCGGGCAGCACCGATCGCGTCGATGGTGGAGTGAGCGATTTCGGCGCCGAGATCATCAGGACCATGAACGAAGTGGGAATGCTGCTTGACGTTTCGCATTGTGGGGACAAGACCACGCTCGATGCGGTCGAGATATCGTCCGTGCCCATCGCCTTTACGCATTCGAATTGCCGCGCCCTCAACAACCACCCGCGGTTGAAGACTGACGAGGCCATTCGAAAGCTTGCCGCGAAGGGCGGCGTCATGGGTATTACCGGCGTGAGAAACTTCGTTCGCGACCGGGAGCCAACAACTGTCGGGCACATTGTGGATCACATCGATCACGTGGTGAAGCTTGTCGGTATTGAGCACGTCGGAGTTGGCTCCGACGCCGATCTCACGGGCTACGATGCGATGCCGCCGGATCAGCTGAAGAAACTACGCGCTTCTTACAAATCGAACTATGCATTTCGCGACAAGCTCGATACAGACGGGTACAACCATCCAAAGAAAATTTACGATCTGACGGAAGCGCTAATCGACCGACACTACTCCGATGAAGGCATCACCGCCGTGCTTGGTGGCAACTTTCGACGTCTGCTTGGATCCACGTGGAGTCGAGCTTGAGTTCCAGCCCCTCGTCGGGCATCACAATTATTTGAGGTTTAAATGCATAGCAGGTCAACCCGCGATGAAAGGACAATTTTGGGATCCACAACGCCGCTGGGCGTCGCGGTGACCCCGAAGCTACCCAATAAATACCTGCTTTTTCTCGGCGACGTTAACGATCCGGGCTACGCAAAGACTGCATTTGGGTTGCGCGACTGGGCGCCGAATCGATGCGTAGGCGAGTTCGGCGTGAACGGCCTCTCGGTGAGCACCGGCCTGCCTCGTCTTACGGCAGCTGAAGCATATGCCCGGGGAGCGGAAGCTGCGGTAATCGGCGTTGCGACAGTCGGCGGCCGCATTGCGGCGTCCTGGTTGCCTGCACTCGCGGGTGCGATGGAAGCGGGCCTCGATCTGGTAAGTGGCATGCACACGCCTCTTGCCTCGGTACCGGAACTGGTATCGACCGCTGCACGTTGTGGTCGGCAACTAATCGACGTGCGTCGGCCGCCCGCGCAGATCCAAGTTGCTACGGGTCGCAAGCGCTCCGGCAAGCGGTTGCTTGCTGTAGGCACTGATTGTGCGCTCGGCAAGAAATATACCGCCCTGGCGATCGCTCAGGCATTTCGCGAACACGGAGCCGATGCGACATTCAGGGCGACGGGCCAGACTGGAATTTTGATCGCCGGCAGCGGTATTCCAATCGATGCCGTTGTATCGGATTTTGTCGCCGGCGCAGCTGAACTACTCACGCCCGACGCGTCACCCGAGCATTGGGACATCATCGAAGGACAGGGCTCGTTGTTCCATCCGGCCTACGCCGCCGTGTCCCTTGGCCTGTTGCACGGATCTCAACCGGACGTCATCGTCGTTTGTCACACTGTAGGGCGAGAGACGATGCTCGGCTTCCCTGCTTTTCCTTTGCCAACACTCAGAGACACGGTTGACTTGAATCTTAGGCTCGCGCGGCGCGTGAACCCGTCTGTTCGGTGTGGTGGCATTAGCCTCAATACGGCTGCGTTATCAGCCGACGACGCGCAGACCGCGGTGCAGAGAATGGCACTGGATCTAGGCCTCGCGGTTGCGGATCCCATTCGCGGCGGAACTGCGTTCAATGCATTGGTGAATGCATGTCTTCATCAGTAACGATCCCTCACCTACGCGCCAACTTAAGAGCACGCCTGTTGAGTTGCTTAAGAATAAAGTCGGGGGCTAGTCGACTCATTATCTTAAGCGCATTGCTCAGTCCGGGGCGAATTTCGACTTGATCTTTCTTAAGCCCCTCGATTGCGCGCCTCACCATGTCCTTGACATCCATTTTTTTCACGCTGACTGGGTCATTGGCGCCAAAATCACGTTTGAGCAACGGGGTATCGGTCAACGGTGGTACCAATTCAAAAATAGTGATGCGCGTATCGGTCAACTGCAGGCGCAGCGACTGCGTAAAGGAATGTATTGCCGCCTTCGAAGCGCAATAGATCGGCGCTATCGCAAGCGGCACGAAAGCAAGTCCCGAGGAAACGTTGACGATGGCGGCCTGATCTTTTGTATCGAGGTGGGGCAGCAGTTGAACAACCATGGCTACGGTCCCATTCAGGTTGATCTCGATTTCGTGAATCACGTCCCTTAGTTCGAGCGGTGAGGCCAGCAGGTCAAACTTCCGCATGATCCCAGCATTATTGATGAGGACGTTGAGTTTCGGAAATTCCTCAATGACACTCGCGCATAGGCGCGCGACACCCACGGGGTCGCTGACGTCACTCTGAATTGTGTGAATACCGGGAACCTTTTGGCGCGCAGCATCGAGCGTTCCTTGGTGTCTACCCGTGACTATTACCGTGTTTCCGATATCTATGAGTTGGGCTGCGAATTCCAGCCCGATGCCCGAGGAACCCCCCGTAATTAAGATTGTATTGTCGAAAATCCTCATTGAAGCCTCCTAACGGAATGATCGCTTCAAGCGTTCCATACGCTTTAACTGCGTCTCAGCCGCCCTCCCTGGTTGACCATTAGAAGACGTTGCGGCTGTGGCGATCGTGACACTGAACCCGGCCGTTTGCGCTGATCGCAACGTATCGTTCATTGGGTGCTTCGCCGCAACAAGAGAAATGCCTTCAGTACTTAGTGCTCGGATCGTCACAAGCGCGATCGCAGATTCGTCATTGGAGCACCGTTCCCTCATTCAAATGCGGAGCTTCACATGTCAACTCAACTCGAATTGCATCAGCGCGGTCTGGATCTGCTTGAACGCCTTCATGGCGGCCACGCCGGCGAGGCCATGGTGGCGGAATTACATCAGGTTGCGCCTGACTTTGCCGACATGACCATTGATTGGGCGATCGGCGGAGTCATGGCTCGACCGGGTCTTGATTTGCCCACCCGTGAACTCATCTTGGTGGCGGCCTGTGTGACTCTCGGCTATGCGATGCCTCAGTTGCGCGCCCATACCGAGGCTGCCCTAAAGGTCGGCGCCACAAAAAAGCAAATCGTCGAAACCATATTGCAGCTGACGTTTTACGCAGGGGGGCCGGCGGTTCGAAACTCGCTGGTAGAACTCAAAGATATCCTGGGATACGTATCTTCGGAGCAGGATTATGGCGGAATGTGAGATTCTGGTGGCCGGCACAACCTACCATGCGCAGACCAAAGAGCAGCGCTGTTCGAACGGAGAACTGGGACCTCTATGCAAACGAATTCAGTTGAAGCTCGTACCGTGGCCGGCTCTCGCATCGCACCGGCCGAACAGCCATGGCCGGAAAGCGTCGAGACGCGCTTTAGAACCATAACCCCTCTGCGTCTGTTCAGGGTGCTGGCACGCGATGAGCGACTGTTCACGCGCTTTATGGACGGGGGGTTTTTGGACCGGGGCCATTTGTCGCTGCGCCATCGCGAGCTCGCCATCCTCACGGTGTGCGCGCGTTGCAGATCTGAGTATGAATGGGGAATTCACGTGAAATTTTTCGCAGATCGGGCCGGCTTTACTGAGCAGGAGATTCTCGCCACGCTGCAGCCATTGGCGGTTGCCGGCTGGCAGGGACATGATGCCCTCGTGGTTGGGCTCTGCGAGTCCTTGCAGGATAGCTGCGATCTGAGTGAAAGTGTCTGGTCGGAACTGCGCGCGAATTTCGAGGAATTGGCAATTCTTGAGTTGCTTCTGCTGATAGGCAAGTACCGCCAGGTATGCATATTGACCAACGCGCTCGCGCTGGCGCCAGAGGAGGGCGCGCGTCGCTTCCCGACGTGAATGCAATGCAAACCAAAGATTTGTTCAAGCGACTGCGGGTGACCCGGCCCATATTCCAAGCCCCGATTGGCCATATCGCTTCCGCGGAACTGGCCGCTGCGGTGGCGGAGGCGGGCGGCCTCGGCCACCTCGCCTGTACGTGGCGCAGCCCTGTCCAGCTTCGCGAGCTATTCAAAAGCGTGAATACGCTGACGCGCCGCTCGTATGGAGCCAATTTCGTGCTGGATTTTCCGATCGATGAGCGCTTGGGTATTGCGCTCGAGTGCGGAGTGCCGGTTATCTCTTTCTTTTGGGGAGATGGTTCAGTGCATTTGCGCCGCGTGCATGCGGCGGGCGCGGTTGCGATTCAGGTGGTCGGCTCAATCGGGGAGGCAAAACGGGCGGTTGACGCCGGATTCGATATTCTCGTTGCGCAGGGTCGCGAGGCGGGCGGCCACGTTCGAGGCAGTACAGGGACACTGTCGCTTGTGCCGCAAGTGATCGATGCCGTGGCGCCGGTCCCCGTTCTCGCCGCCGGGGGTATCGCTGACCAGCGGGGAGTGAGGGCGGCGATGGATCTCGGTGCCGCCGGCGTGTGGATAGGCACACGCTTTCTGGCTGCTGAAGAGGCGAACATCCACCCGCGCTACCGGGATCTCATTCTGGCCGCCAGCGCAGACGACACGCTTTATTCCGAGGTGTTTGATATCGGCTGGCCGAGTGCTCCGCATCGTACTTTGAAGAACTCCACGACAAACAACTGGCTGGCAGCCGGAAGTCCGGATGCACCGCACCGCCCCGGGGAAGGCGAGACGGTGGCGATGCGCGGCGATTCAAAGATTCCTCGTTACTTCTTCGGGTCGCCGACGCGAGACACTACCGGCGATATCGAGTCGATGGCGCTTTATGCCGGTGAAGGCGTTGGTCTGGTAAGGTCCGCCGCGCCGGCGGCAGCTATTGTCGAGGAACTGGCAAGCGGAGCTTTTCCGGATTGACGACGTTGTACGCCGCCAGTATGTTCGAACCATTCGTGTAGATGCTCAGCGCAGCAATGGGCCGTCCGCCTAAACATAGGAGAAGGCCCATCTCGCCATTTAGGACGGCCTTCTTGAATTCAAGGCCATGGCCGAATCGACGCACGAAACCAAGCACCAGCTTGGCGATGCGTGCCCCACCCACGAGGGTTTTCGTGCTGGCGCGGGCCTTGCCTCCCCCGTCCGAGGTCCAAGTCGCGTCTTCAGCAAATAGCGCTACCAACGCTTGCTTATCGCCTGCTTGAATCGCAGTGACGAACTTATCGAGCAGTTCTTCACGCGCCTCGACGGTGACGTGAAATCTTCGGTGCTCCTTGCGCACCCGCAGTAGCGCCCGATGAACCATCTGCCGACACGCCGCCTCATTCTTGCCGAGGACTCCAGCGATCTCTGCGTAGTCGCTATCGAACACTTCCCGAAGCAACAGCGCAGCACGCTCTTCCGGAGAGAGTCGCTCCAACACAACCAGGAGCGCCATCGACAGGTCAGAGGCAAGCTCACTGCTTTTCTCTGGCGCAGCTGCCGGCTCATCAACTATGGGCTCCGGAAGCCAAGGGCCCCTGTAGGCCTCGCGCTCGATGCGAGCCACCCGCAAGCGATCGATGCAGAGTCGCGTTACTGTGGTAGCGAGCCACGCACCTGGGTTGCGCACCGTTGCGGTATGGCTACGGTGCCAACGCAAATAGGCATCCTGCAGCATGTCTTCCGCATCGGCACGCGTACCCAACATGCGATACGCCAAGCCGAAAAGGCGCGGTCGGTGTTGCTGAAATATGGCTGCATCGGCCTCCATACCGCTGTGACATCGGTTCTCAAATAAAATTGCACCCGCATCGACGCGTTGTTTCCAATGCATTTAAATGGACTATTCAGGCACTTGATCGTTGCTGTCGCGCAATGCAGCGGGCGCCGGCGAACATAGATGCCAGTCACAACCATCACAGTTCGGCCGTCTTACTCCTTAAATCATTACCGAAGGAAACGCGATGTACTTTGTTAAGGTGTCCTACATTCGGCCGATTGAGCAAGTTGAAGAGCACTTGGAGGCTCATCGCCGGTTTCTCGACAAGCAGTATGAGAAAGGCATTTTTCTAGCGTCGGGGGCGAGAATTCCGAGGACCGGCGGCGCGTTTTTGGTACGTGGCCTCGTCTCGCGCACGGAGTTGGATTCGCTAATGAAAGAAGATCCTTTTCATCAGCATCAGGTGGCTAGCTACGAGATCACGGAATTTACGCCCAGCAAGTATGACGCCGGCCTCAAGGACCTCCTGTAACCTGGTCGGGAATCGCCTCACGGTTGCGGTTCGAACTCTGCCGCAACCTTCTTGAGCCATTTGGGGTTCCAGTCGAGAACGCCATTGCGCAGGTCTTCAGCCAACCCCTTCACCCAGCCGAGTTCTGCCTTCATGACGGTCTGACGGTACTCGTCCTCAATCAAGAACAGTCGCGGTAACTTAAGCGCTAAAAAGCCACGCATCTGAGCCCGATCATCGGACAGTCGCCGATCGAGGGCAGCGATACGTTGCTCCAGTTGCCGCAGTGCATCGTGTCGCGACAGTACCGGTAGGTGAGCAAGGGCCGCCGGAAACTCAGGATACTCGTTTGCCGGCGCCGCCAGCATGTCTTTCAGCCAGAGGGTCAAAGTATTTTGGCCATCATCAGTGATTTCATAGACGACGCGTTCAGGTCTCCCTTCATCTTGCAAGGTTTGCCGAATTCGTACTAGATCCGCGCGCAGTAGGCGCCCGATAGTCTGATAGAGACTGTTGCGCTGCGTGACATTGACCACGGAATCTTTGCCGCGCCGCTTTATCAGTGTCTGCATGCGATAAACGTGCATCGCTCCCTCGCTCAACAGCGCGAGTACTGCCATCGCGAGCGGTGACATTTGGTTTGATCGCTTGGCCATGCTTGACTCCTTTGATAGTCATTGTATCATTAGTCATAATATGACTAATGATAAGTACCGGAGGAAGCACGTATGACAGCAAGAGCACGCTCAGCATTGGTGATCGGTGGGGGAATCTCAGGCCCTGTCATGGCTCTGGCGCTGCAAAAAGCCGGTGTCGACGCTACGATTTACGAAGCCTATGAGCACGCACCGGAGGGAGCAGGTGGCGGAATGAGCATCGCACCCAATGGCTTGGATGCACTCGATGTGCTCGGACTTGGGGATCAAGTTCGATCGGCTGGCGTGCCCATGACAGGGATCGTGCTGCAGGATTGGGCGGGGCGGCGGTTGGGTGAGTTCGGAAATCCTCGCTGCGTTCAGCCCATGAGATTCATCATGCGTTCCGATCTGCAAAGAGTTTTGCTTCAGGAAGTCTACCGGCGCGGCATTCGGATTGAACAGGGCAAGCGCCTGATGGACATCGACGAAGGATCTGGCGGAATTTGCGCGCGGTTTGCCGATGGGACCAGCGCGTGGGCTGACATTCTTATCGGCGCGGACGGCATCCGCTCAACGGTTCGCGGGGTCATTGATCCACAGGCGCCGGGTCCGGAGTACGCAGGGCTGATCAGCTTCGGGGCGCGATTGCAGAATGCCGGACTACCATCGACGGATGGCAAGATGAACATGAGTTTCGGCAAGCGCGGGTTTTTCGGCTATCAGATTTTTGATGACGGTTCAGCCAGCTGGTTTGTCAATCTGCCGCGCCGGTCAACCATGACATCGTCCGAAGCGAAGAAGACTGCTGCTGTAGATTGGATTACCTTGCTGAGCGCGGCATTCGCAGAGGACCGTACTCCCGCGCGGGATTTCATCAGCCGCACGAACCCTTCAGACCTGGTAGTCGTAGGACCCGTGGAGAATATGCCCAAGGTACCGAATTGGAGCCGCGGTCGCATGGTTCTGATCGGCGACGCGGCGCATGCGCCGTCCTCGAGTTCTGGGCAAGGTGCCTCCCTGGCCATTGAGAGCGCGATCGAGCTTGCGCAGTGCCTCCGCGACCTGCCTGTTGAATGCGCGCTTGCGGCCTACGAAACGCTGAGGAGGCCTCGTGTTGAAAGAGTGATTGCTGAAACAACCCGCACGAACAGCAGTAAGACAGCCGGTCCCATAGGTCGAGTCATTAATAGTCTAGTGATGCGCGTAGTGACCAAACTGGTGAAGCCGGAGAAATTGGCGTGGATGTTTCAATACCCGATTGACTGGGACAGGCGAGTGACATCTCGCTAGGGCGCCATCTATCGCTTCAACGTGTCCGTATCTTTGCCGACTCCAGGTCGCCGAGACCGGAGGCCTCGAAGCCCAAGAACATCCGGAGATTCTCCAAGCGACCTTGAGCCTCCAACGTCCTGCTTTCGAGTTCATCAAGTGCGCGCGCGCCGAGCTTTTCCGGAGCAGCGCTCGCGGCTATCGCACCCCCAATCTGCAGCGTCGTTTCAAAGGCGTGCATCGACTCCATGAGCGAGGTCAGGATGCCGTGAAACCAGGCATAGGTCTGCAACTCCTCATGCGGCATCAAATTAAGCGAGCCGCTTTGACGAACCGCCTGCCAGGGGCCGTCCCGGGCGGCATTGAAGTGCACGGAATAGTCCAGCTTGATGCCATCGACCGGCTCGTGCGAGCGGACCGCTTGGATGGCTTTGAGATCTGCATCCCGCTCCGCGTGGATTCTGGAAGCCTCGGTCATATTGAGAGTCCACGTGCGCCGATTCTCCTCTACCTCCCTCGCCAGTTCGCGCCGAGCCTCAGTCAGCTGTCGACGCTCGTGGACATATTCGGCGAGCTTCTCCAGCCCAAGTGCGAGGAGCAATCCGATGGCAATCGCTGCGATGTGAACCAGGAAGTCTCGCCGGTTGTGTGTGGAACCATGTGGCGCGTGAACCTCGAGCATTGCTTTCTTTTCGTCCCCTGTAATACCCGGCTGCCGCAGAAGCGACTTCCCGTTTTAGGCCAAAAATAGCAAGGTTTCAGGTACTTTGTTTTTTGTCTTTCTTGGCCGCGTTGAATGCAAGCAGGAACACAACGAAAGCTATTTTCGTCTGGATTCCAACTTTTGCGCTAAGCATGGATAGCTCCCGAGCAATATCCATTAATATACCAAACTTCTTTCTAAGCCCGAAATGGCGGCAAGCCGATGAATGACAGTTCCGAGAGCGCCGCCAATCCTTCCGCGGTCAATACAGTCGACTCCGTGGTCGCCGACAACGCCGGTCGCAACCGACTCGTCATCAACCTACTACTGGTTGCCACCTTCGTTGTAATACTCAACGAGACACTCATGGCCGTGGCGATCCCGCGGCTCATGCACGACCTCAACGTCACGGCCGGTGCGGTGCAGTGGTTGACCACTGCGTTTCTTCTCACCGTATCAGTGGTCATTCCTGTCACTGGGTTTTTGCTGCAGAGGATGAACACACGGCCGGTCTTTCTCCTTGCGATGTCGTTGTTCACCTTGGGCACGTTGATCGCCACCCTGGCTTCGAATCTCCAGGTGCTCATCCTCGCCCGCATCATTCAGGCATCCGGCACCGCAATCATGTTTCCGCTCTTGATGACCACCGTAATGACATTGGCGCCTCCGGAGACCCGCGGCAAGACTATGGGATTTATTTCCACGGTCATATCGGTGGCGCCCGCCATCGGCCCGACCATCTCGGGAGTCATCCTCAACTACCTCAGTTGGCGTTGGATGTTTCTTCTCGTGCTGCCCATCTCCCTCGGTGCGCTGGTGCTCGGTGCTCGCCGTATTCAGAACGTGACGACGCCGAATCGGGCACCGATTGATGGGATCTCGGTAGTTGTCTCAGCCTTCGCATTCGGCGGTATCGTCTATGGCCTCAGCAATATCGGTGCCACCACCCCTGGAGCGCCTCCGGCCGGAATCTTTACTGCGGTCGGCGCCGTTTTCTTGGCACTGTTCATCTTCCGTCAGATCCGGCTTCAGACAAGGGGTTATCCGCTCCTCGACTTGCGTACCTTCGAGTCTCACAACTTCACGGTGGCGGTCCTGCTCATGGCGAGCATGATGATGGCGCTATTCGGCACCATTGTCTTGCTTCCAATCTACCTGCAGAACGTGCTCGGGCTCAGTACGCTTCAAACTGGTCTGTTGCTGTTGCCGGGCGGCCTGCTGATGGGGCTGCTCGGGCCGCATGTCGGGCGCCTGTATGACCAGGTGGGGCCAACCAAGCTGATGGTTCCCGGCGTCATTGTTGTAAGTGCTGTGCTGTGGGCGATGACATTGCTAGGTCCGACCACTTGGGTGGGCAACATCCTCGCGGGCCACATTGTGATGAGCGTCGGCTTTGCGTTCCTGTTTACGCCCTTATTCACCGCCAGCTTGTCGTCAGTGAAGCCAAGCCTCTACTCGCACGGCAGTGCAGTCATCGGCACCATTCAACAGGTGGCCGGAGCGGCCGGCGTTGCGCTGTTCGTCGCTTTGATGTCGGCGCGCTCATCGACGCTGACGGCGCGCGGGCTCGGTTCCATCGAAGCGCTTTCGGCAGGCGTGCGGGTCGGTTTTCTGTGCGGAGCCCTGATCTCGCTCTTTGCGGTAGCCTGCGTTTTCTTCATCCAAAAGCCCTCCGCAAAGGCGAACGTTGGCCATTGACGAGGGTTCTCCGGTCATCTTCAGATATCGGCCGCGAAGGTCAGCGTATAGTTGCGCCCGACCGGCCGCGTGTCTTAGCCTTCCAATTGCTCGATGATAGGGCAACGGGTTCCATGTGGTTGATCGCATGCTGCGACCAGCACTTGCGCGGTGGCCGCAGTCATGGATCGCCCTGCTGCGACGCTCCGTTGGATTGTCGATCATGAACGACGAGAAATCAGGTTCGCCTCAAAATGACTGGCTTGGCCGACCCGGAGCCGCCCTGATCTGGTGGTGCGCCCCTCTGGGTCTCGCCCTCGCCATCAGTGTCATGATTTCGTCTTCTCGCCTCATGGCGGCCGTGTGGATGGTTGCGCTCAGTTGGATGGGAATTGGCTGCTGGCTCAACGCGCGGCGATGCCATCGCCTACATTGCTACTTTTCGGCCCCGTTTCTGGTGCTTGGCGCCATAGCCGTCGGGCTCATCGGATTCGGCGTGGTGACGCTTGGTCCCCATGCGCTCGGCAACGCGATCTCGCTCGCGTTGCTGCTGGCGGTTCTCTCCTTCGTGCCCGAAATGATCTGGGGGAAGTACGGACGTCGCTAGCTGACTGCCTTTCGGCGCCCGGCGGTTGGCGCGCGGAGTGTCACAACCCGGAGCTGTCATTCCGACACGAACGGCCGCAACCACGCTTTGATGCGCTCAAAACGGTCAGCAGGTCCGTGAAACGACAACAGAGGCGATCCCGACTTGATCAGATCTCCGTAGAACGCGGAAAGATGCAGCTCTACGCGTTCACTTGCCGGCCGCTTAAGCCACTCCTCGATAATCCGGCGTTTGGCTTCAACGGGATTCATTAGTCCTGAATCGGCATTAAGAATGGGCATCGCTTAAGCCGGTCCGATGCTGAGGATCCGTAGTCCAGGTTACGGTCCGCGTACGGACAGCTCCCGACCGCGCGTTTCCCCGAAGGTGCGGAACCCTCCAGAAGAGTTCGCTGCCGCGGCGCACGAGATGTCCTCGTACATGATGAAGCCGCGGACCTCGACGATGGCGGCCTGCCGCATCTTCACTGCCACAGGGGCGATACTCCGGCAACAACGGTGAAGAGACCTCTATATGATCCAACAGCGGTGCTTTCCCGGCCTTCTTTCGCGATTGATTCAGCCTCTCCAACATGATTGGACGGCGCGGCAGTCCGGGACGTGTCACGAGCAATAGAAAGAACGCCAGCAGTACAGGGATATCGATCGCAATCGTGCCAAGCGCGTGACGTGCGATGGCGTTCTTCTGTTCAAGCGATACTTGAGCTTTGCAATAATAGTCCTGCCAGGTGCGTTCATAGCGAAAGCGAAAGCAGCGGCGCAGAATGTCGGCGCGACCGGCGCTATGATCGAAGACACGAATTGTCGATCGATTGTTGTCATCCGGCTCGGCCGGCTCCTCGCCCTCTTCAACGTCGAAATCGAAATACGCTTCCATGCTGCTCGCGAGCACGTCCAAGTCAGATTCGCCGTTAGCCCAAAAAGTCTTGATCACTCCCCGGCGTCCTTGCGGACATGCCTGAATATAAGCACCTCTGCGGCCCGCCTTAGCGAGCATGGGTGCAGGTTTGAAGCCGTAGCGGCCAATCTCATTGGCCCACGGCGCTTCGCACCATTCGATCCACACGCGCTCGGCCGGCACATGCAAAAGATCCGCGCAGGACAAAGTCCGCGCTCCTTTTGAGTAGGCGAGCGCGCAGCAAAGACTTACCAAGTCATCGCTTAAGGTATACCGCGTTGGACAATCTGTTATGGCATCAGCGAAATCGGCGGGACCCACCAGGCGAGTCTGTCGACCGTCACTCCTGCTCTGTACGATGAAAGGAGCTCGGCACTGTGCAATTTGATCGGCCAGCCTCATGGGCGCGAACAATTAACACAGCTCCTCGACAGAGATAGAAATTATGGGACGAAACGCTCTCTAGCAGGGAGCAAGCGCCAGATAGGCGGTGCGGCCGAATGCATGCGTCGCGTGTGCGAGTCGCCACAAGTCAGCTTCGCCGCATGCGTTGAATTTGCACAGAATCGCAATTCGCAGGAGCCGTCTTTTGCGTTGAGCGAAAATCTCGTTTCGCACAAGGGCGCTTCATCACCTCATGGGCGCCTCTCGTCACATTTTTTGTATTCCTCAGGATGCCGGCGAGTACTTTCGCTCCCTACCTATTGGACGGATTGAGTCAGAAGCAAAGCACGCGTGGCAACGGAGCAACGCCAAGAGCTTGACGAGACGCACACACACAGCGACGCCGGACCAACTTTAAAGCCCCGCAGCATGGAAACTTTCGAGGGAGAAACAAACATGATGACGATGAGTGGAATCACGAACGGTAGATTCCTACCCAGGCGCCTATCGCAACTCGTATTGGCCGCGGCATTCGCCGTTGCAGCCTTTGTGCACGGCACTGTGTACGCTCAGACAGCACCCGCAGTTGCTGCCCAGCCGGCCGCTCCGCTAGAAGAGGTGATCGTCACAGGGTCGAGAATTCCCGTCCCGGCGAACATCTCGGCCACGAGCCCCACGACCGTGGTCACGGGTGATGAAATCCGTTTGCGGGGGCACACCGACATCACGGATGTCATCAATGAGCTGCCGCAAAATATCATCACCGCGGCCAATGACTTCAGCAACACGTCAAGCCCACTCACCGCGACGGGCGGCTTTTCAACGGTCGACCTGCGCGGCTTGGGTCCGCAGCGCACGCTAGTCCTGGTCAACGGACGGCGACTCGGCGCGGGCGATCCGAGCACGACGAATCAGGCCGTCGCGCCGGACATCGATCAAATCCCGGCACCCTTGATCGAGCGGGTCGATGTCGTGACCGGCGGGGCGTCGGCCACTTATGGATCCGATGCCATCGCGGGAGTCGTCAATTTCATTCTGAAGAAGGACTTCCAAGGCATTCAGGTCGATGGCCAGTACAGCTTCGCGCAGCACGAGCAACACAATGGCTACATTCAGGGTCTTGTAAGTCAGGATGATCCGAACACGGGTTATACCGGGAGTCCGCCGCCCACCGGGTCGATCCGCGACGGCTACAAACACGATCTCTCCGTGATCATGGGCACTAATTTTGCCGACGACAAAGGCAACATCACGGGCTACTTCGTCTATCACGATCAACAGCCTGTGGCCGCGTCGGCCCGCGATTTTTCCGGCTGTCAGCTCTTTTCCAACTCCATTTTTGCATCGCCGACCTACACCGGTCTTGAGTGCTTAGGAAGCTCGAATTCCAATCGCTTCACTCCCGAAAACGCGAACTCGCCCGGAGCCGGTACGCGGTTCACCGTCGTCGGCAACCAGTTCTTGCCCTGGCCGCAGAATGGTTCATCTCCGCCCGCTGTGTACAATTTCAATCAATTTGAATACCTGCAGCGGCAAGACAAACGCTACCAGGCCGGATTCATGGGGCACATTGACATCAATGATCACGTCAAGCCCTACATGGAATTTGGCTGGATGGATGACCGGAGCGTGGCAATCGTTGCGCCGTCGGGCTTATTCGCGGCAGGAAACAGCCAAACCCCTGATGGGAATGAGCTGGTCAATTGCAGCAATCCGCTGCTGAGTGCCCAGCAACAGGCAATACTATGTACCCCGGCCCAAATCGCCGGCGATCTGGCGAACCCAGGTTCCAACGGGAATAGTGCGGATGTCCAGATCGGCCGCCGCAATATCGAAGGCGGTGGGCGTCTCGCTTTCTACGAGCACAACAACTTCAGGCTGGTGGTTGGCGCCAACGGCGAAATCGTCGACGGCTGGACGTATGACCTGTACGGCTCCTACTACTATGTAACGACGTTTCAATCGAACTCCAACTACATCAGTTATGGAAACGCGGACTCGGCGCTTCAAGTCACCACCAATCCAGCGACCGGAGCACCGGTGTGCATCAGTGGCGGAACATGCGTGCCCTGGAATATTTTCCAAACGGGCGGCGTAACCGCCTCGCAATTGGCTTATCTCGAGACGCCTGGAACTGCCGAAGGCCTCAACACCGAACAGATCGCGCATATCGATTTTACCGGTGACCTTGGCAAATACGGCCTTCAGCTACCGTCGGCGAAAGACGGCGTGGGAATCAACTTCGGCGGCGAGCACCGCAAGGACACTGTGTCCTTCAACCCCGACGCGGCTGAACTCTCCGGACAGCTTTCGGGCCTCGCCGGTGCGCTCGTGAATATCGATCAGCACTACGATATCAATGAGGCATTCATGGAACTGCGCGTGCCGATTGCGCACGATCTGCCGGGCGTCTATGACCTGACCGCGGACACGGGTTACCGATATTCGAACTACAGTACAACGGGGACGACCAACACCTACAAATTCGAGGTTCAATACGCCCCGATCCAAGATGCTCGGTTGCGTTTCTCATTCGACCGCGCGGTGCGAGCACCGAATCTCATCGAACTCTTCCTCGCACCGTCCTACGGACAGGAGTCGGTGTTCGGCGCAGACCCTTGCGCCGGAAAGCCCGATCCAAGTCTGCTGGTCGCATGCGAGCGCACCGGCGTGACACCGGCACAGTTCGCCATCAATCCGGCTACCGGCGTCAACAGCATCACGCAGTGCATATCCGGTCAATGCGGGCAGTCGATCCGCGGGAATGCGGCTCTAAAGCCCGAGGTCGCCAAGACCTGGTCGGTCGGATTGAGCTTCACGCCGGTTGAGTTGCCGGGATTCACGGCGAGCGTGGACTACTACCATATCCGTCTTGAAAACGAGATTGGCACCTATCCGTTTGCCAATATTTTCAACGGCTGTTTCAATAACACCAATCCGTTCTTCTGCACGCAAATCGTCCGGACGCCGCTAGGCGCCCTGACCGGCGCAACGGTTGCTGGGGGAGGCTACTTCATCCAGCAAGACTACAACTTGGGTCTGCTAGGCGTCTCAGGTGTCGATGTTCAAATGAACTTCCGGCATGAGCTGCCGGCCGGGTGGGGGACGTTCAGCGCGTCTTTGAACGGTGCCTATCTCCTGCACGACTCGCTGCAGCCGCTTCCCGGTGGCGGGAGCTATGATTGCGCAGGACTCTTTGGAAGCACCTGCGAGACCCAGAACGGCTCAGTCAACCCCCATTGGCGGCACAATCTGCGTTTGAATTGGGACACGCCGCTGAATGTCCTGCTGTCACTGCAGTGGCGCTTCATCGGCCCGACGAGCTTCGACAACAACTCGACTAACCCCTTGCTGCAGAGCGCGGAAGAGGCTCCGCAAGCGCCCGTGGAGCCCGCACCCTATTATGATCAGTACAACGCGCGAATCCCCGGGATCAGCTATTTTGATCTGACCGCCGTTTGGCATGCCGTGGCGAATATTGAGATACGTGCCGGCGTCAGCAATTTGTTGGACAAAGATCCCCCGGTCGTTCCGTCCGGAGACATCAGCGCCAATGCCGGCCCAGCCAATTCCTATCCCGCATACGATTATTTAGGGCGGCAAATCTTCGTTGCCTTCACCGCTAAATTCTAGGAGCAACTCGATCGCACCCAGCCGGCTTGGCCGGCTGGGTGCCTCCATCGGGAGGATGAGGCAATTGTTCACATCGTCTTGGCAATGCATTGCAATTTTGGGACTGATCAGCGGCGCCAGTGGATGCGCGGCAACGGCGCCTGTGAAAAAGCCTGCGCAGGGCACAACGCTCGCCGCGCGCGGTCAAGATCTGCAATGTCACGTGGAGCGTCCGACCGGGTCACTACTGGGTGTGCAAGTCTGCACGACGCAAGCGCAGCGTGACGCGATCAGGGCAAAGACGCGGTCTTTCCAACAGGATCTAGGAAATATAAAAGGCGGTGCGTGCCCGCCCACGAGCCCCAGTTGCTAGGCATGTGATGTAGGCCGGTCGCACGGTTTCTGCCGACCCATGCGTAGACGACGAGCAATTGCTAACGCGAAGGCGGTTCTGATTTTACTTCTCGCCGCGTCGACGCTCGTGCGGCCTCAGTCGCGCGAGGATGACCTGTCGGAAATTGTTGTGCACGCGCCCGAGCCTCGGTTCGTCGCACCTACCCGCCGCGACAAGATCGGTCGCATCTGGGCGCCCGTCTTGATCAATGGCAAGGGGCCGTTTCGTCTGGTATTGGACACCGGCGCCAACCGTTCGGCCATCACTGCCTCGGTTGCCCTGGCGCTCGGTCTCGCTCCCGATCCATCGCAGCAGGTCTTGCTGCGCGGTGTTACCGGCAATGCCATCGTGCCCACGGTGCACGTGAATTCCTTCGCGGTGGGCGACGTGATCTTGGCGCCCGCGACCCTGCCCATTATTGCTGACGCGCTGGGCGGCGCCGAGGGGGTCTTGGGCACCGATGGCTTCGACGGCATGCGCATCTACATCGATTTCAAGCATGACATGATTACGATTTCCCGCTCGCACGACGAACGGGTACCCGCGGATTTCACGTCCGTAAAGCTAGAGCCGTCGCCGGCCAATCTATTGGTTACACGTGCTCAGATCGGCGACGTGCGGGTGCGCGCGATCATCGACACAGGCGGTCAAGCTACCATCGGCAACGAAGCCCTGCGCGCTGCACTAATGCGGCGGCATAGCCGCGGAACCGCCAATCATGTGATCGACGTCACCGCCACCTCTCAAGACGCCCAGTACTACCAAAGCCGGCCGATACAGCTGGGCAAAATTACGATAGAGGGCGCGATAATTACCTACGGCGACATGCGCATATTCGAACACTGGCATTTGATCAAAGAGCCGGCGATTCTTATTGGCATGGATGTCATTGGGTTGGTTGACGTGTTCATCATCGACTACCGACGTCACGAAATTCTACTGCGTCCGCGAAACAGCTTCTAAAAGCTCCCGCTTGCGGCGGCACGTCGGCGGCTGCGACTGAAGGTACTCATAGATTCGCCCCCGACCGGCAGTGATGCCAGGGCAAGACCCTCAGGATGCTTTTGCGATAGGCTTTGCTCGAATGCAGGCATGCGCCGGAAGACAGAGTGAAAGTGAGCGCGCCGTGACCGATTGGCTCGGCGAAAGCGACGGCGCGAATATTTAAGATGGTGGAGCGGTCGATTCGCATAAAACCGAAATCCGCAAGATCCATCGACAAGCGTTTGATGGAGTCGCGGCTGATATATTCCGCATTGCCTGCGCGAATGGTTACATAGTTGCCATCGGCCTCGATGTAATCGATTTTTTCGATATCCAAGGGATAGAGTCGATGCTGCCGCTCACCGATCAACAGTTTTGGCCGTCTACCCGGGACGCGATGCACATGCCGAGCTAGTGGCGCCTGTGACGCGTTCGCCAGCATATAGCGTTGACGGGCTCGGTTGATCGCCTGGGCGAAGCGATTCGCGCTGACCGGCTTTGTCAGGCAGTCGACCGCGCCTTCTTCCAGCGCTCGCTCCACATAATCAGATTGACGTGACGTCATGATGCCGAGCGGCCCTGTCGAGCCACCCGCTAGACGCAGGACCTCGAATCCCGACATATCGGGCAATGTCACGTCGATGAGCATCACGTCGGGGGACAGGCTTTCTACGGCGTCAATCGCGGCGCCTCCTGATTGGGCCTCTCCCACAATGTGCAAATCAATGGTCTTACGGCACAGTTGCGTGAAATCAGCGCGCGCCGCCGGCTCCTCGTCGACAATCAGTAGTTTCATTGGGCGGTCTCGCGATTAAAAAGGAATTCAAGATATCGGCGCAGATGAGTGATCGTTTGACGCACCGCCTCCGAGTTTTGCTTTGCTTTCGCGAAGATGAATGACCCCTGCAGCGCCCCTTGAATGAAGTACCCGACTTCTTCAGCGCTCCAAGTCGCTTTCGGCGCGTAACGCTTTTTGGCCGCCTTAAGATCGCGCGTCAGCTCATCGACGTGCGTCGCTAATCCTCGCTCGCAAGCCGCGCGGATCTCCGGATGAGTTTCATGAGTCTCCTGCAGCAGTGTCCCGAGCAAGCAGGTGAACTCCGGTATTTCGTCGGTCAGTATTGAGGCCCGAAGGTTGAGGTAGCCGAAAAGCCGCTGCAGCGGGTCCTTTTGTTGCTGAAAGGGAGCATCCGCGAAGAATTTCTCATTGACGGTGTTCCAGTATCTGATGGCATCCAGCGCCAGGTCGTCCTTGCTTCGGAAGTGGTGGAAGAAGCTGCCTTTGGTCAGTCCAGCACTTTCGCAAATGTCCTCGACGGTGCTGGCCGAATAACCTTTTGTCCGGATGACCGACAAGGCCGCCTCGATCAGCCTGGTTTTGGACTCGTGCTGCGAGGACACTGCCATAGGCATCAGCCACTCTCCATACCGTCTGGTCGGTATCATACCAGTTGGTATGGTGACTGAAAAGGCGACATAATCCGGCGGCTTGCTTATCAGCAAGACCCTAAGGGGTGAGAGCAATTTGGGTGGCTAGGGGAGGTTTTTGTTTGGCCGGCTACGCCGCATCGAGCGCGCTGACCATGACGTAGTAGCCGTCAGGGTCATGGACCGCAAACTCTTTCGTTCCGGTATTCGGATTCACCTGCGGCTCTTCTTCGAGTCTGGCGACGAGAGTCCGGGCTCTTTGTAGTGCCAGGTCGAAATCATCGACACGGAAAAACAACAGTAGACCGTTGCCGGGCCGGGCGTCACTTGGGCTCATTAGCGTGGGATGCTCGTGCGATCCCCACTCGTGAAGGCAGAGCAAGACTGTTCCGTCCGAGTCGAGGATTTGACCCCAGTAGTCGTGCGCGGGGGCCGTTTCCGGCAAACCCAGTAGCGACTGATACCACCTGAAGCTGCCGGCGACATCGCGGACACCGATGATCGTCCACGTTCGTCTCATACGGCGCTCGCCAGGCTTTTCGTGCCCGATAAATTGGCGAGACGAGTCCCCAACAGTACCGCTGGAACGACGGAGATGACGACCGCCAAGTTGTACCACCACGGGAAGCGAGGCCAATACATGACCCAATGCAAAGTAGCCAGATAGATTCCAAGAAGGCCGGCCAGCGTCCACACCGCCACACGACGCCGGGAGATTTTTGCCGTTATCCAGCCGGCGCCCAATTCGCCCAGAATCCAGAACACCAGATTGCAGCAGGCCATCAAAGGAGTGAAGGTAAATACGCCTTCTTTTACCCACTGGCGTGCATGGATTGCATAGTCCGGCCAGAGCTGCGCCAATCCGCTCGCCAGGGCATAGAACCCCAGCATCCAGAACGCCACGCCAACCACGACACCGAGGATGCTGCGCATCATTGTTGGTTACCTCCATAGTCGGCATGCGGATATGCAACTAATTGCATAGTACCCGCTTCGCCTAGCGTTATGCAACTATGCGCATACCTATAAGGGGATATCTCCAGCAAAAATGGCACTAAGGCACGTTGTACTCACGGTTTTGGCACGCGGCGGCTTGAGCGGTTATGAAATCACGAAGAATTTCGAGGCCGTGTATTCGCACTTCTGGCGTGCGTCGCATCAGCAGGTTTATCGGGAACTCGCGCGTCTCCATGAAGCCGGCCGCGTCACAGCGAAGGTCGTTACACAGAAAGGACGGCCGAATAAGAACGTGTACACCCTGACCAAGCAGGGGCTCGATGAGTTGCGAGAGTGGGTCAGCGCATCGACCGAATTTCCGAAGCCGCAGAATGATTTGCTGGTCAAGCTTCTGGCGTTAGGCATCGCCAATCCTCAGGAATTTCGGGTTGAGTTCGACCGAGTTGCAAAAGACGCAGAGGAATGGCTGGTGAAGCTTCGCGGCCTGCAGCGCGACTGCCTGCGCACTCGCAAAAGTTGGTCTGAGCACGACGAAGTCCTTTACCTCGCACTGCGACGAGGCCTTCTGGTCGGTGAAGCGCAAGCCCGGTGGCTCTCGGAGGTGGATGTCTATCTACGAAAACGAAAGATTACCGCTTGAGTTCGATCATGAATGCGTGGCGCCATCGAGCAAAAGCCCCAAGTAGACTTTTTGAGCCGCATCCGCATACCATTGAACTCGACGCTCGCCCGCGCCTCTAATTCGGCGCCTGCCAGTACCTCAAGTACATCCGGAACCAAGCGAAATGTGCGATGGCTAATATGCCCTCTCGATTGAAGATGGTGAGCGCCGCCGTCGATCTATTCCACAAAAACGGCGTAAACGCGACCAGCGTGGATCAGATCCTGGCCGAATCGGGAACCGGGAAAGGCCAATTCGCGCACTATTTTAAGAACAAGGACGGATTGGTGCGTGCGGCAATCACGCACCTCCACGAGATTGTGAAGGGCGGGCACGCGCCAACCACCTACAAAGTGCGAACCTGGAAGGAAATGGACAACTGGTTTAGGACCTACGTCGACTATCAGCGCTCCATTGACTTCGAGCGCTCCTGCCCCATAGGCACGATCGGCAACGACCTGACGAGCGAGCAAGATGACCTTCGCGAGGAAGTCCAAACGTTTTTCAATTGGGGGCGGCGCGAGCTCGCGAAATTCTTCGCGGATCGAGTCCGCGCGGGCGAATTGCCGGCTCGCACTCGACCCAGGGCACTTGCGGATTTTTGCATGACGGTCGTGCAGGGTGGAATGTTGTTGTCGAAGATCAACCGTAATCCAGCCGTGTTCGAGAATGCCGCAAAACAGGCGAGCGCCTACATAAAATCGCTGCGAATCAGAAAAAGCCCGCGCTGACGCGCCGGCGTGCCTCAAAGATATCCTTGCTTGCCGGCCCCGAGCCGATGCTTTGAAACTTCGTTGCCGCGGCTGGATATCTTGTGTATTGTACTAAGTAGTACAGACCGAGTCATTGTATGCCGCGTAGCTGCGCTGAAGTACGAGAGCAAACGCCAGATGGCGACGCGCACTCGACCGTGGAATTGCTCGGGGACAGATGGACTCTGCTCGTCATCCGCGACATCATGATTTGCAATCGACGCCGTTATTGCGACCTTCTGTCCATGTCGGAAGAAGGCATTACGCGCAATTTGCTGACGAGCAGGTTGGTGAGCCTGCTAGAGAAAGGGATGCTCACGGAAACTCCGGCGCGCAGGCTGCAGGGCCTGTTCAGCCTTACCGAGAAATCAATTCAGTTGGTTCCTGTTCTTGCGCGAATTTGTATCTGGGCTGGAGAGAATTTGGGGGCACGCGAGATCAACAGTCGGGCCGGAGCGATCGTCTATGGCGGTCCGAAGCGCTGGCTCGCATTCATGGATGAGCTTCGTCAGCTGCACCTTGATTCAAACCCGGCGCACGGCAACGCCGCGAGGAATTCAACCTAGTGGTTCGCGGCGGAGGCGGGCGTCCCATCCGACCACTCACCGACCGCCACCATGAACATGGTCTGCGGCTCGGGAATTTGGCGGGTGTCCAGCACGACCGGAGAACCGGGTAAGTTCGCGCCCCAGCTCGCAGCGTCGGTTTTTGGAATGTGAAACATCAAATGAGGGTGCCAGTGCCCGACGCCATCGCCAAGATAGCCGTCCTTGGACATCATGTATGACATCGCGCCGGATTCGGGATTCGGTAGCTCTTTGTTCGCCGCCAAGGCTTTTAGACGCTGGAATATTTGATCTCGGGATGATCGTGCCAGTGCCAGGTCAGTTGCCTTGATGATGAACGGCAAGATGGATCGAGTTGCCGGCGCGTTGTAGCAAATCGGACCGCGCAGCTTGGGGTTCCAAAAGTCCGGGCTGTCGAGCGGCGACGTCCATGATCGTTCAACTAGACAGGTAAATCCGTTGCTGCCTGGGGTGGCCGTCTCGTATCCGCGACGTTCCAGCACCAGGACGGTTGCATGATCTGAAATCGCCGGCGGAGCTGCACTGCGCGCCAGCCTGATCTCGGCCTGGCGATCAGCCATGAGGTACTCATCGAGCGGCGCCATGCTGGGATACGGTGACTTTACGTCTGCCGCTTGCGTCCAGCCTGCCGCGGTGAACAAGCCTATGAGCGGGAGGATCCGCCAAGTAAGGCTTCCTACGGTTTGTCTGTTCATGGCGTTCTCATTCGCGTGGGTGCCGGCCGCACTGTACCCCTATAGTTTATAGCTAATTGACAGAACGAAGTATCGGCCCATGATGCCGCTGAAATATGTTGAGGTACCGGAACCGGCTGGGTCGTTCGCATTTGGCGGCGTGGCGGGCAACGGAAATGGTGCCTGCCTGTCGAATACGTTGTCCACCACCAATTGCATCTTTAAATTGGGAACGGGCGAGTACCCCAGGGTCAAGTCGTTCACCCACCAGGCGCCGACTCCCGTGATCTGCGAGTTGGTGCTTGACAACGTGTTATCAAATGCGGCTTTTCCGATGTACCGGGTCTGCCACAACGCGAAGATCGGGTCCTTGCTCCATGTCAAATCCAGGACCGCCTTGTGCTTGCTGAAACCAATTTGACCGGGCAACACCAGAAAGTCAGAGCTGCCCACCGATTGAGTGTTGTGATTCATGAAGAAATGATTGAGACGCACATCCATCGCTCCGAATCGGCCTGCGCCCGGCAGATCGAAGGAGTAGTCAAATTGCGTCTGCACGCCATTGAAAGTCTGGAAGCCTTCGTTGGCGAAGCCCGTCTTTACCAGAGTAATCTGACCATTATTGGCACCGCCAACGGTTCGGCTCACCCGGTCGCAGTCAGCGTTCGGGAAACTCGGATTGTCGTAGCAGGCATCGAGTACATCGGTGGCATTGACGGTGGTAATGACGTTTTCAATATCGATGCTCACGTAGTCAATCGCCAGGCTCATCCGCGGCAGTGGCCGCAGCAGGAATCCGACCGTACGCGAATCCGCGATTTCGTTCTGCAGCGTCGGATCGCCCGACACAGTGATTGGCTCGGTGAAGCTGATGATGTTCGAGGTGAATGGCTGGGTGATTCCCGCCGCCGCGCAGTTCTTCGCACGGGTCGCCGGATCCGGGCCGGTGTTCACCAGCGTGTGATCGCAGGGATCGCTCGCGGTGTCAAAGGCTTGGGAGGTCGGCGTAAATGCCTCCGTCACGGACGGGGCGCGAATGGCGCGGGTGTAGTTGCCGCGAATTTGCAAGATGCCGACCGGCTCGTATCTGGCGCCAGCGGTCCAGGTCATGGCATGCCCTGCCACCGAATGGTCGACCTCGCGAGCGGCGCCCTCCAATTCAAGCCGATGCACGAAGGGGATGTCGTTGGCCGGAGAAACGAGCGGCACCAACGCCTCGCCGAAGAACTCGTTGGTCAAAAACGAACCAACGGTTGGGCCGATCGGAATCGAATATCCCACTCCTTGCTGATAAAACTGATCCGGTTCGAAGTCCGCGCTCTCGCGGCGGTTCTCGTAGCCGGCTACCACTTTGACCGCCCCCGCCGGCAGCTTGAACAGGGTTCCATCGATCACCGCGGTCAAGTCGCGCTGCGTCAAGGTCGACACGGCGGAGGCGAGATCAGTCACATACGCATTCGCCGCGCGGCTTGCGATGCCGTAGCCGAACGGGTTGAACGGCGCACAAGTGCTCGATTGAGTTGGAACCGGTGATGTCGTATACCCCGGAGCGCAAATGATGCTGCCGTCTGGACCGACGACAGCGTTCAGCGCATTGGTGTAGTTCTGGAAGTTCAACGATGGGCTGGTGCTCGAGTTGACCGTTTGACCGTAGTTCCCTGACACATCGTATTTCCAGTCGCCAAAGCCCAGTGCGCCCTTGATTCCCAATACCCCCCGCTTGGTATTTTGATCCGCGGTCGCACCGCCATTGCCGATGTCCTGATTGAGCCGCGCCAGGTAGAACACGCTGGTCTGGGTTGGATTTCCGGGTATCGCCGCGTAGGCGGCAAGATTCCGTGCAATGGTTGCCTGATCCGCGGCCGACAGGAATGGGTTGGTGGCGCTGATGATCAAATTGCCGTTCACCACGCCCGCAGGCCCAAACAACGCCGTGTCGTAATTGCCCTGGGCGGCTGGAAACGCCGTGTGCGTTTCTGAATACCAGAATTCGCCATACAGTTTGGCATGCTCATTGAACTCAAAGTTTCCCAGAAGCGTGCTGTTGATCCGCTCTTGCGGCGACAGCAACGTGGCAAATCTTGAAAAGTCGAGCCCATCGCCGCCGATGTTGAAGAGCCCACTGGGCTCGGCGGGCCCGACATTGTATGGGGCGAGCGAGCCGTGATTGAAGGACAGGGTTTGGCCGCTGGGACTGGTGATGGCAACCTGCGGCGTGATGTTCAGGTAGCCGTCGTCCGTCATTGGCACGCCCTGTGTGGAGATACTGGCCAATCGTTGATTGGCCGACAAGACGTACTGAAACGGACTCGCCGCATCCGTGTTCAGGATGAAGGAGTCATCGTTCCGGTAGCGCTGCCGCTGTATGCCGTTCAATCCGCCCGAGTAGGCCATTTCCGCGCTGAGCTCGATGTTGCCTCTGCCATCCGCGAAGTTCTTGCCGCCCAGCAGTCGCAGCCTCTCCTCGGGCGCATCGCCCTTGTTCGAGACGCCAGCCGAAGCATCGGCGAGCAATCCTTCGAAATCATGCTTGAGAATGATATTGACCGTGCCCGCGATGGCATCCGAGCCGTAGATTGGCGCACCGCCAATGGCGATTGTCTCCACCCGGTCGATCAGTTGTGTGGGAATGACGTTCAAGTCCACCTGCTCGCCGCCGGCACCGGTCGCGCCGAAGATGCTGGGGGCATTCGCGGGCACGAAGCGCCTGCCGTCGACCAAGGTCAAGGTGCGCTGCGACCCCAACGAAAAGAAGTTTGCAAACGATTGTCCAATCCCAAAGCTAGATTGAGCTCCCACCCGGCTGTTGTCGGGTTGACCGAAGGCGGGCAGCTCGTCCAAGGCGTCAACGACATTGGTGATTTGACGCTTGTCGAGCAGATCGCTACCTATCACGGTTGTCGGCTGCAGCCGCTCCAACTCTGGGCGCGCGATGCGCGAACCGGTGACTACGATCTCGGTGAGAGCAGCGTCGGATTCCGCGGCCGCAACCGGTGTCTGCTGTGCCAAGGCGGCGTGGCTCGTGATTGCGACCGCGACCGCTGCCAATAGCAATCGTTTGATGGTCATCCGTTCTCCCGTGTGGTCCAAGACCGATCCCTTTCGGCTTCGCGTTGTGCGCTGGCAACGATTCTTAAGGCTTCTCATCGCTGCGAATTGTCGCCATCGCAAAATACGCGTCGTCCGTCTCGCTTCTTAAAAAATGTGATGAGCCGGCCCGTCGATGTGACGAAACGACCGATTGCGGGACGGAATCATCGGAGACAAATGAGGACCGATCAACGACCAAGCCATCGCTTGGGAGGCCGGCGGACGCGCTCTTCGGCACGTGTGGCGACGGAGCGCCGGCACGAAAATCTGCCGAGCCGAATGTGAGATCCGCGGCGGAGGCTATCTTTTTCCGCTGCCCAATGATCGGCCGGTCGCCAGCCAACGCGCGTCAACCTCGAGCGCGTCGGCGAGTTGAAAGAAAAAAGCAATGCTCGCGCCATTGACGCCGTTTTCCCACAACGAGATACAGGATTGCGATGTTTGGATGATCGCTGCCAGCTGCTGTTGTGACATTCCAAGCCGTCTTCGGCAGCTTTTCAATCGGCGGCCCATTGCGAGATTGACATCGAGAGTGGCGTGCCGTCCCGTGAAGTAGTCAGGACCGCGTCGATGTGGCCGGCCGTTCGGAACGGATTGGCGCCCAGCGACGCTGCCATCGAACCTGTGGTGCGCTTCCATCGATGTTACGCGGTGTTCCGCGCAAGCCAGGAATTTCGGCACCGAGCGATACGATCCGGCAACCTCATGCTCGAAACTTAGCAGCCGGGCGAATAGCCCGGGCGTTTCTGGTACGAAACCATGTTCGGGAGGGATTTACCCAGCGATGCGCGGGATCAAATGCCGGAAACAAAACGTTCAGGCGGCCTTTGTAGCCTTTAAGCATCGTGCGAATACTTCGACGGCAGCTCTTAGTTGATATGGAGGCATTCCGGCATAGCCTACCAGTAAGCCGGGTTGAGGGAGTTTTCTGCGATAGTAAGTATGTACGGGGTGGAGCCGGAGGCCGGCCAACGCCGCATTTTCTATCAGCGAACGCAGCTGAACAAAAGACAATTCGCGCAACCAGAGCACGAAATGCGTGCCGCCCTCGTGGGGACCTATTTCAATATGATCACCGACCAGGCGGCGCAACGCATCAATCACGGCGCGGCGTCGTTCCAATACCTCTTTGCGCGAGTTACGCAGATAACTGTCGTATTGGCCGCTTTGGATGAAGGTCGCGAGGGCGGCCTGCTCAATTGTCGGAGAACCTAAGTCATCCAAAAGCTTTGCGCTGAAGAAATCTGACTTGAGAGCTTCAGGGCACACGATATAGCCGAGACGTAGAGATGGAAAAAGGGTCTTAGAAAAGGTTCCCACATGGATCACCCGATCCGCAAGATCAAGGGATCGCAGTGCGGCGATCGGGCGAGCGCCGGCGTGAAATTCGCAGTCGTAGTCGTCCTCGAAAACCCAACAGGCGTTCGCATTGGCCCAGCGCAGTAATTCCATGCGGCGCGAGATGGACATGATTGTGCCCGACGGAAACTGATGAGCCGGCGTCACAAAGACCAGTCGTACGGGGCTCTTGGGCAATTCACGCACCACCAACCCCTCGCTATCGGTCCGTACGCTAAGTGTGCGCGCTCCGTGCGCTTTTAGCGCATCTACCGCCAACCGATAGTGCGGATCCTCGACCACCACGCTATCGCGCACATCGAGCAGCACGCGACACACAAGCGCCACGGCCTGCTGCATGCCGCCGACGATGAGGATGTTGGCTGGATCGCAAATGACCGCGCGGCGACGAGCCAGATAGTCGGCGAGCGCATGACGTAGCGGCGCAAAGCCGCCTACCGTCGGATACTTAGGTCCAACGCGTATCGCGGCGGCTGCAAGCCTTCGGCCCCATGAGCTTAAAAAGGGAGCGGTTAAGAGTGGCACGCCGTACTGGAGGTCATAGCGGTAATTGGCATCAGTGCCGAGCGTAAGCGGACCAAGCTCGCGCATCCGTGCCACGTATTGCGACGTCGGTTGCTGAATAAGCGGCGAATTGAATTTCGCCGCAGCGTCGTTCATTTTTGCGACACGGGTTCCGGATCCGACGCGTGCCACCGCGAGCTGTTCCGCGCAGAGCAAGTCATATGCCTGAACGATCGACTTACGGGAAACCCTAAGAGCCTTGGCCAGTGATCGGGTCGACGGCATCTTGCGTCCCGCGGCAAGACGTCCCTCCTGGATCGCAAGCTTCAGGGCGCGTGCGACTTGCTGGTACAAAGCCCCCTGTTTATCAAGCAGCAACTGCATACCACTCCATGGGAGCGCATGAGGTACACGCCGCGTAGCCCGCATGGGCGCCCCGGCGTGTCCGACGAGCATGACCGGCCGAAATCAATAAGTGAGAAGGAGAAACACGCACCAAAGTGCGCACGATCTTCAGGCATCCGCGGCTATCGTGGCACCACCGATTGCATCCTGCAAGTGGTATCCAAATATTTGAACAAAGCGGATGTTGCCTAGGCTCGCTACTGTTCCTATTCTGCTTCATCAGGGACTCAATTGGCGGTGCAGCACCAACTTACTGACCCAAGGCGAGCATTGACGGCTGTTCTGAGGTCACCATGAAACTCCTGGTAGTGGACGACGATGCGCCGGCGCGCTCGACTTTGGTCCGGCTTTGCGGGAGTTGCGAGGATGTCCGCGTCATCGGCGAGGCCGAATCCGGTGCGGCCGCGATCGATGCCGCCATAAGGCTCTGCCCCGACGTGATGCTGCTTGATGTTGAATTGCCGGACATGACTGGTTTCGATGTATTGAGGGCAGTACCCTCGGAAGGAAGGCCGCTCAGCATTATGATGACCACGCGCCCAGAACACGCCGCAACCGCCCTCGCGGAGGGCGCTCTCGATTACCTGGTAAAGCCCGTGAGCGTCGGTCGCTTCGAAAGGGCGATGGATCGCGCGCGTGATCGCTTTGGAAGCGCCAGCGTGGAGAATCTTGCGAAACTCGTCGGAGCTGAGCACGCAACAGACCGCATGAATGATGACTCGGAAGCGTGGCCAACGCTTTTAGTCGGCGAACGGCAACACCGCTTGTATCCGCTTGATGCGAAGAAGATCGATTACATTGAGGCTGACGGCAACTACGTGACGATCCGGATCGGCAATTGCGAGTACATCAGCCGAGATTCGGTCAAGCGGCTATCGAGCGAGTTGGCGCGAGTTGGATATGTCCGAATTAGCCGCTCGCTCCTCGTGAACATCAGGTCGGTGCTGTTTCTGGAGACGGCAGGCCATGGCGCATACGCGTTTACATTAACATCGGGCGCATGTCTGTATTCTACTTCCGCCTATCGCGCAGAGATTTTGCACACCTTGCCGCTGGCACCGGCAGCTACGCGCTGACCTGCACAACATGGACAAAACACCTGCTGGTTGTGCGGCGTTGAGCGCGACCTCGATTTTGAATTCAAACGCGGTCCGCGCTGCGTTTAAGTCGCTTGCGCTTTCGTAACATGGCCGCCGCAGCCGTCTTTTGCATTTTGTCGGCCAGCGCAGGGAGCCTGCCAGGCGGCGCGGCGACACTCAGGTGGCTTTGGCGCAGCTCGTCCATAAAGTCCTGCCAAGTGTCCGTGCCGCCTCGCTCAAACACGCGCATGCGAATGTCATGTTCTTCACCCACCGGCAGGTGTCTGCGACCCCATATGCCGATGGCGGCAAAGACCGGCACCAACTGAATGGCCTTCTCCGTCAGGCTGTAAATTCCTTTCTGCTTGTGCGTCGGGTCATTCGTGCGAATGAGGAATTCCTCGTCAACAAGGCGCTTTAACCGCACCGCTAGGATATTCGAAGCTATTCCTTCCTCGGACTGGGTCAAGAGTTGACGAAAGCGGCGTCGATCCCCAAACATAATGTCGCGGATGACGATGAGGCTCCACTTATCGCCGAGGATCTCCAACGTAAGATTGATGGGGCAGCCGGATCGATTCTGAGTGTGCAAATTGCCTCTCCTGGGCAGCCCCGACATTCTGTTATTACGAGCTATCACTTTACAACTGGTTGTCCTTGACAAGCAGTTATATTTTCGCACATTTCCGCCCTCGTGATATTCCAGCAGGCCGATCTGCATATAAATTAGGGGATTGCACCAATGATGTCAGGTGATTCCGCCGGCGGAGCGGGGCGCCGTTCCTGGGGCGCTCAGAACTTGAAAATCGTCTGCAGCGCAAAACCTGTCTGACTATTAGCAAGGCTATCGACGGCTCCCCCAAAGGCAAGAGTCCTCACAAATGCCGGCTGGGCTGATTTGTCGTAGCGGACTTCGACGCGCAACTCGAAGTTCTTGGTTGGATCGTAGCCAAGGGTAAGCGTTCCTTCCCTCAGCGTCTGCGCAAAGCCCGTTCCTGTAACAAACCCCTCCTTGTCGTCGAGGTACTCGAGCCGCAGTGACGCGCGCCATTGGTCGTTGAGCGCGTAGTTGGTGTAGAACGCGGCGCCGTTCCAGTCGAATTGCGGTGCACCGCCAACGTGCTGTTCTTGCTTGCCCCAGTCAACGCTTAGAACAAAGGTCAGTGCATCGGTGGCGTTGTATGTGGCTACGGCGTCCACCAGAGTCCTTTGCGCATCGAAAGTGGAGTCTTTTCCGGCGTAGGCTTGCGCGGCAAGGGCGAACTTCTTGCTCGGAGTCCAAGCCAGGCCCACTTCACCGGTCTTCGAGCCGGACGTGGTCAAGGACGAGTAGTTCCATCCATTGTTCACGCCTCCAACGAGGCTGAGCGTATCGGTCAAGGCGAAAGTTGCGCGAATTCCGGTATGAGTCAAAGGTTCGGCGTAGAACAAGAAGGAGCGCGAGAAATTCGTATTGCCTGTTGGAGCAATGACTTCAGCGCCGGCCAGAGTCACGAATTTTCCCGCGATGATCGTCACCGGGCCGCCCACGTATTGCACGAATCCTTGAACAAGGTCAAAGCTGTTCGGGTTGCTGCCCTCCGCGGCATTCAGGATCTTCATATCCTCGCCTGCGGCAACATTCACCAACGCACCAAATCCCTCCTTGGGTTGGTACGCGAGGGTCAACGCGGCCTGGTCGAGCTGAAAGCTGTCATGCTTGTTGTCAAATTGGTGATCGGTGCCATAGCCGTTCGAATGATAATAGGAAGCGGCAACATAACCGGTCGCGGTGAGTCCCGATGTCGTCAGGATTTCCGGCAGCGACGGGACGGCCTGAGGCCTGGAAGGATCATCATCCGCTGACGCGACAGCGCAGACGCCGAAACTCAACACCACGGCAGAGGCGATTGTCTTGATGCTCATTCGACCCGCTCCCCATGCAAAGATATGTCTAAACCCTCGCGCTCTTGCTCCTCTGTGACACGCAGTCCTATAGTCATGTCGATCACTTTCAAAATAATGAAGCTCATGACGAAGCCGTAAATCAGCGTAGTTGCCACGCCCCAGAGCTGTGTCACCACCGAACCGTCAACCCCGCTGATTTCCTTGCTGGCGAATGCTCCTGTCAGCAACGCGCCGATAATTCCGCCGATGCAGTGCACGCCAAACGCGTCAAGCGAATCGTCGTATCCCAATGCGCTCTTCAGCGACGTGGCTGCAAGGAAGCACACCACTCCGGCTACCAGGCCAATGACCACGGCGGGTGTCGGGCCCACGAATCCCGACGCGGGCGTGATCGCCACTAAACCGGCGACGGCACCCGAGGCAATTCCGAGCACACTCGGCTTTCGCTTGACGATCCATTCCGCGAACATCCAGCTCAATGCGGCAGACGCCGTCGCAATCTGTGTAACAACCATCGCCATGCCGGCCCGGCCGTCGGCGGCGCCCGCGGAACCGGCATTGAAGCCGAACCAGCCGACCCACAACAGCGATGCGCCGATGAGCGTCAAGGTCAAATTGTGCGGCGGCATCGCCTCTTTGCCGTATCCCACCCGCTTGCCGAGCACCAAACAGCTGGCAAGACCTGCAATGCCCGCGTTGATGTGCACCACGGTGCCGCCGGCATAATCAAGCACGCCTTTGAGGGCGAGCCATCCGGAAGGCTCCCAAACCCAATGAGCAATGGGGCAATAGACGGCAAGGGACCAGACGGTCATGAATAGCAGCATTGCCGAGAATTTCATCCGATCGGCAAAGGCGCCCGCTATCAATGCCGGTGTGATGATCGCAAACGTCAACTGAAACATTGCATAGACGGTTTCCGGAATTGTCAGGGCCAGATGCGACACCGTCAGCTTGTTGGCGTCCTTCATCATGGTCATGCCGTTGAACAGTGCGCGTGTCGCTCCTCCTAGATAGGCACTCCCTGGAGTAAATGCCCACGAGTATCCGATCAACCACCACAGGATCGTGACGACACAGGTGATGGCAAAGCTTTGCATCAGCGTCGCGAGCACGTTCTTCTTGCGAACCATTCCCCCGTAGAAAAGCGCGAGACCCGGAATGGTCATCATCAGCACCAATGCGGTGGAGGTCAGCATCCAGGCCGTATCTCCCGCGCTGATCTTGTCCACGCCGATGAGTTGCGGCTCGGTGGGAGCGGGCGCGGCGGCGGTGGGGGCCGGGGAATCGGCCGCAGGGGCGGTGACACTCGGCGCCGACGCAGCTGAGGCGGGCGTGTCCTCGGCCCATATGGCCGCAGGAAATGTCAGTAGACCGAGTACGACCGCCAGTGGAAACAACTTGATCATCAATGCGAATCTCCCCGTATTAGATTGCGTTGGCATCCCGCTCGCTCGTGCGAATACGCACGACTTGCTCGAGTTCAACGACAAAGATTTTTCCGTCGCCCACTTTGCCGGTCTTGGCTGAGATGGTTATCGCGTCGATGACTTGATCGACCAACGCATCCACAACGGCAATCTCAATTTTTGTCTTCGGCACGAATTCGACCACGTACTCGGCGCCCCGATAAATTTCCGTGTGTCCGCGCTGCCTTCCGAAACCGCGCACCTCGGTAACGGTGACGCCTTGCACGCCAACATCGCTGATCGCTTTGCGAACCTCGTCGAGCTTGAATGGTTTGATAATTGCGGTAATAAGTTTCATCGAACGACATCCCTCGTTGTTTCGCTTTATCAGTTCCGGTGTCCGGACAATGATTGCGAAAGCACGCGACGTGCCAAATGCGGATTGGCAGCGTGCAATCAACGAGTTGGAAGATTCGACGGTTTTACAGACTGGGTTCGCCGCACCGAAGGTGGGCGCTGGGCCGAGGCGCGCGCTCTACATTGTCGCGGGCTTGCACCCAGCCCTAACTCCTATCACGCTTGCTTATTTCGCGTACTGGCGCGGAAATAAAATTCGGAAAGTAGTCCCTACGCCCATTTCCGAGGTCATATCGATCGTCGCGTCCAACAAATCGCATAGTCGTTTCACAATAGACAATCCCAGACCCTCACCGCTCGCCACGTGCAGCGACGAAATTTCATCGGCAAAATGGCTGGTCGATGTGTTCGCTTTTTGGGGCTCCCTTTGATCTCGGCTGTCGCCAGCACTGGACGCACCGGACTGCTCATGTGCCTTCTCGAGGGCACGAGTCAGCGGTTTGTCTGAACCACTATGAATCCCAGGGCCGGTATCTTTGATACAGAGTTCCCAGCGTTTCGGATCGTTCAGCGCGCTATCTCCCCAACTGACGGTAATTCCACCGCTAGGCGTGAACTTGAGCGCATTCAATAGTAAGTTCTGAGCGATGCGGCGAATTTTCACCTCGTCGCCATCGGTTGAAAATCCTGCTGGGCCTTCGGCGCGCAGATAGAGCCGTTGCTGTTGCGCCAACGGGCGAATGCCCTCGCAAAGTTGCAGGAGGATCGGCGACACATCGATGGCTTCGATCTTGCGTTCCTCTCGCCCTGCTTGTAAGCGGGCTAGATCTGTAACATCGTTCAGCAAGTGATGCAGAGAAGTGACGTTTCGCATGAGGATCCGCACAAAGCTATCGCGCACCGGCTCACGCAGATCACCTTGCGTCAATCCCACGGTCGCATTCGCTACTACGCCTAGGTTTCCCCTCAAATCATGAGCAGCTTGTCTCCATAAGTCCGCCCTTTGCTGCTCGACCTGCTTGGTCTCGGCCAGAGCGCTTTCCAAATCTTTGACGTGACCGACTGCCTCCTGTTGTTGAAGTTTGAAGTATTGGCCCACGCTTTCCTCGATCCCGGTTCCGAAGAGCGATGCCCAAAGCCGGCGTGCAGCACGCAGTGCATCGGCGTTGATTGCGGGGAATGACTCCAATTCGCCGACCACGACTTCATTGAGCTTTCCCAGCTCCCGAGTCACTTCCCGCAAATCATAACCTTGCTGCCAACGTTGCAATCCATGCGCCGCCGCCGCCGCATGTCCGATCGAGGTGCTGGACGACGGCGCAGCGGTTGGCCCGAGACGAAGCCGCTGCTCGAAGATGAAGAGCAGAGCAGGAATATGGTCGTATATATCGGCACGGGGCAGGGAATCGCTGCTGGTCAGCACGGGGTCCTTTTTGATGACATTGCGCCAGGCCAACAGGATGTGTTCCCGCCGCGCTTGCAAGTAATCAGCGAGTCCGGAAAGCCCGTCGTTGGTCATCGAATTCTCCCGTGAAGCCTACCGCATTGCAGCACCGCAGCCCGGTGGAATTGTTGTGATAGCTGGACAGTTTGATCCGGAGTGCGGTCCAACAGCAAGGCAATAATCGGGCCGGCCCCGGGGCCTTTGTCCGGCAAAGTCAGTTCAGAGGGACGACTTCACCTGTCATTTGATCGTGGCGCGTAACTCTTCCACTCGCCCGTACGCTGATTGAATACCCGAAAAGAACCATCCTCGCTCGCGACCACTTTGATCCAATGAGAGGTGCTTTCGTCGAGATTTGCAATGTACTTTTCAGGGAAATTTTGGTCGCGAGCCGAGGCCGAAGTGTGCAGTTGCCATGCGTCCTCGAGCCCCTTTACGCGGTGCAGAGCTTGAAAGGTCACGAGCGCGCCCCCCTTTTTCAATCCGTTGTTGAGGATGGCAACACGCGGCTTGAATGCAGCGAAAGTCGCAGGATCGGCGATGTCCGGGCCCCCATGGTGCGCGACCAGGTAAATATCGACCGGCCCGATCAGATCCTTCGGGCACGCAAGATCAAACAGCGGCTGACCGCTGAGATCCCCAACGTCGAGAACGCGAAATTGGCCATAGCGCAGCACCACGCCCGTCGAGCGTGGATTTTCGTTCGCATCGGCGGGTGCATTTGCGTGGCTCGCGCAGGTCGCATTGGTTGCACCTGCGTGCGGAAGCGGTCGAGTGAGTACCGAACCGGCCGCGCTCACCACGACAGCGTCTACGTCGTTGAGTGGGACACGGTCCCCGGGCTTGGGTTCAAGGTGCTTTGCCTTGTCTCGCACCGCTACGTAAGCGTCGAATGCCGCCTTCGTCTGCGGGTCCTTCGCTGCTTCCGCGGCGGGAACCCCATGGTCGATGAACGTTTGGATGGGTAATAGCTGCGAGAGTTCAGGAACTCCTCCGTCGTGATCGCCGTGAAAATGCGTAATCAGCAAGTAGTCGATTTGCTTTACTCCCGCGTCCCGCGCCGCGGCCAGAATCCGGTTGGCGTCGCGAGCCTTGTGCGGATCGCCCGGAGGAACACCTGAACCGTCGCCGGCCCATCCGGTGTCGATGAGTAGGGAATGGCGCTCGGGTGTGACTATCAGCGTGGACTGGCCGCCCTCCACATCGATGAAGTAGATCTCGAGAGCTTTACCTTTCGGCGCAGCTGTGGCGCCGGCAGATTCGAAGAGTAGAACGAAACCCGCCATGGCCCACGAAAATAGAGCGGGGCATCCTTGTCGCGTAAAACCGGCCACTGTCATAGGACTATCCTTTCACCGTTGTACATTTGCATCTGCAACGAAATGACGCCAATCTGCAGCTCCATTATCAGTCATAAATTTGCCGCGATCACGGCGCGTTTTTGAAAACGGCCAATTGAGCGGCAAACGCACGCTGAAATGCCGGCCGCGCCTCGCCGCGGGCAACATAGGCTAAGATATTCGGATACTGGTCCAGTATTCCAGTCCTCTTCGACCTGAATAGCACCCCCGCCAACATGAGGTCGCCCGCGCTGAAGCCGCCATCGAGCCATTCGGCATCGCCGAGACGGCTGGAAAGATCGCCCAGCATTTTCCTTGCGCGATCCTCCGCTATCGGCAGGCGTTGCTCCCACCAGGGTTTGTCGCGCTCAAAGACCTTGGCGGTTGTTAGCTCAACGAGCGGCGGTTCCACCGTGTTAAGAGCAGCAAACATCCATGTGATCGCGCGCATCCGGCCCTTCGCGTCGTCCGGCAGCAGCCCCGCATGGCGCTCAGCGATATGGAACACGATCGCCCCCGACTCGAACAGGACTAGATCGCCTTCTTCATAAGTCGGAATCTGACCGAATGGATGAAGCGCGCGATGCGCGGGTTCCTTCATCTCACTGAAGGAAACGAGACGAACCGCGTAAGGCTGGCCGACCTCTTCGAGCGCCCAGCGAACGCGCATGTCACGCGCCAGTCCCCTGCCGCGATCGGGAGACTGTTCAAAGGCCGTAATGGTTGGGGTCATTGGAAGAGTCCACGTCATTGAAAAATGTCATTCTCTGTTAGATACGACGTTGGAGGAGCATAAAATCGACATTTGGGGTCGAAAATATTTCCCAGGATAGCCTTAAGATATATGTCTGACCAAGTTTGCCCAAATGTCATGGGCGCCATCGCAACGGCGCTGATCATGCTCACCACGCCGGCAGTCGCGCAGCAGCCATCGCTCCCGGCGCATGTTCTATCACGGGAAGACCTCGGAGCTTGGCTCGACGGCTACCTTCCCTATACGTTGCAAGTGGGGGATGTGGCCGGCGCCGTTGTCGTCGTGGTTAAGGACGGAGAAGTTCTGCTGCAAAAAGGATTTGGCTATGCAGATGTCGGAACGCGGCGGCCGGTGAATCCTGAAACCACGCTGTTTCGTCCCGGCTCGATCTCCAAGCTCATCACTTGGACCGCCGTCATGCAGCAGGTCGAACGGGGTCGAATCGAGCTCGACGGCGACATCAACCGCTATCTGGATTTCCGCATTCCGCCGTTTGAGGGACGGCCGATCACGATGCGAAACCTCATGACCCACACGCCGGGGTTTGAGTACTCTCTCAGGGACTTGGTGTCTGCCGATCCCAAAGGACCACCGCCGCTTGGCGAATACCTGAAAGGCAATTTGCCGAAGCGAATCTTTCTGCCGGGACAAGTGCCCGCGTACTCCAACTATGGCGTTGCGCTGGCAGGCTACATCGTTCAAAGGGTATCCGGCGAAAGCTTTGACGACTACGTGGAGCGGCACATTTTCGCTCCGCTTCGCATGCAGCACGCCAGCTTTCGGCAACCTCTTCCGGCGCAACTGCAGCCGGAAATGGCCAGCGGATACGCGCGTGCCTCGGATCCGCCCAAACCGTATGAAATGTTCGCCGTAGCCCCTGCAGGAAGCGCAGCGGTCACGGGAGAGGACATGGCGAAGTTCATGATCGCTCACCTTCAAGATGGCGAGTATGGAGGACAACGGGTCCTTGAGACCGCGACCGCCCGTACGATGCACGACTCAGCCCTGACCACGATTAGTCCGTCGCTGAATCGCATGGTGCTCGGGTTTTTCCAAGTCAACCGCAATGGACATCGGATCATCGGTCACGAAGGCGATTCGATCTGGTTTCACAGCGCACTGCACCTATACCTGGACGACCACGTAGGCCTGTTTCTTTCCCTGAACAGCATCGGTCGGGATGGTGCCGCCCGGAGCATACGCAAGGGACTCATCGACGGGTTTGCCGATCGCTATTTTCCGGGGCCCAAAATGGCAGTAACGCCAGTAAGCCCTAGCGTAGCCGCAGTCGATGCGGCAAAAATCGCAGGACGCTACGACAGTTCTCTGCAGGAGCCGAGTACTTTCCTGTCCTTATTGGAATTGTTTACCCAAGAAACTCTGACAGCGGACAGCGCAGGTCACATTTTTGCCTCAGGCATCACCCGTCCCAACGGTCAACCAGAGACGTTCGAAGAAGTCGCCCCTTTCATCTGGCGCGGTATGGACAGCGATGAGCAACTGGCCGCCAAGCTTGTCGACGGTAGAGTCATGTGGGCCGCAAGCGAGTCGTCCCCGGACACGTTCCACATCCGCACGGCCAATTCGCGCGATGCGGCTTGGCTGCTGCCGCTGTTGGGTGCGTCGCTCGTAGCGCTGTTATTGACCACCGTCCTTTGGCCCATCAACGCGCTTATCCGCCGCCGATATAACGCTCCCTTCCCGCTGCAGGGCTTCGCCGTGCAGGCTCATCGATGGCTCCGAATCGGCGCGGCAGCTGCAAGTCTATTGATGATCGCTTGGGTAACAACGGTCGCCGTCATGGTGTCGACGTTCTCCATCAGCTCCGCACTCAACCCGTGGATTCTAGTTCTGCATCTATTGAGCATTCTGGTATTTCCGCTCGCCGCAGTGGCGTCGCTTTGGAATGCCTGGGTCACGTGCACGACAAGACCGGGCCTTGGCAACATCTCTGTTTGGGTTTGGAGCGCTGCATTGGCCGTGAGTTGCCTAACTTTGCTGTGGGTCGCAGTGGTCTTTCATTTGATCGGGTGGGGAGTGTCCTTCTGAATCAGCGCAACGAACGCGACCTAGGGGTGAAGAACGGCTCCTTAGCAGTGATCGAAGGCATCGAACACGGTGTGCTCGCAGTCAAGCTCGACGGCTCGGACACTCGCGTGCACGTCGACACCAAATTCTACAAACATTTGGACTACGGCTACGCCGCCACCGTGCACAAGGCCCAAGGCCCAAGGCAGCACCGTCGATTTGAGCTACGTCTTAGGGAGTACACACTCCGACCGCCACACCGCTTACGTCGCGCTCTCGCGGCATCGCGACAACGCCACGCTGTTCTACGCGCGCGACGATTTTGGAGGCAAGAGCCCAAACGCCACGCCCGAGAAGGTCCGCGACCGCTTCATGGAAACGCTCTCCCGCGCGCGACCCCAAGAACTCGCCCACGACTACTTGGATTCGAGCGCAATGCCGACCGAACCCGTTGCAACCGACAAGCACGCGGACAACTCACTAGCCGCCATTCAAGCCCAAGCCCACGAAGCCTGGGCCGCGGCGCGCGCGAAAGACCTCGACGCCCACGCATCCCCCGAGGATGTCCGGCGCCTCGGCCGCGAACGTTGGAAGGAATACCGCAAGGAACTCGATGCCGACCGCGGAGCAGGGCAGGATGAATCAAACACGGCTGACCAACATCGCGGCCACAGTCGGGATGACGACCATAGTATGTAAAGTTGGCGGGATAACGACTTAGCACGGCACCGTACAAGCCGGCGCCAAGCACTCATCCTAGCCGTGCGGTAGGATTTAGAGAGACGTTGACAACAATCAGGGATCGCAGGGAGCGCAAAGATGCAAGTGGATATGCGAAGTTTCAGTCCTCTAATTAGTCGTTAGGCACTCCGAGTGAATCGCCGCCCTTGGTATATTCCATCGAGCCCAATGCTCTCGATCGCGCCGGGTCTCTGGCTGGGTCTACTTTGGGTAATCTGCACTCAATTTGGCCTGGATCGACGAAACACGTTGCACTTGGCACTTCTGGCTTTCGCCTTGTGGGTCCTGCTCCCCGTGCTGTCGGCAATCATATATTTGTTGTTCTATTTCGGCGAACATGCCGACAATTCAAATGCTATCTCAAGCGCAATACTCGAACGCAAAAACTTCTCCCGATGGGTAGGGATCGGACTAGTTAGCGCCCTTGGATTGTCTGCGCTAGCGGCTTTCTTTTCGTATCCTGTTGTTACGATGCTGCCTCAATATTGTGGTGGTGCAACGCGCACAGTCTCGGCAACTGCGATTGATGTCGACACAAGTGTGGCAGGAAGGGCTATTTGCAAAGCGCGCATCTACCTCAGGTTTGCTGATAATTCTACTGGCGATGTGTGCGCGAGAACGGGTGGGCTTGTGTCAACTTACTTAATCGACTTCACGCCTAGAGCCGGAGATCATCTATTGGTCACACTTCGCGAGAACTTATTGGGCTCGTCGATTCAGCGCATCACCGGGATTGACCCTTGATGATAAGTTCCTGCCTAACCAACGGTTCGAGCGGACGCGCGAGAATGCTTTGCTTAACAATGGAGGAAATCACATGTCGATACAGTGCCCTAGCTCCGTGTCGCGGGGATCCCGCGCCGCTCAACCTCATCGTTAGGCGGCGTAAAGTGTCAGGGCTTTCATTCAATCAACGAAGGCTAATTTGTGGTGTGAGTGTTCTGCCACTACTCTTCACCGCCTGGAATTATTACGGGGACCACGAGATATTTGCACCGTATGACAAGCTTGCGATCGCGGTTAGCACTCTTATTGCTGCGCTGATCCTCTCCAAATTCGTACCATCAGCTGAAGAAATGCGGCGGCACAATGACGCCCGGCGAGGCGACTAAGCCCGAGCTTAGTAAACCTTCGTCTAACTAGCAGTTAGCCGCAAGTGTTACGTCTTAGCGGTTCACGTCGCGCAAGAACTGCAGCCAAGGAACCATCATGACCGTGAAGCGCATGGACGCGGTCCGCATGGACAACGTCGGCATCGTGTTGCAAGACCTCGTTCTTCACGGAACTTGGCCTCACCCTGGAAGGCCGCATGCCCGTCAAAGAGGAATGGGCCGGCCGCGTCACCGGCGTACTCGGCCAGCGCGTCGAGATCGCCATGCTGCGCACCCCCGACGGCCACAGCCGCCTCGAACTCTCCCGCTTCGATGCCCCTCCCATCGCCTCCGATCACCGTACGGCTCCGGTCAACTCCTTAGGCTATCTGCGTGTCATGTTTGCCGTGGAGGAGTTAGGCGACACGCTCGCTCGGCTCGGCAAGCTGGGTGCGAAGCTGGTCGGTGAAGTCGTCAACTACCAAGACATCTACCAGCTCTGCTATATCGTCCTGAAGGAATTCTCATCGGGCTCGCCCAACAGTTTGGTGGACAGACTCCGCGAGAGAATCATGGAGCGTAAGCGTTGAACATGCGGACGGTGGTCTGTGACAAGCGTCGGAGGTTTGCTGTAAGCTCAAATTAAGGAGTAATAATTCTCACGCTGAGGGACAGGCGATGTTTTCCGGCTCGATTAAATGGTCCAATGCCTTTCGGTGCACTTTTCTGCTGGCGGCAATGCAAGTACCGTTCATCCCGAGTGCTACCGCTGAAGACCCGACACCCCTTATTCAACCTCCGCCGCCACTCCCCAAGTTAAAGAGCGTCAAACCGTTTTCTTACCCCGACAAAGCCAAGCTCCGCGACCTCGAGGGCAGCGTATTGGCGGAGTTCAGCATCGACGCCAGCGGCAGGACCAGGGGAGTGAGCCTGCTGCGCGCGGATAACCCCTTGTTTGCCGCGACGGCAAAGCAAGCCTTTTCCGGCTTCACCTACGAGCTGCCCGCCGGTTGGTCTCAAGCGGACTCAGCGGTACGCTTTCGGATGGTGATGGTCTTCTGCCTGCCTCCGAGCAATCAGACCACGACCTTCGCCGAATCCCCCTATGAACCCGTCATTGTCAGCGGCAGCAGAATAGGGCGTGCGGGCGTGAAGACGATTCCGGGCACATGCAAGGCAGCCCAATAGAAAAACGAGACTGCGCGGTGTACGGTACGCTCACGAGTACGCCCAACGCCGGAATCGTTACGGACGTTCAGCGATCGCAAGGAGCGCATTGATGCAGCGGGATACACGACACTTTCGATATTCGATTGCTCGTTAGACCTCGCATGTTCTTCCGAGCCCTTTTCTGTATCTCCGCTCTTATTGCCTACGCTTGCACCAGCTCTGATGTACGGCATGGCGAGAAGTTGAGCTTTGACTCATTGGTGATGCATCGCAGTGGCTGCTATGGTCGATGTCCCGTGTACGAGGTTGAAGTCACCTCTGAAGGAAAGGTAACGTATCGAGGAGAGCGATTTGTTCGCTTAAGTGGTGAGCACCACGGATCAACCCGCTTCGATGAGCTCGCGCGACTCAGCCGAGCCATTTCCGAGGGCGACTTCTTTTCACTCAAGCAATCCGATCTTGAGGCGTGCACCGTGCTGGCAACGGACAATGCAACGGTATATCTCCTGGTGGTCGAAGGGGAACGGAGTCATCGTCTCTCGTATTACTACGGCTGCGAGACCGCCGCGGGCAAGGTGGTCGACCGCATTTCAAAAATCGTGGATGAGGTGGCTGTCACCAGTCGGTGGGTGACCGATGGCGCCCTTTAAAGGAGAAATGCATGCTTAGGACAAAGCGCTTCGATTGATGGCAATGGACCTGCTTGCGAACCTCATCGTTAGGCGACCATGAAGCGCTGCTGGCACGTCGCGCTCATTGTCTTGGCCTCAGCTTGCAGTCATTCGCCTGCTCACCAAGGCCCCGCATCCTGCGGTCCGATTGACTCGCAGATTGCCGGCGCAGTTCAACAACAGCTGCCCGCCGACGTGGCAGTCAATGAGGGATGCTGGGAGATTATGGCCAACGGGCGTCTTGAAGGTAGGTATTTTACGCTCGCCACCGACAAGCGCCACAACCTCGATACCTATGTATTCGAACACCGCGAGGGTGAATGGATACTCACAGAGACAAGATACGAGCTGGTGGTCTGGCATGAACGTCGATGAAAAAGCCTAGCGGCAGGCGCGCGCATTGAATCCATGGGCATCCGCAAGTAGCTCAATATTGGCGCTGCTATTGTTTCGCGGACGTGGCGTCCACCGTCCGCAGACTGAGCCACCCAATTACGTTCAGCACACATTGCAAACCCAGCGGAATAATCATCCAATACTGAGTTGGCTGAGTCGAAAGGATTAGTGCAAAAAGAATAAAAAGCGCGCCCTCATACAACACTAACTTTGGAAGCATCGGCCACTGCGACAATCTTTCAAAAGCTCCACTTTTGTACGTCACAAATACCGCAATCAGATATAAAGCCACGCCCGCAACGACCCAACCCACGACGATCCAGACATACGCGGCGAGCGTCGGTGTATAGATCAGAGTGGGAATTTCCAATGCGAGTCTTTTCGGCTTCACGTTCTTCGTTGCTTAAGTCTTGCCCGCCTTCTTGAGTGCGTCCTTAACCGCAGTAACCCGCGTCATGTCGATAGTGATCCATGCGTAGTCGGAAGCGTTCGTCATGGAGCCAAGAACCTTGTTCAACTGCTTTTCTTGAACCACACAGGGGGCGCACCACGCGGCGGCATACTCGACAATCAGCCATTTGTGCGGCGGGGCCGTCGGCAGGTCAAGTCTGGTTCCATTGTCGCGCCTCAGTCCAGACCAATTCACTCCCTCATTGCCAAACAGCGGATTCGCACATTCGGCAGGTCGGCTACCGTCGGCTGTTTTGTAATAGGCGAGGCAGCAGCGCCCATCCCCCTTGTGCTTCTTGATATCGGCCAGCTCTACCGGCCATTGCTCGTCAGGCACCGACCGATTGTTTGAGTCATACAGAAAAATCCTCGGGAGAATCAATGTGCGGATCTCGCCCAGTTGCTTATCGGACTAGTGCCCCACAATGTGCCAGACAGGTGACTCGGCCGAAAGAGCCTTCAGCGAAACAAGCGCCAAGAAGATGAGACTGGTCCGGTAACGCATCCGTTCTACTCCCGTGACTAGACTGCAGCCTAAACCGAACCCGCGCCGAGGGCCGTACCGGTACCGACCCGCGCCCTTATGTACGCGCCATTCACAATTGAAATATCCATTTTGCGTGATGGGAGTCTACGTCTAGAACCCCGACTAGGCGCAAACTCTGCGCTGTGAAATCTACGGATTTAAGCCAAGGAGGCATCATGACTCACTCCCTCTCCGCCATTTTCCGCCGGCACACGCTAGCTCTGGGTGTTTTGTTACTGGTTGCCTCGAGCGCGCTCGCGGACGTTTCCCAAATATCCGCCGCGGATGCCATCAAATACGTCGGCAAAATCGCGACGGTATGCGGTCAGGTAGCTACCGCAAAATATGCCTCGAACGCCAATGGACAACCCGCGTTCCTGAATCTCGATGAGCCGTACCCCAATCAGGTCTTCACCGCTCTTGTCTGGGGCAAGGACCGCGCCGCTTTCCCTTACGCACCTGAATCTCTGGCACACCGTCATATCTGTGTGACAGGAAAGGTCCAACTGTATCGCGAAAAAGCCGAGATCGTGGTTTCGAGTCCTGATCAGGTCAAAACGACTGACTGAATGGGACCCGACGATTCATCTGCATTCGCAAAAGCTCCGCGGAGATGAATTGACCAAAGCCCTGCTCAAGTCGTCGGTTGCAGCCAGTGCGGTGTTCGCGGCTGCGTGGTTTCGTGCGCCGCCGCTGAGGATGATTGTCACGTACTTCCTGTTCTACGGGATAATGATCACGATATTTGCGTTTGTCTTAGGCCTTCCCCTCGCTCGGCTCATCGAGCGACTGAAAATCGGTCGCTGGTGGTCATATCTCTCGATCGCAGCAGTGGCGGGCGCGCTTCTCGGTGCGACTTTTTCCTCGCACCCGACTTGCCCGGCTCCTCCCTCCATAGCTAGTGCGCAAGATACGTGCATCGAGAATCCCCGCTCGATAACCTTTTCGCCATGGACGCGATCGGCACCCGGAGTCATTGATAGCCATCCCATTCAGTGGGCGGACTATTTCGGCACGATCACCTTCGGCGCCGTCATCGGCGGCGTCTTAGGAGTTTCCTTTTGGTTCTTCTATTCCCGAAACCGCAAAACGTAAGCTGTTAAGCAACGCGTTGTAAAGACTTCACATACATCTCAACAGCCATCGTCATGGCATCGGAACGCTGGTTCTCCATGGCTTACGGAGCCAAACAATCAAGAGCAGGGTTTGGCACACGAAAATCGGCCCGAATATGGCGCCAAACTGGATGAAAATCGAATCCGATTGAATGTGTAAATGGTTATACGTCAGGAACATGAGCAGTGAGCTCGGAAACTGTATTAGCAAGATTAGGCCGAACGGAATAGGGTTGTCGGGTCCGCCGAATATGGCAAAGGCCACCACGACCAGGATGACACAAAGAGTCTCGACCCATAGCGATTTTCTTAGCGCGGTACCCCACGAAAGCTGATTCATCCTGAATTACCTAGACGTGTGATCCTCAAGTGCCGCCCTGCCTTAGACTCTACTATTTCGGAAGCTGCAAAACGTAAGCTGTGTGGACTCGTATGATCCAAAGCATAGAAACCTCACGATCACCTGCCCATTCTCGAACCCCACACTTGTAGGCTAACAGAGACTACGGCGGCGAGCAGACCCAGACCCATGTACAGCAATGTGAACTTAACAAACCACGCGACATTACTTCCGCTCGTCGCGACATCAAAGCCATGCACGATTACAAAATAGAGGAAATACCCCGCAAAAATCGCGATCACAACGCAGAAGTACACTAGCGCCCTGCGCACGACTCTCCCGACAAAAAACGTGCGGCCAAGTATTCGTGCGTTGAGTTTATTGGCCATTTAGCATCCCGACTTGTTGCCTTCTGCGCTTCCCTCAGCTTGACATGGGCCATTGCCGAAGCACGTTAAGCAATTGCGGATTTAGTCGCGTCGTCCACGACGAGTTTAGCTGAGATTCTCCGCACTTGGACCAGTTAGGCCTCGTTCTTGCCTCCTGTCTTCCCATCCTTGTAACGTTTCGAACGAGTCACAAAAAAATAAACAAATGCCGAGAAAACTGGGAGAAAAATAAAACGCAGCATCCAACTACCGCGCGAATGGACTTCTCTTGAAGTCGCACACTCAAAGAACATCCGAAAATAAAATCCAAAGACTCCGATGAAAAGAGTAGCGGCCGTTAAAATGCGGACCAAAAGATTGGTGTTCGGTTCTAGCAACGCCAGGATAGGCGTGGGTATCGCGTAGGTAATTGCAATAAGTGCGATTGCTGCGATCGCCCAAGTTCGGAGAAGCTTATCGTTTTGGTGAATCACCACAAACCCACTTCCTGATCCTCCATGAGCCTCATGTTGAGAAATCACTCGCGCTTGCGTTCAGCCCGCCGCCGGATGATCGCCGCAAAGGCGATATACCAGCCGATAAGCGACATCACGACCCCTCCGCACGTACACGCGATAAGAATTCGGAGCGCCAGGTTTGGCGTGAGTTCATGATCTTGATGAGCAAACCCGACATTCATCAGCATTAATGGCAAAGAAAAGTAGACCCACATGAAGATCAGTAGATTTCGCAGAGAATCGAGTGCGCCCTTGAATGTAAGAGGAGACATACCTGCGCAACCTTAAGTGGCTGACTGCCCGGAAGTAGATTTGGACTTCGGTTGTTTTAGCGCAAGCGTCGCTGCGCTCAAATACAAATAGAAAAAGCCGCACATGCTCGTTAGATAACGCCGGTCAGGAATGTATCAACAGGAATCTCCGCAAGCGAGAAGATTGCGCTGGCGCTAATTATCGAGGGGACGAGCAAAATATATGTGATCCAATCCTCTTTCTTCCTATCCATGTGAGCTCCTTGATGCCGCAGCCGGCTGTCCCTTCGCGTCATAAAGTAAAGCAAAATGCCTTCCTTGGCGACTATCATGATCGAGTGACAAAATCATTGGCCCAACACCCCAACGACGACAGAGAACTGCACCCGGTGGCCCATCGGCTTACTTGCTATTGTTTCGCGGACTTGGCGTCCACCGCAAGACTAACCCAAGCAATTACGCTAATTACACCTTGCAGACCAAGCGGAATAATCATCCAATACTGAGTTGGCTGAGTCGAAAGGACTAGTGCAAAAAGAATAAATAGCGCGCCCTCATACAACACTAACTTTGGAAGCATCGGCCACTGCGACAAACTCTCAAAAGCTCTGCTTTTGTACGTCACAAATACCGCAATCAGATATAAAGCCACGCCCGCAACGACCCAACCCACGACGATCCAGACATACGCGACGAGCGTCGGTGTATAGATCAGAGTGGGAATTTCCACTGCTAGCTTTTTTGGCTTCTGCACGTCCTTGATGGCCTTTAAATCAAGCTCGCGATTCCAGGAGTGTTTCCGCGTGAAGGACGACGCCGCAACGACCACGTTTTTCTTGTCTTGTGTCGTTACCGTTGCTCTGCCGCAATTTTGATACGGCTCCTTCCGTTCCCAGTTGCATCTACACGATCCGTCGGATCATTGCCGACACATGCACATAAATGTAGATTCTAAAGCATGCGGAGGTGCCTTTGAAATCTTGCGAACTCCACTCGTTGGGTTCATTCATCTAGGAGACAAGGGATCCCCACAAGATTACGCGATGCCGGGCGAACTAGCTCAGGTTGTTCGACTGTAATAGAAAATGGATTTGAGGTGCACGTCCATGTGAAGGATCAAAGGATTGGACGCACCGCGGAGAGTTTTTGTCCTGCTTCCTAGTGCGGCGAAGACCGAAATGCCCAATGGGAAGGCAGTTCCGTGAGCAGCACCCAACCGTTATTGAATGCAAGGGGAGTAATTTCGTCTTTGAAAAAGGTAATTGAAGCTCCCGCCCCTCTCGTAACAGTTCCATAGGACTCGAGAACGAAAGTGATTGAATAGAAAGCCGTGGCATCCCACTTCGGTTGTCCGTAAGTACCTCTATCAATCTGCGCCCACAAAATGTGCGTTGCCAGAAGATTCCTGGCAATCCTCGTCGGGATTGCGTCACTATTGCCGCACGTGGCCGACGAGACGTTCGGTGGGCTAACTGGCTTCACCATCTTGAGGTCCGGACAAGCCTGCGCGTCGCGCACGATCTCTTCGAGCACCGCTCGATGCTGATCAAAAAACCGCTTCACATTTTCGAAAGTTGCGGTAACTGTATCACTCCGTGCGCCTGGTGCTACAGCCAACAAAAAAAGGCACATCCACATCACACCGGTGCGGTCCTTATTTCGCAATCGTATTCGCATAATCGTAGCCAGCAATAATTGGCGCAGGATGGTCAGCATTGTCACTTGGAAATCATAGCGATGTGCGCAAACGGTAACGATTTTGCAAAAGTGCTGATATTGTCATCTGTACGTGCCTGACAGGCATACCTGAAAGGTTTCCGCCGAAAAGGGCTTGAGCAGTTGAGAGCTAATCCGCACGGGAGTTTCGTGGTCATACTTGGTTATTTGCTTGGTCAGTTCTACGAACTCAAGATTTAAGCCAAGTAGGCACCATGATTCTGTCTGGCATGCACTCCCGCCCGCACACGCTGGCCCTGACTGTTCTATTATTCATTGCCTCGAGCGCAGTGACAGAGTCCGAACCTGTTTCGGCTTTAGGTCTATGACGGGTTGGTCGGCAGCTGCGGGCGGACAGTTCTATCTCGCCTACATACAAAGCCTGAGCGGTTCCCTCCTGCTGTCGCCCCTTAGGCTGCGTAAGGTGGTTTCGCAATACCCGAAGTTCAGGGTACCCGCAGGCCTGGGCTGCGCGCCCGTCCGCTCCATCCAATGATTAAGCGACATAGCCTCTCGCCGTTAGATTCCTAAATCGAACAGTGCGCAAATTCAAATCACTCACTAGTCGGCGTCTTTGCCGCATCAATGGCCGGCACCGGGTCGGCCGACTCCAGAGGCGCTTGCGCGTCGTTGCCGCACCTGCTTAGTCCGTGTTTTTCGGTACATGGTCGCCTTAGGGTGGGTAATGGCACGCTCGGGATCGAAGCAGATAAGACATCGAGCTCTGTCGGTCGATTATTCTCTAACGAGGATGATCTCAACATCTGCCGATTGTGCATTTTTAATTGCAGACGCGCTGTACCATAAATTCGCGAATTTCCGAATCACACATCCAGATTTGTAGGTCACCTGCAACATAGCTTTGCCTGTCCAGGCCATAGAAATTCCTTCGCAGTGAGATACGGTCAAATTAGGCTGACCAAGATTGTTTGGCTCCTGCGGCTTAGAAATATATAGACTAAAAGTAGCAGAACCAGCGGCACCACCGCCTTCTGCTTGCAACAGAACTGCAATTGCGCTTCCGTCGGGTGACGAAGATCGGGCAACTTCGCTAGTTTCCACTGAGCAAGCCGAGAGCGACAACAGCGTCACTTCCAATAAGACACCACGTAGGGATACCATACTCATTGAGGACCGCAGCCTCCGCTAATTCCAGATTGAATATCTGTTTGATCGGCAGCTGAGTCACCATACGGAGCTTTAACAAAAGGAATCCCGCCGTCGGAATTTGAAGGAAGTGTCGCCAGCTGAACAACACCTGCAGCGGATTTAAGAGTCAGTGGTCCAAAAAATACGCTTCCGGTTGCGCCATAGTTGAAGTTACCCGCAGCCTCGCTACCTGGTTGGCCAGACAACTTATAGTCCCACGCTCCGCCAGGTACCACTCGAAACAGCCAGTTCATAAGTGCGCCAACGCTATTCCCTGAAAATGCACGATCAAATCCAGCTTCGATTTCTGTTTGACGTACGTTGGAGTTTACATTTCTGCCGTCTGGCAAAGCGTTCTTGCAACGCTGATCCTGCTGGGTCTGGTTCTGCGTTTGCTTCAGATAGCAATTGGCTCCCGGCAGGCACGGTATTTGTTGCCTCGATGGAATAAATACCGGTGGAGCAGCAATTCCGGGCGGAATCGCATAGGAACCTGAAGAGGTTGGCGGACCACCACTTGGAACCACAATTTCACAAGCGGGGGTCAACGCTTCAATGCACGCTGCATTTGGGCCCGACGTACTAGGGTCACCACCCGTCGTACCGGGGTCGCCACCGGGGCCACTACTACCGGGACCACCACTACCCGGACCACCACCACCGCCTCCGCCACTACTGCCACCACCACTACTGCCACCACCACTACTGCCACCACCGTTCGAAGGATTGCAATTGCCTGTGCGCTCTGACCCATCGGAGTTTTTGAAGCAAAATCCCGACGGATCAATGTTTGTAAGTGGATTGTTGTTTACGTAGCTATATCGATTCCATCCTTGGGTATTGTCTGGCTCAAAGACATGAGGATCGGGCGACAAAAATCTACCCGTGACTGCATCCTCAACCCGCCCATTCATATGAACTAGCCCCGTCGTGATCCCGATTGCTGTCTGCCCAGTATAACCCCACCGCGATTTGCCGTTAATGGCAGTTTCATCCCCTGTCAATGGTGCTCCCGACCAAGTCTGTCCGTTCCGACGGTTGCCAAACGCTGTGAAGCTTTCATTCACATAGTCCGTCGCAGGGCTTGAAGTTGTAATGCTTGCGATACTGCCCTGATGGTCTGACTGAACATAGTTGAGTGTATTCACACCAAGGAAAGTTCGACTGTAAATTGCCACGAGCTCGCTACCGGCGAAAATGTAGTGCCGATAGTTGCTCGAATTTCCTCCAAACGTCACGTGCTCGAACAACTTGCCAGCGTGATACGTCGTCTCGTTGCCGCCAGCATTCTGCTGAAAGGACTTAAACACTTGTCGATTAGGGCCGTACGTCCAAGTGGAACTCTCGCCGGGTCCTCCCATGCTAGTCGGATAGTTAGCGCTGGTCCATGTATAAGGATGCGTCGGGCCTTGACGATAGGTAGCGTTACCATTCGCATCGTAAGCAAACGAGAACGAGCTGCTTCCCGCCGTCAGCACCTGATGCTTGTGCACAGGATCATACGTCCAGGCAGCACCTGCTGACATATCACTGCGCGAGGTGATGTTTCCCATCGCGTCATAGTGCATTTGCAGATTCGTGGAAACACCCAACGTTGAGTGATCGAGTCTGTACAGGTTGTCGTAAAAGAAATTTTCCGTCAGTGCTTGATTGTTATCCTGCCGCTGAGTGACGTTGCCCATTTCATCATAGAGATACGCGTTGTTCTGGATCCCGGCGCCGCTGCCAACGCCCGCTTGAATGGTCGCAAGCCAGCCCGTGACTGCATCGTAGATACGGCTGGTGACCACTCCGTTACCCAGAGTTTCTTCAGTAATCTGTCCGCGCGCATTGGAGGTATTTGCAGCCCAAAATACGGTGGTCGGAGCATTAAAATCCGCCACCGATTGGAGGATTCCATGTGCATAAGCGTACTGCAATTTTAGCTTGTAAGAGGAAGTGCTCAACGGATATTCAAGCGTGTCGAGAAGTCCCGTAGTAGCGTTGTACGTCGTTGTGTACGTGTCGGTAGTGTCGTTCGGTATCACAATCATCGTCGTCGACGGTCTTCCCGCCGAATCATAGCCATAGCTCTCAGAATATGTCCCGTCGGTAGCGTTGGTCGACGCAATCGACTGCAGCTTTCCGATATTGAAACTGGTTGCCGCCGCTCCCCACGTCCAGGTCGTCGTTAGGTCTGGCTCGGTGCGTACGAGAGGCCTGGACAGGACGTCGTAACTTATCGAAAAGTTTTGCGTCTTAGCGTCCGTATAGGCGGTGAGCTCGCCCAAAGGATCGATCGTGTACGACCAATCGCCCATATCCATGTCGTGTGATGTCACCTTAAATGGTGCGATCCCATACTTATACGTGGCGGAGTTCAGCGTGTTGGACAGGCTGTCGGTTGTCGATGACAAAGAGCCAAACGCATCGTAATTAAAATTCACAGAGTAGAGATTATGGTCTTGAGTGCGCGCCAGCGCTCCCGTGACCAACGAAAGTTTAGTGGTTACTTTCGCTTGCGGGTCGGTTACGGTCGTGGTCCGGCCTTGATATGATGGGCTAGGTCGTCAGACCAGCGAGACGGGGCCTTTCGGCACGGTGGGTCGTCAATATGATCTGGTCGGAAACCTGACTCGCTTAACCTACCCTGACAACTATTACGTTGTCTACAGCTACGACGCAGTAAATGAGCTCACTGGTTTAACCGATTCGAACTCTGTGACACTGCTTGAGCTGATGTACAATAATTTGGGACAAATCAGCAACGTCACGCGTGCGAGCGGCCCCTCGGAGACGCGCGGTTATGGTTCCGATCTAAGACTGTCATCCCAAGCCTACAGCTTTTCCGATACGAGCAAGAACGTCATCTTCAGTTACACGTTCAACCTGGCCGGCCAGCCGATGACGATGATCTCGAACAATTCGGCTTATGATGGCACGACGTCGCCGTCGGCGACGAGCTACGCGACCGATGGGCAGAACCGCTACACCACGGTGGGTACTCATACCATGAGTTACAACGGCCGCTCGGATCTGACTAACGACGGCTCCAACACTTTCATCTTTGACGGTCTTAACCGACTGATCACGTTAAACGGTACGACCTTCTCTTACGATGCGCTCGATCGGCGCTATCGAAGCGTGTCGGGCTCTAATAACAACCGATTGGTGTATTCCGGGCAGCAGGCAGTCGCGAGCTATGATGTATCCGGCAACATCATCAATCGCTATGTACCGGATTTACCGCTTGATCGAACACTTTTATGGTATCCCGGGACGAGCACCACTGTGAGCGGCGCAAATTGGCTCGTTACCAACGCTTTTGGTTCGGTCGTCGCGGGGGCCTTTTCTGGAACTGCTGAAACGACTACTTATGACGGTTTCGGAGTCTCGGGCTCTTCAGGACTATCAGCGCACAACGGCAACCTGGGATTTAAAGGCATGCTGTCTACCGGCTCGGCAGGTTTCTATAATGCGCGCGCCCGAACTTACAATGCGAGTCAGGGCAGATTTTTACAGCCCGATCCAGCAGGCTATGCGGACGGCATGAATTACTATTCGTTTGTACACAACGATCCTATTAGTAATAGCGATCCCACTGGTCTGATCTGTGGGCAGCCACCAGCTGTTCCTGATCCGACACTTCTTGGTCAAACTAATTTGCAAGATCCAGTTCAGCCCACGGGGCCGGACATAGTAGTCCAGGCACCGTGTACTCCTCCGGAACCATTGATAGTTCCATCGCCAAACTATCAACCCACACCGAATATCTCTCCACCGACGATTCCTAACCTAACCCTACCGCGACCGTTGTATTTCGCGCACGGGGAGCCGCAATTTCTGCCATGCAGTACTCTCGGGTCGCTGGAATGCGATGCATGCATTAACAGCTTTCTGCAAAACACCTATGGAAATCTTGGCGGTTTCCTAGCGGATACGTTTAATGTACAACAGTCAATTCCTGGGATTTCTGGGAAATCGGTAACCGATACCGTATACCTTGATCTTGAGCTGGTCGGCCTGAAACAGGGGGTGCCACGTGCGACAATAGGCATCAGCAGAGCATTTAATATGTGGACGACTCCAAGCTGGGGCGAAATCGGTGGTGCCGCGGCCCTAACTGCACTTGATATTGTCGGCGCAGCGACTGTTCCATTCGCATCTACAGCCTTATTTCACGCCAGGCTCGCTTGTGGAGGTTAATACTGTGACGCATGCCGATTTGCCATCACGCTCAATTCTGAAACGAATCGCCAGCGTCCTGCTAATGGAAATATTGTGGTTCTCTCTGATGGCCCCCCTATTCCCATCAAATTCATTGGGATTTCTGATTGAGGCCATAGCGGGCTTATGCGTTTTTCTGATTGTGTATGGAGCGGCCAAGGCAATTACACGTCTGTTAGCCCGAGAATTCCACCGCCAACTCGCAAAGTTTGGGGCGGCAACAATTGCCGTCAGCGTGGGGATATTCATTTTCTTGGCAGCGTATGAGTTTCGCGCGCTGCTGTCGGACAATTTTCGATACCTGTCTCCACACTGAATAAATAAGGGATTCCAACGCTGGAATCGATGAGATTACTGCGTAACTTTTCAAACGTTTGCAGTTATCTGTTGCCTGCGCGCTGAATAGAATGCAGGTACGCCCAGACAGCTATCGCCACAAGTTATCTGAACGCACTCACAGCCCTTCGACCATCCCACTTCCTTGAACGTAACGCGGGGCGGGGTTCTGAGAAAACAGATCCTTCTCAAGCTTCAGTAGATTTGGACCACCAAGCCGCCCGTGCAGCTTGCGCGCCATTTAGACAACTTGTGCCGAATAACATCGAACACTGGCTCGTAGGATACGATCCTTGGTTTATGCGCCATTGAGCACTATCCGGCCCCTGAATTGGGACGCCGATCAAGCGACGCCCCAGTGGGACGACTAATGTTGGCGCCGCGCTCTTCGGTTTCAATAAACCTCAACACCTGATCGAGAAGACCTCCGATGCGATCAATCGTCCGACGAGAAGCATTGCCCGACCAAAACTTCGACGGCAGCCACCAGGGTTTACCCCAGAAGTGATAGTACTGATCACTCCGTGCCACAAGATTCGCGGATCGAACGAAGGCGTTAGGCATTTCGGCCGCGCGCCTTGAACAATGGACCTGCACACGCGCTGCGCCATATTTCTGGAAATTGAAGGTTATTGAGTCAATCAGCTTTTCAAAGCGGCGCTCGAGACGCAGTTCCCGCCCGGAAACGGGCCAATCGGACTGCCCGAGGACTATGTCGACCCGCTGAAAGTTATGTGTTTCCAATATCGGCACGAGTTGGGACTCCACACCCGAAGCGAGAATTCGTGTGGAAATTGGCGCCAGATTTTGCCATCGGGCATAGCGCTTTCTATGGGAGTCGCCCGAACTCTGCTTGCTACCCAATTAGCACGCTCGTATGTAAAGACTCTTAACGGTCAGGCTGACACGCGTCGACTCTTTCCATGGTTAATCAAAATACTCCGTGGCCGATCGACTATGAGGCATCTTCAAACGTGGCGCCATGGCAGCCGTCAAACAATCTCCGTAGGCTGCTCCAGATGCCCCAAGAATGCCATCGCGCGAACTATGTTGGTTAGTATCTCATTCGCGCGCGAGGCAGTTAACTTTTGGAGGCTCTTACTTTCACGATAGAGGGCGACTCTCAGCGGTTTTACGTACAGCTCCGAATCCACCCGAGCGACGTCAATGGCATCCGCGTAATCCACCCCACCGGCGGGGTGAAAAATCACGGTAAAGCCTTTTGTGCTGCTCGCACGGTTGGGAGTCGCGCTCGAGAATTCTGCAGAAAGTCCCTCGGTGCTTGCGGGCTCGATATCTATGTCGTGCCTTTCGCCTTGCGCGTTCATAGCGGCAATATGGTGCGCAAGCTTTCGGCACATGGCGTCCACTTCATCATTCTCCACCAAACCGTCGTAAGCAGTGCCAAAGAACCTGAGCGCTGCCGCTACCGTCGTTAGATAAAACAGAATAGGCTTGCGGCGAAGCGGAACCCCCTCAGCGCCCTCGACGGTTGCCTCGGACGAAGGATCCCAAGGGTCCGCCACAAAAATGGCAGGAACTTCACCGTCCCCGGGTATCTGGTGGTGCCGGTGCAAATCACCGACGATTTCAGCGAAAGTCAACGTGGTTTCCCAATGCCCAACGCTCTTGACCCGCAACTGGACCCGTTGTCGTCAATCCAAGCCCCCTTTATCCTAATTATCGACTCTCTCCTTGTCTCAAGCGTCCGCGCAGTCCGCTCGAACCGTTGCTTAGAGTCCTAGCAATCCGCGAACGAAGCGTTTACTGACGCGACTTTGTGGCACGCCGATGATAGACAAACGCCGCGACGACCAATAAGGCGGCGACGGTAAGAACGCAGTAGCGTACCCAGGCACTCTGCCCCTGTGACAACTTACCAAAGAATGTAAATTCGTGTCCCAAATCCCGTGTGCCAACCTCAAACAGGAAGGCGAGGGTCACTGCGCCGATGGCGAGAACCACATAGGGATTACGCTTCATCGGGACCACCTACTCGAGGTTTGCGATCGCGCGGCATCAAGAGGCAGCAGTGGACGCACGCAATAGCGCCATGTGAGACCTACAAATCCCAACCAAATGCCGATCGCGAGGTAGCCGACCAGAGGTTGTCTGTCGACAGTAACAATATCGTCCTTGTGATCTACCGCGACTAGCTCACCCCTGGTGATGGCCTCGGGAAAGACCAAATACGTTCGCTGTCCGTTCGAAGTGCAAGGCGAGTATTTGCTGCAGTCTGTGCTGTCACCTTCTATGCCAATTAGGACTGGAATCTGCGTAGACCGAAGCTGCAGGGCGTTCAAGTCGGCCTCACTACCATGTAGGGCACCATATGTTGCCAATATAGGAGCGCCAATGGCCATGAAGGGGGCGAGGATAAATCGGAAGACTCCCCACAGAATGCTCCCCAAAGACTTGTACCACGGGTCGTTCATGCATCTAACGATGGGGTAGTGCGTCGAGAGGGGGCGCTGCCATCATTCGAAGCTGCTCTATCCCAATCACCAATTCCCTCCTTGGTCGATCAATGGCGACCCGCACAGTCCGCTCGAACCGCCGATTAGCGCGCCTCAACCGAAACCCATCGTCATGTATCCCACAAACGTTTCGAACGCCAGTGCCAAACCGCAGACTACGGACACTGTCAGGAGCTTCCGGAGACTAGAAGAGCGACGGTATCTGAGGGGAATTGCCACCAGGACCAATGCGCCGAGGGCCGCGAGATAGAGAATACTGTCAATTCCACGATACACCGTGGATTCGTCGAGCCGGGGTCTGACGATGAAAAGGACGAGCGACCACACCAACACGCATATGGGTACGCCGATGAGATACACATAGGCACGTGGTCGAACCGGCTGACGATTTGAGAAAACCGGGCTAATCATCGCTTCCCTCCTTGGCCCCCGCTCTAACCGATGGCTATCCTCTATAACGATGACCATTGGGATTGGTTGGCGATAACGGAAGGTTTGGAGATGTGGTAAGCCGTGCGAATAGCAGTCCTGCAATCGCGCCAACTGCCATTTGGGCGGCTAGGGCAGTCGGTCCGCGCGCGCCGAAAATACCAACGGTGCCCAATACATTTCTTAAGATCGTAAATAACGCAAAGAGCGCCAACGCGCCCGCGAGGCCGAAGATGAACGCTCGAAAACCGGTGAAATGCGCCAGCGCGCCCGCAATTAAGAATGCGATCAACAGGGCGATCGCGGTCACCGCGCAGTAGGGCAGAAACATGCCGACAAGGTCGGTCGCGGCCCAGGCGATGCGATCTGTAAACAGGATGGCGGCCGGTGCCGTTCCGTAGGCATGTCCTGCAGCGCTGGACCAGGCCTGTTGAACGAAATATGAGCTGGCGGCGGAGCCCAAGAGCACCATGACTAAAGCCGCGACGACAAATGCGGCTACCCGGCGTAGCATCCGCAGGATCCAACGTTTCCACGGCTGTGTCATGGGCGAGTCCTGCAAAAAAGAAGTGTCCATCATAACGGATGATCGTTCCAATCAGGGGATTGGCACACGAGTGACGATTCTTATCGTCATGGCGATGGTTTGTGGAATCGCAATCGCCGACGTTCCACCCGAGTCCCTGCGCGCGCAGCCGCCGCCGCCTCCGCCGCAGCCGGCCAAAGTGGTCAAGAGCGGTTATAAGGTCACCGAGGTTGCAAAGGGCCTGGATCATCCGTGGGCCATGGCGTTTCTGCCCGACGGTTCAATATTGGTGACTGAGCGGGTCGGACGGCTGCGCCTGATCAAGGGCGGCTCGCTGCAAGCGCAGCCCATCGCCGGCGTACCTGCTGTGCATACCGGTAGTCAAGCGGGCATGTTCGACATCGTCCTGCATCCGAAATTCGCAGAGAACAATGTCGTCTATCTGACTTATGCGGCGGGAACGGCGGCGGCGAACGGTACCCAAGTGGCGCGCGCCCGCTTCGACGGCAGCGCGCTCCAAGACTTGCACGTGATCTTCAAGGCAATGCCGCTCAAAGATACCGATAACCACTATGGTGGGCGAATCGCGTTCCTGCCCGACGGCACGTTTGCGCTTACCATCGGCGAAGGCTTCGAATACCGCGAGAAAGCACAGGACTTGAGCTCCGACCTTGGAAAGATTGTCCGTTTGAATGATGACGGCAGCGTGCCCAAGGACAATCCGTTCGTTGGGCAGGCTTCCGTGCGTCCGGAAATTTATACCTGGGGCCATCGCAATGAGCAGGGTCTGGTTTTTGACGCCGAGAGCGGACGGCTCTACGAAACCGAGCATGGTCCGCGCGGCGGGGATGAGCTGAACATCATCGTGGCCCGCAGAAACTATGGCTGGCCGGTGATTACCTACGGCATGGACTATTCCGGCGCCTATGTTTCTCCCTACACTCAGCGTCCAGGTCTCGAACAACCGGTGATCTATTGGACGCCCTCGATCGCTCCGTCGGGATTTGCCATGTATCGCGGCGATAAGTTTCCCGCATGGCGTGGCGATCTTTTCGTTGGGTCCTTGGCCTTCAGGCATCTGCGCCGCGTCCATCTGGACGAGCATGGGAACGTCGTCGATCAGGAGCAATTGTTGAACGACTTAAACTGGCGCATTCGCGACGTGCGCGCGGCGCCCGACGGCTACCTCTATGTCTGCACCGATGAGCCCGATGGACGCGTGCTGCGGCTCGAACCTTCGAACTGATCGTGGGCGGACGTGCGCGGGGCGAATCAGCCCGTGAAAGGCTGACGGCCTCACTAACCAAAATTCCTGCGTGGCCTGTCTGACGGCTTTCGATTGCCTTGACAAATCCATAACCCTATGGTTATGATTCAGCTCAAGGAAACGACGGCCATCAATGAAAAAGGAGATCAGACATGAATCCAGGTATGAATCGACTGATATTTCGTTGGATCCACATCATCGTGGCGATCCCAATATTCGGCTACATTTTTAGCCCCTTCGAGAATTTGCCGCAATACGCGCCTGCGACTCGCTTGGTCTTTTTTCCTACAATGGTCCTTACAGGGTTGTGGATGTGGAAGGGCCATGTGGTTCGACGATTTTTTTCAAAGCGCTTTGCGTGGCGGAACACAGCATCAGAGGGCTGTAACGCATCGTCCCTGGAGTAAGATCGGTACCTGTATCAAGGGAGACGCTTGGATGTTCACGCGGCTGGCTGTCATGGCTTTTCTATTCTCGTCCGTGGCAGCGCATGCTGTGGATGCGCCACTCAACCTTAAACAACAGGTGCTGTGGGATCACCTTCGGCTGGCGGTTGCCGAGGAGGGACAGCAACTCGACGGCGTTCTTGGCGTTGCTATCCTGGATCTGAACTCTGGGCAAACGCTCTTTGTCCATCCCGACGAGGTGTTCCCGCAGGCAAGTTCGATCAAGATCGCTGTGCTCGCGGAGCTTTATCATCAGGCGCAGCAGGCAGCGCACGGCGCAAGCGGCAAGGCAACCTTGAAGGATCGATATTTGGTGCGCGCTGCCGATATCGTTCCCGACAGTTCCATTCTCGGCGGGCTAACCGCTGGAGTTTCTTCTCTTACGAACCATGATCTTGCGACGATCATGGTGGCCGTCAGCGACAACTCAGCCACCAACGTTCTCATCGATCGCGTCGGCATGGACAACGTGGTGCGCTTGACAGATTCTCTAGGTCTTTCGCACACGCAGTTGCGCCGCAAGATGATGGACCTGCAGGCGGCGGCCCACGGTAGGGAGAACATTTCCACCCCACGAGAGATGATGACCCTGTTGGAGCAAATCTATCGCGGCAAGGTGATCGAGGCGCCGCTGCTCGACGATTTCTTCAACGTGTTGGCGACGCACAAGGAAAGTTGGATACCTCGCGACCTGCCGCCGGATCTCAAAATTGCCGACAAGCCGGGCGAGCTCGAAGGGGTGCGCAATGACTCCGGCGTTGTGTTCGTCAAGAATCGCCCTTACGTGATCTGTGTCATGACCACGTATCTTGCAAGCGAGCGCGCCGGCGAGGAGGCAATCACGCGAATTTCGCGCTTAGCCTACGAATTATTCGATCGTCTGAGCCGTGCCTCCGATTTAGGCAGGGTGATCTCCCCGGGGAATGGCGGCGTGCGATAGCCTCCGATCCTTTGCCTGAGCGGCCTCTATTGGGATGCTCGGACGGCTGCGGATATGGCGGCGAGCCCTCCCTTCAGTTCATCCTCCAAAGGCCACATAAAGCCAATACGAAAATAACTCTTCGGCATTTCGAACCAGTGTCCAGGACCCACGTACGCGCCGTGAGCGTCGAGCAAACGAGTGTAGAAAGCGTCGCAGCTGAAACTGCTCGGTACCTTCAGTCTGGGAAAGCAGACGACGCCTCCCTGTGGCTCGGTCCATTCGATCAGCGGATCCTGGTTGACCCAGTCACGAACCATTGCGCGGCGAGCCTCCATCACCGGAGCCAGCTCCGCCAGAAAGGTGTCTCGCCGTTCAAGCGTTGCCGTCGCCAGCCATTCATCGACCACACTACCGCAGATTCCAATTTGTTCCTTGGCGGCGAGAAACCGTTCGGCGAGATCAGAATCGCGAGTGATGATCCAGCCGACCCGAATGCCCGGCATGCCATACGCCTTCGAGAGCGAGCAGACACTGATCGCGCGTGAACTCAGGCTCGCGGCGATCGGCAGCTGCCAGCCGTACGACAGGTCACGATAGGTCTCATCGACCAAGAGACGACAACCCAAACCTTCAACCAGCTTGATCAGCTGATCTAGCTGTTCCCGGGTAATGAGGGTGCCGGTCGGGTTGTGCGGGCAGGTAATGCTGACCAAGCGCGTGTTCGGGCGCATCGCCGCCGCGATTCGCTGCGTATCGAGGGCGAAGGCGTTCTCGAACGCCAGATCGATGTAAGTGACATCGCAGCCAATCGCCCTGGGAGTTTCTATATTGGTTGCGTAGTTTGGCCGGACGACGACGAGATGGTCGCCGGGCGCCAGCAGGGTCGTCGCGACTATAAAAAGGGCGCCCGCGGCACCCGCCGTGACCAATACATCGCCGGGGACGAGGTCTTTGGCCTGCGATGCGATCAACTCGCGAAGCCGCACCTCGCCGCGGTGTTCTCCGTAGAAAAGGGTCAGGTCAGGAAGCGATGCGCCGAGGTCGGATAACTTCCGATCTCGGATCGAGCTTTCGGACAAGTTGTAGCGAATTCGACCATAGCCGTATTCCTCAGGGGATTCCTTCTCAATGACCATGCGAGCATATTTCATAGGATTTCTGCGCTAGGGTTCCTTACCGCACATCAATGTGCCACAGAAGGGCTGCTTTGGGTTGTTTCGCGCCACATAGCGGCGGACTTGTATAATCAGTCGATGCGCAACCTCTACTCGTGTCTCGCAACTGCAGTTCTTTTGCTAGGCGTTCATTCCGTGTCTCGCGGCGAAACCTCGCGGTCGGACCTCGACGCCATTGCCCGAAAGGCTGTCGCCGAATCCCACGTGGTGGGGGGCTCGGTGCTGGTGGCAAAAGGCGATCACATCCTCCTCCTCAAGGGGTACGGTGTATCGGACTTAGGGCTCGATGCCCCCGCCAAGTCAGACTCGGTGTATCACATCGTCGGCCCAATGCTCCCGTTCATCGGAGTCGCCGTCATGCAGCAGGTCGAGCGCGGAAGGCTATCTCTCGACGACGACATCGCGAAATATCTCCCTGAGTTTCCGACGCAGGGACATCACGTCACCGTCCGGCATCTCATCAGCAACACTTCCGGCATCGTCGACTACCACTACCGCGGCGATCCGCTCGAATCCACCTACCGCCAGCCGAAGGCGATGGATGAAGTCATCGCACTATTCGCGAACGGCCAATGGATTCACGAACCGGGAACCCAGTGGGACTGGTCCGTCTCCAATTTTCAACTCCTCACGGAAATTCTCGAGCGCGTCACCGGCCAACCCTACACCGACTACATGCAGGAGAATCTCTTTGGCCCTGCCGGCGCGATTGCGACGACGCCGTGCGACAACTCCTCTGTCATTCACGGTCTGTCTCACGCCTATCAGAGCATCGGTGAGCACTACGAGGCAGCGACCGAGGACAGCAATGCAGTCAGCCACGATCTGCGCTTCTGCAGCACAGTCTCCGATCTCTTTCACATCTGGCGCGCCGTTCAGCAAGGCAAGCTCCTCAAACCTGAAACTCTGAAGCTCATGACCACCGCCGAAGGCCCGGGAATCAAGATGACGGCCAGTGATCCGAATCAACACTACGGCATGGCGTTCCTTCTTGGCCACGAAGACGGTCATCGCGACGTCGGCCAGAACGGATCTCTGCTCGGCTACAGCGGCAGCATGTATCATTTCCCCGCGGATGATCTGACCGTCATCGTTCTCACCAACACCTCCGGTCAGAACGCCAAATTCATCGGAAGCGCATTGGCCCGAAAAGTACTTACCCTGCCTCCCAATGCAAGCCCACCCGCATCAGTGCAGCAACCGATTCTGACCGACGAGCCGGTCTCCGCTGAGGAGCGAAGCAAATTCGCAGGAACCTACGTGTTGAAGGTGGTGGAAGGCGGGTATCACGACTCTTTCGCGCAGTACCGCCGAACCTATCGCGTCTTCGACGAAAATGGACGGCTGATGATCGAAGCGCTGGGAGAAAGGCCCGAGCGCCTGCTGAAACAAAAAAACGGCAGCTTCGCGCTACGTTCTTGGCCGCAAGCGCCCGTCACATTTGGCATGCACGGCCAAAACGCTTACACGCTGCACTTGAACAATGGCGGGCTCACGTTGGCCGGAGAGCGGGTCGGTCCCTCAGACCCTCAAACCTTCCACAGCTCTGGGGCCGTTACACCGAAGGGTTCAACGGCCGCGGCTGCTACTTAAGATCGAGGACGTCCTTCAGCATCGTAGCCTTAAGCGCCAGCAGCTGCGTCCGATCATCGTGCTGTGTGTGGTATAGCGCCTTGAGGTAGGCCTCATCCCAGGTGCTGATGCCAAGCGGCGGCGCATTCGCGGAGTCCGCGAAGAGCCGCAGGATTGTGGGAGCGTCGCCCAGTTTCGGGTCGACGCGAATCTCCGCCAGTCCGACCATGGCGATATAAGCTGATAGTTGCCCCATGCTGATTCCCTTCGTCTGGCGGGCATCCACGAGCACAATGACGGAGGATAGGTCTCTTACGGCGGCCAAGCGAACCTGGGCTTCTTGAGCGTCCTGCTCACAAACTTGGATGCCCTCATTGTAGGTTTTGCACGCTATTCCGTACTCGTCAAAAAAGGTGGTGTTGTACCAGACGCGTACCGGAGCGGGCGATTTGAGGAACTGTCGTATCTTCGTCCCGCCCGCATGACCAAACATCCACGGATTGCGCTTGCTCCAATCCGCAATAATCTCGTCCGGCACGGACGAGACGATGATGTGTAAATTTGGACTGCAAATCTCAGGCGCCAAAGATGCACCCGCAGCCCTGGCAATCTGCGAGAACCGGGAGAGCACGTACTCGCCGTCATCGTTCGGCAATCCGGCCACTTCGGGACAAATGGGAATCTCTTTTTGCCATTGCGCGAGCGACTCTTGAATGGGCGCCGTGGTTATTGCCGAGACGAATGTTCTCACTCGACGCTCAAGCGCCGCTCGGTAGCGTTGGGCCTCGACCGTAACCGATTGAATGTCGGCCTCGGATTGCCGGGCGGAAGGCGAGGGCGGAGCCGCTGAAGCGGCCCACGCCAGCGATGAGCAGGCGGCCAGCGCTGCTATCCTGTTCGCGTGACCACGCATCGGCATATCAGGGCACCAATTCGCGGCCGATCGATCTCGCGATCGCCAGGCGTTGCGTTTTGTCGGAACGGTCCGTGTGGTACAGCGCTTTAAGGTACGCCTGATCCCAGGAACTGAGTCCGGTCAGTGGTGCTTTGTCCGGGTCGGAAAACGCCTGCAGAATTGTGGGTGCGTCGCCCAGTTTTGCATCTAGCCGAATCTGCGCGAGCCCGACCATCGCCAGATAGCCCGCCAGCTGGCCGAAGCTGACGCCCTTCGTCAGGCGGGCATCGACTATCAGAATGACCGATGACAAATCTCGCAAGCCGCCGGCAAAGAATCCCTGCCGCCCCGAGACGCCATTCTTGAACTGCCAGCGCAGCGGCAAGCCTTCGAGGTCGGAGAACGAAACGTTATACCAGACCCGTACCGGGGTTGAGGCATCTAAGAATCTTCGGATCTTTGTGCCGCCCTCGTCGGCGTCGTCATCAAACAGCCAGGGATCACGCTCGTTCCATGCCTTGATCAACTCCTCCGGCTCTGAGGTCACGATCACATAAAAATTCGCGTTGCAGTGCTCCGGTGCCAATGGCGCGCCGGCCGTGGCCGCGATGTGAGATAGGCGCGTCAGTAAGTACTCAGCGTCGTCGTTGGACAGCCCCGCCACGAGAGGACAGAGCGGCTCCCGCTTCTCCCAACGTCCTAGAGATACCTCGTACGAGGGAACTGTAATTGCCGACACGTAGTGTCTGATCTGCCGCCGCACGAGATCTCTTTCCCTTGCACTTTGCACCGTTATCGTCGCAAGGCTGGCATCTGGATCGCTTTGGTTAGTCCCATGCGACACTTGCGATGCGGGAGCGGAGGCTGCGACGACACGCAGCGCGCTCGGATTGCCGATGAGAATCGCGCCATTCGGCGTGGTTTTAAACGTCAAACCACTACCCTTGAGGAGCAGTTTGAGCGCAGCGAGGGGTTGCATGTCGCCATGGAGCGGCGTCGAGCGTTTCTGAGTGGCGACATCCGGTGCGAAGAGAATCTGCTGATGGCTTTGCAGGGCGAATTCGTTCAGCGCGCTGGAGAGGGTCTGTATGGGAACATCGAATTGGTAAGCGGGCGGTTCTTCGCCGGTAGCTTGGCCGGCGCTCAAGAGAAGAACGAGCGTGACGATCAATGCGGTGCGGCTACTACCTCCATACATTTGCATTCTGTGAACTTCCGCTTATCGTTTGGGCGAAGGCTGTCTCTCGTACTGAGTAAGACGCTCACCAGAAAAAAAGCCGAACTCCGCGCCTATTGACGTGCCTTGAGTGTCACGTTGTGATCGTCGGCATAGCCGATTTCAATCGGGAAATAGACGGTCACGGCCTCGATGAACGCGCTGGTCCGGCCGGTGTTGAAGGTGCCGCTGATGCGTAGATCGGCCAACTGCGGATCAGCAAGCGCCATGTGGCGGGTCGAATACCGGTTCAGTTCGTCGATCGCCTCGCTCAGTCGCGTATTCTCGAAGATGACTTGCCCGTGCCGCCAGCTCGTTTCGCGCTCGGTATTTATGCGGCGTATCTGGTCTCCCGCGTGCGCAGTGGCGACCAATTGCTCGCCGGCGGTGACGGTGGCCTCAAGCTTCGAGTCTACTTCGGCACCCTCAGCGCGAACCGTGCCCTCGAGCATGGTGACGGTGACCTGCGGTCCGTCAATTCGCACGTCGAATTTCGTTCCCACCGCGATGAAGCGGCGGTTTTCGCTCTGCACGATGAAGGGCCTGGAGGGGTCCTTGGCGACCTCGAATAGAGCTTCGCCCCGGGAAATTCGCACGGCGCGCGATCCCTTTGAGAAGATGACGTCTATCTGGGTCTCGGTGTTGAGCGTCACCTGTGAGCCATCCACTAGGGCGACGGTGAGTCGATCGCCGGTCTTCGTCGCGTAACTGCGAGTGGCGGGACTTAGGGACTCTCCATTGCGCCAGGCAAGTGAGGTGAGTTCAAAGCCGGCGCGTGAGGCTATGACCCACAGCATGGCTCCAACGGCGAGAACGATCAATGCTGCAGTGGCCCATCTCACCGGCCGGTTAGTCGCCGAGGCGCTGCGCGCTGCACGCCGAGCTGCCTCATGGCGCATCTCGAGAATCCTCGGATCCTGAGCCGAACTCTGGAGAATCGAGCGGGTTTGCTCAATCGACCGGTAGGCTGCACGGTGTCCTGGGGATTCATTGAGCCAAGCATCTAAGGCGGCGAGCGATTCGGCTGAGGTGTCCTGGCCTGCTATCGCATGCCAAAGGGCTGCGGTCTCGCGCAAGGAATTGGGTCGTTCGATGAATGCCATGGTCACTCTTTGCCTTCCGGTCTCAGAATTTGGCTGAGCGCGGCCAGCGCCTTGGCAATATGTTTTTCAACCGAGCGGGTGGAAATATGATGGAGCTCTGCAATTGCGCGGTTTTTCAGCCCCTCGAAGCAGCGCTGCATCAAAATGTCGCGGCTTCGCTCGGGCAATGCGTGCATGCCCTCGACGAGCCGGGCCAGTTCTTCCTCTCCCAGTGCGATGCGCTCCGGGGATAGGTCCGAAGAGTTGGCATCCCTCGCCGCCATTTCCGCAAGATGACGATTGCGAACCGAGACATGGCGGTAGTGATCGCGCAGCGCATTGGCAGCGGTTTGGAAAATATAGGCATCCGGATTGTGAATCTCGCCTTGCTGGCGGGATTGGGCTAGGCGCAAAAAGACTTGCTGGACGAGATCTTGAGTCTCGGAATCGTTTTGCGTGCGCTTGCGAAAGAAGCTCTGCAGCGGGTCGTAGTAGCGGCGTGCAAAAAAATGCAGGAGTGAATCGTCCTGAAACTTGTTTGCGTCCGGCATAGATTTAGGCTTCGAAAGCATGAGCCCCTGCTTTTGCCGCGACGATGGGCCAAGCCGGTTGGCAAGTCAAGCCGGTAAAAATTTAACGAAATAAGGTCTACCGTTGGTTCGGGCTTTCGCCGCTCGAGCGTCTAACGAAAGGCGCTAACCTTGGTGACGTCGGCCCTTAGGGTTGCTGCCCTTTCTTGAAAACGTACTTCATCTGGGCAGCATCGAGGATGAGCTCATCGCTGCCTACCAGCATCTTCAGGGCTCCCGCCCATGGCGGGCTGATAAGGCGCAGCAGGCGATCGCCGCTCGGCTGGACCTCCGCGGCCAGATCGCTTGTCCATTCGTCGAAATGGACTCTATATCCTTGCTCATTTCCTGCGATGTGCGCGGCGCCCAATTCCGGGCTTCGGTACATTCCCAGCGTCTCTTTAATCCAGCCCGTGGATTCCGGGTCGGTTTTTACTCTCGTCTGCAGCCTTGCGAGGGCGTCCTGCTTGGCCCTCTTTGCTGTCTCGACGATGTTTTCCGCACGAGCCTCTGCACCAAATACAAGCTCTCGAACTTTCTGCCTAAGTGCTGCGAGAAATTCAATGGCTCCGTAGGCGTTCGTCAGGACCACCGCTCCGAATCCGCTCTCCGGCAGAAAATACATGTCCGCGCTGAATCCTAAGGTGTTGCCGCCGTGGTGAATCACATGCAAGCCGGATTCCTGCGAGATGATGAGGCCCAAGCCGTAGGAATTCTTGTCATCAATCTTGATGCCGGGTCGGCGGCGTTCCAAAAGCGCCTCTTCTGAAATAAACCGGTCTGCGCCGGGTGGCCGGCCGTTCGCCAGTTCCATCAAGAGGTAGCGTGCGAGATCCGGGGCGGTCGACCAGGCGCCTCCGGCGGGCGCAACGCTGTACACGGAATTCTCCATGACGAGCGGGATGTTGTGCGCGTGGCCGTCAAAGCCGGCGGCATGCGGAGCCGCGGCATTGCCGCGCAACGCCTCTTCCTGCCGCAGGCAGGTGTCATTCATTCCGAGGGGATGGAACACCTGTTCCTTGATCGACTTGTCGAACGCATCTTCGAGCGATCCGTCGGGAATGCAGGCGCGGGCGGCAGCGTAGCCGCCCACCGCGACCAGCAAATTTGAATACTGGAATATCTCTCCGAAGCCGGTCGTGGGCCGCATGGTGCGCATCTCCGCTATGCGGGCCTCAGGAACTATGCGCGAGTGGCGGAAGATGAATTCGTAATCTTGCCTGGGCATGCCGGTCGAAGCTGAAACCGTGTGCCGCATCTCCAGCTGCTCTGTGATCTCAGGGTCGGCCAGTGCGAACCCCTTGAGCAGATCGACCACCTTCGCGGACCAGCTAAGCCACTTCTGGTCGACCAACCGCGCCATGAGCAGCGTGGTCAGGGCTTTGGTGGTCGACCCTATCATGAATCTGGTCTGCGCCGTCACCGGCTCAGGATGATTGAGGCTGCGGACGCCCAGCCCTTCTGAATAGACCACATGACCGTCCTGCACAACGGCAATCGATGCACCGGGGATGTTGAGGCTGCTCATCGCCGATAACGCAAATCCCTTGAGTTGGCGGCTGTGCTCGGCGCCCCAGCGTTGCGCCTCGGCGTTCAGAGAAATCTCCTTCAGCCCCTCGGGCTTCCAGCTGCCGATGGCCTCCGCCAATTGCGCGCCTCTGCGGCTGGCGGCCGCATTCGTTCCCCAGAGCAGGTTTACGTAAGCGTGGGAGCCCAGAGTCCTGATGAAGGCCATCTGCAACCTGGATTCACTCGCTGGAGTTGAAAACACGACTTGGTATGTTTTGTCCCAACCCCCGCTCGAAGGAGTGGGATGTTCCTGCAGGACCGGCGCATCAAAGGCCGGATCGAACTTGCGCCACGCAGCAAAAGCAGTGGCCTGAACTGTGGCCGCCGACTCCAATTCGACGAATGCGATCTGCAGGTCGCCTTCGGGACAAGCCATGGTGGGCACCGGCGCGCCATCGTTAAATGTCCAGCCCTGCGGTAGCAGAAAACGCCTGCGTTCGGGTTCGGACGACGCGCTTGAGTCAATCGTCATGGACGTTCCTGTGCTTATTTTTCGGGGAAGAGCCCTTGCAGTTGCGGATAAGGCATCGAGCCTTCGGACAAGGGGTCCGAGCGGCCGCTGTTTAGAAAGTCTCGGGCCAGCAGCGCGGCCGTGCCCCACAAGACCTGCGAGATTGCCGAGCCGGCGCTCAATCTCCGCACGCCCAGCTTCCCGAGCTCGCCGGCTTCGGCAAGGCCGGGCCAAGCCATCACATTCAGCGGCAATGAAACAGCGGCGGCAACCGCCCTGATATGTTGCGCTTGGACAATGCCAGGCAGGAAGAATCCACCGGCGCCGGCCCCCATATATGTCTTGCCGCGTGCGATCGATTCTTCTACCAACTTCGATTTCTCGACGAGATTTGCGAGGTACGCATCGCAACGCGCGTTCACGAAGAGAACGGCGCCCGCCTTCGAGAGGGCGTTGCCGATAGCCTCAATCTTGGCGGCAAGCAGGCTTGGACCATCCGATCCATCTTCGATGTTAATACCGGCGACGCCTAGATCGGCCAGCCGCTTGACATTGTCGGCAACCTTCTTCGGATCGTCGGAATAGCCATTTTCGATATCGATGGAAACAGGGACGGTTAACACGCGCGTAATGCGGGCTGCCACAGCAACCACCTCGTCTATTGGTGTCCGGCGTCCGTCGCGGTAACCCAGCGCCCAGGCGACCCCGGCGCTCGTGGTGGCAATGGCACTAGCCCCCTGGCTTTCGAACAGACGAGCACTCCCGGCATCCCAGGCGTTGGGAAGGCGAAGGGGGATGGTGTCGCCGTGGAGGCGCCGAAAAATCTCTGCAACGTGGGTCATGTCTTCCTCCATTGGGATGTCCCTCACTCCAGACGCAGCATGGCGGGAATTGGCGGCCTTTCATGTTCTATCTATTGAGCAAGGAGAGGAGTGAGGTTCATGAAGGCTATCGTGTACGCAATCATCATGGCAGCAGCTACTATTGCCTGCCAGGCTGCCACGGCGCAAGGGGCCCAGGCGGTCATCAAAGCTCCTCCGTTACAGCCCTGGCAGGCGCGGCGGGCGCAGCTCGATCAGACCATACGCGCGGCAGAGAACGGCGACCCGACGGCGACAAAACAATTCGACCAGGTACTAACAGACCTCGAAAAAAGCCCTTACGGCAGGACTCCGATCGAGAATTTAGAAATAATGGGCGCGTATTATCTGCCAAACGAAGGCGTGGAAACGACGCTACCACTCATTGTCACGAACTTGCTCCTCGGCTGGTACGATACGCTGCGATTCGCCTCATCTTCCGGCAAGGCGGAAATCCTCAATAACGAGCACTTTTTCGATAAGGCATTCGTCCTCTCCAACTCCGACGTGACGGCGAAGGCGAGGGCATTCATGCAAAGCCATCCTGAGCAGGTCGCAAAGCTTCTCGCGCAGGGATTTGGCTATGCCGAAAAATCCCGCGAGATCCAAAGTTATGATCGGCACTGGCCGACCGCCTATGGATTGGAGCGGATCATCTGCGCGAGCGGCGGTGATTGCAAAGAACGGCCCTCGTTGCCAAAGGATCAGTGGGACACGGCCTGGTTGGAAGCCAAGAACCAAGTTAACCGATATTTCAACGTGAAACCCGCCACCGCGACGCGCTGATCCAGAGTTCAAGATGTGTGCTCGAGCCAGCCGCCGCCCAGCGCCTTATACAGCGTGACAAGGTTTTGTAGCCGGGCGAGTTTCGCGTTCACCAGGGATTGCTGAGCGCTGTATAGCGACCGCTGCGAATCGAGTACCCCCAGATAACTGTCGACACCCCCGGTAAAACGCATATTCGAGAGTCGGAAGCTTTCGCTGCTGGCTTGCACGAGCGCATCGTCGGCTTCGACCTGACTGTCCAACGTGGCTCGGCCGGCGAGGCCATCGGCTACCTCGCGAAAACCGGTTTGTACGGCCTGCTGGTATTGCACCAAGAGGATATCCTTCTGCACCTTCGCCAGTTTAAGCCCCGCAACATTTGCGCCGGCCGCAAATATGGGAAGACTGATTTGCGGAGAAAACGTCCACGCGGTCGATCCACGTTCGAACAGACCGGAGAGTTGCGTGCTCGCAGTGCCGTAGGACCCTGTCAACAAAATGCTGGGGAAGAAGGCCGCGCGGGCCGCACCGATGTTCGCGTTCGCCGCCATCAGATTGTGTTCGGCCGCAAGGATGTCCGGCCTCTGTGTCAGGGTGTCCGAGGGCAACCCGGCCGGAAGGTCGGCGAGCAGGCTCTCTTCATCGAGCGGCGTACCCTCAGGCATGCCACTCGGCAGCGAGGTTCCGAGCAGCAGGATCAGCGCATTCTGGTCTTGGGCGACTTGACGCCGATATTGGGCGATATTCGCCTGCGCCGTTGCGACGGTGGTTTCGGCCTGGTGCAAATCCAGCGCAGTTGCGACGCCGCCGTCATAGCTCATTCTGATTAGCTTGAGCGACTCTTGCTGGCTGTTCAGCGTATCCAGCGTAATTCTCAGCAACTGCCGATCCGCGAGCAGGGTTAAATAAGCGCTTGCGACTTCTGCGATGACAGTGATGTGAGTACTTCGCCGCGTCTCGACGTACGCCAAGTATTGCTGCAGGCGCGAATGATTGAGACTGCGGACCCGTCCAAAAACATCCAATTCATAAGAGGTGAAGCCGACGCCCACATCGAAGAAGCGAAACACGCCGGATCCGGCCGCTGCAGCCGGCGAGCCAACGGTGCCGGTTCCGGCCGCGAGCGGTGCGACAGCCGCCGGAAACTTTTCCACCTGCTCGACGGCGTTCGCAGAGATTTTCGGAAATAACTCCGCGCGCTGAATCTGATACTGCGCGCGTGCCGCGGCTATGTTGAGGACGGCGACCTGGGCGTCCGGATTGTGCTGCAATGCCAGCTCAATCAATTTCTGCAAATACGGATCTTTGAAGAATTCTCGCCAGCCGATCGCCGATGCCTTCAGAGACGCAGTGTCCTTGGACGGTGCACCAGGAGATTGGTCCGGAGCCGACGGTAGCTGCGGCCACTCCTGAGCGACCGCGGGCTGCGGATGGCTGTAGTGCGGCTCGAGCGTGCAGCCGATGAGTGCCGCCGTGCAGGCTGCGGTGGTCATGACGAACATAGTCTTAACGTTGCGAATCATTGATTTGCACCATCAGAATCGGCAGGCACATGGTGCGCGGTGGCGCCGGTAAACCACTTCCGCGTGGCGACGAAAAATACCGGCACAAAGAAGATCGCCAGGATGGTTGCGGACAACATTCCGCCGATGACGCCGGTACCGATCGCGTTCTGACCTCCGGAGCCTGCGCCGCTGGACAGCGCCAAGGGCATGACTCCGAATACGAAGGCCAACGAGGTCATCAGGATCGGTCGCAGTCGTTGACGGGCCGCATGCACGGTGGCTTCCACCAAGTCCATGCCTTGATCATGATTTTCCTTGGCGAACTCTACGATCAGAATGGCGTTTTTCGCGGACAGTCCGACAGTGGTCAGAAGCCCGACCTGAAAAAACACGTCGTTCGACAGGCCCCGGAGCAGGGTCGCGAGGATGGCTCCGATAATCCCCAACGGAACCACCAACATGACGGCGACTGGAATCGACCAACTCTCATAGAGCGCTGCCAGGCAAAGAAAAACGACAACGAGAGAGATCGCGTACAGCGCCGGAGCCTGCGATCCTGAACGGCGTTCTTCGAATGACAGACCGGTCCATTCGACGTCAAACCCTGCCGGCAGCTGCTTGGCATAGCGTTGCATGGCATCGAGCGCCGTTCCGGTGCTGACACCGGCAATCGGTGCGCCCAAGATTTCCACTGAGGGGACGCCGTTGAAGCGCTCCAGTTTCGGCGAACCATAGCCCCATTTGGCGTCTGAGAAAGCCGAGAAGGGCACCATCTGCATTTTGGAATTGCGCACGTACCAGTCGGTGAGGTCCTGAGGCAGCATGCGCGAGGGCGCGTCGCCTTGGATGAAGACCCGTTTGACCCGACCGCGATCGATAAAATCATCCACGTACAAAGACCCCCAAGCAGCCGAGAGCGTGCTGGTGATATCAGCGATGCTCAGCCCCAAAGCGGTGGCCTTCTCCCAATCGACATTGAACAGGTACTGCGGCTCGTCGTCCAAGCCGTTGGCGCGCACTTGCGTGAGCTGGGGATCCTTTCGAGCCAGTTCCAATAGTTGGTTGCGCGCCGCCATGAGTTTCTCGTGCCCTTGATTGGCGCGATCCACCAGTTCCAAATCGAAGCCCGTTGCATTGCCAAGCTCGAGTGCCGCCGGCGGCGCGAAGGCGAATGCCTGTGCATCCGCTATCTTGCCGAGCGCCTTGCTCGCCCGCGCCGCAACGGCTTGAACGCGGTTCTGTTTGCCGGGTCGCAGCTGCCAATCCTTCATGCGTATAAAGACCAAGCCCGAGGCCTGGCCGCGCGCGGCGAAATTGAAGCCGGACACCGTAAAGACTCCCATGACCGCGTCCTTCTCCTGCGTCAGGAAGTAATCGCGTACCTCGGCGAGCGATTTCTGCGTGCGTTCGAGCGTCGCGCCGGGAGGAGAGGTGACCTGCGCGAAGATAATCCCCTGATCTTCGTCGGGAAGGAATGAGCGCGGAATTTGGATGAACAAAATCGCCATCAACCCCACGATGAGCAGGAAGATCAGCAGGTAGCGTCCGGTTCGATCCACCAAATGCACCACCGCGCCTTCGTACTTTCGATTGCTGCGCTCGAAATTTCTATTAAACCAGCCGAACAAGCCTTTGTTCGAACGCGCTTGCTTCTTTGGGCGTAGCAGCGTCGCGCAGAGTGCGGGAGTGAAAATCAGCGCAACCAACACCGACAAGGTCATGGCCGAGACCATGGTGATGGAGAACTGCCGATAAATGACCCCAGTGGAGCCGCCGAAAAATGCCATCGGCAGAAACACCGCGGACAGCACCAGGGCGATGCCGACCAGCGCGCCGGTAATCTGTCGCATCGACTTTCGGGTGGCTTCCTTCGGCGAGATGTTTTCTTCCTCCATGACCCGCTCGACGTTTTCCACCACGACAATGGCATCATCGACCAAGAGGCCGATCGCCAAGACCATGGCAAACATGGTCAGGACGTTAATGGAGTAGCCGAATGCCTCGAGGACTCCAAAGGTGCCGAGCAGCACCACCGGGACCGCGATGGTCGGGATGAGAGTAGCGCGAAGGTTTTGCAGGAACAGCAGCATCACCAAGAAGACCAAGCCGATGGCCTCAAAGAGCGTTTTGACCACGTCTTCTATCGAGATTCTGATGAAGGGCGTGCTGTCGTTCGGATAGATGACCTGAAGCCCAGGCGGAAGGGTCGGCCGCAGTTTATCCATGGTGGCGCGGATGGCGACGGCGGCGTCCAGTGCATTCGCGCCGGTGGCCAATTTCACGGCAATTCCGGAAGCGGGATGCCCGTTCCAGTTCACGTTGCTGAATTGGTAGTTCTCACTGCCGAGCTCAACACGTGCGACATCGCGCAAGCGCACCTGAGATCCGTCGGAATTGACCTTCAGCAAAATCGCGGCGAATTGGGTTGGCGTGTTCAACCGCGTCGGACCGATGATGGTCGCGTTCAGCTGTTGGCCCTTGACCTGCGGCAGACCGCCCAGTTCTCCGGACGCGACTTGCACATTTTGGGCGCTTATCGCAGCCGCGACATCGCCCGGAGTCAGAGCAAAGTTGTTGAGTTTGGCCGGATCCAGCCAGATGCGCATCGCGTACTGTGCGCCAAACACTTGATAGTCGCCGACTCCAGGCGTACGGCTTATCGCGTCTTGGACATTCGAGGCGATGAAGTCTCCGATGTCGCCGCTGCTCATGCTGTCATCTTCGGAAAAGAAACCAATGACCAGCAAGAAGTTGCGGGTCGACTTGGCCACGCGGATTCCTTGCAGTTGCACTTCCGGCGGCAATAGCGGCGTTGCGAGCTGTAGTTTGTTCTGCACCTGGACTTGCGCAATATCCGGGTTCGATCCCTGCTCGAAACTGAGCGTAATGGTCATGCTGCCGTCTTTGTCGCTCTCGGACGAGAAATACAGCAGATGATCGATGCCGGATAACTGTTGTTCGATGACCTGCACGACGGTGCTTTGGACCGTGGCGGCTGAAGCACCCGGATAGCTCACGGTGATGGCGATTGCGGGCGGAGCAATGCTCGGATACTGCGCGATGGGCAGCGTCCTGATGGCAAGGCCGCCCACCAGCATGATTACAATCGCCAGCACCCAGGCGAAGATCGGACGATCTATGAAAAACTGAGACACGACCGTTTACTTCTTTGCTGGTGGAGGCGAAGCGGGCGCGGCGGCAGGCGGCTTGCTGAGTTCATCGGCCGTGACCTCGCGCGCATGCACCGGATTGCCGGGCCGAACGCTTTGAATCCCGATCACTATGACCTTGTCTCCCGCGGCGACGCCCTCGCTCACGAGCCATTGATCTCCGATTGCGCGATCGGTTTTAATTGTGCGAGTCGCAGCTTTACTCTGAGCGTCCACCACGGTCACCGTGGGTTCGCCGCGTGCGTTGCGAGCCACGGCGCGCTGCGGCACGAGAAGTCCTTGTTCATTGACGCCTTCTTCCAACCGCTCGCGCACGAACATGCCGGGTAAAAGAACATTTTGCGAATTCGGAAATACAGCCCTTAAGGTAACCGAGCCGGTGCCCGGATCGACCGTGACCTCGCTGAACTGCAGCCTGCCGGTTTCTGGATAAGGCGTGTTGTCTTCCAGTATCAACTTCGCTTCGGCTTGTTCGTTTCCAACTTTCTTTAGCTGCCCATCCGCCAACGCGCGCTGCAAATGCAGCAATACTGTGCTGGCCTGGGTCACATCCACGTAAATCGGATCGAGCTGCTGGATGGTTACGAGTGCCGTCGTTTGATTCGCGCCCACCAGCGCGCCTTCCGTGACGGAGGAGCGGCCCGTACGTCCGGTGAGCGGTGCAAATACCTTGGTATAAGCGAGATTGATCCGCGCCGTTTCCACGGCGGCGGTGGCAGAGGCGACGTCGGCGGCGGCTTGCTCCTGCGAGGCAACCGCGTTGTCGTAGTCCTGCTGGCTTACCGCGCGCGCTTCGCTCAAAGGTTTATAGCGCTGCGCAAGCAAGCGAGTCGATGTGGCGGTGGCTCGCGCCTTGGCGAGCGCTGCTTGAGCGCTCTGATAGCTCGCCTGAAACGGCGCCGGATCAATCTGGTATAGCTGCTGGCCGGTTTTGACCTGGCTTCCTTCGGCGAACAATCGTTTGAGGATGACGCCGTTGACTTGCGGCCGGACCTCGGCAATGCGATAGGCGACGGTTCGTCCGGGCAGCTCGGTGACGATGGATACCGGTTGCGACCGCAGCGTCATGACGCCAACCTCGGGTGTCGGCGGAGGCGGGGCCGTTTTCTTCTCCGAGCACCCGAGCATCAAAGCAAAGCAAATGAGCAACAGTATCCGGGGTATTGTCATGATCCGATCGGTGGTGGTTGTACGATGAGAGAGGGAGTGCGACAGGCTTCAACGCGGAAAATGACACGGGTCCTTTTGCGTTGCAACCTTCTTTGCAATTCATGAAAAATCCTGAATACGATTTCGTCGGGCATACAGTAGTTAGGATTCCAAAAGACTGGATGGACTCGGCGGACCGCGCACTTTAACTTCAGTTCACAAGCGGGCGACGCGGCGCGTTTCCTCAATCCTTTGCGGCAAATGATCCCAGCGGGGTTTGCTTGTATCCTTTAGCGCCGCCGCAGCGCTATCGAGCAAGCGGCGGGCGTTGGCGATGTCGCGCTCAGCGAGCGCAATTCGAGCGGCCGCGAAATCGAGACGTGACTGCCAGTCTGTATTCACCTCCGCGCGGCTCAGCAGATCGACGTCCAGACCTTTGAGCAGCGCCGCTCCTTCGCGCGCGCGATTCATGTCGATCAGGCAATCGGCCAGAATATACTTGATATGCTGCGTAATGGCGTTCTCTTCGCCAAATGCCTCGCGCGAGTACGCCAAGCTTCGGCTCAGGGTGGCCGCGGCGGCATCGACATGGCCGCCGAGACGCTGCGCGATACCGAGGCCCTCGAGCGTCGAAATCGTGTTCTGGTATCGGTTGCCGAACTTCTTCGCCAGCGACTCATAGGCTTCCGAGTCCAGTCGAGCGGCTTCCTCATAGTTGCCATTTTCCAAGTAGGCCCGGCCCAGTACCGTCTTAGCGAGCATGGTGCGGCCATGAGATTCGCCTAGGGATGCCTGTAGTCCTGCCACGGCAGGAGCCAATATTTTCTCTGCCTCGGCGGCGCGATATTGGGCCAGCAGGCTGTGGGCCAACACCACCGTGGTGTAAAGCGTTTGTTGATGTTGCGGTCCTAGCGTCTGCGATTCGCGCGCAATGACCTTGCGCAGCAGCGAGTCAGCCTCACTGTAGCGTCCGACGAGCAAGTACGAGTTGGCCACGTTGAATTCGATACGATTCTCAAGATCGCCCGGTGGATTCCCGAGGCGCTGCAGCAGTTGCAGGCTTTCTATATCGTATCGGAGAGCTTCGTCGTGGTGCGCCAAGGTGGTTGCCTGCATCGCATTGTCTTCGAGATATTCAACCTCGAGAAGCGGCTGTTCTGCCCGGATCTGCCCAAGATCCGCTTCGATCGTGTGCAGCAGCGACGGCACCTCGTCGGTGCGGCCCAACCGCTCAAGATCGCGCACCATGTGTATGCTTGCCCGGTCGGCTCCCATGCGATCCGGCGGCGTCTCGCGCTCGTAGGCGGCGATCGCCTTTTTGCCTTCTTGGATGGCGCCTTCCGCGTCCGTCAAACCGTCAAGCGACTCCTGCATGGCGAAGTGCAGGGCCGCCTGGATATTGGGAGCGCGCATCGCGAACTCGGAGTCGATACGCTCGCTGGCGGCTTTGGCTGCATCCAATATTTTGACGTCGGCATGTCCGCTAACTGCCGGATTGGCCGCGCCGATAAGATCGTGCGTCATGAATGTGTTGAGCGCATCGGCGATTTCAAACTGCTGTGCCAATCGGTGTTCGGATCGGAGGGCGGCCAGGTAATACCACACACTCACGGCCAGTCCGATACTCAACGTAGCCATGGCGGTCATGATCCACGGGCGTCTTGCGCGTGCGTGATCGAGCGTTCGTCGTGCTTCCAGAGCTTGCGCTTCGACCGCGCGTTGGGCTGCCCGCGCGGCGTGTCTAACGTCTCGATGTCTCAGTCTCTCGGCGAGCTCAGCCGCGGACTTCAAGCGACGCGACGGATCGCCGTCCGTCGCCGCGGCAAGATCCTCGCGCAGTTCCTCATCGTCGATATCCCGTTCCCAGCCGGAGGTCATTGGGCGCGACAGGTCCGCCAGGACTATTTGATACAGCATCAGACCGAGTGCGTAGACATCGCTTTGCACCGTGGGTGCTTGGCCGCGATACAGCTCGGGCGCCATGTAAAGCAGGGTCCCACTGGAATCGAGGGGCTGCATCGACGTGTGTGTCAGGCCGATCTGGGTGATTCCGAGAGCCTGCAGCCGCTCCGGCTCCAGCAGCCGTGCGGATCCGAAGTCAGTCAACACCAGGCGCGGTAGCTCGGAGGAATTTGATACCAATACGTTGGCGGGCTTTAAGTCCTTGTGCAAGACGCCGACGCTGTGCGCGGCGGCGACCGCATCGGCAATCTGAAGAAAAAAGCCGATTCGCTGTTCCAGGCTTTGAGCGGCGAGATCGTCATTCGATTTGGACCATTCGAGGAGATTTGGGCCGCCGTAGGCGCACTCGAGAAAGAAGGGGGGCGACTCGAAATTCCAGTCGAGAACACGGGCAATATCGGGCCGCTCGCCGAGTCCCTCAATCAATACTCTATATAATGTCGCTTCGCGTTTGAGCAGCGATAGGCGATCCCCGTCTGAACTGAATTTGTAGACTCGCCTCTCACCCGTCTTGGGGTTTCGCGCCAGCCAGACTTCGTTGTGCCGAAGCGGCCCCAACTGGCGTTCCAGAAGGAAGTGCGTCCGCCCAGGTACGGGCATTTGCACCTTAAGCGCGAGCGGGCTCAGGAGTTGGCGTCCGACTGCCAAGCGATCGATGGAGCCGTCGATGCGGTACCCCACGCGCGGCACGGTCTGAATGCGCTCCATGTCGGCCTCGCCCAAGGACCGGCGCAGTTTCGATATGGCATTGGTGAGAACGGTCTCGACCGTGGGCCGGCCTGACCACACGACATCCAAGAGTCTTTCCTTGGTGACGACGTCGCCCGCAGACTTAAGCAGTTCCCGCAGAACTTCGAGCGGCCGCTGTTCAATATCGACCCGTAGCCCGCCAACGCGCAGATCGAAGCGCGCCTCATCGAATTCGGCCGCGCCGAACCGATAGCAGTAAAGCGGCGCTCCGGGCTTGATTTCGGTTTCGTTCACGCGATCATTCTAGTCCCCTGCCGCGCTTTCGCAACGACATGATTTCCATGAATAAAAGCGCCCGTTTGGAATTCGTTTGCGTGCCGTGATGACTTCCTCGGCCGAGTTTTCGTAGAACTCTCGACACAGTTTCAAGCAATGAGGGGATGTTATGAAAAGTGCAAGCCGATGCGCTGCTTTTCTCGGTTTGGGTCTCATGATCTCGGCGGCCCCGTTGGCGGCCCAGCAGCCGGTAAATCCTATTGAGGCCTTCAAGAGCGCGCTGAAAAAGGCGCTGCCGTCGAGCACTACAGCCTCACCAACACCCGCCAGCCAGGCAACCCCCCGCGCCGCTGCCGCGACGGCCGGCAGCGCCGAGCCCTTCTCGATGGAAGAGAAAAAGGATAACGCGCAGCCGGCGCCTCCTGTGAAGCTTGGCGACTATAAGAACATGCCCAGCGTCGTCGGCATACACCTCAGCATGCCGCTGCAGGAAGCGCTGGCCGCGCTGCGCGCGGAGTACAAGGGCGCGGTTCAGTTGAGCGTTCCACAGACCTATGACGGCTACGATCAGCGGACGCTGCTCGAGTTTGGCGTCGGCATCAACGTATTAGGGTCTCCCCCGGAGACCATCTATGTCGAGGCCACAGCGCCCCCTGAGGAACAGCGCATCTGGCGGGTGAACCGCAGGGCCGGAGACTATAACCACCCGACACTGCATGGCCCGCTGGTGGCCAGCCTGCGCCAAAAGTATGGCAAGGAAACCGTTGCATTCAGCGGGCTCGAGAGCTCGAGAAGCGTGACTGATGGTCATTCGGAAGCGCAGATTCGTGTTCTATGGTGGCTATTCGACGAGCAGGGGCGCCCCGCGCGATTGCCTCCGGGTGGCGTCGACGAGATCAATGCCAATACCTGTTTGGGCCAGTTTCCAGGCATTGAGCGATCCCAGAGCATTTTTCCTCACGATTTGAACGATCGGGACGCGATCACCAAACAGACTTACTGCAACACGTCGTTGGTCATGGTCAGGGCAGACATCGGCGACAACGAACGTGTGGGCGCGTTCTACGTCGAGATGATCGATGTCCCGATCGTATCGCGCGCCGCGCGCGCCACCTTCGCGATGCTTCGCGAGGCGGCCATTAAGCATAGGCAGGCTGAGCTCAAGAGAGCAGAGCAGAACAAGCCCGCCCTTTAGCATCTACCCCTTAACCTTGAGGAGAATTCCATGCGCGCCCCTGTGTTGATCGCCGCCGCGGTTTATATAGCTTTCACTTTCGGTTCGTGCTCGGTATCGGCGGCTACGCCAGATGTGGCAGGATTTCGCACCGGTATCCCGGCGCAGGAGGCGTACGAGGCGCTAAAAAAATATGCCGGTGCGCGGCCGATCAAGAACGCCTACATGAATCTACCGGATTTGAGTGCGAAGCCGGTGATTCATGAGTTGGACATGAGCGACGGCGACGTGGATAACTCGGCCGAAGCGATCGAGATTCACTTCACCTTGCCTCCTGGTCCGCAGACCGTGTGGCGCGTGGTGCGCCGGCTGCGATTCCTACCCGGCAAGGAGTTGCTGCCGCAGGCCGTGGTCGCCAGCCTGCGTGAAAAGTACGGACCCGAGGCGCAGCAGCCGATGGCCTTCACTATTGACGGCATGTGGTGGTTCACCGGCGATGGGAAGCGCGCGTCACTGCCTCCCGGTGTCGGCCAGTTCGCCAACTGCAGCGCGATCGGTCCCGGGGCAATGATCAGCTGGGGCAGCACCAATCCCGGCCTCGTACGCTACGACTTGATCCAGCCGCTGCAGGCCCTGAACCCACAGCAGGAGCCGTGTCGCGGACTCGTCAAGGTATCCGCAAATATGACCAACGGGAATAATCTCGTCAGTGCATTGACCGTAGAGGTGGCGGACCTTGCGCTCGAGACCCGTTCCCACCAAGCGACCGTCGCTGCGCTTGCTGCCGGCGCCAACGGCCGCGCCAAGGCGGTCTTGGATCATGCAGCCGCACAGAAGAAACCCGATTTGTGAGTAGATGCAAAGTCCTGACAACCTCTAGCTAACCTCTGAAGTTATCCAGGGACGGTTGTTGCTGCCATGGCTTTTGCCGGCGATCCCATCATATCCTTGGCTTCATGCGGCGGAGCCAGTTACCGGCTTCCCGACGGCAGTTTCAGGCAACTACGACAAGGGGAGCACGCTCATGGGCATTCGAACGGCTTTGGTGTTGGCGGGGACGACAACGGTCGTCGCCCAGACGACCGTGGCCGCACCCGGCGTCGAGGACTATGAGCACGCGATAGGTTTGCGAAGTGCATGGTCGCAGCTGACAGAAAATATCGCAGAGCCCGCGCAATGGATTGAGGGAACGCACAGCTTCGTTTATCGCAAGACCGTACCCGGCGGGTTTCAGTTCGTGGTGATGGACGCCGATACGAAGCAGAAGCGCCCGGCTTTCGATCACGACCGGTTGGCGGCGGCATTTGGTGCCGCGACGGGCAAGGCCTACTCCGGCCTGCACCTTCCCTTCACCGTGCCCTTTAGTTCGATGGAAATCACCGAAGGCGGGCGCTCGCTGACGGCAAGAATCGAAGTGGAAATGGACGAAATAGGCTGGAAGTGCTCGTTGACGGACTACGTGTGTTCACGCTTGCCTGCACATGGTGGGCATCAGCCCCGCGGCTTCGAGACGGTGCGCGATCTTAAAGTCCCAGCCGACAACTCCCCGAAGAAGTCCCCGGACGGGCATTGGCTCGCCTTCGTACAGAACTGGAACATTGCAGTTCGCGCGGCCTCCGGGGGCGAATCGGTGATGTTGAGCACGGACGGGTCGCAAGGAGAGTTTTACGACCCGGAATCCCTTGCCTGGTCACCGGATTCCAAGAAGCTTGCGGCCTATCGTGTGCGGCCAGGATTCAGGCGCGAAGTCACCCGGGTGATTTCCTCTCCGAAGGACCAGGTTCAACCCAAATTAGCGGTGCAGTTCTATCCGAAGCCGGGTGATGCGATTGATATCGACCGGCCGGTGATCTTCCACGTCGACACCAAAACAGAATTGCAGGTGCCATTCGATCTATTCCCGAATCCGTACACCATGTCGGCGCTTATCTGGCACAAGGACAGCAGCGGCGTCGCGTTCGAATACGATCAGCGCGGGCACCAGGTTTACAGCTTGATCGAGATCAACGCCGAGACGGGGATGGCGCGCGTTGAGGCCACTGACCGCGCGGCGACCTTCATCAACATAGACCGCCGCTATTCTCATGATGTCGGAGGCATGGGCCGTGAAGTGGTCTGGATGTCCGAACGCGACGGTTGGAACCATCTCTATTTATATGACGCCCGCGCGGGTCGCGTGAAGAACCAAATCACCAAAGGAGAGTGGGTGGTGAGGGAGGTCGTGAAAGTCGATGACGAAAAGCGCCAGATCTGGTTTGCCGCGAGCGGCATGCGTAAGGGAGAAGACCCGTATTTTCAGCATTACTACCGCATCGATTTTGACGGCAAGCATCTGACGCCCATCACGACGGCGACCGCCTATCACGACGTCGCATTCTCATCGGACATGACCTATTACGTTGATACTTACTCGCGAATAGATATGCCCAACGTTGCCGAGTTGCATCGAACTGAAGGCGGGGCGCTACTCACGGAGGTCGAGCGCGGCGATATCAGCAAACTCGTCGCGGCGGGTTTTAAGCCGCCCGAGGTATTCGTTGCCAAGGGCCGCGACGGCAAGACCGACATCTGGGGCATCATCGTGCGGCCCCAGAATTTCGACCCGGCCCATAGATATCCGGTCATCGAGAATATCTACGCAGGACCTCATGCCTCTTTTGTCCCGAAGACCTTTTGGCCATTCGGGCCGCACGCCGGCGGCGACAAGGTCCTAGGCATGCAGTCGCTCGCAGATATGGGTTTCATTGTGGTGCAAATCGATGGTATGGGCACCCTCAACCGATCGAAGGCGTTTCATGATGTCGCCTGGAAGAATCTCGGGGACGCCGGATTTCCGGACCGCATTCTGTGGCATAAAGCAGCGGCGGTAAAATATCCCTACTACGACACAAGCCGTGTCGGCATTTACGGCGGTTCGGCGGGTGGCCAGAATGCATTGAGCGCGCTGGAATTCCATGCCGATTTCTACAAAGTCGCGGTCGCCTACGCCGGGTGCTATGACAACCGCATGGACAAGCTCGACTGGAACGAGCAGTGGATGGGATGGCCGGTCGATGAGAGCTACGCGAAATCGTCGGGCGTCGACAACGCAAAGAATCTCAAAGGACACATTCTGATGGTGGTCGGCGAACTCGACATGAATGTCGACCCGTCCTCAACCATGCAGGTCGTGAATGCCATGATCAAGGCGCACAAGGATTTCGACTTGTTGGTCGTACCGAATGAGGGTCACGGCGTGTTCCGCTCGAGCGGCGATGTAGGCTATGGGCTGCGCCGCCAATACGACTTCTTTGTCCGACATTTGCTGCAAGAACCCACGCCGAATTGGAATGCGCTGACGCCATGAGGCGTGGCGTCAAGATTTCCGAGGCCTGCTTCGTTCATGGCTTGCTTCGCGTCAGATTGGCGGTGAAAGACAGCGCCCAGGTCTTGCCGCCATCATCTGAGTACCATTCTTCGTAGCGGTGGGAATCGGGCTTGATTTCGGACCAGACGGCGCGCACCAAGATAGTCCGGTCATGGATGGTATCCTGCGCAACGAGTTCTCCCCGGCCGTTCTTGAAAGAGCCAATCATCGGCGACCCCATCATGCCTACCTTACTGTTGCTGAACGACTGACTCCACTGGTGTGCCTCGGGGTTGTAAAGAAAAAGGCTCAGTCCTTCCCAGTGGCCCTTCGGACCGTCTGCCTCGATCTCTTCCAGCTGTGCGCGGCCGTCCCAGACTTTGCGCACCGTGACGGTTCCGTTGAGTTCCATTGAATCGGTCGATCCAGAGAGCGGATCCAGAACGCGCTTGATATGAGTTTGCCAGACGCCGATGTCGAAATCGAAGTCATGCTGACCATCTCGCTCCGTGATCTGAGAAGCCGGCGCGGAATTGGCTGCGGCGCAAAAGGCTACTACGACGCAGTTGATGGCGCAGGCCAGGACAACTGCATTCACATATTGATGCACTCGCATATTTATTTCCCCCGGACTCTGATGAAGAGATGCGCATCTTGCGACGCAGACACCCGTTTGCAGAAGAGCCACTCTGGAGAAAAACGCGGAGCCACTTCTTGCTAGCGGCCGGCGTTCACAAACTCCCAAACTTTGGAGATAACGACCGAGCCCTCGCCGACCGACGCAGCGACGCGCTTGACGGACCCTGCGCGAACATCACCGACCGCAAAGATGCCGGGCTGGGACGTGGCGAATGGCGACGCTACGCCTCCCGCACCGTAGCCGGTGACCACAAACCCCTTGTCGTCCAGCTTCACCAATCCGGAGAGCCACTCGGTGTTCGGCGCGGCGCCTACCATGACGAACAACGCTTGTGAGTCGACGACGCGGCTTGTGCCGTTCTTCACGTCACGAATAGTCAATGATTCGAGACGGTCCCCGCCATGCAGCGCGCTTACCTCGGCGCCGTACTGTATGGTGATCCTCGGGTCGGCTTCGAGCCGGCTGGAGAGGTAGCTGGACATCGACGCAGCCAGCGAGGCGCCGCGAACCAATACGCGTACACAGCTCGCCGAGCGGCTGAGAAACATCGCAGCCTGCCCGGCGGAGTTGCCGCCGCCTATGATCACGGCTTCGGTGCCCTTGGTGTAGCGCGCCTCAATTTCAGTCGCCGCATAATAGACGCCGGCTCCTTCAAAATCGGCAAGCCGCTCGAGCGGCAAGCGGCGGTACTGAACGCCGGTCGCTACCACGACTGCCTTGGCACGGACACGCTGGCCGTTGTCGAAAGTTGCGCAAAAACTCTGATCTTCGAGCCTTTCCAGGAGCGCTACCCGGCGCGGCATCGCGAAACGAGTCCCGAATTTCATCGCTTGGACGTGTCCGCGCCAGACGAGGTCCGCCCCCGAAATGCCGGTGGGGAAGCCCATATAATTCTCGATACGGCTGGAGGTTCCGGCCTGACCGCCGATGGCTATGTCTTCCACGACCAACGCGCACAGGCCCTCGGCTCCTGCGTACACGCCCGCGGCGACGCCGGCAGGTCCACCTCCCACGATCAGCACATCGAATGTTTCTTCGTCTTTAAAATCGAGGCTGAGCCCAAGCAGATGGGCAACCTTGTCCGGTGTCGGGTCCGCCAGCACGACGCCGCGTCCGAAGATCACTGCGGGTGTTCCGGGCGCGATCGAACAGTTCTCGGCGGTGGCTTGCGCTTCCGGGCTTCCCAATTGCAAAGATGAGTAGGGGATGCGATTGCGGCTGGCAAACTCTGCGACTCGGCGAATGTTCCGGTCTTCATCTTCACCGATGAGCCTCAAGCTGCTATCGCGGCCCTCGAGTTGCCGACGCCGGCGCGCCGAAAACACCGTGATGATGATGTCGGACATTTCTGGGATCTGAGACATGAGCGTCAACATCGCGTCCCTGGGCACTTCGATTACCCGGGTGTCCTTGACGGTGCGCATCGGGATCGACCACGCGCCGCCGTTCAGAAAGGCAATTTCGCCCATGAACTGCGCCGGACCGAGCGTTGAAGGGATAAGGCGTTCATCGGTATAGGGATTGACCGCCTCAATCTCACCTTCTTCCACATAAACAAAGCGAGCTGCCGCCTCGCCGGGCCTTGCGAGTAACGTGCCGGCGGGATAGGTGGCAATTTTGCCGGCCGCGCGCAGCGCCTCGACGTGAGCCGGCGCCAGGGGAATCCGCTGCATCTGGCGCAAGTCGCCGCCAATCGTTTCCATGTTTCTGATCGTCCTCTATCGGCGGTTTTGGCAAGACAGGCTATCGAGCCTATAAATGCAGACGCGCTCGCAACTCTTTTGCCGTGAGCAGCTGAACGTACACCGGCGTGCCGACATCGAACAACCTTGCGCTCGATAGCGGGCCCACCACGACTGGCTCGAATCCCGCGTCCTTGACCAACTGCGTGGCCACCGCTAGGGCATGCGAATCATCGCCGGCAATCGGGATCGCCACCGGTTCCCCGGGGCGATGCGCTTCGCTTTGCAGGCTCTTGTAGTTGATGGCATTGAACGCGCGCACCAACCGCACGCCCGGTAGGAATTCCGCCGAGGCCACTCCGGTTCCCTTACGCCGCGCCTCGATCGCCATGGCGCCATCGCGCTCGGGATACGGATTGCCGGTATCAAGCACGACCTTGCCGGCAAGTTCTGTTGCCAAATCCTTGCCCACCTGCGGCAACGCTCCATACGGGATCGAAATCAGCACCACGTCGCTAAACATCGCAGCCTCGCGGGGTGTGCCGACATGGGCTTTCGGGCCCAGAGATTGCGCAAGGGGCTTGAGCTCATCGGGATGACGCGAGGAGATCAACACCTCATGACCGGCTTGCACCCACAATTTGGCCAGCGATCCGCCAATCTTTCCGGCGCCGATGATGCCGATTTTCACCGGCTTCGCTTCGGCGGCAACAGCGCCTTTCTCAAGGCCCGTCACAGCCATCAACACCAGCGCGCATACCATAAAAGTCGCACGCCAATTCGGTTTCAAAGACTCTGCAAATTGCGCACGATTCATAGGCCACAATTCCCCGCAAGTACCAGGCTCTATCATACACCTGAGGCTTGAGAGTCGCTGCGCGGCGCCGTGAATACCGCGGGCGAGATAAAGGAATTGCACCCAAAAAGCTGAAGGGCTCTAGCGGCTGAGCCAGTGCCAAGCCGGTCTGTCCAGCTCTCGCTGTCCGACGATTTGTGTTTCTCCCAATTCTTTCTCCAGTTGAATCGAAAGACAGTCGGGATTGTCTTCCAAGGTCGCTATGAGCCGAGGCGCATGTGTGACCACGATGATCTGCGTGTTCTTTGCCGCTACGCTGATTAGCCTCCCGAGCGCGGGTAGCAGATCCGGATGCAGGCTCGACTCCGGCTCGTTCAAGACCATCAGACGTGGCGCCCGCGGCGTCAGCAGCGCGGCACTCCAGAGAAGATAGCGCAATGTGCCATCCGAGAGTTCGGCTGCGTCGAGTGGGCGCAACAGCCCATGTTGATTCATTGCGATGGCGAGCTTTGCGTCCCTGGCAATTACATCGAGTGTGCTCCCTGGAAAGGCGTCGGATATTGCGTGCGCCAAGGCAGGCGCGTCGCCGATCTCGCGAATCGTCTGCAGCGCGGCAGCCAAATCCCGGCCATCGTGCGCCAGGACCGGGGTGTAGGTGCCCACTTGAATTTGCCGCGCAGGTGCGTCCGGATCGGTACGGAAATGATCGTAAAAGCGCCACGTTCGAATCTGATCGCGCAGGGTCATTACTTCAGCAGCCCGCTGCGGGTCGGCGATGATCTCCATCATGCTTTCAAACGGCTGTAGGTGACTGGCCACAATGTCCCACTCACCGTTTTCGCGCCGAATGCGCACGACTGAGTTTTTGCGCTCGACCAGTTCCGTGGCTGGGCGTAACTTCGCTCCATGCCAAATGCATTCCGTCTTGATCTCCGGGTCGAACTTGAACGCCGACTCTCGCGGTATTGGAAGGCCTAAATCGATCGCGTAGCCGAACTCGTCGCTCTGAAAGCCTAGTTTCAGAGCTTGGTGTTCTCGGCGCAGGGTGGGTCCGACAGGTCTATCGCCGCGCTTGACCGCCCGCGCAAAAGACTCCGGTCCTGCCCATAAAGTCGATTGAATTCCGCCTTCACGCGAGAGTGAAGCAATCATGCCGCCCCGGGCAGCGTCGGCCAATAACCGCAATGCTCGATAGAAGCTCGATTTGCCGCTCCCGTTCGGCCCGGTCACCAGAGTCAGGCGGCCGAGAGGTGTCACGAGCTGACGAAGTGAGCGATAGTTTGCGATCGCCAGGGTGTTCAATGTTGGAATTTCCGTCATTCTTCTGGATTGTCGCGCAACACCTGCGATTGTGTCGCGATAAAATGTGCCCTCTTAGTCGGCGGACTCGAGTCACATGAGCTTCTACAACGACCGCATCCTGCCCCATGTCATCAATATTTCGATGCGTAGCCGCATGCTCCTGCCGTATCGCCGGCGGGTCCTGTCTCAGGCGCACGGGCGTGTTCTCGAGATCGGAATCGGTTCCGGCCTAAACCTGCCTTTTTATGGGTCACGGGTGGAGGAGATTCTCGGGCTTGAGCCGGCCGCTGGCCTTGCGGAGATGGCCAGGCGTTCGGCCGGCCTCTGCAAGGCGCCCGCGACCATCATCGCGGGCTCGGCAGAAGCCATCCCGGTCGACGCGAACAGCATCGATACGGTGGTCACGACTTGGACGCTATGCTCGATTCCCGATGCCGTCGGCGCGCTTCGCGAGATGCGGCGTGTGCTCAAGCCGAGCGGCCAGCTTTTGTTCGTGGAGCACGGGCTCGCGCCAGAGGAAAACATCCAGAAGTGGCAAAATCGGTTGACACCGCTGTGGAAAAAGATTGGTGGGGGCTGCCACCTCAATCGGCCGATCCGCGCGCTTGTCGAAAGTTCGGGATTCGGTATTGACCGACTCGAGACCGGTTACATGCAGGGGCCGAAACCCATGACCTTTCTCTACGAGGGACGCGCGCATCCGACCTGACCACCAAGCGGAACCCGTCACGATCGCAATGGCGGTCACGCTGGTATTAGTCGTGGGGCCCCTGCTGCTAGGCTTGGCTGGGCTGCTGAGCTCGCGGCGCGCGGCAGCCGACCCGACAAGCTCAGCCGCGCCTTGGGATTGGAGCCTGACGGCCAAATCGGTGCTCCTATACACTCTTAGCTTTAACCTGACTTTCTTTGTCCAAGAATTTTTTCTAGTGCTGTCGAAGGCACTCACTCCCGGTCTGCGCGCAACCCTCTATCACAACAACCACCGATGGGAAGGCGGCAACCCGCTGGCGAGCCTGATGCAAGGCACCGGCGCGACCGCAATTTTTCTGGCGGGCATCACCTGCGCCTTCTTACTGGCGCGTGGGGCGGGACGTTCTATCACGAGCAGACTGTTTCTCATCTGGATGACCTATAACGGATTCATGCAATCACTTCCGCAAGTCATCATCGGGGCGGTAGAGCCCGAAAACGATGTGGGTATGGCGATGAATTACCTGCATTTCGGTGCCGCGCTGAAAACAGCGGCGGCATTCATCGCATTGGTCCTGATCCCATTGGTCGGATTGTCTCTGACAGGTTCATTTCTCGGCCTTGCTCAAGACTCTGCGCAGACTGCCAGTGCGCGTGCGCGTATCCGCTTTGTATTTCTCGCTGCAACGTTGCCGGCAATGACGGCAATCTTGCTGATCATTCCGTTCCGTGTGCCGCGCAGCTGGATCGAGGTCGCGCTGGTGCCGGTCGTCGTGACCGGCACTGGGATCTCCTGGCTCCAGTTTGGTGCCTGGCGCGTAAGTGCAACGGCCAAAGCTCGTCCCGGCGGGATATCTGAAATGTATCTGCTCGGCGCGGTTCTGATTCTTTTCCTGGTGTTTCAGCTTGTATTGAGGCCTGGCATCCACTTCTACTAGGCACGGAAGGCCGGATGTCTGCTTCTATTGTTTAATTCCTAACGGTGTCGTAGTATCTCCTACATATGTCGGAGTGAGTCAACGATGAAACAAGTGCGGCTTAGCCCTTTGGAATTGAGAATCATGGAGGCACTGTGGACACATGGCGCTTCCTCGGTCAGAGAAATTCAAGAGACGCTGCCGGAAAAGGGCCGGCACGCATATACAACCGTTCAAACGATGGTCACGCGACTAGAAGGCAAGGCGGCCGTCCGCAAGGCTAAAAAGATCGGCAACGCTCACATTTACGAGGCAGCGATCTCGCGCGGAGTGGCACAACGGCGACTTGTCGATGATTTATTAGGATTCTTTGGAGGCCGTGCGGCACCTCTAATGTCGCACTTGATCGAGTCCGGGCAACTCACCCTTGATGACATTGAAGAGGCTCGAAAGGCACTCAAGAAATCCGGCAAGTAGAGGAGGGAGCCAATGCTATTTCTCGTGGCCGACCATCTTTGGCAATCGACCTTTTTCGTCGCGGGAGTAGCTCTGCTCACGCGCCTCATTCGACCGAACGGCGCGAAGCTTCGCTACACGTTGTGGCTAGCGGCGTCGCTAAAATTTCTGGTGCCCTTTGCCTTCTTGACGGCGTTGGGTGCACATGTGACTTGGCGCTCGGTACCGACGGCGCCGGCGCCGCTGATCGTATTGATGGACAGGCTTGCCGAGCCCCTTGGCTTGCGCGACCTCACGATGCGGGAAGCGGTCTCTTCATTGGCATGGGCATCCGAAGCCATCCTGTTGAGAATTCTGGCCGTGATCTGGGTCTGTGGTGTGTTGGCGGTGTTCGTTTCTTGGCTTAAGCGCTGGCGTCGAGTTCAAGCAGCGCTGGATGAATCAACTCCAACCGACATTCTCTTCCCAGTACCGGTCAGATCATCGAGGACGTTGCTCGAACCCGGAGTAGTGGGTTTTCTACGCCCCGTACTCCTGGTCCCCAATGGTATCAAAGCTCGCTTGAGCGCCGAACAGTTGCGGGCAGTCCTTGCGCATGAGTTTTGTCACGTGCGCCGGCGAGACAATCTTACCGCCACATGTCATATGGCCGTCGAAGCGCTTTTCTGGTTCTACCCCTTGGTGTGGTGGCTGGGCTCCCGCCTCATAGAGGAACGAGAACGCGCGTGCGACGAAGAGGTGCTTCGCGCCGGTCACAATCCGGCGGCGTACGCAGAAGGCATCTTACGGGTCTGTCAGCACTATCTGGAGTCGCCGCTGATTTGCGCCGCAGGCGTCAGCGGTGCAAATCTCACCCGGAGAATCGAGGAAATTATGAAAAATCAGTCGTCCACCCGCTTGAACACCGCTAAGAAACTGATTCTCGCGGCCGCCGCCACTGCGGCGGTCGCCGTGCCGTTGATTGCGGGGTTGGCCACGGCACCCGTGGTTCGCGCACAGTCGTCTACGACTGCCGGGGCATCGGCCGAGCTGCGCAAGAAGCCGCCTAGCTCGGCCCAATCGTCCTTGGGGGATCGGTTTGCCGCTGTTTTGAAAGAAAGCTATCCACAGCTGGGACAAAAAAGTGCGAATGGCACGCAGGTGCTGAACATTCTCTTTGGCGAGGGCGGCAAAGTAGATCGGTCCGGTATCGAAGTCTTCAGCGGACCACCGGAGGATTTTAAAATTACCAAGGAATACTATTCTCAACGCTTCGGGATACCGGCAAATGAAGTTGCATATGTGGGATTGCAAGGTATGGAATTTCCATCGGGAGAACGCTTTCTGGTTGCCTTTACCGAGCGCAAGACAACCGGCCCCTTTGTATCCAGCGTGATCCATGCTCCCGATACTCGCGCCATCGATCGCGCGATGGTCGAGAGGTATTTCCCAGAAGCGTTGAAACAGGGTGCGGCTGCACAGGCGCGCCTATGGGTGCTGCTCGACAGCGAAGGTCGTGTGCTACGAACCGGCCAAGAGTCCGCTGGCGAGCCGCAAATTGATCATGTATTGAAAGGGCGCTTCCCCGGCATCGAAACAGAGTCTGTAACGGTTACTCCGGTGACAAACGCCAATCTGCAACCCGTAAACGATCTAAGCGGCAAGCCACTGCAGCTTAATTGCGTATGGTTGAAAAAGGGATCGCCATTGCCCGGCGGCAATATCTAAGTTGGCGCATCGAGTCTAGGCGCGCTCAACTTTTCCGTCGCCTTTCAAAATCCGCACGATGGCGACTATGGTGTTCCAATTTCGCGTGGTCGCGGGGCATCCAAAAAGCTGGTCGATTTGGCCGAGGTAGCCGATGGTTTTCATGTGGCGGCGATACTCTCCGAAGACGAAGCACTTCTTATAGGCTGTGACGCGAACGAACCACCGTCCGCTCGGAGGAAAAGTGCAGGGAATGGAACCCTGACAGCGGCCGGCCTTGGATAGGATGCTGACGAAGCGCACAATGTTCGAGCGTATTGGAGTAGTTCCAAAGGGACTTTCGAGCTCTAAGCGGACAAGGTCGCGGCCATCGCAAAACGCCACGTGCGCCGCAAAGGGTAGCTTGCGGAGAAGTTCAGCTCGAAATTTTGCACGAGGGCCGGGATTGCGAACGACGAACGTGCCGGCGGCGCCGATGTTCACGACGTCATAGGAGCTCAGCTGTTTTGCGAAAACGCTGGGGCGAAACCTTCGATGGCCGCCGACGTTGATGCCTCTGAGAAAGACTACGAGTGCCACGATGGAATTATAGAGACACGGGACGCCGCTAAGCTATACGATCCCACGACTACAATATCGGGGAGATGTGTTATGCGGCGGGTGCTGATTCTCGGGACGATTCTGCTTGCCTCGTCCGCATCTTCGGCAGCCTCTGGACCGGCCGTTGGCACTGCCGCACCTGAATTTTCGGGCCGCAACATCATGACCGGGGACAAGATTGACCTGGCGGCCGAGCGCGGCAAGCTTGTCATCGTCACTTTCTTTGCAACCTGGTGCGGGCCTTGCAAGCGCGAACTGCCGATCCTCGAACGCGCTCAGCAACTAGTCGGAAAGGAAAGACTCAGGGTGTTCGCGGTCGACTTCAGGGATGCATCGGACGCAGCGAGGCAACTGAGAGGAGCCGTCAAAACATGGCAGACCACGTTCGTCGAAGATCGCACGGGCGTGATCGCCCGGAAATATAATATTTCCGGTATCCCGCATTTATTCATGATCGACCGCGACGGTCAAATCATCGCCAATCATCTGGGTTATGGCGATCGCAGTGTTGAAGACCTCGTCAACGACATTAACCACGCTTTGCGCGGATCCGCTCCCGTTCCGGCAGAGACCCCGTCTCCTGCTGCGGTTTCAACTCCTGAAGGGCCGGCCGCAGCGACAAGCAATCTCTGATCAGTTTTAGGCGACGCGTGGCTGTTTTGTCGCGCTGGAGTCTTCGTGGAATTCGAGGAGGTCGCCGGGCTGGCAGCCGAGCACAGTGCAAATTGCTTCCAGCGTCGAGAAGCGGATGGCTCGCGCCTTGCCGGTTTTGAGGATCGAAAGATTGGCCAGCGTGATGTCGATCCGTTCGGCGAGCTCAGTCAGTGTCATTCGTCGCGCATAGAGTAGGTCGTCGAGCTTGACGATGATGGCCATCAGACCGTGCCCTCGAGGTCATCGCGCATCCGCGCGCCTTCCAGGAAGACTTGCGCGAGCACGAACAAAAGCAGGATTGCGAGCCAGTCGGTGAGATTGAAGTCCCCGCCAATCCTCAGCGGTACTTCTTTGGTGGATACGGCGGAAGCAATCGCGACCACACAGATGTGAAGCATCTCAAGCGCGAAGAGCGCCCAGGCGATAGCCTTCAGGCGCCCGGCGTTCTCCGCTGTAAAGGGCTCACCCGCGCGAACCGACCTGACTATTCGCAGAAGCTGGCGGAAGATGACGAAGGCGATTGGCACCGACACGATCCCGATCACCATGATCGAGCGCAATCCCGCGATGATGCCCTCATGCCCGGCCATGCTGCCGACGCCGAGCGCTCGCAACGTCAAGTCCTCAAACTGAAAACTAATCAGCAGCAAGGCGAAGATCAGCGTTCCGACCACCCAGGTGAGAACGATCAGGGTGCGCAAGGCGATCCCAGCCGCGGGCAGAACCGGGGAAAATTTCATGCGAAGACTCCTGAGCCGATCATATTGATAAACGATATATTAATTATCGATTATCGGCAAGTGATCTCTTTGTGAGCAAAATGGCTGCCCATGGCACATATCCAGTAAATTCTTCCATAATTTCAACAGGGTATCGCACCAAGGGACGCAAGCCGAGGCAATCGGGACTTCTGCTCGGCGTGATGTCCTTGCTCGTACTAATATCTGGACACCTCCCCTCTAGTGCAACCCGTTATGACGCGCGTGACAGATCGATGGCAAGAAATGATTCAGCGCGCGTTGCTGACTCTTTTGATGTGCATCGGAGTATTTTCCGTGCACAACGCCCTTGCAGCATCACGTACATCCAGCGTCATTGTCGTAGCGACCATGCATGGTTTCCACAAGGACCATCCTGGCTATAACTATGCGCAGCTTTACGCCTTGATTCGCGATCTACATCCGGATTTTGTTGGAGTTGAAATCCGGCCGGAGGACATGAGCGGCGAGACTTCCTATCTGAGCGCGAACTATCCGGCGGAAATGATTGCTCTCGCGCACGAATACGCTTCCAGGGCGTTTGGTTTCGACTGGCTGGGGGATGATGTTGCCGGTCGGCCGATACCCACCGATTGGTGGACCGATCACAGCCCGATAAAGCGCCTCGAGAGAGAACAGAACGGCGACCCGAAATATCAAGACACAGCGGAACTCAAGGCCATAGGCGCCAAGCAACGCGATATCTTGGTGCACGCCACAGCCATCAGTTTGAATGACGGGCGGTATGATCGGCTAACCGAGCAGCACTATGCTGAGATCGAGCATCAGCTGGCGAACTCACCCTATTTAGCGATTTCCAGGTTTTATTCGGAGCGGGACCATCGCCTATGCCTGAATATCGCCAATGTGATTCGAGCCAATCCAGGAAAGCGATTCGTGGTTGCGACTGGCGCGGATCATCGCTTTGCGCTGGTCAAGTGCTTGCCGAGGACCCTTGGCCACTCTGTAGCCCTGCTCAGCATCGAAGCAGGACTAGCGGATTCGCAGCCACGAAAAATCGTCCGGGGCAATTGAGGCTTTCGCTCTGAGTTGTTGGAAGCGGTCACGGGACTCTATTCCGCGACAACGTTTTGGCCCGCTGCACGGCTTCGACCAGTCGTCGCCATTCAGTAATGTGAATATCGGGCGCCGGATCTTCCGCATTGCCTCCGCATACCCAACCGGCGACGCGCCGTTCCTGTGGATTCCATGATTTCGTGCAGAAATCCCCGCCGGGATCGTGCAGCGCCGTCCAAAGATGCGTGAGCGAGCCCTTGTTCAGTACCGCGCTGAGCGGCTCGTTCAACCAGGCGCTCGGAACCAAATGCGAATACCATTCGGCCGGAGCAGCTACGCGAGGATTGGCGATGACGATCGATTCCGGAAACATCCAATGCGTGCCAAATCCGCCGCGCGATCGGAACGCCAGCGGCAAAGCAAGATCGTGAATCTGGATGCGCAAGGGATCTTGAGTTCTCTTGACGGCAAGATCGCCAATCTCATTCAACAACTCCTGTGTCAGTCCGCCGGTAATCCTATCTTTTGCGCCGACTGCGGCGCCTAAACCTCGGTCAGGCGCATAGTCGTATCCGGTAGCGGACGCCTCGATGGTAACGATATGGATCTCGGGTATTTCGCTCGGCGAGAGTTCTTGCAGAGACCCTCTCAAAGCGTACAGGGCGGATACCAAGCCTAGATTTTCTTGCGCACCCCCGTCCGTGACGTAGTAGGTTCGGGTCTGACAATTTGCATCCGGGATTTCACTGGGAACGTCAACGCGCGCATTGGCAAATACGGGCGGAAAATTCGCGTTTAGCGCGGCCGCCGCGGCGATCTGCACCGTGGGGTCATTGACCACGACGTATGGCAGTCGAACATCGGGTATTGAGAGCCCTGAGGTTGCTGTCGGCGCCGTAGCCCCACTCTGGGGAAACGCCGTTTTTCCCTGGAGATTTGTAAAAATTAATCGGCCGCCGGCCATAAGCGAGTAGGGCCGATGCAATCTCACGCAGGGCTGATTGGGCTGGGAAGCGGCAAACTCGCCGCGCAAAAGATCGGAGTCCTCCTTGGGATGCGCCGCTATGGTCGTGTTGAGAATTAGGGCAATGTCACTATCGCCTGCAAGCGTCGCCTGGCCGCGCGGGGTGTCGAACAAGCGTCGTTGGAAGCTTTCTACGAGCAGGTTCCCCAGCGGCTCGCGGCTCATCATGCGCCACTCGCCCGCGCCCTCGAGAACGTCCTCAATGAAATTGTCGGCCATGCGGTCCTTAAAGCGCTGCCATTCCGCAGTCGCTGGCTTCCCGCCTGCAGTCAGCGCATCCCGATGAGAAAAGAAATAAGCTGCCGCGACTCCGCCGCCTGAGACTCCGCTCAATAGGATGACGTCGCGCGCCACGCCGAGCTTGTATAGCCCTTCCAGCGCGGTGGCGGTGAATAGTGCGGCTCTGGTACCCCCGCCGGACGCGGCCACTATGAAAACGGGGGTCTTGTGGGTCTTAAGCTGATTAGCGAGATCGGTGAGGTTGGCAGTCCTTTCCGCTGGCTTTGCCGAGACAACGCTACTAACGGTGTTGGTGCGATCACCGTATCCGGAATAATAGAAGCCGAGACCGAGAATCAACGCCACCAGAAAGTTCAAAGTGAGAAAAGACAGTTGTATGCGGCGCTTCAAGTCGTGCCAGAAATCGTCGAGGCCGGCCGGAGTTAACCGGGAAAAGAGTTCCATGAGATCGTAGGTTTCAAATGCCGCGGTAGGCTGCTGTGTATCTTTATCGCGGAACCAACCCAGCAGCACAAAACGTCCTGCGCCGTGCGCAGCGATAAATCGATGGCTCACCTCGACGGTACGCAGGGACTCCGGAATAGTGTTGGCCGGATAGCGGACCTCCTCGGGCCGGTCGCGATTCTGATCGTCCAAGACGCCTAGCAATTCCACGGCGACGCTGCCGTTGATTGAGTATTCAAACCACCAGAGCAGCGCGTACGCCATGACAACCCAGGTGAAAATCACGCCGAAGGTTGCCGCATCCAAAACGGTCGCGACGTATTGAACCCTGGCTAGCCGTAGGACGGCGAGTCCAATCACCGAGATCGACACCAGCAGCGGTGTGCCGTCAAAGAACGCGCCCCTCACTTTTTCCACCATCGCTTGCCATCGCGAGGAGAAACTACCCGTCATCAACAGCCATGCGGAGACCAAGCAACCGCCAAGGAACGTGGCGGGCAGGTATAGACTGGGGACCATCAGGGAAAATATCGAAGGCAGCAGTAAAAAATGCAGCGGGTGGTAGCAGACGCCGGTCGATAGCGCGGCCACGATTCTGCGAGTCGACATGGCAGGGTCGGTTCGAGATCCTGGAAACAGTTCGACCTCGGAGAGTGAATCTCTGTAAAGCTTTCGCGTTTCAGGGGATATTGAACCCACTTGCCACCGTGCAATCCTTGGCGCGAGCGAGGCAACGGCTACCAGGAGGCAGGCAAATACGCCATAAATATGCAAGTAGGGCGTTTGATTGGCCTCGCTTGCGTCCGATCTTGCGACGCAACACCACAAGAATAACCCCATCGCAATCAGCGCGGCCGCTTGAGCATAGGTTCTCGAGGCACGATTCACGATCCGAATGCTGGCTGCTCGGTGGACCGCGGCGAGTAAAAGCACCACTGCCAGCTGAATCCACGCAGGAACCACGGAAGGCGGAGCGCGGCAGAAGGAGGCGGAGGCGTGCGTGAAGAAGTATGAGGCGAAGAAGCCGAGACCCGCGACGATGACCAGCACTCCGAGCTGCACACCCGCATGTACAAATACGCGACGCCAGCGCTCATCATCATTGATGCGGGCCTTTCGAAATCGCTTATCAGCGCGCGCCGCTCCGTAACGGCTCAGCCGCCAGCCAAGGAGCAGGGCGGCCGCAGCAACGCATGCTCCGAGGGAAATGCGCGCGTAGCGCATGCCGCTTGCGCCGATGATGCTGCACAAAGAATCCAATGTCGGCCCATAGGCCACGAAAGTAGCAGCGATCAGGTACAACCAAAAGGCAGGGCTCGAGGTGAACGGCTTTTTCCTAAAGGCGACTCTGACACTCGAACCGTCGTCCGCCAGCACGTAGGCGAACTGACTATTTGCGTCGAATTCCGCGTGACGCCAAATGCTGTCAAGAATGTAAGGCAAATCGAGGCAGACCGCCTTGGTCAAGGCGCTGTGTTTAGCGGTGCCGTTATCCAAATGTATGCGCATCCACGGCTAGCAGGGAATCAGCATCAGTTTCCTGGAGGATCGGGGACGAACCGGGGATGTCCCGGCTGATTCGCAAAGGCCCAGCCGGTCAAATACGACAGCTGCAGAATTTTCAACATTTTCGGATAGTCGATTTTGTCAGCCGTGTCGGTCGTGTGGTGATAGTCCGGATGGAAGCCCGTGAAAAACCAAAACGCCGGAATGTCGTGCAGCACGAACGGAAACTGATCGCTGCGGAAGAAAGTATTCAACGCGTTCTCGTGATCGAACCGATCGTCTAAGTCCAAGCCGACCGCTCGGTTAGCGCTTGCCACGGTGTCCTTGAAATCGGGGCTGTAGGCTGCGCCAATGAGGTTCAATCGGTTAGTCGTGTCTGCCGGAATATCAATCAAGCCGTCTGTCTGGTCGCTTTTCGCTTCGTCACGCCCGATCATGTCGAAATTGATCATGGCGCGCGTGGTGGCGAGCGGCCTCAGTGGGTGCGATGCCATATAATAAGAGCCGAGCAAGCCGCGTTCCTCGGCCGCAAACACCACGAACAGAATGGCACGCTTCGGCTTCAGCGGGTTTGCGGCAAACGCGTGCGCCAATTCAACCACTCCCACGGTGCCGGAACCGTTGTCGTCCGCACCATGCCAAATTTCCTGTTTGCCGCCCGCGCCGGGCGCGGCGCCATCATGATCGTGGTGCCCCGAAATAATCACGGTCTCGGCAGCAAGCGCCGGGTCGGTTCCCGGCAGCAGCCCGGCCACGTTGTAGGTGACGCCGGAATTGCGCGACTTGTTCTCGAAATGAAGCGTGACGGCGCTGTCGGGAAGCGCATTGGAATGATTCGACAGATCATGGTCGATCGCCGACTGCAGCGCCTGCGGGGTCGCGCCCGCTGTGGCCAGCAGTTCAGCCGCGATGGCATCGCTCACGGTAGACACCGGAATGTGCAACTCGTCATTGACGATGACTTGTGAGGGCAGGGGATTCGGGCGTGTGATGCTGCCGCCGATGCGATTGACCCGCTCAAGGTTGGACGGATGCTTTCGGTTTGGCTCAGCCATCACCAGCAAGGCAAGAGCGCCATGAGCTTGGGCATTGAGCGCCTTGACGCGATTGGTGGCGTAGCGGGTATTGCCGGTGCCGTTGAAGACCGAGTGCGGATCGTTTTCCTGAGGCTCGTGCTCGAATACCGCGACAATTTTGCCGCGTGCATCGATGCCGCGATAGTCGTCGTAGTGCAAGCCTGGGGCAGTGATGCCGAAGCCTGCGAACACCACGGGCGCGGTGATCTCGATGTCATCGTGGAAGCCGCCGATGACATCCGGTGCACGCCACTGTGTGTTCTTGCCGCCGCGTGTCAACCTGACGAAGCTCGCATCCCGGTCGCCATGAAATTCGATCAGAGGCACCGCTTGCAAGAAGGAAGAATTGCCGACGAGAGGTTGAAGCCCCGCCTTGGCGAATTCAGAGACCACCCACTGCGTTGCGGCATCATCCCCAGGTTGCAGAGACATACGGCCTTGCAAGGCGTCGGATGCCAGGAAGTACAGATCCGCCTTGAGGTCGGCCGCGCGTAGGCGTTGGAATCCTGGTCGCTCATTCGATGGAATCTTGACCGTCGCGGGAGCGGCATGCGCCGCAATGACGGCCGTGATCGAAGCGGCGAGCGCGATGAGGGCTTTGGGATGCATAGAATCCACCCGCGAGTGTTAGAAATTCGCCTGAGTGTACGACAGTTGCCAGCCTTGGACAGTCTCCTGAATTGTCAAGGCACGAGAGGATCCCAAAAAAGCGAAAGGCGGGGTGGTTTGCGAAATTCGCTCCCATAGGGAGCGCAAGCATCGCTCTGGTTTATGCGCCAACCGGGAAGTCGGGCCAGCAGACGTTCGAGCGCGATTCGGGTCTCGAGTTTGGCGAGGTGAGACCCGAGGCAATGATGAAGCCCGATGCCGAACCCAAGATGCTGACGCAGTCCTGCGCGCGCGATATCGAACCGCTCCGGATTGGCGAACTTTGCTGGGTCACGATTCGCCGCGGCAATCATGCAGTTGACCGTGTCGCCCTGCCGGAACTCCACGCCGGCGATCGAAGTGTCGAAAACTACGTGGCGGGTCGCTGATTGAACCGGTCCGCTCCAGCGAATAGTCTCATCGAGAACCGCTGAAATCACACTGCCGTTCGTCCGCAATGCCGCAAGAACCTCCGGATGGGTGCACAACGCATAAACCGCATTCAGGAGCAGCGCCTCGACCGTAGAGATACCCCCAAAAAATACGATGAGCGAATTTTGCTCGAGTTCCATCTGATTGAGTGGCGTGTTCGAGTGGACTAAGCGGCTGAGTAAGGCGCCTGAATTTGGGCGACGGCTGTATTTTTCACAAGATGCTTGAATCATGCTGCGAAACGCTTCGACATTGCGCCGTGCGGTTCGCCGTACGTCATCGTCCCACTGAAAGTTAGCGAGAGCTGCTTCAAACGAGTCGTACCACTCCCGGACTTCGCTTTCGCGCTCGAGCGGAATGCCAAAAAGCGACAGCATGGTAAGAATCGGCAGTCGGGAGGCGAGCGCTTTTCGTAGATCCACTCGGCCGTCTTGCGCGAATTCGTCGATCAGCGTGTCAACGTGATGCACGATGACGTTTTGCAATTCATTTTTGCATGCAGTTGAGGTCAGGCTCGCTGCAAACTCATTCTGGTAGCGTTCGTGCTTAGAAGAATCCTCGGTGAGCATGTGGCTGCCGAAGGTGTCAAACAGGGTCGACTGCTCGGTGCCTGCGGCGAAGCGCGCAGGATCGCTGAGCATGGCATGTACATGCTCATATTTGACGACGTAGTACATCTCGAGCGCCGGGACCCAAGAAATGGGCTCCTGGGCGTGCATGCGGGCGTAAATCGGATAGGGATCAACGGCGAGCGCATCCGGGGTTACCGAGCGCCCAATGGGAAATAGAAGGGAAGGAGCAGTCATGGCGCGATGATAACCTGCTGTGCGTCCGCGGCCCCGGCAGCGTCAGCTATCTAGGCGCCGCCTTCCGGCGGTTAGGCAGTGAGCGCGCAACATCACATAGGTTAGTGCTTACACACTGGCGGCGGGTGCTAGGTGTATTTTGCTGACCCCTACACGGGGTAATCGGCGCCTACGCTCACCAACTCTCAGTTGTCACACTAACCCCGTTCAATTCATTCAAAGAGGTGATGTCATGGCGAACGAACAGAGCGGCAGCAGCGCCGATAGATCGAAGCAACAAGGCGGTTCGGGCAACTTTGCCAACGATCCGCAGCGGGCCAGCGAGGCAGGCAAGAAAGGAGGCCAGCACTCTCATGGTGGGCAGTCCGAACAGTCTGGTTCGGGACGTTCGCAGCAGAGCGCAATCCAAAGCGACGATGCGGATGAGTCGAGTCAATCCGACACGACGCGCGGCACTAAGGATCAACGCTAACCGGAAGGTCAAGGCATTCAAGGCCGGCGGACTATTCGCCGGCTTTTTCCGCGATCCCATTGCGCAGCCCGGTCGGATTGTCTAGCCTTGTGGAAACAGGGAGAGGCTAAAATGTCAGGACCGAAGCATTCGCGCAACTGCTGGTGGAGCCTCGACACGGCGGCAATCGGCGCCGGCATTTTTTTAATTGCTTCCTTTCCCGCGTATGCTCAGTCGACGGCGAAAGAGCAGCGTGCGGATGCGTCTCCCGGCGCAGCCCTCTATCAGAAGAATTGCGCCTCCTGTCATGACCATCCGGAATCCACCCGCGCTCTTCCGCGCGACACCATGGCACAGATGCCGGCGGCAACCATCCTGTTCGCGCTCACCGAAGGCAAGATGAAAGTGCAGGGCGCAGCGCTAAGCGAGGCTGATCGCAATACATTGGTCGGTTATCTCACTGGCGCCCATGGCCCGATCTCGAATAAGGATGAGTGGTCGGCCGGCATGATGTGCGCTGCGAATCGCCGCGGCGTCGACCTCAAAAGTGCCGCGACGGTGGCGACGTTTGGCTACGATCTTTTCAATACGCGGTCTCTCACTGCTCGCCAAGCGGGATTGACCAAGTCGCAGCTGTCCCATCTTGATCTTGCCTGGGCCATCGCCATTCCCGGCGGCACGACCATGCGCTCGCAACCCGCGATCGTCGGCAAGACGGTGTTCATGCCGGCACCTGATGTCGGCGCGCTTTACGCCTTCGATGTATCTGAACCCGCCAAACCTTGCATCAAGTGGATATTCCGCACTCAGGGCAACTCGCCGCTGCGGACCAGTGTGGCCTACGGCGTATTGTCCGATGGGCGCGGGGTGCTCGCGATTGCCGGATTCGATACCACGATTCATCTGGTGGACGCCAAGACAGGCGAGGCGATTTGGGCCAAGAAGACTGGAACCTATTCCTATTCATTGACCACCGGCACACCCGTCGTGCTGGCGGATCGGATCATCGTTCCGATGTCTCAGTTCGAAATCGCCGTCGCTGCGGGCAACGATCAGGTGTGCTGCAACAATCACGGCTATGTGCTTTCGCTCTCGCCGAAGGACGGCAGCCAGCAATGGCGCTACGACACCATGCCTGATGCAACCCCGGTTCGGGACCGGGGGGATGGCAAGATGCTTTATGGACCGTCTGGCGCGCCGATCTGGAATTCCCCGGTCATTGATCAAAAGCGGCGGCTGATTTTTTTCGGCACCGGAGAGGCGAATTCACCGCCGACCCATAAAAACACAGACGCGATCATCGCCATCGGATTGGACGATGGCAAAGAGCGCTGGAGTTTTCAGGCCACGGACCGCGATATTTTCCTCTCGGGTTGTGGACCTATGCCTAAGCCGACACAACTCAACTGCGTATCCGACACGGTGTACCGCGACGTGGACTTCGGCGCTTCGATGATCCTCGGTCATGCCAAGTCAGGCCAGGATGCGCTATTCGCTGGACAGAAGTCCGGCGCGGTCTGGGCATTGGACCCGGGCACCGGCAAGGTTTTGTGGCGCCAGCCGCTCGGCACCGGCAGCCCGCTCGGCGGCGTGCATTGGGGAATTGCATTGGCGGGCGATACCGTGTTCGCGCCGATCAGTCTTGTCGGCCGCAAGCTTCCCGACGAGACTGTTGACGTCTCGAAAATAAAATCGGGGATGTATGCCCTGAATGCCGCTACAGGAGAGATCAAGTGGGTATTCGCCACGAGCGCGGACTGCGCGGGTGATCGCCAGCAGCGTGTGCCGTCCTGCAGCCGGATGTATGGCATTTCGTCAGCGCCGACGGCAATCGATGGCGCGGTGATCGCCGGTGGACTGGACGGATATCTGTACGTGCTGGACGCTAAGGACGGCAAAGAGCTCTGGAAATATGACACGGCCATCGCGTTTCAAGGGGTCAATGGCGTCCCCGGCAAGGGTGGTTCGATCGATGCGGCCTCGATCACCGCCGGCGATGGCCTGCTGTTCGTCAATTCCGGTTACGGCATGTTCGGCGAAACGCCGGGAAATGTGACTTTGGCGTTTCGCCCGAAGACGAAGTGATTGACTGGGCCCGCCTATGTGGCAGGGCCCTGACCGTTTCGCCACCGTACCGGATGAGCACTCAAGCGGCTACTGCCGTTTTCGGGTCGAGAGCCGAGCTTTACGGTGCCCGATCCTGTAAGTGCAGGGATTTGCAAAAGGGCAGGACCCTTTGCCATCAATGCTCGCGCGTGCTGCAAGCGGGAATACAGCTTCAGATAGTTTTGCGCCATGTGGCGCGCGGTGAAGCGTCGCTCGAATTCAGCGCGGACGCGATTTCGATCCAGTGATTTGAGGAGGCTAAGGGCGTTCACTGCGTCATTTTCTGAGTCGACGATGAAACCGGTGACACCGTCTTGCAGCACTTCGGGAACGGATCCATTCCTAAACGCAACCACAGGCGTGCCGCATGCCATTGCCTCTATCATCACCAGGCCAAAGGGCTCGCGCCAGGCGATCGGAAAGAGCAGAGCCGCAGCGTTGCCGAGAAAAGCGTTCTTTTGGTGCTCGCCAATCTCGCCAATAAATTCCACATCGCCCAGGGACAGCAGCGGTTCTATTGTTGTGCTGAAATATTCCCGGTCGGCTCGATCGACCTTCGCCGCAATTTTTAACGGCATTCCTGCCTGAGCGGCGATGCGAATGGCCGCGTCAGGCGCCTTTTCGGGTGAGATCCGACCGAGAAATGCCAGGTATTCGCCGCCCTCCAACTTGCGCAGCGAGTGCTGCGGTATGCCATGGTGCACGGTGGCTAAATAGTGTGCTTCGTGCAGCGGCTCGCGTTGTGCATTGGAAATGGAAACCACTGGCGTATCGCCGAAAACCTTGTACAAGGCCCTAAGTTCGGGCAGGTCGAGCCGGCCATGCAAAGTGCTGAGCGAGGGCACTTTGAGCAAGCGCAATATCGGATAGGCAAGGTGATCCAAATGGCAATGGATGACGTCGAACTCATGGGCGCGGCGGCTCAGAGCCTCCAGCTGCATGCAGAGCGGCGCGGAATAATCCAATACGTTGGGATCGAGGCGCAGCGCACGCGGCCACACCGATGCCAAGCTCGCGTTCGTTTGACTGTCGCCCGAGGCAAAGAGCGTAACGTCGTGACCTAATTCCACCAAGGCGTCGGTCAGATAGGCGACAACCCGCTCAGTACCGCCATAGAGTTTCGGCGGAACGGCCTCGATCAGCGGTGCGACCTGCGCAATCTTCATGGCTTCTCCCTTCATCATGCCAATTACAAAAATAGCTTTGACGTATCGAAGCAGATTCGGGTCCAATGCATAAAGGGGTGCGAGGAACATATGCGCGCAGGAATGATCTGACGGTGCAGCGAACTTGATAAATGTTAGGAAAAGCTTGATATGAAGCTTTCGAATGCAGCGAACAACTCCGCAGCCGACTCACCGCTGGAGCAGGCGCCGGCGGCTCAATTTAGCATCGCTGCGAGCGCGACGTTCCAAGAACGGCGTACTCGCACGCTCAAGCATGGCGATACTTTTGTGGTGTTTGATCATCGCGGCAATATCGGGATCGAGCCCGGCAGCACGGAGGGGCTATACCACCGCGACACGCGCATTTTGTCGAAATTGACCCTGCTTTTGGAGGAAACGCGTCCGTTGCTTCTCAGTTCCTTGATTCAAGACGACAACAGCATGTTCATTGCGGATCTCAGCAATCCGGATTTCTTGATCGGCGATCAGATTGCGTTGCGTCGCGAGCAGATTCACTTGCATCGGTTGATATTTGTCTGGGAGGGAGCTTGTTATGAGCGTCTTTCAGTGCGCAACTTCAGCGATCGTGCGCTGCGACTAAGGCTGACATTTTCCTTTGAGGCGGACTTCGCAGACCTCTTTGAGGTTCGTGGCGAGCATCGCCAGGCGCGTGGGCGCGCCACTGCGGCCTGTAGCAGCTCTTCCAAGGTGATTTTGAGATATTTCGGACTGGATGAGATCGATCGTGTCACCACCCTCGAATTCAGCCCAGAGCCGCAGGCGCTTACTACCGAGAGCGCCTCTTTTGAGGTCGTTTTAAAACCGCGCCAATTGCGGCGGGTGTTTATACGTGCGGGATTGGGCACCGAGGCAGCAATGTGGGGCGGTCGAACGTTTTATCGCCAGATGCGCAAGTCGCGGCAAGCCTTGCGCAGCTCAAGCGGGCGGGCGGCGAGCGTGGATAGCTCGAATTCGGTGTTCAACGAAGTGATGCGTCGGTCGATAGCGGATTTGTACATGTTGATCACAAATACGCCGTTTGGAGCTTATCCTTATGCGGGAACACCATGGTTTAGCACGCCGTTCGGGCGTGATGGCATCATAACCGCCCTCATGACCTTATGGGCCGATCCCAGCATTGCCAAGGGCGTGCTTAGATTTCTGGCGGCGACGCAGGCGGCCACGGTAGAACCGGAGTGCGATGCGGAACCGGGGAAGATTTTGCATGAGATGCGCCATGGAGAAATGGCGAATCTTCGCGAGGTCCCGTTCGGCCGGTACTATGGCAGCGTGGACGCGACGCCCCTCTTCGTGCTGCTCCTGGGCGAATATTTTGCGCGGACCACCGATCTGGACACGATTCGGGAGCTTTGGCCCCACGCGCTCGCCGCGCTTAGGTGGATCGATACCTACGGTGACCAAGACGGCGATGGTTTTGTCGAGTATCTCAGGCAAACCGAGACTGGGCTTGCTAACCAGGGATGGAAGGATTCGCAGGATGCCATTTTTCACAGCGATGGGCGCTATGCGATGGGGCCGATCGCGCTCTGTGAAGTCCAAGGGTATGTCTACGGGGCGAAACGCCATGCGGCAACGCTGGCCTCCGCCATGGGAATGGATGCGCAGGCAAAGGAGTTCCAGCTACAAGCCGATGCGCTGCAAAAACGCTTCGAGGAAAAGTTCTGGTGCGAAGAGCTTTCTGTTTACGCCCTGGCGTTGGACGGAGAGAAGCAGCCCTGCAGAGTCATTTCCTCCAATTCTGGCCAAGTGCTGTTGAGCGGAATCGCGACTGCGGCTCGCGCGCACCGAGTTGCCCAGACATTGTTGGAATCAAAATGTTTCAGCGGCTGGGGCATTCGCACACTTGCCGTGTCGGAGTCGCATTTTAATCCGATGTCCTACCATAACGGGTCAGTCTGGCCTCATGATAATGGATTGATCGCGTTGGGGCTGTCCCGCTATGACAAAAAACAGGCGATCACGCAAATCTTTGAGGCGCTTTTTGATGCGGCCAGCTACATGGATTTGCGGCGCTTACCCGAGCTATTTTGCGGGTTCGTGCGGGTGCAACATAGCGGACCCACGCAATATCCGGTTGCCTGCTCGCCTCAAGCATGGGCGAGCGCGACGTTTCTCGCCCTGCTTCAGGCGTCCCTGGGACTGACATTGTCGGAGCGGGAACAAGAGGTTTCGTTTTACCGTCCTGTATTACCACGATTTCTCGACGAACTGCACCTGCGCAACCTGTGTCTGGCGACCGGCTCGGTCGACGTGCATCTGAAACGCAACGGCAACGATATTGCCGTTACGCAGACGCGACGCGAAGGCGACATCCGGCTCGTGGTGCGACATTAGACGGCGGTACGCCCTTCATCGCTGAAATATTTACAATGCCGCTGCCCCGCGCGCGCTCTGTAAAGGATTAACAAACCCCGTTACGCTAAGGCATGCGTATGGCTATCGCGATCGCGCTTTGTTTGCTGATCCTCGTTTCCGCGCTTTGGTTATTCTCCTTTCATGCTGAAATCGCGCCGATCCCTCAACCGGCAGACGGCACTTTCGGAGCCGAGATCGTCGCTCGAGGCGCTGAGCTCGCCGCTATCGGCAACTGCGATGTGTGCCACACACGGGAGGGCGGCGAATTATTCGCCGGCGCGCGCCCCGTACCCACGCCGTTCGGCACGATTTACTCGACAAATATAACGCCCGATCCGGACACTGGAATTGGCAACTGGTCCGAAGCGGCATTCCAGCGTGCCATGCGAGAGGGCGTCAGCCGCACAGGTCAGCAGCTCTATCCTGCTTTTCCTTACCAACACTTTACGAAGGTGACGGACGATGACAATCGTGCGTTGTATGCTTATTTAATGTCGCGCAAGCCCGTTCGCGCACCCGCAGTTCATAATGAGATTTGGTCTCCGCTTAAGTTTAGGCCGCTCATTGCGGCTTGGAAGGCGCTTTTTTTCAGGCCCGGTCCTTACCGTGCCGAACCGTCGCGGAGCGCCGAATGGAATCGCGGCGCCTATCTCGCCGAGGGGCTCGGGCATTGCGGAGCCTGCCACACGCCGCGCAATGCATTGGGTGCGGAACGAGCCGGCCGATCCTACACGGGCGCCCGTGTCGAGGGGTGGGACGCCTATGCGCTCAATAGTTCCGCGGCCGCGCCGGTTCCGTGGTCCCTGGAGAGCTTGCAGACATACTTGCAGAGCGGCTGGCATGTTCAGCATGGGATGTCGCAAGGCCCCATGGCGGGCGTGACCGGCGATCTAGCCGCAGCGTCGAGCGCCGACATTCGTGCCATGGCAACGTTTATCGGCGGCCAACTAAATTCGACTCGAGCGCCTGCGGCGGATCTTCGCGAAAGGCGATCAGGGTCAGGTGGTGAAATATATGAAGCGAGTTGTTCGAGTTGCCATGACGGCAGCCGCGCTCTGCCGTTCGGCGGAGTCGACTTGAGTTTAAGTACGGCCTTGAATGCGCCGAGCCCGCGCAATCTCATCAATGTCACCTTGGTGGGCCTTGCCCCGCCCGACGGTCATGCAGGGCCCATCATGCCGGGGTTCGGTGGCGCCATCAGCGATGATCAATTGGCCGCGTTGCTCGCGCATTTACGCGCCCGCTATAGCGACAAAGGGCCCTGGAGCGATTTGTCCGGAGAGATCCTGGCGGCGCGTCGCGCTCTGAAGAACGGGAGGGCCGGACTATGAGCATTCACCTCAATGTCAATGGCCAAGAGCATGAGGTGACCGCCGATCCGCAGACGCCGCTGCTCTACGTGCTGCGAAATGATCTGGGGTTGAACGCGGCAAAGTTTGGTTGTGGCCTCGGGCAATGCGGATCCTGCACGGTGGTGATCGACGGCGTTGCCGTATTTTCGTGCGTGACCCCAATCATGCTGCTGCAAGGCCGCCGCATCACCACGGTTGAAGGGCTCGGCAGCATTGACAACCCCGGCCCACTGCAACGCGCCTTCATAGAGCGGCAAGCGGCTCAGTGCGGCTACTGCATTGCCGGAATGATGATGCGTGCGCACGCTCTGCTCGAAAAAACCGCTGATCCAACCGATGCGGAAATACGCGCATCGCTCGAGCCGAATCTTTGCCGCTGCGGCACCCACATGCGGATACTCGCCGCCGTGAAACGGGCTGCCGTGCTGCGGCATGAGAGCACTTTTCAGTGAGTTGCGTGAAAATCACGCGCCGCGACTTTTGCGCCAGCGGCGGTGCGCTGATACTCAGCTTTTCGATCGGCGCGCCAAGGCTGAAAGGAGCCGAGGGCCCTCGATTGCCTGGAAGTCTATCCAAGGCACCGTATCTGGACGCCTGGATTCGCATCGATGACGACGGCGCCATCACGGTGTTCACGGGCAAGGCCGAACTGGGCCAGGGCATCAAGACCGCACTCATCCAGGTTGCGGCGGAGGAACTCGAAGTACTGCCTGCCGCAATTCATTTAATAACTGCGGATACCGCGCTGACTGTGAACGAGGGTTACACGGCCGGTAGCCATTCTCTGCAGGACAGCGGCACGGCAATCCGAAATGCCGCCGCGCAGGTCCGCGAACTGCTCATCGGTGCGGCTGCCTCACACTGGCAGGTCGACGCAACCCTATTACGTGCCGAACAGGGCGCCGTAATCGCAGGCGACGGCCGATCGCTCAAGTATGCCGAACTGGTAGCCAAAGAGTTCTTGCACGTGCAAGCGCAAGCGCAGTCCAAACTAAAGGCGGCCAAAGATTTTCGGTCAATGGGTAGGCCGATGCAGCGGGTCGATATTCCTGCCAAAGTCACGGGCGGCTCGGCCTATGTGCAGGACATGAGGCTACCCGGTATGGTGCACGCCCGTATGGTGCGCCCGCCCAGCCCCGGCGCAAGTCTAGTAAGTCTGGACTCGAGCCAAGTCGAGTCGATGCCCGGGGTCATGAAGGTCGTGCGCAACGGCAATTTTCTGGCCGTCGTTGCGACGGGCGAATTTCAGGCCGTGAAAGCGATGCGCAAGCTCACCGCCGCCGCTCGATGGTCGGAGCACGCCTCACTCCCCTTGCAGAGCGAGTTGCCGGCTTTTTTGACGGGACTGCCCGCGGAAGATGCCGTCGTCATCGAGCAGCTTGCCGACGCGCCAAGTGCCGGACTTCGGCGCGCAGATGGCAAAATTCTGGAGGCGACATTCACGCGTGCCTATCAATGTCATGCATCAATGGGCCCTTCGTGCGCCGTCGCGCTCTTCAAAGGCGACGCCTTGACGGTTTGGAATCATTCTCAAGGTGTGTACCCCAATCGTGCTGCGCTCGCCGAACTGCTCGACATGCCTGCGGAGAAGATTCGCGGCATTCACACCGAGGGATCGGGGTGTTATGGCCATAACGGCGCCGACGATGTCGCCGCCGATGCGGCGCTCATCGCGCGTATGTTGCCGGGCACACCCGTGCGAGTCCAATGGATGCGCGAGCAAGAACATTTGTGGGAACCTTTCGGACCCGCGATGGTGACCAAGGTCCGCGCGACGCTCGATGCGCAGGGATTGGTCAATGATTGGCGCTACGAATTGTGGAGCAACCCGCACAGCTCGCGCCCCGGCCCGGCCGCCGCGTTGTTGGCCGCTCGTCTGATAGAGCATCCTTTCGTTCCGAATCCGCCGCATGTACAGATATCGCCGGAAGGCAGCGGCGACCGCAACTCCGTTCCGCTCTACGTTTTCCCCGGAAAGCATGTGCAGTGGCATTTTCTCAAGGACATGCCGATTCGAGTCTCGGCGCTGCGCTCCTTGGGTGCCTACATGAATGTGTTCTCGATAGAGAGCTTCATGGATGAATTGGCGCAGTCCGCGGCGGCGGATCCGGTGACATTTAGGCTGAAGCACCTGCAAGATCCCCGCGCGCGCGAGGTGATCCAGTTGGCTGCGGACAAGTTCAAGTGGGGCAATAAACTGCCGCCCCGCCACGGCAAGGGATTTGCCTTCGCGCGCTATAAGAACCTCGCCGCCTATTGTGCAGTGGCTTGCGAGGTCTCGGTGGAATTGGAAACCGGAAGGATTCGCCTGGTCCGCGTAGTCGCGGCTGTCGACAGCGGCGAGATCGTCAATCCGGACGGCATCCGCAATCAAACGGAAGGCGGAATCCTGCAATCCATGAGCTGGACGCTGTACGAGTCGGTGAAATTTGACGCTACGCGGATCACCTCGTCAGATTGGTCGACGTATCCTATCCTGCGCTTCGCCTCGGTGCCCGACTCGCTGGAAGTGCATTTAATTCCTCGCCCGGGAGAGCCGTTTCTAGGTGCAGGCGAGGCAGCGCAAGGTCCCGGCGGCGCGGCACTCGCCAACGCAGTGGCGCATGCCTTAGGCGCGCGAATCCGCGATATCCCTTTTACGAATGAGCGCGTTCGCGCCGCACTTAAAGCCAATCAGTCCGCACCACCGAATGGACCCGGGCCTCATCGGTCCGAACAGTCTAGTCGGTAGCCGGCACCGAATGATGTTCGTGGACGATGCGCCATCGACCATTTTGCTTGCGAAATCCGACCGTCAGTCGAAATAGGAGCTCTTCGGGTTCGCCGCCGTTTTCGGCGCCGTTGCAATGTCCTACCGCGGTGGCAAACGCGACATCCCGGCCCGCCGCGATCTCGATATCAGTCAACTCGAACTTCATCGGTCTTGTGGACCAGTTCAGAAATTGTGGCCAGGTTGCCATGTAGGCGTCGATCCCCCGAGACAGGAAGGGCGGCGGTACATCGAACATCAGGATATCCGGGTCGTGGTCCGCCCGGATGCCAGACATATCTTTGTTGCGCACGGCCTGTGACCATCGCGCGATGAGCGCCCGGAGTTCGGTTTCATCGTTTGCATGGGTGTCGTCTGGATTCATTTGCTGTCCTCTGCTAGGCAAGGGTTTGGAAATGTGCTGATGAAACACTTCCCATGAGTCCGCTCGCTTGCGAAGGCAAAACGTCGCGCGGACGAGGTCCTGAAACGACCGGCCGCCCGGAAGGGTTCCCCCGCAGCGTATCAGACAGTGCGCCGTCGATAACTCATCCGACGCATGTACGACCACATTTTCAAGATCAAATTGCACCTCGCCTTGCGACTGGGGCTGCCAATCACCCCAGCTGGCGCGATAGGACGCAGCGCTGTCGTATCTCAAGGGTGGCAGTACATCAAAGATCACCAGTTCCGCTGCGTGATTCTTCAAGATATCGTCCTTGCGATTTTCTCGGGTCGCTTTGGCCCAGGACTCGAGTACCGCGCGCACGGCTTGATGGTTCTCATTTTCTCGCATTATCCGGCGTTCTCCTATTTCGGGGTGTGCTAACCATACTTCTACGACGAACGGGCGAGGTCCATTTCGACCAAGCAACCTTCGGCGCGGTCAGCTACCTGTACGCTGCTTTGGGGCTCACCGGCATTTTGCCGCAAGGCCTAAGGTTGCTTCCACGTGGGAAGCCAGCGCAGGCGCGAGCGCCGTGTGGAGTCGAGTATCACCAACTCCGGCGCTGCCCTGAGCAAACCGGTACCGGTGAAAGTCATGCTGGCGCTCTGCACAAGCGGGTTGAATAGTTCTTCCAGCGCTTGATTGTTCTTCACGATGCCGATCCAAACCAAAAATGGGCCGTCCGATCGGATTGGCAGTTGTGGAAAATTATTGTCTGCCGCCAAGGTCACCAGGATTCCGGCTTCGCGCACACCAGCCGCTCGATAGCGTGCGAAAACCGGAGCCGCCTGCTTTGCAAAGGCGTCTTCGCTGCCTCGAAGTGCGGTCGTTCACCCTCTGAGGTGTTGTAGCGACGAAATTCGATCGCCTGAAAAGCATTGAGGTGCTTCACCGTATCCATGGAGAGCTCCTCGATATCCTGTGAGGAGCCGGGTGTTGCGCTGTGTGCAGCGAAGCCGGCGACAGTCAAGAACAGTGACGCATTCAGAGCAGCGCGAATTGCCGATTTCATTTGTCGCCTCGGAGTGATCCGTCGGGTATCACGTCAGTAAAGACAAAGCCGTCACGCTCGACCGTTTCGCCGATCGAAACTTTGATGGCCTGCGCAAACATCGGGCCCTCGGTAACGACCGTATGAAACTCTCCGTTTTCGCCGCAGGGATCGACGTTGGGCGGCAGGTCCGCCAGCAGCCGTGCATCGAAGCGGCGTCCCGCAAACTCCGAGGGCAGTCGCTTAGGATCAAGACAGACCAAATGGGACACAAGGCCGCTGTCGATCATTTCCGCGGCCAATTGCCGCGTGTGCCGGCCCCACAGCGGAAAGATCGCCTTCATGCCAATCGTGGCCAGATTCCGTTCGCGATAGGCGCGAATGTCCTCGAGGAAGAGATCGCCAAATACGATGTGGCGAATGCCGGACGCCTGGATCTCGGCGCAGGCCTCGCCCATGCGCGCTTCATAGATCTCGTTTGTACAGGGACTCGGTATCAGTACCTTGATTGCAGGCAGATTCAGGGCTGCTATCTGACGATCGAGAAGCTCGGAACGCACACCGTGCATGGCGACCCTGTCGAAGTGTTCGTTAACTGTCGTTACGACGCCCGCAATTTCGGCGAGACCGAGTCGCCGCGCCTCGCAGAGCGCGAAGGCGCTGTCCTTGCCTGAGCTCCAAGACACGAAGGCTTTGAGAGTCATGTCGACTAGTATCTCAGGCGACTGCGGAGAACACCTAGGCCCGGTCGACCTGGCAAGGTGCAAATGCATGTTCGCTACGGACGCGGTGCGTCCGTCGATTGCGCCACCTTGACCAGCTCGGCGTGGAACCGTTGAGGTTCCTCGAGGAAAGGGAAATGAGCGCTATGCTCGAACCAAACAAAGTGCTTGGCGGGAGCCTGGAGTTGGTCGAAAAATTTAAGCGCGCATGATGCAGGAGTCGTCATGTCATGGCGGCCAGTAAAGAAATATATGGGAACTGCAAATTGGTCTGTGACGTCCATGAGCGCCATGGCCGGGTTGTACCGCGCATCGAATTTGAGGTGCTTGTGCGTGAATTGAACGCCCTTCGGCACGTTCAGCGCATCTCGCAGCGTGTATTCGGCTGATCTTAGGCCAATCATAATAAGAGGCGTAAAGCTCTTCATGCCCACGACCTCGCCGCCGTACTTAAAAAGTGCTGACTCTCGATCCCACGGTAAACGACGATCAAGTGCAGCCATGGTCGCGGTGTCTTTTGCTGCCGTTGCTTCTTGGCGGAGCCAAGCGTCCTGCAGTGCCGACTGCTCAGCTGAACCACAAGCGATTTGGCCCACGCCGACATACGCGCGAATCAGATTCGGAATGCGGTTCGTCAGCTCCGCCCCAAGGTAGGAACCGTAGGAGTGCCCGACCAGGATGACCTGGCTCTGGCCGAAGCGCTTGAGCAGAAGCCGGATCAGTTGTTCAGCGTCTGCCAGTTCCTGAGTGACGCGCATCAATGACGGTTTTGTGGCGGGGTCGTATGATTTCCCCGCGCCGCGGCGGTCCCAGTGGACCACGACGAAATCCTCCTCGAGCGGCCCCTGAAATGCGTGCGCGAGATACATTGAGGGCATGCCCGGACCGCCGTGCAGGAACAAAACAATCGGTTTTGCGGCATCGTGTCCGCGAATGAGGATCCACTGGGGCGTACCGCCCAGTGTCACGCGCTCGAGTGCGGCGATTCCCGGGGCCGGAATCGGCCAAGTAAACGCGGGACGCAGCGCGATGATGGCAATCGCCAGCGACACAACGGCGCCGCCGGCCAGAAGATGTCTTCGAAGGCTCATGGTCCATCCCCGCTCACACGTGCTGCGAAACTGCATGTTAGCCGGTTCTACCGGAGACATTGGCGCTATGATGTCGAAAACAATCGGGATGGGACTGCTGATGAACCAGAACTCGAATAATGCCCCTCATTTTATTGTCCGCGCCGGTCTCCCAATAGGGGTTGTCTCACTGTTCATATTTTTGGGGCCGGCGGCTCCCGCGGCGACGACAATGCGGCCGGCGCCCGGCGAGGAATACATCAGCGCCATCATGGGCGGCGCGGTGCATGCGCCGGAGCCCGCGCCGGCGCGCAAGGCCGGAGAGGGTGCTGGGCCGTTCAAGCGCATGGTGATTCGCGGCGCGACCATGATCGACGGCACCGGCTCTCCGCCTATCGGCCCGGTCGATATCGTTGTCGAGAACGACAAGATCGCGAGTATCGTCAGCGTCGGCTTTCCGAAAGTACCGATCAAGGATTCTCGGCGGCCGGCGAAGGGCGATTACGAGATCGATGCCAACGGCATGTACATCCTCCCTGGCTTTATCAACGCACACGCACATATTGCAGACGCCAATCAAGGCAACGTAGGCGATGTGCCGCCGGCCGAATACGTCTACAAGCTGTGGATGGGGCATGGCATCACCACGGTGCGCGAAGCGGGCTCGTTCAACGGATTGCATTGGACCCTCAATGAAAGGCGCCGCAGCGCCGCGCATGAGATAGTCGCGCCGCGCATCGCTGCCTATGCCGGATTTCCAGTCGAGGTAGATACTCCAGGCGGCGTCAGCAATCCACAAGAGGCGCGCCGTTGGGTCGATGCCATTGCGGCCGCTGGCGCCGACGGGATCAAGTTCTTGGGATCTCCCCCAGATATCATGGAAGCCGCACTGGCGGAGGCAAAGGTCAAAGGATTGCGCAGCGCCTGCCATCATTCGCAGACTGCGGTGGCGCGGATGAATGTCATGGACACCTCCGGCTGGGGCCTTACCAGTCTTGAGCATTGGTACGGCTTGCCGGAGGCGCTATTCACCGATCGGCGCGTGCAGGATTATCCGCTCGACTACAACTACAGCGACGAGTACGACAGATTTGGCCAGGCCGGCCGCCTGTGGGCGCAGGCTGCGCCGCGCGGCAGCGCTCGCTGGAAGGAGGTAATCGACACCCTGAAGGCGCGTGATTTCACGCTGGTGCCGACGTTCACGATTTACGAAGCGAACCGGGACTTAGGCAAGGAGATGCACGCGGAGTGGCACGAAGAGTACACATTGCCGACTTTGTTGCGCTGGTACTCGCCCAACCGTGAGTCTCACGGCGCTTATTGGTTCTCCTGGACGACCGCCGATGAGGTTGCCTGGAAAAAGAACTATCAAATTTGGATGTCGTTCGTGAACGACTTCAAGAATGCCGGCGGCCGCGTGGCGGTGGGCGATGATGCCGGCTACATCTACAAGCTGTTCGGCTTTGCTTGGGTCCGGGAACTCGAACTGCTGCAAGAGGCCGGCTTTCATCCTCTGGAGGCGGTGCGCGCCGCGACCCTCTCAGGAGCTGAACTGTTGGGAATGTCAGATCGCATCGGATCGATCGAGGCGGGAAAAATCGCCGACCTCGTGATCGTGCCGCAGAATCCGTTGGCGAACTTCAAAGTCTTGTATGGCACGGGAACCCTGCATCTGGATGATGCGACCCGGCAAGTGACCCGAGTCGGCGGCGTCCGTTACACGATTCATGACGGTATTGTGTACGACGCTCCCGCGCTGCTTGCCGACGTCAAGCATATCGTGGCGCAGGCCAAGGTTCGCGAGGCGAAAAAGGCAGATTAGAAAAATGTGGAAATGGGCGCTTTGGGTTACCGGCGCGTTGCTGCTGGGAATTGCTGCACTCGTGCTCTACCAATGGGGTCGAGGAGGGCACTACCCTAGCTACAGGGCTTCCAGCTTCGCGGCCCTTTCATTGCCGGTTGCGAGCACGCCAGCGACCAGTGATCCGGTGGTGCAGGTTGATGCCGGCACGCTGCAGGGCACTCATGTTGGATCGATAATCGCATTCAGGGGAATTCCCTATGCGCGTCCTCCGGTCGGAGATTTGCGCTGGCAACCTCCTTTGCCGCCGGTTCCCTGGCAGGGCGTAAAAGAGGCGACGCAGCCCGGAAGTGCCTGCACGCAGCGTGCGTCTGGTCTGGCACCCTTTTTTGCACCCATGGCTGAGGCGTATGGTTCAAGCTTCCAGCAGCCGCCGGTCCAGTCGTCCGAAGACTGCCTCTACCTCGATGTATGGGTGCCGCAGTGGCCCGTGAAACAGGCGCTGCCGGTGATGGTCTGGCTGCATGGGGGCAGCAATACAGTCGGTAGCGGGACCCAATCGACATATAGCGGAACTTCGTTGACCCAACGCGGCGTGCTGTTGGTCACCTTGAACTATCGCCTGGGCGCGATGGGATTTTTCAGTCACCCAGACCTCACTGCAGAATCATCCCATCACAGTTCAGGCAACTACGGATTGCTGGATCAACTTGCCGCACTCGCGTGGGTCAAGAGAAACATCGCGCAATTTGGCGGTGATCCCGAAAATGTCACTCTGTTCGGTGAGTCGGCGGGCGCGATCGACGCAGGCCGCCTCATGGCTTCGCCGCTTTCCGCCGGATTATTTCGGCGTGTTATCTCGGAGAGCGGACCGGCTTTCGAGCCGGCGCGGTCCTTGTCTGAGGCGGAGGCCTTCGGCAGGCAAGTTAGCGCTCTGGCCCCTGCGGATTCGCAGGCAACGGATCTGCAGAGACTACGCCGCTTGCCCGCCTCAGAGGTTGAAGACTTGGTCGCCAAGGCCAGGGAGCATTCCGCTTTTGATCTCACCGCGGCTACCACAGACGGATGGGTGCTCACGCAATCGCCGCAACAGGCCTTCCTGAATGGTTCAATCCAAAAGGTGAGTCTGTTGATCGGAATCAATGGGCGGGAACTGAGTGCCTTTCGCCTCTCAGCCGCGGCAGCCGCAAAGACATCCGGCAATCAGAACAGCCCCGCGGAAACCGGCGCCCTGAAGAAATTCTCAGCCGCGGCCCATCCCTATTTTGGAATTTGGACCGACGCTGCCATCGTGCGGTATTTCGGCAAAATTCTTGTCAGCAAAACTGCCGCCCTGGATCAGGCCGCGAATGATTTGATCGGCGCGTGTCCCGTTGGTGCCATGGCGAATCTCGCCTACGCTTCCGGCCAGCGTGTCTTTGTATACCGCTTCGAGCGGGAAATTCCAGGCAAGGGCGAAGCTGAGCTTGGGGCATTCCACAGCCTGGAAGTTCCTTATGTTTTCGGTAGCTTGAGCGATCGAGAGTGGCAATGGTTGCCCTCTACTGCTGAGGATGCTGCGCTCTCGAATCTGATTCAGACCTATTGGACCAACTTCGCAAAGTCCGGTGACCCAAACGCGCCGGGCCTGCCGAATTGGCCGGGCTGGAGCGATGCCGCGACGGAGTTTCTGGTGATAAACAAGGATGCGAGCGTCTCGGCGCAACGCAACTTTCCTCCGATTTTCTCCCACGTTGGGGTAAAGGATCTGAGAAAAAGTTTCAGCGCTCCACGGTGAGCTAAAGCGAGCTTCACCTGATACTTGAATGGGCAATCCCGGCGCTTACTTCCTGCTCGCTTTCTTTTTCGGTACTTTCTTGCCGGCTTTGCGCGCTTCGGAAAGGCCGATTGCGATGGCTTGCTTGCGGCTCGTCACCTTGCGCCCCGACCGGCCGCTCCTCAGCGTGCCTTTCTTGCGCTCCTTCATCACCTTTTCTACCTTGCGGCTTGCGCCCTTGCTGTATTTTCTGGCCATCGCTCCTCCACGGGAACTTTGAAAGGACCAAGTTAGCGGGGGTGAAGACCGTCGTGCCAGTATCGAGGGCCGCGTTTCAGCGTCGGATAGTTCTTAGGTCTGGATGAACGTCGAAAGGAGAAACGCAATGGAGGCGACAGCCATCACGCTCGTGGCCAGCCATCCCAAAATCAGCCAAGCGCGCTTAATCTGGAACTTTCCCATGACTTTCGGATTGGACGCCAAGCGCAGAATGAGCGCCATAATCGGCGCCGACACGATTGCATTCAAAGCCGCTGCCCAAACCAGCGCCTTGAGCGGACTTATTTTAAATAAATTCGCCAAGGCTCCAAGCAGCGTGGCGGCTAAAATCGTTGCATAAAAGGCTTTTGCCCGCGAGGGCGCGCGCGACAGACCGACCGGCCACCGCCGCGCTTCTCCAAGCGCGTAAGCGGCCGACCCTGCGAGCACCGGCACCGAAAGAAGGCCGGTGCCGAGGATCCCCAAGGCAAACAACGCAAAGGCGAATTGGCCGGCGAGAGGCCGCAGCGCTTCGGCAGCCTGTGCCGCACTGTCGAGATTGTTGATCCCCTTGACGTGAAAGGTCGCAGCGGCCGTGGCCATGATCGCCAGCGCAACGAGATTCGATATGCCCATGCCGAGCAGCGTATCCACGCGAATGCGCGCCAAGGCATCGCCACCCTGAGACGGTTTTGCCCGAAGCGGCCTCCTGCGGGGTTCCGTTTTGGTGTCCTCGGCCTCCTCAGAGGCTTGCCAGAAAAAGAGATACGGGCTAATGGTGGTTCCAAGAACCGCCACGACGGTGAGCCAAAAATCCTTGCCGGACGACAACTGCGGCCAGAACAGACCTTTAAAGAAGGCAGTCCACGAGACATGGACGACGCAGAGTGTCGCGAAGTACGCGAACAAGGAGAGCGTGAGCCATTTTAAGATGGCGGCATAACGTGCGTGACTCAGAAATATTTGACCGCCTGCGCACACGCCCGCAAACAACAAGAGAAAAACCGGTGCAGGTACCATTGGCAAGAGCAGGCGTGCGGATTCCGCCATCGCGCCCAAGTCCGCGCCAATGTTGCAGAGATTGGCGAAAAACAAAAGTGCCACGGTGCCGTGCAAGAGGGCGCTTGAATAGTGCATGCGAATGTTCGCTGCAATGCCCCGGCCCGTCGTCCGGCCTATCCGGGCACTGATTGCTTGAATCGCCACCATCAAGGGGTACGTCAGCAACATCGTCCAGGCAAGTTGAAAACCGAAACGTGCCCCCGCCTGCGCGTAGGTCGCGATACCGCTCGGGTCATCATCCGCCGCGCCGGTGATGAGACCGGGGCCCAAAATACGCAGCAGCCGCAGTTTGCTCGATGCCGCGACTCTCGCGCGGGAGAGTTTCGAAGGCTTTTTGATTTAATTACTCTCCCTCGTTGTCCTACAGCGTATTCGCACGCTTCACTGTGCTGTAATCTGAGTATAGTCCCGGCACGCAAGTTCATTTTTGGCGCGGCAGCTTGTGTGCTTCGATAAACCACTCTGAAGACCAGGAGATTGAACGTGAAACGCCGAGACCTGCTGGTGGCAGCGACAGGACTGGGTCTGGCGGCCCGCGCCGCGCCGGATCATGCGGGGACGCCCCGAAATCACTCCCACAGCCGCGCTCGCAACATCCTGCTGATCATCGCAGATGACCAAGGCTATGATTTGAGTTGCTGCGGAGGCGTGGTGAAAACACCTGCGTTGGATAACCTCGCAGCCGAGAGCACTCTGTTCACGCAGGGCTACGCAACGGTTTCGTCTTGCAGCTCCAGCCGATCAACGCTCTACACCGGACTTTACTCGCACACCAATGGGATGTACGGACTCTCGCACGACGTTCACAATTTCTCGCTGCTAGACGACATCAAGACGCTGCCGTGGATGTTGCAAAAATCCGGATATCGGACGGCGCTCGTCGGCAAGAAGCACGTCAAGCCCGATGCGCTGCTGCCCTATGACGCTTGGTTGGCACCGGAACTGCCCGGAATCCGAGACGTCGCCCGCATGGGCCATCTGGCCGGGCAGTGGATTCGGGCGCAAGGCACGCGGCCGTTTTTCATCACAGTGGGCTATAGCGATCCACATCGCGCAGCGGCGAACTTCGGCAATACACGCGCCTGGCCGGAGGTCGAACGCAAGATTTACTCGCCCTCGGAAGTATTGATTCCGTCTCACTTGCCGGATCTGCCCGGCGTGCGTGAAGACCTGGCACAGTACTACGAATCGGTGAGCCGCCTCGACAGCGGCGTCGGGATACTGCTGCGGGAGCTGCGCGAGTCGGGCCATGACAGCGATACGCTCGTAATCTATTTGAGCGACAACGGACGGCCTTTTCCAGGCGCCAAGGACAATCTATATGAGCCTGGGTTGCATATGCCTCTCATCATTCGTTCCCCCGAACACGGCAAACCAGGTGTGCGCAACAAGGCCCTGGTGAGCTGGATCGACGTGCCGGCAACCATGCTCGACTGGGCCGGCGTATCGGCTCCCCGAGACTACCGATATGCACCATTGCCCGGCCGCTCGTTGCTGCCCATTTTGGAGCAAACGGACTCTGCCGATTTCGACCGGGTTTTTGCCACGCATTCATTCCATGAGATTAATCAGTACTACCCGATGCGTTCGATCCGCACGCGGCAGTACAGCTATTTCCTCAATCTCGAGCCTTCGCTTGGCGTTCCCGTGGCGAGCGACGTGCAGCTCTCGCCCTCATGGAAAGCAATTATCGGCACTCCAGGCGCCAAACTCGGCAAACGGACTCTGGAGGCCTTCACACAACGGCCATCGGAAGAGCTCTACGATCTCGCCACCGACCCCGATGAGGTGGTCAATCTCGCCGCCGATTCAGCACACGCCACCGTCTTGGCGGATCTTCGCAAGCAGGTGCGCGACTGGCGCGCTGCCACTCATGATCCCTGGCTGCCCGGCATCACCGATCCCTTCGGGCACGCGCACTGAATGGTTGGAGCCGCATGGGCGTCCAACGCATACGTCAGGGGCGCCTCAGCAGTTGAGCACAGTGCGAGCACCGTTGCTTCATCGCATCCATGCGCCGCGACGTAGGCGTGTCCCATATTGCCGTCAATGTAAATCGACTCACCCGCATTTAAGATGCAGGGATCATAAAATTCCGTCAGTACATTGATGCGGCCACCGAGCACATAAACGAACTCCTCCCCCGGGTGAGAGACCAGATCGCACGATTCTTGAGCGGGCTCGGCACGGACTTGAATCAAAATGGGGATCATGCGCTTGTTGCGCAATTCGGGACATAAGTAATGGCAATCATATTGATTGCTATTGATGCGTTTTGCGGTGACAAGGGCGCCGATGCTGCGGCGGGCGGTCACGGCCGGCTCGTCAATCGCGGACCAATCCGAAAAAAATTCAGACATTCCGACGTTGAGGCGCTGACTGACCTGCACCAGTTTGTCGTAGGTCAAGGTCGACCGGTCGTGCTCGACTTTGGCGAGGGTCGAAAAGGGGATGCCGGTATGATGGCTCATTTCCCTGAGCGTCCACTTTCTTCGGGTCCGGATTGAACTGAGCCGCTTTCCCAGACTGAATGGGCCAGACATGTTTTTCATATCCCGCCTTTGGCAGCCCCCATGGTCGGCGCCTGCGGCTCGCTCAGGAAAGATACGCGTGCGCCCATGTCGGGAAGGATGCGCGGATCCTTTTGATCGATGGCAATGCGCACCTTCACGGTAGCCTTGGCCCGGTCCGCAGTTGGGATAGTGGCGATGACCGAGCCTGGAATGTCCCAATCCGGATAGGCGTTGAGCTTGATACGGACAGGTTCATGTGGCAGTACACGGCCGATGAAGTTTTCGCTCACGTCGACTTCCACTTCGAGTGAATTCATATCGACGATGGTGCCAATGCCAGTGCGAGTAAACCCGCTGCCCGCCGAGATCGGCGAGACCATCTCGCCGGCTTGCGCTGCTTTCTCCGTCACGACGCCGGTGAAGGGTGCCCGGATGACGGTGTCATCCAGATTCCGTTGCGCGACGAGGCGTGCGGCGCGGGCGGCATCCAGCGCACTCTGAGCTTCTAGAAGCGCCGATTTGGCGGCATCGAATTGCGATCGGGCCTGGTCAAAATTCTGCGCGCTGATCAGGGCTGCGGAGTGCTCCTTTTCGTTGCGCGCAAAAATCGGCTTGGCGTCTTCGTAAGCGGATTGAGCCGAGTTCACGACAGCCTCAGCCTGTCTTACCTGAGCCTCGCTTTGTGCCAATACCGCCAGGACGTTTGAATCATCGAGTCGCGCAATGATTTGGCCGCTCTCGACTCGCTGGCCTTCCTCTAACGAAACCTCTATGACTTTGCCGGTGATCTTGGCCGCGACTGTCGCGCGGTGGCGCGCGACGATGTATCCCGACGCGTCAAGGAGAGAGGCACCTCCGGTTGGGGAGGGGCTGCTGCCGAGCGGTATCGCCACTGCGGTCGCGATGGACGCGCCTTCGCCGTGCGAGTAATCCCAGGCGATGACACCGGCCCCGCCGAGACAGGCGGTCGCCGCGATCGTCCACCAAAGGCGCGCGGGCCGGCGCGGCACTTCGAGTGCACTACGATCGATGCGCAATTGGCGCAGCAGGGATTCCTTATCGCTTGCCACGGTTGCGGGATCTCGCTTCATGGCCGACGAGACTACCGCCGTGCGCAGTCTTGAATGAGAATCGATGACAGGCGGTCGAAAATCGACCGCAAACGGCTATCCAGACGGATTGAACTGATCGAGTGGGCGGGTGACACAACGCCCAAGATGCAGGAAATTGCCGCCGATCTCCGCTGATTTGGGGTGGATTTCGACCGTTCATCATTGCAGATCGACCGTTCGACATGAACGGCAGGCCACTTGTTCTGAGCGCCGTATATTTCCGCCGAGCAAGCGCACTCGGCCGAAAGTACCGGCGATTAGGAGCAAAACAATGGCAGCACTCGTTTCCCTGAAAGGAATTGTTAAGAGCTACATTCGCGGCAAACAACGCGTTGAGGTGCTGCACGGAATGGACCTTGAGATTGGGGCCGGAGAGTTTCTGGCACTTATGGGCCCCTCCGGATCCGGCAAGACCACGCTCCTTAATCTGATTGGCGGCATCGACCGCGCCGACAAGGGCGATCTGCTCGTGGCCGGCGAGCATATCAACACGCTGACGCCGCGCGAGCTCGCGCGGTGGCGCGCGCACCACGTCGGCTTCGTGTTTCAATTCTACAATCTTATGCCTCTTCTAACCGCCGAACAGAACGTTGAACTGCCGTTGTTGATGACGAATCTCTCCAAGGCGCAGCGCAGCGCCAATGTGAAAGCCGCGCTCGAACTCGTTGGACTCGCCGACCGAGCCTCGCACAAGCCTGCGGAGCTTTCCGGTGGGCAGCAGCAACGCGTCGCCATCGCGCGTGCCTTGGTTGCCGATCCGGTGCTGTTGGTATGCGATGAGCCTACTGGCGATCTTGATCGGGACATGGCCGAGCAGATTTTGGACTTGTTGCAGATCGTAAATCGCGAGCAGCAAAAAACCATCGTCATGGTCACCCACGACCCGAAGGCGGCGGAGCGAGCAACTCGTCAGGTCCACCTCGACAAGGGCCGTCTGATCGATGCGGATTTGGGCGTCGCGGCATGAAATTCCTTCCGTTGGTCTGGACCAGCCTGTGGCGCAAGAAGGCGCGCACGATTTTTACCTTGCTGTCGATCCTGATCGCCTTTCTGCTCTTCGGTCTGTTGCAAGGTGTCAATGCATGGCTGAATGCTTTTGGCTCTGGATCGAACGCGAATCGATTGTATGTGGCGAGCCGCGTGAGCGAAGTTCAGCCCTTGCCAAGCGCGTACTTGAGCCAAATCGAAGGTGTGCCCGGCATCCGGCACGCGACGTATATCGCAGGCATCGCGGGCTACTATCAAGAAAAGCACAACAATCTGGTCGCCTTGGCCACCGATGTGCCGGCATTCTTGTCTCTCTATCCCGAATGGCAGGTCGTACCCGATCAGCTCGCTAAGATGAGCCGCACCCGCGACGGTGCCATTGTCGCGGCGCCGCTCATGCACGCTTTTGGCTGGAAGATCGGAGATCGGATACCGCTGCGCACCTCGGTGATGAGGCAAGATGGCGGCGCTGACTGGCAATTCCAAATTGTCGGCACTTACGATGTTCCGTCGATCCCTGCCGAGGCCAACCGCATTCTCGTCAACTATGCTTACTTCGACGAAGCGCGGCTGCTGGAGCGCGGGACCGTATGGGCTTTTGTGGTCTCGGTCGATGACCCGGCCCGATCGGCGCAAATCTGCGCTGCGGTGGACGCGCTGTTTGTCAATTCGGCCTATGAGACGGTGACTCAAGACGAGAAGGCTTATGTGCAAGGGCAGCTAAGGCAACTGGGGGATGTGAGCTTGATGGCGAATGCCATTGTCGCTGCCGTCCTTTTCACTCTGCTATTTCTCACCGGCAATACCATGATGCAATCGGTGCGTGAGCGGACTTCGGAACTGGGCATCTTAAAGACCGTCGGCTTTTCGGACCGCTCTGTCACGGCGTTAGTGCTGGTCGAGTCCGTGCTCCTCTGTGTCCTGGCGGCCTCCCTCGGTCTTGCTGCCGCGGCCGCCGTCTTCCCGGTAGTCGCCGCACTCGGCATCGGGGGTTCCGCGCTGCCTCTAAAAGTCGTCGTTGCCGGCTTGGTGATGGCGGTCGTTCTGGCCCTCGCGAGCGGCTTGCCTCCCGCGTGGCGTGCGCGGCGCTTGGCCATTGTCGATGCCTTGGCCGGCCGCTGAAGGTGCCCAAATGAGCGTATTCAAGCAAATCGCCTCCGTCACCGTGATGAACCTGAAGAGCATTCCGCAACGCGCCGGCGCTTCATCGGTAATCGTCATCGGTATTGCCGGCGTGGTCGGCGTGCTGGTCAGCATTCTGGCCATGGTCGGCGGACTATCGCAGATGACGACCCGTGCCGAGCGGGCAGACCGCGCGATTGTTGTCAGCACGGGCGCCAGCTTCGAGACCTTGAGCAATATCACGCGGGAAGCGGCCCAGATTATTGAGGATGCCCCCGGTATCAAGCACGGGACCGACGGCAAACCGCTGGCATCGGCTGAAACGCTGGCAATCGTCAGGCTGCCGCTCAAACGAACCGGGAGCACCGGAAACGTTGCCCTCCGCGGCGTCGGCGGCGCCGCCTTGGCCGTTCGTCCGGAAATCCACTTGGTCGAGGGTCGCCTGTTTGGCGCGGCCGTGCGCGAAGTCATCGTCGGCCGCACCCTGCAACGCCAATTTCGAGATCTTGAACTGGGTAAGCATCTCTCCGTGCGGGGTTCTGAATGGACCATCGTCGGGATCTTCGAAAGTCACGGCGATCCACACGAGGCCGAAATGATCACCGGCGCGCAAACCTTGCAATCGGCCTTTCAGCGAAACACGTTCCAGTCGGTTGCGGTGCTGCTCGATTCGCCGGATTCATTCGCGCAATTTAAATCGGCGCTTACCGGCAACCCCGCGCTCACGGTGGATGCCATGCGCGAGGCGGACTATCTCCGGCAACAATCGCAAGCTTTTTCCACGCTGTTGTCCGTCGTTGCCTATTTGATCGGCGGCATCATGGCGATCGGGGCGGTTTTCGGCGCGCTCAATGCCATGTATTCTGCGATCAGCACGCGCACGGTCGAAATCGCGACGCTGCGCGTGTTGGGATTCGGCGCCTCAGCGGTCATCGTATCGGTGTTCGCAGAAGCTTTGCTGCTCGCGATGCTGGGTGGAGCCGGGGGCGGCTGCATTGCCTGGCTCATGTTCAACGGGCATGCCGTCAGCACCAACGGCGGAGGACTGACGCAGCTTTCGGTTCCTCTTGCCGTCGACTTGGATCTGATAGGTGTTGGGGTCTTATGGGCGTGTCTCATTGGGATGGTAGGCGCCGCTTTCCCGGCCATCCGCGCCGCGAGAGCGCCGTTGGCGGCTGCACTGCGAGGAATCTAGGCCGCCTAGGCGCCACGAGACAAAGATGAACGACGCGGAAAAGCCAATCTCGCCATCTAAGACGCAGCGGCTCTATTGGATCTTTCAACTGAGCGGCTGGGGACTCTTTGCCCTGGAGACCGTCATTGGCGCCATCGCGATACTTAAGCTTCCCTGGTTCCGTACCGCGTTGGAAGTGCTGCTGATCAATGGCCTGGGGCTGGGCCTTTCTCATGGGCTGCGAGCCTATGTACGGAGTCATCGTTGGAGTGCGCTCCCTTTGCGCAAGCTGACGTGGCGGATCCTCATCGCAGGATTCGTTTTGGGTACACCGCTCGGCATCGTGGCGCAGTACAGCGACTTATCGGCATTGCATGATCCTGCGACGCTTCTTAAGGAATACGCCCCTGCTCTGCAATTCCAACTGACGCTGCCGGTGTCCCTTGCGCTGGAAATTCTCAATTGGGCCTTTGTCTTAATGCTTTGGCTTGCGATTTACTTTACCGCCGTCGCGGTGCGGGAACATCGCACGGCGCAGTTGCGGCAATCCGAATTGGCCCGCGCGCTGCAGCTGGCCGAATTGCGCCTATTGAAGTCTCAACTCAATCCGCACTTTCTTTTTAACGCGTTGAATACGGTGCGCTCGCTGATCGCCGATAGTCCCTCGCGCGCGCAATGCGCTGTGACGCGGCTGGCGAATACGCTGCGATATACTCTGGCCTCGCGGCTAGATGAGCTGGTCACGCTTGCCCAGGAAATGGACATCGTCGCCGACTATCTTGAGCTGGAGTCGATGCGCTTCGAGGATAGGCTGCGCATCGAGAAACATATTCCTGCCGACGCCGCAGAGGTGCGCATTCCGGTGATGCTGCTGCAGACCCTGGTGGAAAACGCGATCAAGCACGGCATCGCGGAACTGCCGCCGGGAGGGCTGCTGCGAATTTCCGCTGTTTTGCAGGATGACATGCTGATGCTGGAAGTCGAAAATCCGCGGCCCCCGTCGCCGGCTCGCCCCACGCATGAGGGCGTCGGCTTGCGCAACGCCAGTGATCGATTGAGGCTGCTCTTTGGAGCACGCGCCAGTCTTGATCTCGATCTTTCGAAACCCGCTGTGGCAACAGCGCGTCTGCGCGTTCCCATGCAAGCATGAAAGCCGTCATCGTCGATGACGAGCCGCCGGCGCGGCGTGAGCTGCGGCGTTTATTGGCGGAGTTTCCCTGGGTGGAGGTTGTCGGCGAAGCCGGCAACGTCGATCAGGCGGCACAGGTGATCGAATCGCTCTCCCCGGAGTTGTTGTTTCTTGATATTCAAATGCCGGGCGGCAGCGGATTCGATCTGCTGGCGCGCCTCGAACACTTGCCGGACGTTATCTTTACCACCGCGCACGATGAACACGCCGTGCGGGCATTCGAGGTCGATGCGCTTGATTACCTGCTCAAACCCATCGATCCCGCGCGTCTCGCCGAGGCGCTGGCCCGGGTCAAGAACGCGCAGGCGGCAAGAGAACATCAAGCCGAGTCCGCGCTCGAGCAGATCTTCGTTCGCGACGGCAGCCGGTGTTGGTTCGTGCCGCTTCGCGACGTGCGCTTGCTAACCTCCGAGGGCAACTACGTGCGTTTGTCTTGGGGAAAAACCCAGCCGCTTCTGGGGCGCGCACTGGCGGCGCTCGAGCAGCGGCTCGATTCGAATCGCTTCTTCCGCGCCAATCGCCGGCAGATCATCAACCTGGACTTCATCGAGCAGGTGGAGCTAGGCGTGAATGGACGTTTGCATGCTCAACTCCGTGACGGACCTGAGGTGGAGATCTCACGCCGGCAAGCACGGCTATTCAAGGCAAAGATGAGCATCTGATTAAATATAGCTCCCCCTTTCGCAAAAGCATCGAAGGTGGGATAGTTTCTGAACAGTGATTTTTAAGGGGAAGCACATTAATAGCTCATTTAAAGGTTTTATCGCCGTCGCGGCGATATTCGCATTTCTGGGGAACGCGGCACAAGCTCAAGCGCCCAAGGTCAAAAATCTAGCCGCGTCGATCGACAAGGCGGCGGCCTCTGCGGTTGCAGCGGGGGAGAGCCCCGGCTTGCAGGTCGCGGTTTTTAAGGATGGCAAACCAGTGTTGGTCAAGAGCTACGGATCAGCCAACTTAGAGCAACACGTTCCGGTTACGAATGACAGTGTCTTCCGGGTCGGTTCAGTCACCAAGCAATTTACGGCCGTGGCATTGCTGTTGCTAGCCGAAGAGGGAAAGCTGTCGCTGCAAGACAAGCTGTCGAAATACTATCCGAATTTTCCCAGGGCCAACGACATTACCCTGGAACAGATGCTTCATCACACCTCGGGTATCTATAACTACACCTCGGATCCCAACTTTGTGAATGACGGCATGGTGCACCGGACGACCGATGCAATGGTTGAGTTCATTGGCAAGCTGCCAAAGACCCAAGATTTCGAGCCGGGAACAAATTGGTCCTATAGCAATTCGGCATATTTTATCCTGGGCGGCGTCGTGGAGAAGGTCGCGGGTGAATCCCTCGCGACCGTGCTCAAAACCCGGCTATTCGTGCCCATCGGGATGACCCATACCGCGCTCGATGACGAGACCGAATTGGTTCCCGGCAGAGCCAGAGGCTACTCGGGCAGCGCTCCGGGTAAATTTACAAACGCCCCTTTCATTTCAATGTCGATTCCGGGCGGAGCAGGTTCGATCCGTTCGACCGCCGCAGATCTTGCCAAGTGGGATGTGGCGCTTTTCGGCGGCAAGGTTCTTAAACCCCTTTCACTTGCGGCCATGATGACGCCGGGCAGGTTGAATGACGGCGAAAGCTCAGGCGCTGCGATTGCGAAGATGATGGCGGCGGCCCGCCCCCCGGGAGCCGCGCAACCCTCCAAGCAGGAATACGGGTATGCGCTGTTCATGTCGGAAGAGGAGGGCCATAAAAAGGTCGGCCATGGTGGCGGGATCTACGGTTTCAGCTCCGAGTTGTCGGAGTTTCCGGACGATCGAGTGATCGTCGCCGTGCTGTCCAACGCCATCGGCAAGGATGTCGGCGTAACCAAGGTCGCGGACCGAATCGAGCGACTGGCAATCGGCTTGCCCGCAAAGAAGTGAGGGCGGCCGGTTTTCTAGGTTTTTTGACGCTCGCCATTTCGAGTCATGCACAGCCGGCTTCCGCTCCGGGCACAACGCCGATTGTCCTAGATGGCAATCGACCATATGCTCGATTGGCTTTTTTAAGGCCTGACGGGTCGAGTCACAAAGCCTTGGCCTTCCTCGACATGGGGAGCCCCAAGGTCGCGGTGTCATCGACGCTGTTTCAAGGTTTGAATTTGAGCGAGCAGCGCCCATTGGAGATTCGAGTAGGGAGCATGTCGGCACGAGTGCCGTCAGCTGAGGTCGAGAGTGAATCCGGCGAGCCGTACTCCGTCGGCGCAGACCGCAAGGTCGAGGCGACGCTCGGCGCAGGTTTCTTGCAATGGTACCAAGTGGTTATCGACTACCAGCGCAAGACGCTCACGCTGGCTCCGCCGGGATCGATCGTTCCAGAGGGCATCGGCGTTCCGTTCCGCATCAACGAGACCACCGGCCTTATCGCGATTGATGCCATTATTGACGGCAAATCCTACGCGATGACAGTTGATAGCGGTTCCGCCTATAGCTGGGTCAGACAGACCACGGCGCAAGAATGGCTTACAACGCACCATTCCTGGGAGCGCGGCGTCGGTGCCGTCGGCGTTAGCAACATGATGATGTCCGGCGATGGGGCGGAAAATTCCGGCGTGCTTCTCCGCATACCCCAAATTAATATTGGCACGCTGCGTCTCAGAGAAGCCGGTGTTTTGGCGGCGGGACCTGGCAAGGGAATGGGCAACTCGACTCTTTTCGATTGGTATTCGACCAAGAACGCCGTGCCGGTGATTGGATGGATTGGCGGCAATGTCCTGAAGCATTTCAGGCTGACGATCGACTACCCTCATCGCATGCTGTACTGGGTGAAGCAGACGGCTCCCGATCTGCATGAACTCGATCAGGTAGGGCTGACGCTGCGCGCCCACGCCGGTGAATTCTTCGTTTCGGGGATTGCAACGAAGAACGGAAAGCCGACCGTTGAAGCGGTCAATGCGGGGGATCGCTTGCTCCAAGTCGATCAATTGCCTCTAAAAGGGGCCAATTGGGGCGCCGTCTACGCGGCGCTGCATGGGTCACCGGACGATGTTCGAATGTTGGTTTTGAATCGCGCGGGCACCCAATTTACAGTGAAAGCGAAGGTTACCGCGTTCTAGCTCGGCTCGGGGCCAAGCAACAGGCGCTTCCAAATGATGTCGGCGTCCGGCGTTGACGGTTGCTGCACATAATCTGCCCAGTCAGTAAACGAGATGCCCTTCTCAGCGCGAAATGGGCAGATTGGGTTAATTTAAATGTAAAGCAGTAACGGTTTTGCAGGGGCTTCCGTCGATGCAATCGTCCTACAACGCCTGGCTCGTCGGGCTCTCCATCGTCGTGGCCATGCTGGTGTCCTACACCGCGCTGCGGCTGGCGGCACGGGTCGCCACGAGCGAACGACCTGCGACTCGTCTGTGGCTTGCCGCGGGAGCCGTGGCGATGGGCGTAGGCATCTGGTCCATGCACTTCATCGGCATGCTGGCCTTCTCTGTGCCGATTCCGCTGGCGTACGACGTGCCAACCACTTTGGCGTCCCTCGCCATCGCCATCGTGACGTCAGGGTTCGCGCTTATTCTGACGAGCGGCAAGCAACTTTCCGTTCGGCGCCTGGCGTGTGGCGCCGTGGCCATGGGGGCGGGCATATGCGCCATGCACTACACCGGAATGGCGGCAATCCCCATCTTCCCTGGCATCGGTTACGACCCGGCGTTGGTGGCACTCTCGGTCGCCATCGCCGTATCGGCTTCATTCGTGGCATTGTGGTTATTCTTCCAGCTCCGCCACGGACATACCCTTTTGCGCCGTTTGGCACGCGTTGCCGCGGCCATCGTCATGGGACTTGCCATTAGCGGCATGCACTACACGGCGATGGCGGCCGCTCGATTCGCGCAAGGATCCTTTTGCCGCGGCGGCGTGAGATTCGATAACGGCTGGCTGGCCGCCACGATCGGTCTGTTCGCGCTGGGTCTCTTGGTGGTCACATTGGTTACCTCCATCTACGACGCCCACCTTCAATCGCGCGCGCGAAATCACGCACGACGGCTTGAAGCGGCCAACGCGGAACTGCAGCATCAAGCCACCCATGACGCCCTGACCAGCCTGCCCAATCGAGTGCTGTTCATGGATCGGCTTGACCGCGAAATAGTCCACGCCGAGCGCGATGGCCATCGGTTCGCGGTGCTTGCGCTCGACCTGGATCGATTCAAGCTTATCAACGATACGCTGGGCCATGCGGCGGGCGATCAGCTGTTGGCTCACGTCGCGCGGCGCTTGTCCGGTGCCATCCGGGAAGTCGATACGGTTGCGCGCACCGGCGGCGATGAGTTCTTATTGCTGATTGCCGATACCCGCGATCAGTCAGACCTGGCGGCCGTCGCGACCAAAATAGGCAAGGCGCTGGCTGAATCGTTCAGCATCAACGCCACCGAGATGCATACCACGGCTAGCATTGGCATCAGCGTGTATCCGACGGATGGAACCAGTGCGGATTCGCTGGTCGCTCACGCCGATGAGGCCATGTACTGTGCCAAGAAGGCAGGCCGCAATGAATATCAGTTCTTCAATCTGGCGATGAGCGTCTTTTCGCAAGAGCGTCTAGATCTGGAAAACGATTTGCGGCGCGCGATTGCTCTGGATCAGTTGAAAGTATTCTACCAGCCGAAGAGCGACGTCATGTCGGGGCGTATCAGCAGCGTCGAAGCGCTGCTGCGGTGGCGGCATCCGACGCGCGGTCTTGTAAGTCCGGTGGATTTTATTCCCGTCGCCGAGGAGAGTGGGCTCATACTTTCAATCGGTGAGTGGGTACTGCGCGAGGCTTGCGGCCAGGCAAGCGACTGGCGGCGCGCGGGGGTGCCTTTCCTGCGGGTCGCGGTTAATGTATCACCGGTACAATTCCGACAATCCAATTTTTTGCAGACCGTACGCAAAGCCCTGCTCGATTTCGATCTGGAGCCTCAGTACCTTGAGATCGAATTGACCGAGACGACGGTAATGGTCAACGCTGAAGGTTCGGTTGAGATCCTTGAAGAACTGAGCCGCATGGGAGTAGTGGTATCGATCGACGACTTTGGCACCGGTTATTCAAGTATGAGTTACCTGCGGCGCTTCCCTATTGACAAGCTAAAGATCGATCGCAGCTTTATCAGCGACCTGACGACTAATGCGGCGGACGCCTCCATAGTCCGCGCAATCATTTCCCTGGCTCATAGCCTGCGCCTCAAGGTGGTTGCCGAAGGCGTTGAGACCGCGGCCCAACTCGAGCATCTGCGGGCGCTCGGCTGTGATCAGTACCAGGGGTTTTATCGCAGCGCCGCGGTGCCGCCGAGCGAAATAGAAGAATCGGTTCGAGCAAGTATCGAGGCGGCGAATCAGTCCGATGACCTTCAGTTCACCGTGACGCACAGCAGGCTCGCGGCCTTCAAGTTGAGCTAACGTCGGTCCTGACGGGACGCATGCGCCTAAGCTGCGATGGACAGGTACCGAGTAAGAGCATCTAATCGGCTTTCCCAATTCCGACAAGCCAAAAGAAGGGAAATCATGAAACAAGCGCGCAGCGCGTGGCTGCTTAGCCTGCTAGCGCTTTTGGCCTTGCAAGAGGCGAAGCCCGCCGAAACGCCATCTCGCGTGAATGGCCAGCGGATTGTTCGGCATCTTCAAGCCCTTTCTGAATACGGCAAGAACCCGCAGGGCGGGGTCAGCCGCATCGCCTACACGGAAGCCGATCGCGCCGGTCGCGAATTCGTCATGGGGTTGATGCGCGACGCGGGACTCGCGGTCAGCATCGATGTCGCCGGCAACTTAGTGGGGACGCGAAGCGGCACTGACGCGAAGCTCAAGCCCATAGTCATCGGTTCGCACATTGATTCGGTGCCCGAAGGCGGAAATTACGACGGGGATGTGGGTTCACTCGGGGCGATCGAAGTAGCCCAGACTCTCAACGAGCGTGGTGTGCGATTGCACCATCCGCTGCAGGTAATTATTTTCGAGAACGAAGAAGGGGTGATGATCGGAAGTTCGGCCATTGGTCGAGGCGCGGATGCGGCGAGGCTCAATTCTGTATCGCAGAGCGGCAAAGTCGTTCGTGACGGCATTAAGTTCCTGGGCGGGGATCCTGACCGAATCACGGAGGCAAAAAGGTTGCCCGGAAGCATCCGCGGCTACTTCGAATTGCACATCGAGCAGGGAGCGGTGCTGGAGCAGCAGCACGTTCAGATTGGCGTAGTGGAAGGCATCGTCGGGATTCTCGACAGCGAAGTGTCGATCGAGGGGTTTGCCAACCATGCAGGTACCACACCGATGGATCAGCGGCACGATGCGCTGCTGTCGGCGGCCCGTTTCGTGGAGAAGTTCAATCTCTTGGTCACCAGCGTGCCGGGCCGTCAGGTTGGCACAATGGGGTGGATCAAAGCCGAACCGGGCGCCTACAACGTGATCCCAGGCAAGGTCACCGTAGGTTTGGAGCTGAGAGATTTGGACGCGAGCAAGATTCAAGTGCTCTTTGACCGGTCCCGGGAAGCGGCGGACGAGATCGGGCGATTAAACGGCACCACCTTTCACTTCTCCCATACGCACATCAGCGCGCCCGCGCTGACCGACAAGTCTCTGCAAGGTTTGATCGGATTGAAGGCGAAAGAGCTCGGCCTATCGAGCAAGCTCATGCCAAGCGGCGCGGGACATGACGCCCAGGAGATGGCGAATCTCGGACCTATCGGAATGATCTTCATTCCGAGCGTAGGCGGAATCAGCCATTCACCGAAGGAATTCTCTCTTCCCGGCGACATCGAGAACGGCGCAAACGTATTGCTCGGAGCCGTATTAGGTCTCGATCGTGACGTGGGCGTGAAGTAGCGCGGCCTTCGACCAAAACTCAATGGGCGGAGTCGCCGGTCTTCTTGCTTTGATCAAAGACCTCTCGAATGGCATCCACGACCGTGTCCGGCTCGTCGAACGGGATATATTCCGAGCTATTCTTTGTGAATATCTGCTTGGCGTCCGAGGAGAATCCGAGCAGCCGAGACTCGGCGAGGGTCGTTTCATACTCATATCTCAGGTGTCTTAAGCTGGTCGCGTGCGGGGCGCCGAGCGAGCCGACGCCGTGATTGCCTGTTGAAAGCACACGTATGGGGCGCGCGCCGAGCGACCGGCGATGTTGCTTCAGGTAGGCCTCGTCCCACGGCACCTGCTCCATTTCAGAGATGTAGGCGTCGTAAAGCGCCACTTTGGTCTGCGCAATCTCCAGCAGCTTCGCGTTTAACTCTGGGGACCACTGCGCCTCGGGCAATCCGCGGAAGAACTGCTGGGCGCACGTGCGAGGCGGTTGTCCCGGATCTGTGGACAGAGGCGGCAGGGGCTTACCGGCTGCCACGAGGTCACGGCAGGCACGTAGTTGGCGCACAAGGTCGGCCTGCCCGTGATGATCATCGTCTTGCATGTCTTTCGGCTCGAAATCGACAGCATCGGTTTCCACGAACACGAGACCTGCCACTTCCGGCAAGTAGCGGTCGGCAAATACGCGGACATTGTCGCCGCCGAAGGCATGCCCAACTAAAATGTAGGGCCCCGAAATGCCGGCATTGTGCAAAGCGCTGTGCAACTCATCTGCGATGCGAACGCTCGTGCGGGGCATGGGGCCCGGGTCGCTGAAACCGGCGCCGGCGCGATCATAGCTGCACGCGCGCGTCCATTTGGCGATGCGCGGCTGCACCACCGCCCAAGCCGGCGCCCAATCCTCCCAGCCGGAATCGAACACTACCGCGGGCGAGCCGTTTCCCATGCAGTAGAGATTCAATCGGGCTCCGTCTGCCGGCACGAGTTGGCCCGGACGGGCATACATCTTGTCGCCGGCAGCGGCGCTGCCCAGCGATGGCAGCGCAAAAAGCAAAAATATCGCAACTGAAAGTGACTTCATCCCGGTCTCCCGATTTGCCGCGCTTGCATCTCAAGGCGCAGCAAGATCATTCCTGATTATTTGGCCACCTTTCATGACAAAGCGAACGCGCTCAAGCTCCGTAATATCGGCGAGCGGATCCCCGGCGACGGCAACAAGATCGGCAAATTTGCCCGGCTCGACGCCACCGACGCGGTCCGGCCAGCCCAGCATTTCCGCGGCGTTGCTCGTAACCGCTCGAAGAATCTCCAGCGGCGGCATTCCAGCGTTGCGCAGGTGGCTAAACATTGTCGCGGAGGCTTGGCCGCGTGTTTTGCCGGGATAGAACCAGCACATGTCTGATCCTGCGGCAAACTTTACCCCAGATTTGAGAATCCGCTGAATGAAAGCTGCCATCTGCGGCTTCCTGCGCTCGGCAGAGGCGGTCAGTCTCGCTTTCCACTCGGGTGACATTACAACGCTCGGCTCGATGATCTTTAGAAAGAAGCCGTCCCAAAATGTCGGTGTGATGTCGAAGAAGATGCCCTTTTTTTGCATCAACTTGAGTTGCTCATCGGTTACTTCATTGCCGTGTTCGATGGAATCGGCGCCTCCGTCGATGGCCGTTTGAATGCTAGCCACGCTGGCGGCATGCACGGCAACTTTCAGATGCTGTCGGTGAGCCGCACCGACGATGGCTCGCATTTCTTCGACTGTGAACAGGTCATCGGTCGATACCTTGATGACGTCGACGTCGTAGAGAAAATTCTTCTGCACGGCTTGGCGCGCCTGCTCGGCGCCTGCCACCATCAGAAACTCCTGCTGTAATATCGCGTCCGCCAGAGCCGGGTTCAGATTCAGCACGTAGTCGCCTTCCTGCGCAATTTTACGTCCGGCTGCCAGGATTCTGGGTCCTGGAATGCGGCCTGCATTGATCGCGTCGCGCAAGGCGGTGTCACCATCGATGCCGGAATGCCCGAGATTGCGCACGGTCGTAAACCCACTCTCGAGATCTTCGCGCGCCAACTGCGCGCCCAGCAACAGGCGCTTGTTCGGCGATTCCGCGATCGCCAGGAGCAGCCCTGGAACAAATTCGCCGTTGGCTCGGCGGTTGATCTCGGCCTCTGCGGGGACGACGACATCGAGAAACAGATGAGTGTGGCTGTCGATCAGGCCGGGCAGCAACGTGGCAGCGCCGAGATCGACGGTTTTGACCTGGGCTGGTACATGTTCCTGCATCCGCGAAGGCGAGCCGATTTCCTTAATTTTGCCGTTTTCGACCAATACCGCCGCCGGCGAGAGGACGTTCCCGGTGCGCGGATCGAGCAGCCTAGCGGCCTTAACGAGGGTGAGACCATCGGACTGCGCGCGCGCGGCCAAAGGTGCAAAGAGCGCAATCATCGCTAAGCCGGCGAACAGCAGAAGGGGGCGGCATGGGTGCATAGGTAGTGTCTACGACATCATGCGTAGATATTACTACATCCGCAGGCGAAGCACCAGATTCTGCAAGTCGAGTCCGGGCGCCGGACTCACGGGAGAGCTAAGTTATCATTGCTGAACAACCGTCGTGAGCTGAGTGAGCACGCAAAACCATCGGCCCTTTCTTTTGACCACTACATCAGTTGCGATCTCATCCGTGCGAAATGCGACGCCCTTGTAAGAGCCTGCGCTGTGGGTGCGGCGTGTGATTAGGGCCACATCCCCGAAGCGCCTTAATGTCTCCTCGTCCCCGGACATGCTCTCATGCTTGAGATCTCCCGTTGAAATGACGGCCAAGAATCGTTTCTTTGAAATCACCCGCCCATCGCCGCTGATTATTTGCCAATCATCTGAAGTCGAAGCATCAATGGCCAGAACATCGTTGTGCTGCAGCGCCGTTGAAAACGTTTGCTCAAAGTCATGAATATCGTTCGTCGCAACCGCCGGTGATCCTGCGGTTGCCCAGGTACCGGGAAATAGCGGCGCCATGCTCAGCACCAAGGTCACGGCGGCCATCAGAGACTTGGTCATCGCGGCACTCCGATTGCGATGTTGCGCGCGATCTTCCATACCCCATCTTTGGTTTTGCTCCAGACTGCCAGGTAATCACCGCCTCCCTTGTGCTCCGTTCCGTCCTTGTCTTTGACGGTCAGAATACTTCGACCCCACTCAACGATCACGCCATCGACAAGATGTGCGCCGAGTCTGGTTACCTTGCCTCCGGTAACGTTGAATCCCGCGTCGAAGCGCCTTTGCAGCTCCGCGGTGAAGGCGGCAGTGCCCGAGGTCACAGTTCCGTCCGGAGCAATAAAGACGGCATTTTCAGCAAAGACTTGACAGGCGAGTTTTGCATTCCTTTCTACGAGAGCCGGAACCCACTGTCCGTTCCCTGAGTCAATGGCCTTCAGAGCGTCTGGAGGTAGCGCTTCTGCGGCCCTCACCACGCCGCAGATCAGCACCAGGCACAAGCCTAAGCAATGAATCCGCCACGAAATCTTGCCGTTGGCCGCCGGTAATAGGTGTCGCAGCATTTTTGTGAGTCCTCCACTGTTACTCATCAATCCTAAGGAGTTCCGAGACCACGCCGTTCGGAAATTCTTCCCGCACCATGAAGCGCGGCGAACAACCTGAGCATTGGGCTACTTGTCCTTTGCCATATTTGAATACTGGGCCAGGGGGATCAATACCCATTCGAACGATTTTTATGGATACCACCCGGGGGATCTCCCGCTTGACGAGTGTGAGCCCATGAGCCATTTTGACGGTTCTGTCATGTTCTTCAACGAGCGAGCAATCTTATGCCAAGCGCTGAAACACTTGAACGCTTTATCGCGCGCGTTGAGGAAAACGCGCACGCCGAAGCGTGCGAGGAGTTCTACACTGAACACAGCTCTATGCAGGAAAACCAATCGGCGCCGAGGGTGGGCAGAGAGGCGCACATAGCAAACGAGCGCAAGGTTATTGCGCGAGCAAAATCGATCGTCTCAAAATGCGTTCGCCCGGTCTTTGTGAATGGCGACTTTGTTGTGATCCGTTGGATCTTTCGTTTCGAGTGGCGCGACGGAACCATCACGCATATGGAAGAACTCGCCTACCAGCGCTGGGAGCGCGAACGCATTGCGGAGGAGACATTCTATTATGACCCTGCTCAAAGGGTTCCAAGGAAGATCGCATCTCTGTCATAAGTGCTTGTCTTTCGCCTCGGTTAGCTAGAGATGGCGGGAATTGGCTGGATGGGCGGTTATATTGTGAATAAGTCAGCTTAAGAAAGGACAGCGGCCATGAAAAGCGCGCTGACAAGAAAAAGCGGCGCGGCATTGATTGCGCTCGGTTTGGTCGGAATCGGAGCTCTGTGCGCTGCCTCTTATGACTCTGCTTTTGCGTTTACGGTCAACTCAAGCAATTCGGGCATTGAAGAGCGGCATGCGAATCACTCGCAGGCGGAGGAGAGCGGACGACCTGCGCTGGACCTGCTGCAGGAGATTGGCCGGGACTTCTGGGACTGGAGGGCAAAATATGCGCCCTTCACCGGCGATGACGTTCCACGCATTGAACGCCAAGACACCAACAAACGTGATTGGTCCGCGGCGGCCATCGAAGCAAGACGAAGGAGCCTGAAGCAATTTGAGGTGCGGCTTCAATCCGTCAACAGCGCGAATTTACCCATAGCCGCTCAAGTCGACTATAAGCTCCTCGGCTCCGCTTTTGCGCGAGTTCACTGGGAGCTGGATATCAATCCTAGGTGGAGTCGTGATCCGAATTTCTACCTGGAGCAAAGCGTCACGCCGGTTCTCGAGGCCATTGCAGTGCCGGGACCTTACGACCGGTCAAGAAGCGTCGAAATTCTCAGCAGAATTGACAACATTCCTTCGATCATGGTCTCGGCCGAGGAGAATCTCAGCACCACTCCGGCGCCCTTTGTCAAAGCGGCCATCGAAGCACTGGCCGACATCAGGCAGGAGCTGGACGCCGTGGCTGCCGGCTTACAGCCTCAAACCACGATCAACGCAAAAGAATTTAATGAGGCATCGGCGCGGGCGGCAGGCTCCCTGGAGCAATATCGCGCGTGGCTCCAACAGCGGCTGCCGAATTCGCCTGCGCAATTTGCCGTTGGGCGAGAGGCGATAACTTACTTCGTGCACCAGGTCGCATTGCTCCCGCACACCTTGGAAGAGTTGCTGACGATAGGTCGGCAGGAAGCCGCGCGCGCGCAGGCATTTGAGATATTCGAGGAGAATCGCAATCTTTCCCTGCCACAACTTCGGCGTGTCCCCAACACAAATGCAATGATGCAGAGGGGGAAAGACGCGGAGCGGGAGATACGCACATTCTTGCGCCGGCGCCAGATCCTTACGGTGCCGGCCTGGGTTCGACACTATGTTTTCCGGGATACCCCGCAGTATCTCTCAGCCTTGAGCGCGTTCGGCGAATTGGATGACTTGACTTCAGCCACACGGCTACAGGAGGATGGCGTTCGCTACGTTTCGCCGCCGTCGTCGAATTTGGACCTCTTTTGGGATGCGACTGCGAAAGATCCACGGCCGATTATTCTGCACGAGGGAGTGCCTGGACACTATCTGCAATTGGTACTTTCTTGGGCGAACCCAGATCCCCTGCGTCGCCACTTCTATGATTCGTCCCCAAATGAAGGGTTGGGATTCTATTGCGAAGAGATGATGCTGCAATCGGGACTATTCCAAGATAGTCGGCGGGCACGCGAGATCATCTACAGATTTATGTTGTTGAGAGCCGTCGGAATTGAGCTTGACATCAAGCTGGCTCTGGGCGAGTTCAGTATTGATGATGGCGCGAGATTTCTCGACGCTTCAGTAGGCGTGGGGCATGAAATGGCCGAGGCTGGTACCACCGCGTTTGCGCTTACGCCTGGAGTACTGCTCTCCTACCAGACTGGCAAGAGCGATATCACGCGATTTTTGACGGATGCGCGTCTCCAACAGGGCAACAGATTCAGTCTGCGTGCCTTTCATGACTTCTTATGGGCGAATGGCAACGTGCCGATCGCGTTGCTGCGCTGGCAGTACCTCGGCTCCAAGAGTGACATTGACCGCGTTTCTGAGCTTTCGAATTCAGCGAAGTACCGCTTCAAAAACTGAGGAGCGGTTGCCAATTGCCGGGTTAAGCCCCGCTTAACGCTGCTTAAGGAGGTTTTGGCTCGCAACGAGCCTTTGAGAGTACCTTGTGATTGTGCTTCGGCTGAATCCAATTCGTCCTTAGCTCTCGGAATCAAGGAAATCAACGAGGTCACCATGTCTGCGAATTTACTTCCCCATGACGGCACAGTGCGAAGCTCCGTGTATTACGCGGCAAGCAGCGATCGCCAACTGTTCGCGTTTGCCTATGCCCCGCACGGGACGGAAGAAACGAACATCGAGTTTGTGGAGCACGTCGTGGACATATACGACGTACGGCAATCGCCGCAGCCGCTCCGGCTCGACGCAGAAGGCGCGAGCCTGTTGACTCATCAGAGTTCGGTGCAGAGCTTTTACGATGAGAAGGAGCTGCGCCGGGCAGGCTATCCGGAAACAGCTGATCTCATTCGATCTGCGACCGGCGCGACGGACGTCGTGGTGTTCGACCACAACATCCGAGGCCGCAAAGGTCCCGCAAAGGCGCTGGCCGCGAATGATGTCAAACGGCCGGTTTTCCACATTCACACCGACTTCAGCAGCAGGTCCGCGCGGGAAAGAGCTGCCGCCGTGCTGGGACGGACTCCGGCTTTAGGCCAGCGAATGGTGGCTATCAACGTTTGGCGGCCGCTTGCGGGCCCGCTGCGAGACTGTCCTCTTGCGATATGCGATGCCTCTTCGGTAGACCAGGGCGACTTCCGGTCGGCAGATCTCATCTATCCGGATCGCATCGGCCAAATATATTACCTTGCCTTCAATCCCGGGCATCGTTGGTACTATGCCCCGGACATGCAGACCGACGAGGTTTGGCTATTTAAGAATTACGATAGCGCGATGGACGGAAGGGCGCGATTTACCCCGCACACCGCCTTCATCGACCCAACTCATCCGAGGGCGGCTGAGCGAGAAAGCGTTGAGTTCCGAGCCTTCGCATTTTTCAATTGAGTAGCTCGGCGCGAGCGTTTCGGCATTCTAGATTCCGTTCAAGCGGATCGACCCATCACCGGTATGGATGTATAGCGTCGAGCCACCGCCATTGATCGTGCCGTGAACCGCTTTCTTGCCGATCTCGCCCTCGACGGAAACCGGAAGGCCCAAGGAAATGCTTCCATCTCGCGTGCTCGCGTCGAGGTTTGCCTGTAGCACCTTCGGAATGTCCAGGTCAATGCGGCCATCCGTGGTCTTGATGTTCCAGCCGGAGGATATCTTTGAGCCTGTTTCCGCGCGGGCAGTCACAGCGCCATCGCTTGATTTGACGTCGAGCGAATCGAATCGACCGGCGACATGAATCGAACCGTCCCTCGTGGACGCATCGCATCTCCCATCGAGATGGGTGGCCCTTATCTTGCCGTCGCCGCTATGTAGCTTGAACGTGCCTGTAAGTGCATCCGCGTCGATGTCGCCGTCGTTGCTGCGTATCTCGATCGTCCCAGTGAGTTGCGACGCGTTGATTGCGCCGTCGGAAGTATGAACAACGATGTTGCCGTTCACGTCGGACAAGTCGACGTGGCCGTCGCTGGTCTCCAGTTGCAGGTCGGCATTCTTGGGCATGCGGACTTCCGTGCTGAGCCGCTTGGTGCTGACGATCACGAATGCCGGAGCCACGCGCACCGTGAGTTCCACCTGATTGCCGCTCTGTTGGGAATCGATGTGCAGCTTGCCGCCGATCTTGACCGCCGAGAATCCTTCGGACGTCACTCGAAACTCCACCTGATTGGAATCCGACGTGATGACATGTACCTTGCTGTCATCAACGCGGATACGAACAGTCGGCTGGGCGGTTACTGTATAGGTCTTTACATACTCCTCGGCCTTGACCGGGTAGGCGAGCGCCGCCGCAGCGAGAAAGGTGCACGGCAGGACCATTGCCTTAAGGCTCGGTTTTGCGATGTTCATAGCTCATATGCTATCAGTTGCGCGGTCCCGTTTGGGAATCCTGGTCGGCCCGACGGTGCGTCGCGATCAATTTCTCGCAGCCACTATCATCAAGCGGCGCGGATCGCCGTGGCAATCGGCAATCGACCCGCCTTCAGCGCGGGTAGAAGTCCACCGACCAAGCCCATTCCCAATGCCCAAAAGATTCCGACCATCCCCAGCGATGGGGTTACCGACAACCGAAAATTGAAGCCGAAAGGACTCGCGGCCAGCCCGTTGAAGAATGCCCATGCCAACGCAACGCCAAGCAGCGCGCCGGGCAAAGCAAATATCAGCGACTCGCACAGAATGGATGCGGTAATCGACGCGGATCCAAACCCGATTGCGCGCAATGTGCCCATTTCCCGGCGACGCGAGTCGACAATTGCGTACAGGCAGTTCACTGCACCCAAGGTTGCACCAATGGCCATGATGGTGCCGACGAAGTAGCTGGCAAAGTCCAGGATGCCCTTCAGCTGCTTGAAATCTTGCTGCACTTCGTCGCGCTCGCGCTGTGCTTCAAGATGCAGCGTCGGATTGGCTTGCAGCGCGTTGCGAAAGGCGTCGTAGTCCGCCGCTGATTGCAGCATCACCGAAACGGTGTTGAAGGTGTTGCGGTTGAACGCCGACATCAGCGTTTCGACGTCGGTGTAAACCCTGCACTGCTGCGATTGGCCCTCGTCAAAGCGGCCGACAATGATCCAGTCGATGCCGCGAATCGAACGGTGGTCGCCGATGTCGAACCCGGTGAACTGGCGGCCGCAAGCGTTGCTGGCGATCAGCTCGTGCAAGCCGCGCTTGAACTCGCGGCCGCCCGTAAAATGAATTTCTGGCCGGTACTGGGCGAGGGCGGGACTGGTGCCCACGAGCGGAAAGAAGACTCGGACCCCGGTGACCCGCCTGTGCGCTTCAATGGGCACCAGGGACTCGAACACCACGATGGGCGCGCCGTCTGCGCCACTTTTTATGCCGGGCAGATCCCGGGCGGAAACCGCTTCATCCCGGGGGATGTTGCTCTGGACGTTGCGGGCGCCGGTGCTGGTCAGCGTCACACGGTCGTCGCGCGCATTCCCCATTGCCTGGCTCATCGCTCCGGTGCCCATCGCCAGCATGGAGACGAGCACGCCGACGGCGCAGGCTACGCCAATGATGATCGTGAGCACCGAACCCGTTCGCTGCGCAGCGCCCGACAGGTTTAAACGCAGTATCGCCAGGAATTGCCGGATAAAGCCCATGCCGCTACCTAGCCACTTGCCAGCGCCGTAGCAACCTTGAGCCGGCCCGCCAGTGCGGCCGGTACGGCGGCGCTGATCAGCGCCACGACCACGGCAAAGCCCAAGCCGATGACGATGACGATCCTAGGCATTGTCAGTCCCAAAATGAATCTAGCTGCGACCGGTAGGACCGCCGTTGCGACCGCGAGTCCAAGTGCGGCAGCGCCGATGCAGAGCAGCAAGGCTTCCGCCAGGATGAGCAGGAACACCGCGCGATCGGTGAATCCGACCGTCTTTAGAACCGCAAGCTCGAGCGTGCGCTCGCGCACCGATTGAATCATCATGGTGGCAGTGGCAAACAGCAGTGCGACCAGCGCGGCGCCGACGATCGCACGGATCAGGAAGTTCATGTCGCCGATCGCCTGCATCTGGGACTGTGCCAGTTCCTGCAATGATTCGGTTTTTGTTTCCTGGGGCGAGTTGGCGAAGCGCCGGTCTATTCCCTCGGCCACGGCCACTGCCTGCTTGGGGTCGGCAACCGCAACATTGAAATGCTGTACGGTCCCCTTTCCGAGCGCGCGGGCCTCATCGAGATAGGCCAAATTGATCAAAATGATGGTGCGTCCCCCGCCCAAGTCGCTATCGCTAAAGGTCCCCACGATATCGAACGCCCAATTGGTCGATCCGCTGAGTTGCGCGGTGTTGGACATCAATGGGATGCGATCGCCGACTTTCCAGCCATACTTCTTTACCAGCACATCACTGACCAAGGTCGCGGTACGCAGCTTCTGGAAGGCCTCAAGATAGTTGGGTGCAATCGTGTAAGTGAACGCTGAGGACCAATCCTTGACCAAACCGATCGCGACAACCCCTAGTCCCTCGGTGGGCTTTTGATAGTGGGCGCCGAAGATGTCCACCGGAGCAACCAATTTTACGCCGGGCACGGTTTTGATTTGCTCGATTGAACCTAATGGCAATGAGTCGGCCAGGTAACTTAAGCGGCTGTGCACGATCAAAAGATCGGCGCGTGCCGCCGCAACGGCATGATCGACGCCCGTCTTTAGTCCCTGGAGCATGCCGAACAGCGCGAAGGCGACGCTGACCTGGAAGAAAATCAGTACCGTCCGTCCAGGTTTGCGCCAAATGCCGGACCAAAAGAGTGGTAGAAATCGCATACGGGGGCCGGGACTGATGATACTCCGATTGCAAAATTGTCTGTAGGACCGAGCCCGACATCGACGCGAGCCCTGCTCCTCTGCAGCAAGCCGGCCAGTTGCTTTACGGTTTTCTCGAAATCGATGATGAAACCGGAGCCCATGCAGCGACGCAGCTTTTTGCGCAACTCGACGATTGCTGGTGCTTCTTTTTTGGCACCCGTAGCTGGGCGCGCGCAAGACTCGGAAAGGAAGAGCCACTCTGTGCCGCATAGGGAAACTCCAAGCCTGATCCAATCGTCCAAGGATACGAGCCTGTTTTGCCGCTCTTGGGGGAACGGTCGTCCGGTGGTATTCGTTCATGGCTGGGCGGTCAGCAGCGATGTGTGGCGATACCAGATGGCTCCTCTGTCGGCGCAATGCCGGTGCGTTGCCTACGACAAGCGAGGCCACGGCCGCAGCAGCGACCCGGGACGCGGTTACGACTACGACGCCCTAGCCGATGATCTGGCTGCGGTTCTTGATCGACTCGATTTGCGCAATGTGGTTCTAGTCGGGCACTCCATGGGGCCTGCCGAGATCGTGCGTTATATCAGCCGCCACGGTACCGAGCGCGTGTCGCGCCTGGTGCTAATTTCTTCCGCACTGCCTTTTATGCTCAAGACCCCCGACAATCCCGACGGCATCGATGCCGACAACTTGCAGGAGCGCCGTCGCCAGTGGCTGCGGGATTTTCCCAAGTTCCTCGTCAGCAACGCTCGTTCCTTCGTCACTCCCGAGACTTCCGAGGAAACGGTGGCATGGATCGCAAATCTCGGCATGCAGGCCTCGTTCAAGGGCTTGGTCGACCTCAATCACGCGATAACCGAAACCGACCAGCGTGCAGATGTGTCTCGAATCAAGCTGCCGACTCTGCTGATCCATGGGGCGCAAGACAAATCAGCCCCACTGGAGCTGACCAGCAAGCGGCTGGCCGCCATGGTTTCGGGAAGTCAGTTGAAGATTTACGAAGGCGCACCCCACGGTCTCCTGCTCACTCATTCCGATCGCCTCAATGCGGACCTCGCCGGTTGGATCAATAGTTAGTGTCTCGCGACTCATGAACACTAGGCCGGCCCGTTATCGAAATGCCATAGTCGCCCATATCTATGTGGACGGCGCCGCCAATGCGATTAAGTTTTACGAGAACGCTTTTGGCGCTATAGAAATATTCCGAATATCGGACAAAAGCGGCAGAATCGTGCACAGTGAGATTGCGATTTGCGGTTCCGTGATCATGATCGGCGATCCGAGCAACTCTCGTATCTATGGCGATCCAAAGAAGCTTGGCGCCTGCACCGCGGGCCTGCACATCTTTACCGACGACAATGCGGCATTATTGTCGCGAGCGACGCGAGCCGGCTGCGAGGAGATTCAACCGATCACCGATATGTTCTATGGCGCCCGCTCCGGCTCTGTGCGCGACCCCTTTGGACATGTTTGGGTGCTGCTGTCTTGGACCGAAGACCTCGATGCCGCGGAAATTGAGCGGCGTGCCGAGGCGTGAATCGCGCCAGACTTGTTACTCCCGCCGTGTGAAGTCTCGTCGCAAAATCGCTGCATGAGCAACATCCAAGGACAGCACACCATGAAGACGCCGATGATTGTTACTCCGCAAGAATGGAAGGCGGCGCGCGAACAGCTTCTCATCAAGGAAAAAGCCCTAACCCATGCCCGTGACGCGCTGGCCGCCGAGCGGCGCAGGATGCCGTGGGTCGCCGTGGAAAAGACGTATATCTTCGACGGGCCGGACGGCAAAGCGAGTCTGCTCGACCTGTTCGCCGGCCGCCATCAGTTGATCGTCTATCGTGCATTTTTTGAGCCCGGCGTGCACGGCTGGCCGGAACACGCCTGCATTGGCTGCTCCTTGGGCGCGGACCAAGTCAGCCACCTTTCGCACCTGAACGCGCGCGACACGACGCTTGTGTACGCCTCGCGCGCGCCGCAAACCGACATCGCGCGCCTTAAGGCGCGGATGGAATGGGAAATGCCTTGGTATACCATCACCGATGGGTTCGACACCGACTTCGATGTGAATGAGTGGCATGGCCACAATGCGTTCATCCGCGACGGCGAGCGTATATTGCGCACCTATCTTATCAACGGCCGCGGCGATGAGGCGATGGGTAGCGTCTGGAGCTACCTGGACATGACGGCGCTCGGGCGCCAGGAGACGTGGGAGGACTCGCCTGAGGGCTATCCCCAGAGCCGACCATACAAGTGGTGGAATTGGCACGATTGCTACGTCCCCAATGCAGCCCCCGATCCGAAATGGGTCGAGGTGTCTGACGCCGGGGAAGCGGCCTTTCGGAAAAGCAGTTAACTCGGCGCCCCGAAGAGTGCCAGCGCTTCTATAAATCAATTAGAGGCATCGAGGTTACTCTACGTCTATGATTGAGGCAGCTCAAGCTGCGCGCATCCCCGGAGTATCATTTGCTTAACTGCTCAACTGTTTCTTCACGCCTGTTCGGTGTGTGGCTGGCGGGCGCCGCCCTGTTGCTGGTGGCCTCTCTCTCCGAGGCGCAACATTTCAGTATCGATCAAGTGATGAGCGGGCCGTTTGCCTCCTCCCTGGTCGCCGCGCCCGACGCTCAATCCTTTGCTTGGTCCAGCAACCGCGGGGGCCGCCGCAACATCTGGGTGGCGCGCGGAGAGGGCGGAATTTTCAAGAGTGCCGCAGTGACCCGCTTCACGGCCGATGATGGTTTGGAACTCAGTGAGTTGACCTTCGTTCCGCGCGCTCAACAACTGTTGTTCGTGCGCGGCGGCGATATTGAATATCCCGATAAACCGGCACCGAATCCGGCTGAATTGGCCGGGGGCGCAAAGCAGGAGATCTGGCGTGTCGATCTGGCCGGCGGCGAACCTCAACGCGTAGCCGAAGGTCACTCGCCGCAGGTCTCTCCCGACGGAAAGCTGATCCTGTTTCTGCGTGGCGGCACCGTGTACGCCATCGGCGCACAAAAGGATTCGAAAGCCGAGACATTGTTCACTGCCCGCGGTTCCGTCGCGGCCATGAGTTTCTCACCGGCGGGCGATATGCTCGCATTCGTGAGCGATCGCGGCGATCACAGCTTCATTGGGCTGTATCGATTTGCCGATAAGTCGATTCGCTGGCTGGATCCCAGCCTGTCCACGGACCTTGAGCCGCGTTGGTCTGCGGACGGACGACGCCTCGCATATCTGCGCATCCCGTCGATGCCCGATGAAGTGGAAATCGTGCCGCACCGAACCGGCCCGTCTTGGTCGATCCGCGTAGTGTCACTGGAGGATGGTCAGTCGCGCGAGGTTTATCGCGCGCCGCAGGGCGCCGGCAGCGTATTTCACCCTCTAAGTTCCGACGTGCAACTCATGTGGTCTGGGGGAACGTTGGTCTTTCCCGCCGAAAACGACGGCTGGCTGCATCTTTACGCCGTGTCGGCCGCCGGCGGAACCGCGCGCCTGTTGACTCCCGGCGCATTCGAAATCGAATTTGTTTCCGCCGCGAAAGATGGACGAAGTCTGGTGTACTCAGCGAACGATGGCGATGCGGATCGGCGCCATTTGACGCGCCTCGATCCGCTCAGCGGCACGCGGCATGCGATTACCCAGGGCAACAGCATTGAGACCCAGCCTGCTCTGCTCGCCGACGGCACGACCGTTGCGTTCCTTCGTGCCGACGCGCGCGTCCCCACCCACGCAGCGGTGGTCAGGCCCGACTCCAAGCCCGTGGATTTTCCAGCCGAAGGCTTGCCGGCGGACTTTCCATCGGCGCGGCTCTTGGAACCGCAATCCGTGCTGCTGCCGAAGCGAGCCGGCATCGCGGCACACGGCATCTTGTTTGCATCCTCGTCCGGAAAAGAACGCCATCCGGCGCTGATTTTCATGCACGGCGGGCCCGTGCGCCAAATGTTGCTGGGCTGGCATTACATGGATTACTACAGCAATGCCTATGCGATGAATCAGTATCTGGCGAACGCAGGCTATGTGGTCCTGTCGTTGAACTATCGGGCCGGCATCGGCTACGGCCTGGATTTTCGCGAAGCAGAAAAGACCGGGGCGAGCGGCGCCAGTGAATACAATGATCTGCTTGCGGCAGCTGAGTATCTGCGCTCGCGGCCGGACGTTGATCCCAATCGGATCGGCCTGTGGGGCGGCAGCTATGGCGGTTACCTTACCGCGCTCGGGCTGGCGCGTAATTCGGACATTTTCAAGGCGGGGGTCGATTTGCATGGCGTGCACGATTGGTACCACTGGACCTTGGCGCAGCGCGATTACCATCCGTTCTACGAAGCGGATGCAACGCCCGCGCAAATTGCCACGGCCATCGCAGCATCGCCGATCGCATCGCTCGACAGCTGGCGCTCGCCGGTGCTGATCATCCAGGGAGATGATGATCACAATGTGGCGTTTTCCGAATCCGTGCGCCTGGCGCAGGGGCTTCGAGCCCGGGGCGTCGATTATTCGGAACTCATCTTTCCGGACGAGATCCACGGCTTCCTGCGTCACGAGTCCTGGTTGCGCGCCTATCACGCCACCGCGACTTTCCTGGATGCACACCTGCTTCTAGCGGTCCAAGATCGTCCGTAGCTTTGCGTAGCCCGCCCTTGATATGGGCAATTGGGTCTTGTCCAGCAGGATGGCGATGCGGCTTTCTTTCTCCGATAACTCGATTTTGGCGAGTCGCGAGATGTTCAGCAGGAAACGCCGATGTATGCGCACGAAGCCATTCGCCGGCAGTTGCTGCTCCAAGTCACTGATCGTCTGTTCCTTCAAGTAGTTCCTGCCTGCCGCGCGGATCGACACGTAATCATCCTGGGACTCGATGAAATCCACCTGATCGATGGGGATGACATGGACGTTGGAGCGGTCACGAATCAGCAAACGATCGAGCGCAGCACCATCGCGGCGGGTCTCCAGCAGTTCGCGCGCGGGCACCGGCTCCGACTTGCGCAGGCGTGTTCGAGCGAGCGTCAACGCCTCGGCAAAGCGCTCGGCGCTGAAGGGTTTAAGCAAATAATCGACGGCATGCACGTTGAAGGCGCGCAGTGCATAGCTGTCATAAGCGGTGGTGAAAATGACTCCTCGAGTCTCGGCACCCAGGAGTTCCAACACTTCGAAGCCATCGAGCTTCGGCATTTGCACATCCAGGATGATGAGGTCCGGCTTATGCGTATTGGCGGCTTTGACCGCTTCAAAGCCATTGGCACATTCGGCCACCAGCCGCATGTCCGGATGATCTGCCAGAAATTCCCGGACCAGGCCTCGCGCCGGCGACTCATCATCGACGACGATCACGGTTAGCGCTTCGCTCTCGCTCATGCCGCGGCTTCCGCGGTGGCGAGAGGCACGCGGATGTTGACCCGATAGGTGCCTTGCGCCTCGATTGCCTCGAACAGGTACGCCGCTCCGTAATGCGCCTGCAGCCGCTGCCGCACCAGGTTTTGGCCCAAGCCGCTGCCCTGACTGCGGGGCCGATCGGAATCAGCGGGATTCTCGATGCATATGATCAGCACCGAATCGCGGCACTCGGCGCGGATCGACACGGTGCCTCCCTCCAAGCGGTGCGCAATCCCATGGACCACGGCGTTCTCGACCAACGGCTGCAAGAGCAGCGCGGGAATCATTTCTTGCATGGCCTGATCGCTGCCGGTGCATTGCACGCTCAATCTCGAGCCCAAGCGCACTTGCTCGATCGCGAGATAACGCTGCAACACCATGAACTCCTCTCGCATCGATAGTCGTTGAGTGGAACCCAATCGCAAAGTATCGCGCAGGAAGTCGGCCAGCAACAGGCACATATGCCGAGCGGCGGCAGCATCGGTCGCCGTCAGCGCACTAACGGAATTCAGGCTATTGAAGAGGAAGTGCGGATTGAGCTGCGCTCTTAAGGCTTTAAGCTCCGCTTCGCGCACCAACAGGTTGGATTCGAGAATCTGACTTTCAGACCGCTGCGATTCCAGGGATGCGATGAGCGCATAGTGAAACGCAATCGCCAATCCAAAGAGCAGCACCCCCACGGCGAACAGCGTCCACGGCTGATCGAGGTACATTTTGGGTTGGACGTTCAGGTTCAGGGATTCCAATATCGCCGACCAGGCCCACGCGATGCCGACGGAAAATCCGCCGGCCGTGACCGCGGCCGTGGCCTGAGCCGGCAGTGCTCGCCAAATTCGATACTGTTGGCTGATGGGGAATGCCCGGCAAACGTAGTACGCGGTCATTCCCAAAAAACCATAGAGCATGCTGAGCGGGAGGAAAAAGGCCGTGGCGGTTCCCCACGCACCTGCGTGGCCGAAGCCGATCACGAGCAACGCACCGATGGGCAAGTAGCCAAAGACATATAAGGCCATCTGCTTCCCATTGGTGAAAATAGGATGCATGTCAGTATCTGGCTCCGGTGCCGATCAATTGCTGATTTCGACGCCACCCATCAAGACGGTGCCGCGAACGTAAAGAAACTGATTCCCGCCCATGACCGGCCGGCTCTTGTCCTCGACGCCTCCCATGACGGGCGTCACCTGCACGACCACTTTCCAACTGGGCGGGACGATGATGTGGCTTCCGCCCATGAGCGCAAATACCTCGACATAGGCGGCCCCATCGGCGCCGATCAGCGCATCGCGCAAATCGAGCTCGCAGCCTCCCATGAAGGAGGTCATGTCGGCGCTGCGAAAGATCACACCCGAGACCCGCTGTTTGGTGCTGCCCATCATGCCGAACAGCGACAGGTGATTGGATACGGGCGGCGATCCGCTCAAGGGAGCCGCGCCGACGGAAGGCGCATAGCCCTCGCCGGAGGGTGGAGGCGGCGGTTGGACAGGCGGTTGCATAGGCATGCGGCCCCGCATCAGGATGCGCGCACCCACCACCACCAGGATCAGGGGCCATAAAAACTGCCAGGGCTCGAGGTACAGCAGATGCAGCGTGTTGAGCAGCAGCCAGGCGCCGATGAGCACCACGAAAGTGCCGACGACCACTCCGCGTCCGCCACGCTGCAAAATCGTCAGGCCATACAGCACCAGCAGCACCGGCCAGAAGCGCATCACATGATAGGCCTCCATCCATCCCAACTGCTCGAGCGCCAGCAACAGGCCGATCAAAACCAGAAACGCACCAATCAGCACCCTCGGAACCGAGCCGGGTCTGTGCGGGGGCGGGGGTTGCTGCATATCAGGCGACATGACGGTCCATCTTCAAGGAAGAGCGCTTCGCACGCGGGGTACCGCGGGCGATTATCCAATAATTGACGCCCACCAGCAGCAGCGGTAATGAGTATTGTTCATACGACCAGTCAGTCATGGTGTTCATGAAAAGCCAGTTGCCCAACAGTAATAACCCCAATCCTCTCAAACGAGGGCTGCGCATCGTCAGCGCCAGCTGCGCGAGCGCCAGCGCGATCAAAACCAGTGGCCAGCTGCGCTGCAGATCGACCGCATTCAAGACCCCTGAACACGCGAGGCCCAGAAGCACCGCCGCAATGGCAGATATCGTACCTGCAATGAGCCGGTTAGCCGCAGGCATTTTCACTTGAGATTCCATTGTCTTGGCTCCCGTGTCCGATCGATGGGGCCATGCTGCCGAAGGGCGCTTTCGGGGTCATGCGATATTCGGCGAATGCACTGCCATTCCCGGCGAACAACCGATGAAGCTCTCGAAGACAACCCCGCTCGCGCCGCAGTAAATCCCGATCGCGCCGTGAGCAAAGGCAGCTTCCACAATCCCGCCAACAATGCTTGCTTAGGATAGGGCGGTGCGCGATTCTATCGATCGACAATTGGGAGGAATCCCGAATGCGCGGAATGATGCTTGTTGCGGCATTGGCGGTGACCGCGTGCGCCCGACCTGGGTTTAACTATAACCCTGCGCATGGCGTGCCTCTTAGTATCACATCGAGTCCGAATCCCTCTTATGTCGATGCTCAGCGCATAGCCGCCGCCAAGGATCTCAATCTTCACATCGTCACGAAGGACGGCGTGCGCCTGTTCTGTCGTTCGGAATTTATTACCGGATCGCACATTGTCAGGGACACGACCTGCTATACCGCCGAGCAGATCGAACAAATGGACGAGCGAACCCAACGCGATCTGAAGTTTTTCTTAATGCCCAACTTGCCGATTCAGCATCCGTGAACCGCTGTCGCGACGCATCGATGTCGCGCTTATTTGAGCCCGCCGACAACTCGCTCTAGGCCGCCAATGAACTTCCGCCAGCCGTACTTCGCGCCCTGATAGTTGGCATCTTGGTCGGATCGGAAACCCGTTTGCTCCATCCGTACCAGTGTTCCGGTGCTGGTCGGCGTTAAGGTCCAGTTAACAACACTCGCGAGGCCCATCGAGCCCCAACTATATGAGAGCCGCTTGTGTGGTTCGATTATCAGCACCTCGGAGTCCACAACGCCGTTCCAATTGGGTACTGGAGTAGCGCGGAAACTGAATTTGTGTCCCACCGTCGGCTGAAAGTCGTTGTCCATCAGCCATTCTTTGATCAGCGGGCCTTGCGTAAGGGCGCGCCAGACTTTTTCAGGCGCATGAGGCATCTCTTTTTCGATCACAAGTGAGCGGGTAGCAGTCATGGTCCACCTTTTGATCAATAACTATTAGGTTATGAATTAAAAATAACTGACCAGTTATGGGATGTCAAGTCCCCGCAGCGCGGAAGCGATCGCCTCCATTGCAGGATCACGGCCTGCAGCGATCGATGCAAAGGTCAGCGGTGCGGCGAGCTCAGGGGCCAGGGTCGGCACCGAGATGGGAAAAAGCCAATTCACCCAATAGCAAGGTCCGAACCAATGGCAGCCGTGCAAGTAGTCGTGCAATCCAGTCGCGTAGCTCATGCCAATTCCTGAATTCGGCAAGGTAAGGCTTCGCGGCTCACCGTAGAAAATCAGCCTGTCGCCTATCGGCTCTCCGACAATAGTTACTTTGCGCGGCGCAGACTGCTTCAGAAACCCGACACTGCTGATGCCCGCGGAAAATGTCGTCGTATGCGTGATCACGAATACGCGGCCTTTGGGGGAAATCATCGTCGGCAAGTCGGACATAAATGACTCTGTTTTGGTGTAGTCGCCGCCGGCGTCGAAGCGCATGTCCACGATGACGTTCTGCGGCCGAATGGCGGCAATCGATCGGCGAGCTTGTGACAGGAACGCTCCGATCCGTTCCCCATCCTCGGCATCCATATTGCTTTTTAATTGTAGATAGACGGCAGCCAGTGCGGGCAATGACTCGAGTCGAAACACCCGATCGGGCTGCTGCAGCCACAGCGGGGCAGAGAGCTTCGGGAATGCGCTCTGCCACTCGGCGCTTTCATGGTCCGTGCGCTGAGCAGCCAGGTACCGCAGCCGGTGCATGCCGCCCTCATGCGGATCCGGCGGAAGCGCCGGAAGCACGAGATTTGTTGTGTGACCTTGGGCGCTGACGGTCAGCGTCACTTCGTGCTCCGACTGAGCGATGCCAGCCGCATGCAGCAACTGCGGAGACTCGAGCAGGCTTAGATTGTCCTGATTGCGCAAGTTGTCCAGGCCGCCGCGATAGATACGCAACTTCCTCAGAATGTCCGCGGTTGGGATGTTGTCGAAGGAATCGATCCGCATGCCAAGTGCCGGCACACCAGCACCTTTCGCGCGCGCAACGAACACGCCGTCTGCGAGCAGCACCAGGCGAATGGGAAGGCGGTTCACGCGGTTCGAGCGAGGGTCGGTCCAAATCGTCGAGTGACCGTTATCAGCGAGCGCGACGACGCGCGCGACCTGCAGTTCGAAGTCCGCTGCCGTCCAATGTCCTGCCGTGGACTCCGCTTGGCTGATGGCCTGTGAGGCGAGCGTGCGCTGCGCGCTGGAGTAGGAGGCATCGAGCGCAACATAGCGGCGCAATTGCGTCAAATCCTGCAATTGTGAGGCTCGCGCGTCGGACGGAGTCGATCCGCCTGCAGGCGGCAGCAGAGCCGCGCCCAGCGCCCACACGAGCACCAGCGCGGCGCCGAGTGCGAAGTTTCGCGGGCGCATTCTAGTAAAGAACACCGCTGCCGCGGGAAAGTGTCAGATCAATGGTGCAGGAAGCCGCGCCGGCGCAGCCATTGAAGCATGATTTGCGGATAGCCCGCTGTCAGGCGCTCGGGCTCACTGTCATCGAATCCATTCGTCGATACTTTCAGTGTGTGTCCCGCATTCTTGTAGATGTGCAGCGTGAAATCCTGCTTGGCGGCGTGGAAGGCCGCTCTGTATCGGGGAATCGAGAAAGCAATGTCGACATTTCTATCGTATGCCCCGAAAAGCGCCAGTGTGGGGGTGCGCACCTTTTGCAGGATTTCTCCCGGATCGTAAAGAATCTCGCGCCGCATCCCGTCGGTGACGTCGGCCGGTGGAGGCAGGGCGGCCGCCGAAGAAAAGAAGAAGGGAATCAAAGAATCGGAGAACCAAGGTTTTGAACTGGCCGCCGTGTATTTCGCCCGCACGTCCTCCCAGGAGGTCTTTCCGGCAAGCGCACCGAATATCGTGTGCCAGGTATCGATTGCCGCCGCGACGCTGGCTGCATCGTGGTTCTTGTGGCGCATGCGTTGCTCAACTGAATAGTAGACATTCGCTTCGATACTTTCGGCGGGTGCGCTTTTCAGGATCATGAATGCGAGCGGCCGCTCCGTGGCGATAATCGGCGCCGTCCAGCCGCCGTTGCTGAAAGCCCAGATCCCGACTTTCTTTGCGTCGATCCGAGCATCAGCCGCGAAGGCATCGTAAAGGGCCTCGGCGTCGATGGCGCGTTGCGCCGGTCCATTCTGCTGCCAATTCCCGGAGGAGTCTCCGGTGCCACGCTGGTCGAAGCTGATGACGTTGATGCCGTTGAGCACGAAATACGGAATGAGAAAGCCCATGTCGCGGGTTTCCGGGTCGTTGCCATGAATCAAGATGATGGCGCCACGCCGACCCACATCCTTGTAATAGAGAGAGGCTCCGATCGGACCTTGCGGTGTGTCAATGACACGGCGGTCCTCCCCAATGCCCGTTTGGAGCAGGAGGTGCGTGCCTGGGCGCAGATCGTCCATGCGCTGAGTCTTCGGGTCGAAGTACTGGTTGACCGGAGGATCGGGCTGCGAGTTCTCGACGCCGATGTACATGAGATGACCGGCATCATTGCGGTAGAGCCCAGGGCGCAGCAACTCAGCGTGCGCCATGGTGGGTGCGGTCAATAAAGCGCTCAGACAGAGCGCCAAACGCTGATTGGCTTTTGCCATGCGCGCAGATTACTCTTGCAAACCGATACAGTACCTATACAGTTTTGGTTGCACGGTACCGTACAGTCAGCAGGACTCGCAAAATGATGCCGGGCGATTCAAGCCAAACCTTGGTCGAGAAATGCGTGCAGTGGGCGACGAGCAGGATCCACGAGCAGGTTTTTCGCGCCGGCATGCGAATGCCGTCGATCCGCCGGCTTGCGCTGCAACAGGGTGTGTCGCCTTTCACCATCGTTGAAGCCTACGAGCGGCTCGTTGCCAGCGGCTATCTCGAAGCGCGCCGGGGATCCGGGTTTTACGTCTGCCCGCGAGTAAGAAATTGGAATCCGCGTCATGGTGAGCAGCACACGCGCATCGATCTTCGCTGGCTGACTCGCCACATGCTGGAGGGCGCAGCGACGCGCGGGCCGGGCCTTGGCGTTCTGCCTCCGTCGTGGCTGTATGGGGCGCAACTCACCACTGCGCTGCGATCCATCGCCCGCCAGGGCGCCGGGCGGCTCTTTGATCATGCGACCCACTTTGGATTCGCCCCTCTTAGGTCCGTCGTGCAGTACCGGCTGGCACAGTTGGATATTGTCGCAAACCCCGACCAAGTCTTGCTCACGACGGGTGTTACGCATGCGCTGAGCCTCGTGCTGCGTGCCTTCGTGCAGGCAGGCGAGACGGTATTGATGCCGGATCCCTTTTGGTTCGGCGCGCACGGCGTGCTGGCGGCCCATGGCTTCAACGTGGTTGGCGTTCCTTGCACCCGCGAGGGCATGGACATTGCGATGCTCGAGCAACTCGTGCGTGAACATCGGCCGAAACTTCTGATTCTCAGTTCGGCCGCACACAATCCGCTGGGATTTTCACTGTCCACAGCCGCAATTGCGCGCATCCTCAAAATTGCACGGGAACATGACCTGCTGATATTCGAAGACGACATTTACGCCGACCTCTGCAACAATCCGGTGCCCCGTCTGGCGGCTGCCGATCAACTGCAGCATGTGCTCTATGCAGGCAGCTTTTCAAAGACGCTCTCTTCCAACGTTCGGGTGGGGTTTGTCGCCTGCCGCGCCGATCGGGCGCAGACGCTCGCCGATGCCAAGATACTGAGCGGCTTCACCACGCCGCAGCTCAATGAGCGCCTTGTGCACAAGTTGCTCGTGGAAGGGAGGTACGATAAACATGCGGCGAAGCTGCGGCGGCGATTGTCGCTTCAGCGCCGCAAGGCCAAGGAACTCCTGACCGGTTACGGGATTGAGATCTTCGGTGATCCCGAAGACGGAATGTTCTTTTGGATAAACATGCGCACTGAAACCAATGAGCTTGCGATGCGTTGGCGCGAGAAGGGCCTGCTCTTGGCGCCAGGCAGTCTTTTTCTGCATCACCAAACGCCCAGCGAGTGGATGCGTTTTAACGTCACCACGCCGATCGATCGCTCCATGACCGAATTGTTGAATTCGGTGCGTCCTGCTGCGGCCCTGTGAGACCGTACATGCCGAACGTCCGCTTGCACTTTTCCATCGGCGCCTTTCGACTTAGCGGGAGAATTGAGCCGGGTGCGCCGGCATCGTCCGCTTGGCTGCTAAAGCAGCTGCCGTATGTGGGCGTTCTTCTCCAGGCGCGCTGGAGCGGCGAGGCCGGATGGAGCCCGCTTCGCACTGAAGTTCGACTCGAGCCCGAGAACGCGATGACTCATCCCAAGCCGGGTCAGATTCTTCTGTATGCGGGCGCCTGCAGCGAACCGGAACTGTTGATTCCGTACGGCATCTGCGGTTTTGCGTGCAAAGTCGGGCCCTTATCCGGAAATCACATTGCCACGCTGGACTGCGGTGTGAATGAGCTGCAAGAAGTTGGCGGATCGTTGCAGTTCAAGGGGGCGCAATCCTTGAGAATCGCGCTGACGCCCGACGACCTCGACGCGCCGCCTACGCGGCGCTTTGCCGGCGTGTAGCAGAAGAGGACAACCCGCGGATGCGGTAAAAGGCGTATCCGATGACGTTGGTCAAAACGATGGTAGCGCCGATTTTGATCGCGAATCGCAGCGGATTAGGGACGTCCACAAAAGGATAGACGCTGGTGGCGCACGTGAAGAGCGTCGCGCAGAAGCCAACCACGGAAAGCACGGCAACCCAGGTCGGGATGCGCATGCGCACCAGTTTTGCCCCGACCAGCGGGATGGCAAACATCGCCAAATAAGCGAGGCCGTAGAGAATATTGGAAGCATTGTTGAGCACGGCGAAGGCTTCGGCCGCGCGGACGCCGGCGGAGGCAAGAACGAGCAGTGCAGCGATGATGACGATGGCGACGAGAATCGAGTTGGTCGGTGTCCGATAGCGCGGATGAAGGCGGGAAAACCATACCGGAATCAGATGGTCCCAGCCGGCGACCATGGGGAGGCGCGTAACGCCGGTAAAGATGAAGCTGGCTGCACCGAGGATGCGGATCTGCAACAAGAGGATGACCAGGCGCGCAATCAGATTGGCAAAGCCGGAATCCCCAAAAGCAAGCCGCAGTGTCTGTGGGATGGGTGCGATGTAGTTGATGGTTGCGCCGGTGAGCTCGTGGAATGCAAGCACGGAGGCGGTCCCGAGCGTGAACATCAGAAAGATGATGGGCGAGGCGATGAGGATGGAGCGTCCGATATCGCGGCTCGGCGCCTTCGACTCGCCGGCCATGATGGCGACATACTCGATGCCGGCGGCCGCAAACAGAGTTTGACCGATCAGCGCGAGCGAGGTCGCATTGGATTTGGGAAGTTGCAGGTCGAAGGGGGCGAAATTGATCGGCGCGTGGTACCTAAGTGCCCACAGCGGTGCAAGGATCAGCAGTGCGAACGCAGTCAGCATGGCAATCGAGGAAATGTTGTGAATCCATTTGCCGATGGCAAGGCCTCGAACGGCGGAGAGCGCCAGCACAGTGAGGATGCCTGCAAGAAAGCAAAAAACGACGAGGTGGTTCTCCGGAATCCAGGCGGCGCGCGGGCCAACCATGAAAGCGAACTCGGTCGGGATTTGAAAGAGGATTGTGGCGATCGTGCAGAGGGCGTAAGCCCAGACGTTCCAGGCCACGAGAAAGCCGGCGGTGTCGCCGAATGCGCGGCGGGTCCACACGTAAAGGCCGCCCTCGAGAGGCATCTCGCGATTGAGATAGTAGACCGCGGCGGCCATGGGTAGATAGAACGTGGCGAAAGCGAGCAGCCAAACGACGGTTTGGGCGTGGCCAAGACCTGCGGCGATTCCCACCCAAGCGCTGCCCACGACCGTGAGCACCTGCGACAAAACGAGATCGCGGAGGTTAAGCTGGCGCGGGAGGTGCTGAGCATCCACTGGCCGGGACATTATCACGTCCGAACCAGCGCTCCCGCTTGGTATCCCTATTTAGGCTTCAAGTGGAGGTTGCTTGAAGTGCCGCGATAGGCTTAAGTTTGGTCTGATGCGCATCGTTAGCGTGGGCCATGCAGTCTTTGCGGCGATGATGATCGCCGTCGGAATTCTCGGCCTGATCAAAGGCGATTTCACCGTGATTTGGGGGTCGGTGCCGAAGTGGGTGCCCGCTCGAGAGCTGCTGGCGTATCTCATTGCCCTCATCTCCGTGGCATGCGGCTTGGCCCTTCTCTGGAGTCGCTCCGCGGCCTGGGCAGCACGGGTTTTGCTCGCGGCTTTCTTGCTTTGGTTTTTCTTTTTCAGAGTGCCTGAAGTCTTTCCCGCGCCTACCGTGGTCGGTTCCTGGTTCGGCTGCAGTGAGACTGCGGTGTATCTGGCCGCCGCGTGGGTGCTGTATGTCTGGTCTGCTGAGGACTGGGACCGGCAGCGTCTTGGATTTGCCGCCGGCAACACGGGTGTACGCATCGCGAGGGTGTTCTATGGCCTGGCGTTGGTCCATTTCGGACTGGCTCATTTCGTGTATCTCAAACTCACCGTCGTGCTGATTCCGGGCTGGCTTCCGTGGCATACGGGATGGGCGTATTTCACCGGGGCTGCCTACATAGCGGCGGGAGTAGCAGTGCTCACCGGTGTGTGTGCCCGGCTCGCTGCCTCGCTCTCGGCACTGCAAATGGGCCTGTTTCTGCCGCTGGTGTGGCTGCCCATCATGGCATCGAGCCCCGGCCCCACTCCTTTCCAATGGGGTGAGATCGTGGGCACGTGCGTGCTGACGGCCGCTGCCTGGGTGGTGGCGGATTCCTACCGGGGCACACCCTGGACGCGGCGCCCGTCGGGCGGCTGATGGTTATTAACTCATGCGATATTGAGCTAAGTGCCGCAGGGCTCGCGCGATAACATGAGGTCATATTGAGGTCATAGCGGCGGCATTACGGTGGGCATCAAAGCGCAGGTCTCGCGATGGTTTGGGTGCGAGCCTAGCGTCGAACGGGTCCCGGAACTCCTCGATCTCAATCGCGCCATCGCGCGCCTCTCAGCCGGCCAACGCATCGAACGTGCCGTCGAGCTGCTCCCCGGCGATCATGTGCTGACCTCGAGCTTCGGCGCTCAGTCGGCGGTGATGCTGCATCTCGTGAACAGCGTTATTCCGGGAGTGCCCGTCGTGCTGCTCGACACCGGATACCTTTTCCCGGAAACCTATGGCTTCATTGACGAGCTGACTGACCGCCTCAACCTCAATCTCAAAGTATTCCGTGCCGACTCGTCCCCAGCCTGGCAGGAGACCCGCTTCGGCAAACTTTGGAACCAGGGCTTGGTGGGAATCGAGCGTTACAACCGCATCAATAAGCGCGAGCCGTTGGATCGCGCGTTGAATGAACTGCACGCTGGAACATGGTTTGCCGGTCTGCGCCGCGTGCAAGCCGAAACGCGTTCACAGATCGCCCCAATTGAATTTAAGCGCGGACGGTACAAAATTCATCCGCTCTTCGACTGGACCGACCGCGACATCGGCGCTTATCTTGAGAGGCATCGACTGCCGTATCACCCCTTATGGCAAAAGGGCTATGTGTCGATCGGCGATTGGCATACCACCCGGGCGCTATCGGAGGTGGAAAGGCCGGAAGAATTGCGGTTCTTTGGCCTGAAGCGCGAGTGCGGCCTGCACGAATAAAACGTCGGCCTACGTTCAAATTAGCCGAAGAGCATTCGCTCACTGAGAGTACCCAGCATCACTGCAATCAGTGTGCGGGTAATTCCTGCAGGCAGCCGCAGCGTGATGCGCGAGGCGATTAAGACGCCTGGGATCGATCCCAGGAGAAGGGCGGCCAGTATATTGAAATTCACATGGCCCAAAAACGCATGTCCCATCCCCGCAATCAGTGTGATGGGCAGCGCATGCGCGATATCCGTCGCGACCAGCCGGTCTGAGGTAAGCCGCAACGGATAGAGTGCAAGCAGCATGACGACGCCGAGCGCGCCGGCACCCACCGAAGTCAAGGTGACTGCGACACCCAGCAGCAGTCCCGCGAGAGCGGTGAGCAGGAATTTCTGGCGATCCACGCGCACCAGCCAGCGCGCCGTTACCTTAAGGCCCAGCCGCTGGAGCCACGGCTGAAAAATGAGAGCCAGAGAAGTGAGCGCCAGAATTATCGCGAGCGCGCGCGAGGTTATCGCGTCGGCGGCGCTGGGTGTTCGGCGCGTAAGCCACAGACCGAGCACCACCGCCGCGGTTCCCGGGATACTGCCCAGCAACAGGCGTCCGACAATTTGCCAATCCACACGCCGGCTGAACCCGAATGAGGCAGTCGCCACTAACTTGGTGGTCGCGGCGAACAAGAGGTCGGTACCCACTGCAACCGCCGGTGACTGGCCGAACAGCAGTACCAGCAGCGGCGTCATCATCGAACCGCCGCCCACACCGGTGAGGCCAACCATCGTTCCGACCAAAAGGCCGACAGTTGCGTAGAGAGGAATGTCGGTCATGGCTGTTTCATTGCGTCGCAGAACTCGATCTTAAGCTAGCCTACCAAGCGGTCCCGGTATCCTTTAGATCACATTGCTATAAGTGTATACGCCGACAGCCGCCGGGCCATCTCGTCCGCGCAGATGTGGACTCCGCGCGCATAGTCGTCGATCATACGCTGAGGCACCTGGGCGGTGCGCCGCAGCATCGAGCGCTTGTGATTGATCGGCGAGCATTGCTATCCCTTGGCGTCACATCCGCGTCGCTTGCAGTCGTGCCGCGCTGGCTGCATGCGGCCCCGACGGAATGGCTCACGCGGCCTATTCCCTCGACCGGCGAGCGGCTTCCGGTGATCGGACTTGGGAGTGCCGCCTCTTTTGAGCAGTCAGCAAACCACAGCGAGATACAAGGTCTCACCGAGGTGCTAAGACTGATGATCGATCGGGGCGCAAAGGTATTTGATACCGCTCCGAGTTATGGCGCCTCCGAGGCCGTGGCCGGGCGCATCGCCAAAGAATTGGGGATTGCGGAAAAGATTTTTTGGGCGACGAAGACCGAGCCATCTTATGGCCGTGATGATTCGGCGTCGGCACGCGCGGCGGTTCAAGAATCTTTCAAGAGATTGGGAGTCAAAAAAATCGACCTGATCCAGGTGCACAATCTGGGGAATCTACAAACCAAGCTGACTGTTTTGAAGGACCTCAAGAGTCAAGGTGTCATCCGCTATGTTGGGGTGACCACAACGTTTTCCGGCCAATATTCTGAACTGCTGAAGTGCATGCGCAACGAACGCATTGATTTCATCGGCGTGGATTATTCGATTGAAGATCGCGAGGTCGAAAAGGAGATCCTGCCGCTGGCGATCGAGCGCGGCATTGCAGTGATGGGTTATGTGCCGTTCGGCCGCAGTAACTTGTTCAAGCGAGTGGCGGGGGCCCAAGTCCCTGATTGGGCTCAAGAGGCCGGTATGAAAACTTGGGCGCAATTCTTCTTGAAATTTGTCATCGGTCACCCGGCGATGACCGTGGTGACCCCGGCTACGAGCCAACCCAATCATATGCTGGAAGATCTCTCCGGTGGGATTGGCGCACTTCCGGACGAGCCCATGCGCAAGCGAATGATCGCGGCGCTTGACAATCTGCCGCGCGGCTAGCGAGAAAGCAGAGGCACCGGACCTTTGCGCCCCACGATGGTGGCGGCCAACCGCAACTCATCGGATTTCCGGATCTGCACTTCGAGCTCGAGCTTGGCGGCCAGCGCTTTGAGCGCGCTTGGGTCCGGTGCGTCAATCCGAAGATCGCCCAAGCGGCATCCCGGGGGCGCATCTGATGACGGATGAAGCGAGTGGGAATCCCATTCGATGAAAAACGGCAAAACTCCGCCGCTATCGTCCTTTAGAGTCAGCGATTTCCAACGCAAGGTGCTTCCGTCCGGACGAGCTCGAGAGCCTGGGTTCGGACCCACGCATTCGACGCCGGCGCGCCGCAGACGCGCCGCGAATTCGTCTAAGTCGTGCCGATGAATCGCCCACCCGACCAGCGCCGGGCCCTTCAAGCTCGCCAAGCGACGCGGGTCGGTCGATGCCGGCTGCAGCGGATCGGGCGCTATGATTTCCCAATATCTGGACTTACCCAGGGATAGTAACGCGTTTTTTGTTCCGGCACCGGGATGCACACCGCCGGGCGCTGCACGAACTCCTGTCCGCTGGTAGACGTAGTCGATACCGGCGTCCAAGTCGGTGCAGCCCAGGAGAATGTGGTCGAGAAGCATGGGTACTGACCGTACAGCGGAGAATGCCAATCGGGGCCCCGCGATCAAGCCTGCGGCCGCGAGACTGAAGGCGCGTCGCGTTACCGGTTTCATGCGGGTATCCTACACTTTAAAATAGAGCGTTTTCTGTGGCCGGAGGATCTCATGGCCGCTCGTCACTTTGAAATTACTACAAGGACTGCATATGCAAAAAGTCGCGCTTTCTCTATTGCTGGCTCTATCAATTGGCGTCGCCACGACGGCATCGTCGCAATCGCCGGCGCCGGCCGCTCCGGCCCTCGATCCCGCCTGGAAGGTGCCCGAGGTTATTGCATTCATCGGCCTGAAGAAGGGGGAAAAGGTGGCCGATATCATCGGCGGCCGCTTGACCGGATCGCTGGCTGAGGCCGTGGGGCCCACCGGAAAGGTTTACGCCGTCGAGACTGCAGAGATCGTCAAGGGGCACCCCCAAATCATGGATCGGATGAAGGCGCTCGCCGCGAAGTCGCCCAATGTCATTGTCAGCGACGACCCGATCGCGACGCCGCTGCCCTCGGGACTCGATGCCGTATTCATTCGGCAGAACTACCACGATCTCTACGATAAGTTCATGGGACCTGCGGATGTACCCGCATTCAACAAGGCCGTGTTTACAGCCCTGAAGCCGGGTGGTGTGTACGTGATTCTGGATCACACCGCTGCGGCGGGGTCGGGCATCAGCGCGACCGATACGCTGCACCGAATCGATCCGGCGAGAGTCAAGGCGGATGTGTTGGCGGCGGGCTTCAAGCTGGATGCCGAGAGCTCGATTCTCGCCAACCCGAGCGATGATCACACCAAGGGTGTGTTCGACGCTTCCGTTCGCGGCCACACCGATCAATTCCTGTATCGATTTAAAAAGCCGAAGTGATATTAGCTCGGATTTAGCAGTCCGTAACAAAGCCCGCGCATGCCGCCGTGCGCGGGGTTTGATCCGATCACAGGAGCGCTGCCGGATATCCGTGCGATTCGGCTCCGCTCAATGAGCAACCTTCAGTCGCTGGCGATGCGCGGCCACTTTGGCGCGATTGCCGCAAATTCCCATGCTGCACCACCGGCGCGCACGGGCTCGAGTGTGATCGGCGAACAGCAGCGTGCATTGGGCGCCCTCACAGGCTTTGATGTCCACGAAGTTCTCTTCGCACACGAATTTGGCAAGAGTCTCTCCGAGCGGAAGCAGCAAGGAGTCGGGGGATCGCCAGCGCCGCGTCATCTGGCCGAGCAGTGCGCCGGGCCCTGTCCTGCGGCCGGCGCTGATCTGATAAAACGCCTCATCCCGCTGCAGCAGTTTGTTGAGGGGCTCGAGCTCCGCTAGGTGGCGAGCATTCAGAGGTCGCCCCTTGTGACGCAACACAAATTCTCTGAACCATTCTCGTAGTGCGCGAGCCTGCGCCGCAACCGCATCGAGTTCCCCCGGCATTGCTTCAGCCTGCAGCGCCTTCAACACATCGGACGGAACCAAGCCTGTCTGTCGAAACCAGGACATGAGTCCAGTTCCATCCGAGATCCAATCGACCGCAGTGTCTGCCGGCGTGGCGATGGAATTCAGAAAGTCCAGTGCACGGGAGTCAGCGATGAGAATGGCGGGCGGAGGGTCGCTCATCGATTCACTGTAACCACTCTAGCGGTATTTGACAAGTTACATTGGCACATGTAACCTCTCAATAACATTTAAACAGGTTACAGATAAAATGCCAGGAGAAAATCCAATGTCCGTCAAATTTCGTAGCGCCAATGTCGATGGCCTGAAAATTTTCTACCGCGAAGCCGGGTCGCCGGATGCGCCAAAACTACTGTTGCTTCATGGCTTCCCCAGCGCGAGCCACATGTTCCGGGATCTGATCCCCCTGCTCGCCGACCGCTTTCACGTCATTGCCCCGGATCTGCCGGGTTTCGGCCAATCGGATATGCCCGAGCGTGGGGCATTCAAATACACTTTCGACAATGTGGCGAAAGTGATCGATCGCTTTACTGAAATCCTCGCTTTGCACAAGTTCGCGATTTATGTGTTCGACTACGGCGCACCGACCGGGCTCCGTATCGCTGCGCAGCACCCCGAGCGCATCACCGCCATCATTTCCCAAAACGGCAATGCTTACGAAGAGGGCCTAAGCGACGGGTGGAACCCGATTCGCGCTTATTGGAAAGACCCTTCGCGGGAAAACCGCGAGGCGCTGCGTACATTGCTGGCGCCGCAAACAACAATCTGGCAGTACACCCACGGTGTTCAGGATGCCGCGTCGGTGTCGCCTGACGGCTATTCGCTCGATAGTTACTATTTAGCCCGGCGCGGCGCGGACGAGATCCAACTAGACCTGTTCGCCGACTACAAGAGCAATGTGGCTCTTTATCCTTCTTTCCAAAAATATTTCAAGACGCACAAGCCAAATCTGCTGGCGGTGTGGGGCAAGAATGATCCGTTTTTTCTGCCGGCCGGTGCCGAGGCGTTTAAGCGCGACATCCCTAGCGCAACCATTCGATTCTTCGATACAGGGCACTTCGCCCTGGAAACTCACTCTCATGAAATTGCCGCTGCAATTCGTGATTTCCTTGCGAATTAGGACCTGCGACCAGAGTGATTTTTAATACCCGAGGAGATCTCGAAGCCACCGGTGCCGCCGTCAAGGCGGCGGGCGCCGAGCCGTTGATAGTTGAACTGGATCTCTCGCATACCGCAGCCGCCAAGAAGGTCGTCGATCTGACGTTGGCGGCCTTTGGCCGGATCGACGCGCTCCTCAACATCGCCGGTGCAGTGCCGCAGATCGATCTATTCGAAATGACCGACGAGCAATGGGATGCGGGTCTTGCCTTGAAGCTTCATGGCGCGCGGCGGCTCACGCTCGCGGCATGGCCGGCACTGAAGGAGGCCAACGGAGCGGTGGTTCTGATGTCCGGAAACTCGGCGTTGTTTCCCAAGGCCCCTTATGCCGCCGTTGGAACGATCAACGCCGCCATCGTGGCGCTCGCGAAAGCGTTTTCCGACCGCGGGATAGTCGATGGCGTGCAGGTAAACAGCGTTTTGCCGGGACCTGTGATGACCGGCCGGCGCCGCTCGTACCTCGAGCACTGGGCGTCGATACATAACATGACGGTGGAGGCCGCCACGGAAAAGTTTCCGAAAGACGCTGGGATTGCACGCTACGGGAAGGCGGAAGAAATTGCAGAACTCATGGCTTTTCTCGTCTCGCCGCCAGCGCGTTGGATGACAGGTGCGCAACTGCGCATGGATGGAGGCGAGGTCAAGTCAATCTAGCGATTTATTTCTGGCGCCTGCGAGCGCGCAGCCATGCGCGAATGCCCGAGCGCCGCCGAACTCTGGCGACGGCGCCTTTTGCATTTCGGAGCGCGCGCCGTGCCCAGAGAAACTCGGTTGCCAAAATAGCGATGCCCGCCGCAACGATGGGCAGGCCGGGGCCGGGCAGGATCAACAAGGCAATCCCGACAAGGAGCACCGTGCCGCCGGCCAGCGCAACAAAAAATTTCTTCATCGATCGATCACGCGTTTCAGTGTAACTCAATCGCTGCTCGGTCTCTGCCGGCCCACCCAGTGCGCTAGACTTGTAAGATGTTCACTCGCTCCTTGAGTCAACTTTGCTTTGGCAAATGTGCCCTGCGATTTTGCCTTGGCGGTATCGGGCTGTTCTTGGCGGCATCCACCGCCGCAGCGCAAACCTCTGGCTTCAATGTTTTGCCCGAGGAAAATGTCCTTAGGAGATTACTAGGGGAGAGGGCGGCGCAGTTTGAGCTGGCCGTCATGCCGGCAGAGACCTCTCGTGAGCGATTTCGGATTGGGTCGGCTAACGGACGCATCAAGGTCGAAGGCACGACGCCGAGCTCACTGCTCTTCGGGGTGAACTGGTATTTGAAATATGTGGCGCGCGTTGCGATCTCCACCAATGGGACTCGGCTCGGTACGGCGCGCAAGTGGCCGCTGCCGGCGTCTGTCATCGAGGGGGAAACCCCCTATGCGTACCGCTATGCGCTCAACCAGAATGTCGACGGCTATACCGCGCCCTATTGGAATTGGGCGCGTTGGGAGCATGAGTTGGACGTGCTTGCGCTGTCCGGCATCAATGCCGTGATCGTGGAACGCGGCATGGATACGGTGCTCTACCAAACATTTCGCGATGTCGGATATACGGACGAGGAGGTCCGCGGCTGGATCACGCAACCGGCGCACCAGAACTGGCAATTGATGGGTAATTTATGCTGCTTCAACGGCCCGATCAGCGGTGAGCTGCTGCGAATGCGCGCAACATCGGCGCGGCAAATCATTGCGCGCCTGCGGGAGCTTGGAATTACCCCGGTGCTGCCGGGCTTCTACGGCATCGTACCCGCCGATTTTCAGAAAAAATTCCCGGGCGCTCATGTGATCGCACAAGGTGAATGGGCGGGATTCACGCGGCCCGGATGGCTCGATCCGCGCGACCCCATGTTTCAGAGATTGGCGAGCGCGTTCTACCGTCACCAGCATGAGCTGTTCGGCGACAGCAGCATCTATGACATGGAGGTGTTCCAGGAGGGAGGTGAGTCAGGGGATGTGCCCGTTTCCGAGGCTGCAGGCGACGTTCAGCGGGCGCTCACTGCTGCCCATCCCGCTGCAAGTTGGATGATGCTGGCATGGCAGGGGAATCCGCGCCAGGAGCTGTTGAGCGGAGTTGATCGCCGACACCTGCTCATCGTGGATATCGATCACGACCGCGTGCCGCGCGATGATCGCCTGCAAGACTTTCGCGGCGCGCCGTTCTTATTCGGCGGCATCTGGGAGTTCGGCGGCCGCACGACCTTGGGCGCGAACGTGCAAAATATCAGCGGACGGCTGCAGCGCATGGCAAGGACCAACGGCAATATGGCCGGCACGGCGGTATTTACCGAGGGTATGGATACCAATCCATTCGCCTTTGATCTGTTCACCGAGATGGCCTGGCGGAGCGAGCCGCTCGATGCGGCCAAATGGACGGCCGCTTATGTGCGGCGTCGATACGGAGCCGAGGATCCGCACGCGCTTGCGGCATGGAAAACGCTGCTCAACACCGCCTATGCCATCCGCGTCGATGAGGTCAAATTCAATAGCGAACGCGACGCCGCGCAGGAATCTCTCTTCAACGCACAGCCCAGCCTGACGGTCAATCGAGCATCGAACTGGTCGCCCGAAGGCATGCGCTATGACGGCGATGAATTCAAGCGCGCGCTGCCCGACATGCTCGAAGTCGCGCCGCACCTTCGCGCCAGCGAACCTTACCAGTACGATCTCGTGGATATTGCGCGCCAATCACTGGCCAACGAAAGCCGGGTCCTGTTGCCTCGCATTAAATCAGCGTTCGATGAGAAAAAACTTTCGCAGTTTCGGTCCCTGACTCAGCGCTGGCTGGCCCTGATGGACCTGCAGGATCAATTGCTTGCCTCGAGCCGGTTCTTCTTGGTCGGCACTTGGCTCGAATTTCCCTCGTCCTGGGCCTCCACGCCTGGGGAGGCGGCGCGGCTCAATTTTGATGCACGCTCCATACTCACGACCTGGGGCGACCGAAAAGCCAGCGAAGGCGCCGACCTGCATGATTACGGGAATAAGGACTGGGCTGGACTCACGCGCGATTACTACCGCGTCCGCTGGCAGGCCTATTTCGCGTCGCTGGAGAATGAATTAAGTTCGGGGGTTTCTGCCAAGCCAATAGATTGGTTCGCATTGGGGGATGCGTGGAACCACGATTCCGGTTCCTACCCCACCCAGCCACATGGGGATGCCTATGCCATCGCAACACTGATCGCGCGATCGCTGAATTCATCGCACTGATTAATGTTGTGCCTGCCAGGTCGCAATTTCGGCATCGAGCACATCCAGCATGTTCCCCTGGACCAGGGGAATGTCGTAGGGATGAACCCCCCAGCCAGGCGCCACTTCTTCTGCGGTCAATGTGGCGGTGTTTTTGGCGGCGAGCTGTCCCGGCAGCACGGTGACGACGAATGTGTTGGCTCCATTCGCATCCATTTGACACTGGCCGGTGAGTTGCCCGATCGCTTCCACCCATGCCGGAGGATTTGCGCCCGGATAATAAAACTTGAGCGCCGCAGAACCGCCGGCAGGCGCGGCCGGATTCACGCAGGCGCTGGCAAACCCGTCGAGCCGTGCTTGGCCGAATATCGGAGGCGCCGAAACGTCGCCGGCGAGGTAGCTGCCCCACACATAGACGCAGCCGGTCTGCGCTGCGCTCGCGCAGGTCGGGATGTGAATGAACGTGCCGCCGACCACGCCGCCCGGAGGCACGGCCAACGACGGATCTCCGGCGAGAAACGCTGATACCAACAACGCCTGATTGGCGGTTCCATCGATGCTTTCCGCGATCAACCGCTGAAGCAATATCGTCCCTTGGCTGTGCCCGATGATGACGACGCCGCGGCCTTTGTTGTCGTGCTGGAGGTAGTAGGCCCAGGCTCCCCGCACATCTTGTATGGGAGGGTCGTCGGGCCCCGTCGACTCCGAGCCTCCGTGACTCAGGCCATAATTCGTTACCTGGCGATAGATCGGGGCAAATACTCTGCAGCGCGAAGAAAATCGACCGACCTGCTGTCTCGTGACTGCCTGAATGATGGGGCTGTCCGTGAGATCGGCAAATTGCGTTTGCTCGGCGGAAACGGTCGGATAAATGTAGAAGCAATCGATCGGCGGATTCGCGGCAGGAGTAAACGGCTGCGCTTGGGTGGTGCCATCGGCCATTTGCACGACCGCGTCAAGCCCGGTCGTGCAAGGCGCATTCGATTCCGGCCGGCACACCCAATGCGCGACGACCGAGTAATCCGTGGCGTCGGCGGGCGGCGCCCCGCCCGAACCGGTGGGATCCATCGATGCGGTAGAGCCAGGCGCATTGCCGCCGCCGCCCCCGCAAGCGCTCACCATGAGCGCTAGGCAAATGCCGGTCGATTGAAGGCGCAGTTGCAGCATGATGATTTCGACTGCAGTTTAGCGCGCTAATTCAGAATCGCGCGAGCGTTGTTTGCGACGTGGATCGCGGCGTGGAAAAGCTGTAAAAATTACATGGTCTGACGCATTATGTTTGCTGAAGTAAGAATTACTCTGGCGAAGAAAGAGAGAAGAATCGTGTTCAAAATATTCACCGTTTGTATTCTTCTATCCATACCCAGCTTCGGTACGTCCAACGCGGGCGCGGCGGAAGGCAATGCGGATCCCTGGAGATCACTGCAATTTCTGTTCGGCACCTGGGAGGCCAGGACGCAGGGCGGAACCGCGAATGCCGCGGGATCGGGTACGTATACGTTTCAACTGGAATTGCAAAACCACATAGTCGCGCGGCATTCGGGCGGCGAAGCTTGCAAAGGTCCCGCGGACTTCAATTGCGAGCATGGAGATCTCTTATATGTGTATAGCGACGCACCGGGCCAACCATACAAAGCGATCTATTTTGACAACGAAGGGCATGTCATCCATTACGACGTATCGACTCCTTCCCCGTTTCGCGCGATCTTTCTATCCGATCAATCGCGCGCAGGCCCGCAGTTTCGCCTGAGCTATGAGCTTAACGGTTCAACCATGAGCGGAAAGTTTCAAATTCGCATGCCGGGGCAGGCGGAGTTCAAGTCCTACCTGGAATGGAGCGGATCGAGGAGATAAGGCCATGCTCAACAAGGATGATTGGCAGAGATTCTCCCCGCTGCTCGAGCAGGCATTGGACATGGATGAGCCGCAGCGTCGCCGCTGGCTGGAAACTCTCGGGGCAGAAAATCCTGAGGCCGCAGCCTTCATCCGAGACTACTTCGAGACCCAAGAGCACGCCGCTCGACTGGGATTTCTGGAAGGGTCGGTCGCGACGAGTGAAGCGGATTCCTCCTGGATCGGCAGGCAGGTCGGTCCGTACACGATCAGCGCGTTGATCGGGCAGGGCGGAATGGGAAACGTCTGGCTCGCCCTGCGCAGCGATGGACGCTTCGAGGGGCGCTTTGCCCTCAAATTCTTGCGCGCGATATTGTCCCGGGTCGGTGGGTCGGGGCGCTTCTTGCAGGAGGGCAAATTGCTTGCGCGTCTCACTCATCCGAATATTGCCCGGCTCATCGATGCCGGGATGACAGCCGATGGCGATCCTTACTTGGTGCTTGACTACGTCGATGGCATGCCGATCGATCAATTTTGCGACTCGGCGCGCCTGCCGATTGAGGCGCGGCTGAACCTTTTTCTGGAAGTGCTCGCTCCAGTGGCGCACGCGCATACCAATCTGATCGTGCATCGTGACATCAAACCGTCAAATGTTCTGGTTACCGCGGCCGGCGAGGTCAAGCTGCTGGATTTCGGCATTGCAAAGCTGCTCGAAGGTGATGGCCACGCGGACGCGGACGCCGGACTGACTCGGGACGCCGGCGTTTCGCTGACGCCTGCCTACGCGTCACCGGAGCAGCTAACCGGCGGTCCCATTACCGTGGCAACCGATGTCTACTCGTTGGGGATCTTGCTTTATCAATTGTTGACAGGGCGCCACCCTGGCGGGGAAGGCCCGCTGACGGCTGCGGAACTCATGAATTCGACGCTGCGCGCTGAGCCGCAACGGCCATCAGTGGCTTTCTTGGCCGACAGCAAGCTCACCGCGGCCAGCGCGGCCAATCGCTCCAGCACGCAACACAGATTATCCAAGCAGTTGAGAGGCGATCTCGACACCATAGTCGGAAAGGCATTGAAGAAGGATCCTGCTCAGCGTTATGCCTCGGTCGCCGCGCTTGCGGATGACATAACTCGCCATTTGCGTCATCAGCCGATCGTCGCGCGTCCCGATACCTTTGCCTACCGGAGCGCAAAATTCATTCGCCGCAACCGCGTGGCTGTTGCGCTCTCGGCGCTGGCCGTCTTTGGCATCGTTGGCGGGTTGGTTGGGACCTTGGTCCAAGCCGCAGCGGCGCGAGATCAGCGCGACTTCGCCTTTCGGCAATTGCTGCGCAATCAAGAGCACGATGAGTTCCTGGATTTCCTGCTCTCCGACGCATCGCCATCCGGCAAGCCGCTGTCAGCGGACGAATTGCTGACGCGTGCGGAGCGCATTGTGCAAAAGCAGCAGGCCGCCAACGCAGATCGCCGCGCCGACCTCATGATCTGGATCGGCAACGACTATTCTGTGCGCGATCGAAATGTCGATGCGCGCCGCGTGCTGGAAGCTGCCTATCAGTTGACCCGCGGCTTGCAGAACGCCGCGCTGCGCGGGCGTGCATCATGCGCGCTCGCCAACATAGTAGCCCGCGATGAGCAAGTGGATCGCGGTGAGTCGCTGTATCAGGAAGGGATGCGGGAACTGGGAGGCGAACCTCGATTTGCACTCGAGCATTCGCAATGCTTGCGGGCGGGCGCAGAGGTTGCCAGAGCGCGTGGAGATGGCGCTGCCGGAATAGAGCGAGCACGGGCCTCCTTAGACGAGCTCAAGGCTTCGCCGCTGCGCACCGACGTGGACGAGATGAACGCTGAACTGGATCTTGCCTCGGCCTACAGCGAAGCGGGCCAGGACCTGAAGTCGCTTCCCGAGTTCGAGCGCTCTGAGAAATTACTGTCCGAGTTGGGGCTCGACGAGACGGATTTCGCCGTGGTCCTTTACAACAATTGGGGCCTGGAACTCGATCAGCTGGGACGGCCGCTCGAAGCTGACAAAGCCTATCGCCACATTTTGGAAATCAGCCACGACGCAGCAAATGTCGATCTCGTCTCCCCGCTGGTCTTGGTTAACTATGCCAGGGTACTGCGCGAGTTGGCGCGGTTCGACGAAGCGGATAAAACCGTGGAACGAGCTTATGCAACGGCGGTGCAGCTCAAGAACGAGGTTGTCATCAACCAGTCCCTGATGGAGCGCTCCGCCTTGTACTTGGACATGCGGTTGCCACAGCGGGCCGAAGCCCTGCTTGCCGAGGTCGAACCACGGTTGCAAGCGAGCCTGCCCGCCGCGCATTATGCGTTCGCATCTTTATCGGATAGGCGAGCGCGAGTCTCGCTTGAAGAACACAACTTGGATGCGGCAACGAGACAATCGGATCGATCGATCGCGATGATCGAGGCCGCGATCAAATCAGGCGGTGAGGGCGCGTTCCTATTTCCCGTATTGCTCACGGACCGCTCGGATATCAATCGAGCCGCCAACAGACTCGATGCCGCGGCTCAAGATGCCGGGCACGCCATACAACTGCTGCAGGCGACCGTAGAGCCGGGCTCCTATTCAAGGAAGATGGGTCTTGCGCGCCTGGCACTGGCGCGAGCCCTGGACGCTCAACACAAGAGCGCTGAAGCGCGCACGCAGGCGCAACAAGCCGCAGATCAATTGGAGAAATCCCTCGGAGCCGATCACCCCGACAGCCGCGCAGCTCGAGAATTGGCAGGATCGTCAGCGCGCTCCTAGTTATCTAACCGATTGAATTTATAGCTATTAATTCCATGTAGGTCCTGTGCGGGATCGAAGGGATCGGGCGCGGCCTTTTCGTTCGGTTCTTACATTCGCTATCGAAAGAATGAATATTGACTGTGTAACTAGTTAATGTAAGGATTCCTCCAGGCGCCGAGAGAGCGCATCCGCAACAGAAGGGGGAGCCATGAAGATCCAAGAATTGTGCTTGAGTGCATCCGTGGTCGTCTTAGGTTGGTGCTGTCCTGCTACCGCACAGACAGTGACGACCGCACCTGCAGCGAGTTCGGGGGATCAACTGGCAGAGGTGGTGGTCACGGCCGAGCGTCGCCACACGGATTTGCAGAACACGCCGATCTCCGCAACGGTCTTGAGCGGCACTGAACTTGCCAGCATGGGCGTCACTACTGTCGATCAGCTGCAGTTCGCCACTCCCGGCGCGACGATCGACAACTTCGGCCAAGGCATTGATTTCAACATTCGCGGCGTCGGAAAGGCGGAGCACAATTCGCAGACCACCGTCGGTGTGGTCACTTACCGCGACGGCATTGCTACCTTTCCCGGATATTTCCAAGAAGAGCCGTACTACGACATTGCGAATGTCGAAATACTGCGTGGCCCGCAAGGCACATTCGGCGGCCAGAACGCCACTGGGGGCGCCGTATTCGTGACCACGAACGATCCGAAAATCGGCGGCGGATACAATGGTTACCTGCAGGGTCAGGTTGGCAACTTCAACGACTATGGGCTGCAAGGCGCAGTTAATTTGCCGATCAGCGATACCTTGGCAGCACGCTTTGCATTCAACGGCGAATCTCGCGACAGCTTCTATACGATCGCCGGCCCGAACGGCGCCGCTTACTCCGGAAACCCGGGCAACATTCGAATGGGCAGCTTTCGCCTGGGTCTGCTCTGGAAGCCCAGCGACTCTCTGTCCGTTCTGCTAAAGACTGATTACAACTATTTGAATTTAGGCGCATACCCTGCCGATCCGTTCAATGCCACCAACGATCTGTTCAATATCGGCGCGAATTCGCCGCAACAAGCGCTGGATCGATTTGGGCGCACGGTGTTGAAGGTCGACTATGTATTGCCGGACGGCGTGACGCTCAGGTCCGTTACCGGCTACCAAAAAGGCAACACTCAATATCAAGCCGATTTGGACGGCACGAATGTCGGCAACAGCTATTTCGCGGACTCGGTCGACGAAACACTTTGGTCCGAGGAATTCAATATCATTTCGCGCGACACGGGCTTTGTTACCTGGGTCGTCGGCGCTTACGCGGACTGGGACAAGTACAATTTTGTGCCCAACTATTATTTCCTGATCGGAACCCCGCCCGGAAATCCGCTTACCGAGTACCGCTTGCAGGGCACCAATCCAGAATCGGCCTTCGCCGGGTTCGGGCAGTTGAGTTTTCAATTGGCGCCGGGTTTTCAACTACAAATCGGCGGCCGGCACACAGAGGCGAAGACGACCAATCATGTGCAGGTGCTTCAATACGGATTGCCGCTGGCCGACGAGCAAACGGCGAAGTTCGTCAATACCTCGGGTAAGATTTCTCTCAACTGGACGATCAACGCCAATAACTTCCTCTACGCATTCGCCTCCTCGGGATTTCGGCCGGGTGGCCTCAACGTCCCGGTCGGCATCGGCACGCCTGCTGCGTTCGACTCAGAGAAGCTGATGGATTACGAACTGGGTTGGAAGGTCACCGGATTTGACGGACACCTGCGCACGCAGGTTGACGGATTCTACGACGTCTACAAGAATTTTCAGGTCATCGTCGGCTATCCGCAATTTCCGACATTTGGCTTCGAGCTGAACAACCCGAACGCCACCCATCTGTACGGCTTCGAAGCACAAACTCAAGCCGTCTTTGGGCAATTCGCATTGGATGCCGGCACGACCATCATGCACAGTTCATTGGGCAGATTCTTTGCAACCGACCCGCGCATCGCCAGCGTCACGCCCTGCGATCCCGGCGCCGGACCCTCGAGCGCGTCGTGCATCGATCTGACGGGACACTCGCAAACTTACGCTCCAAATTTCAGCTTTAACCTCGGCGCACAGTACAGATTTCTGTTTGGCGCCGCGGACGCGGTGACGCCGCGCGTGAACTTCGGGTACGTGGCTCCGCAGTGGGCAACGCTGTTCGAAAATCCTGCGCTGGGCGACCATCTGTCAGGGCGCGGCATCTTGGGTGGGCAAGTGGCGTGGGCGCACGCGCAGTTCGTCACGACGCTATATGCCACGAACCTGACCGACCAACACTATGTCGGCGCCTTGAATTCGGGCCTACGGTTCGCGGGTCCGCCGCGTCAATTCGGCTTGCGATTCCTGACGAGCTTCTAAAACGAAGCCGCGGCCGCCTTGCCATAACAGCCGGGCGGCCGCATCTTCACCAATGTAGTTTGCTGCGCATGCAACGCTTCGTTCTTACCGTCGACAAATTTCTCGATCACGCCGCCAAATGGTCGGGCGATCATGAGATTGTCACCGCGAACGGCGGTCGCGCGATGCGGCGTACGGGCTACGCGAGCTTAAGGGCGCGAAGCAATCGATTATCGGGCGCGCTCGCGGCGCTGGGGCTGTGTCTCGGCGACCGTGTGGGCACACTCGGCTGGAACACGCAGCATCATCTGGAAATGTATTACGCGCTCATGGGCGCAGGAATGGTCTGCCACACGCTCAATCCGCGTCTCGGCCTGACCCATCTGGCAGCCATGATCAACGAGGCGGACGATCGCGCGCTCGCCGTGGCGTCGAACCTCACGCCGCTCCTTCAGGATCTCGCGCCTCTGTGTCCCAATCTCGCGCATATCATCGTGATGGATGGCGAGGGTACGCATGACGATGCGCTGCGCAAGCTTCCGGCGGACATATGGGCTCTGGAATTTCTGCTGGAAAAGCACGGCGCAGCGTGCTCGTGGGGCGGCTTCGACGAAGAGACCCCGGCGGGACTGTGTTACACCTCAGGCACTACAGGTCTGCCCAAGGGCGTGCTCTATACGCACCGCTCCAACTATCTGCACACGCTGCGCGCCCTGCAGGCAGACGCCATTGCACTTACCGGCAGCGATGTTCTGTTGGTCGCCGTGCCCATGTTTCATGCGAATGCCTGGGGGCTTCCATTCGCCGCGCCGGCGGTAGGCGCCAAAATGATATTGCCCGGTCGCCACACCGATGGAGCAAGCCTCGCCGCGATCATGCGTGACGAGAGCGTGAGTGTGGCCGCCGGCATCCAGACGCTTTGGCTGGGGTTGCTCGATCATCTCGACACAGTCGGCGGAGAACTGCCCGCCCTGAAACGGATCCTGATCGGCGGCGCGAATTGCCCGGACGCACTTATCCGCAGAATGGAGCTACGGCTCGGGGCCAGAGTGCAGACCAGCTGGGGCATGACCGAACTTTCGCCCGTCGGCACCATCACCGCACCCGACGCCCCCGTGGCCGAGACGCGGGCTTCCGGCCGCCCCGTCATGGGATTGGACCTGAAACTTACCGACGTGAACGGACTCGCGCTTCCGCGCCAGCGTGGCGTCGTCGGCCATCTTAAGGTCAAAGGAGCCAGCGTGATCGAGCGCTACTTCAAATCCGAGATGAGTGCCTTGGACGATGAGGGCTATTTTGACACCGGTGATTTGGCCAGCATCGACGATGCGGGCAATGTGTCGATCTGCGGTCGTTCCAAGGACTTGATCAAGTCGGGCGGTGAGTGGATCAATCCGGCGGAAATCGAAGATATCCTGGGTACGCACCCCGCAGTGGGTCTCGCGGCGGTGATCGGCCGCTCGGATGCGAAATGGGGCGAGCGTCCCGTTCTAATCGTGGAATGGCGGCGAGGTCTATCGGCAGACGCTCCGGCGCTGCTCGAATTCCTGCGCGGCAAGGTCGCAGGCTGGTGGCTTCCCGACCAGATCCTCGCAGTCGACGCCATGCCGCTGGCCGCGACGGGGAAGATCGACAAGAACCAATTGCGCGCTGACTACGCAAATGGGAAACTCACCGCAGGCTGAAGCAAATAGTTGATGGACTCCAGTCTCTCAAACTCCGCGGTCGACAAAAGGGCTAGCTTGGTGCCGAAAGTTCCGAAGCGCCAAAGGCGCAGCAAGGCGCAGCAGCGCGCCGAAAGCTTGGAACAAATCCTCGATGCCGCGGAGTATCTGTTCTCGAAACATGGGCTCTATGGCGTAACGCTCCGCGACGTCGCTCAACGTGTCGGGATCCACACCACTCTCCTGCATTACTATTTCAAGGACAAGCGCGACCTCTTCAATGCCGTGTTCGGACGGCGCGCGAGCGTCACCAGCGACCGCAGAATCGCTGCGCTGGCGCAGTACGAAGCTGAAGCCAAAGACCGCCCGACGGTCGAAGGCGCGCTGCACGCATTCTTGGACACGGACTTGGATCTTTACTATGAGGGCGGCGAGGCGTGGATGAACTATGCGGCCTTGTGCGCGCGCGTCAGCAATACGCCGGAAGGCGCGGAGCTCATGGACGTGCACTTCGATCCCGTGGTTCTGCGGCTCGTCAGCATCTTGAAGCGCGCGCTGCCCGAATACCGGGACGAGGATATCTTTTGGGGCTATCACTTCGTGACTGGCGCGCTGATGAACACGCTGGCGCGAACCGGGCGCATCGATCGTCTTTCGGGCGGAATTTGCCACTCGGATGATTTTCCGGCAGTCAAGAAACGGATTGCCAATTTCATGGCCGCGGGATTTCTGACCCTGAAGAGCTAGTCGGCGGGCAACAACGCTTTCGGCTTCACGGCGGTGGCGAGTGCCAATCGTTTGTCCCGGGTCATCCAGCTGATTTGCAGATCGAAGCCGTTGGGCGTCACGGTGTGATAGCTTTGAAAAGCCGCTTGATGAATGTCGTCCTTCACGTATTTTCCATCAGGGCCCTGATGGGCGCTTGAGGTATCGGACACCGCCTTCAGGCCGCGAGCCAACAACGCCGCTCTTACGGCATCGACATCCCATGGCGCGATGCCGAAAGAGATATGGTCAAGATTGGCGCCGCTTTGAATCGGGACACCGGACAAGAATGGATTGCCACCTCGAGCCAGCATGTCGCCGATATCACCGATGAGCAGCTCATTCTGCGAGCCTTCATCGTATGACGGCGTCCAGCCGAGAAGATTTGAATAAAACGACGCGCTCTTTTTATAGTTGCTGACGTGAAACGAGAGGTGGTCGAGCCACACGGTTTCCCAACCGGTGGGTGCGAAAGGGAGCGGCTCGACCGCACGCGTGTCAACCGCGTTTTTGCGCGTTCCCGCAAGCCCGAAACCGTTGCAGAGCTGCAGATTCCATCCGTCCGGATCTTTGAAGCGAAAGCTCTCGAACTTGCCGTGATTTTCGGCGGTCGCCTTCAAACCGCGTTTCTTGAGCTCCGCGGCGATCTGCTTGCCGTTCCAGGGTTCGATGACGAATGCGAATCCAGTGGCGACGATTTTTCGACCCTTGGGCGGCGGCACGCTATAGGCATTTTGCAGCACCTGCCGGAAAACCACCGAACCCCAATCGCCGATGTCGAGCACGGCTTGTTTGCCGTCGTCGCTTCGTAGTTTCCAACCCAGCAACGCGATGTAGAACCCAGCTTCGTCCCGGTAGTTCTCCATTTCGAAGGTGATGCTTTCGAGCGCTGTGGTCTTCCAGCCCGTCGGCTCAAAAACAGGTGGAATCGGGCGCGTGGCAATCTCGCGGCTTAGGGGGCAACGGCCCTGTTCATACCCGTCGCGGCAGAGGCCTTGCCCGAAAGCGGAGCCGCCGAAGCCGAGCGCCGCAAGACCGGCTAGTCGTAAAACGGCCCGGCGGTGGAAAGATACGGAGGCGTCGCTCGAGTGGGGCATGAGATTTTCTTAGGCCAGAACCTCGAGAACCTGCTTGAGCGCGCGCCGCGACTCTTGCGCAGCGCGGCCCCAGCTCTGCCTCCCTGATAATTCGCTGTGGCCAAAGGCGACGCGCCCGTAGCGCTCGCGAATGACCTCGAGGGGTGCGGGGTTGCCCGGCGCCCCGAAGTAGAAACCCGGCTGAGGTGCGATGTACGCGTGGCCCCAGCGGTTGATGACCACTCCCGCGATGTCGCGTTTAGCATCGAATCCCGAGTCGCCCAACATCTGCTGCAGTTGCTTGCGGATCTGCAGCTCGAAATCCGCATACGTCGTCGCGAATAGCCGGCCGCGTGCGGCACTGGTCTGGACGTCGATCGGAACGCCGGGCTGCGGAAATCCGACATAGAACGTGAGCATTGCCGGCTTCGAAGGATCGAGCGGCACGGGAACGCCGCTGATTTTCATCGGTTGCCGGACATTCACAAAGAAACCGAAGCCATCGAACCAATGAGCCGAGGAGATGCCGAGCTTCGCGAAGGCCTTCCAATTACGCAAGGCGACGTTGGCGACCAGTATCGGCCCGTGGTGAAACTTCGAGTAGGCGTCGACATAAGACGGCGGCAGGTCGCGCACGATGCGGCGCGCGACCCAGCCTCCTGCGGCGACGATGACAGCCTTGCCGCGGACGCGCGCAAGCTTATCGCCAACGAGATAGGTGACATCGACCCCGCTCGCAGCTTCTGGCTTGCCATCGTGCCGGACGGCCACAACCGTGGCGCCGAGGCGGATGCGCGTGTGCTGCGGCCGGTCTAGCGCCGCAAAATTGATAGGCGCGTACAGCACATCCGCGAATGACCGCGTGCCCGAGATGGCGTCCGGCAATAGTGCCTTGACGAAGTGCCGCAAAATGGCGGCATTGCCGCCCGGGAAAGAAAATACATCGTCGCTGATGATGTTCTCGCCGGTGCCGGGCAGGCCGAGCAATTTGGCGCCGTACGCCGAAACTACGTCTGAGCTCACCCCATAGTCGCCCGTGGCGACGAGCGGATCGGACAACCGGAACACGTCTTTGGACAGCTTGAGCTCGCGGACGATCAGATCGCCGTAGGACATGGAGTCGAGCCATCGATCCGTCGCGGCTTCGTCGCCGTGAGTCAGGATCGGCGTGTGTTTCTTCCACTGAAGCCAGCTGCGACGCGCCTCGTCGGAAATCGGCGCGCGGCGCAAATCATCCGACCATGGATTGACGACCCAGGCGCGTTTCGACGCGAAGGGCTTGTCGAAGTAGTAGCCCAGCGTGCCGGCGTCCTCGTTCCAGTACATGGGATCGTAATGGTCGCGCGCGAATTTTAGCGACGAAGCGCTGCCGGTGGGTGCGACGAAGTCGTAAGAGCGCGGCATGCCGATCTCGTCCCACAAGCCGGCAACATGCGAATAATTATTGTCGGCAGCCGGAATTACTGCATCGTTGGACCCTTGCGGTCCGGTAAGCATGACGCCATCGACGAGCATTTGATTCTGCTTGGCCTCGCCGCCGAACACCGGATGATTGTCGAGAATGAGGCAGCGGTCATTGGGGCGCGCCTTATGAAACTCATACGCCGCAATGGTCCCCGCGAAGCCGCCGCCGACGATGATCAGGTCGTAGACCCCGTCGACTTGAGGAGCTGAAGCGATCTTGTCTTCGTAAAGACCGTCGCGAATGCCGTGTGCGGCGTTCACGACGGAGGCAGTGTTGCCATTCGAGCGGCTGTAATCCCCGATGCCGGCATAGCCGTTCCAGGAGGAGGAAAGGCCTTGCGAGAAGGCAGGTGAGGGTGCGCCCAACAGAATGGCGCCGGAACCGATGAGCGTGGCTCCGACGAAATCGCGCCGCGTGATATTCCGATTGAGCCCGAGAGCACGAGCTTCGCGGTTCTGGGAGGAAGTCCGAGGCGATATTGGTTTTTTCATTCTCGATCCTGTATGGGGTGACAGTCTTTCGGCAGCCGCGGGGAAATGACGCCGACGTTCCAATTCCAAGGCAACCCTGCGCTCGAGCGCCGGCAAACAGCTTCTTCGTGCAGCGCATACATCCCAGGATAAAGATGATCCGAGGGGTGCGGAGCATCGGTGAAGTCCATGTACGCCTGTGCTTTTCCATATGCGGCCCATGCCGGCGCGCGTAAGGAGTGCGGCTGACTACTGCGCGCAAAGCTGCTCCAATAGCTCATCATCGCCTCTGCGAGTGCCGCCTCTTCGCCGGTGGCCGGAATCTTGGGCCAGTTAGCTTGCGTTCGATCGGCATTGCCGAACACGAATGGCAATTCGCTGGCGTGAAAGGCGTGCAGGCCGGCCGTGTCGGCGCTGGGATAGCCATGATCAAACAGGTACAGAAACGAGGGCAACCCCAGCGCGGCTTGCTTGGCGACCAGCCGCTCGGAGGTCCAGCCATACAGTGCATCCCTCGTCGTCGCGATCACGCTCTCGTTCAGGTTGCTGCTTGGATAGAGTCGCAGGAATTCGTCGGCGAGATCGCCATAGCGCTCGCGAATGATCCGTTCGTACTCCGCCGCACCCGCCGGCGCCGGCGGCGCGAGGAATCGCAATGATCGGATCTCGCCGCTATTGAAGCCCGCGAGCAGCGGCACTCGCGCTTGTTCGCCGCGATCGAATACCTCCACCAACTGCCGCGGCAACACGTGGCCATCGATGACGCCGAACGGCGCAAAATACGCCGCGGCTGCGGCATTGGTCAGCGCCTGGGGCTCCATCGCGCGCAGCGCTGCAAGATTCGGTGCATGCAGCGCAGCTGCGACCTTCGTGCCGGCTTCCTCGGCTGCCGCAGCCCCGAAGCGCGGGCGCTTGAGCTCCGGCGTTGAGATCATATATGCGCTTTCCGCGATGGCCTTGGAGAACAGCCCGCGCGCATCAGGCGAGGCCAAGAGGTACATGACGCTCAACCCGCCGGCGGACTCGCCTGCAATGGTCACGTTTGCGGGATCTCCGCCGAAGCCGGCAATGTTGCGCTTGACCCAGCGCAATGCCTCGATCTGATCCAGCAGGCCGTAGTTGCCGGAGATACCGAGGGGCGACTCGGCGCTCAGCTCAGGCAGCGCCAAAAAGCCTAGGACGCCGAGCCTATAGTTGATCGTGACGACGACAATGCCGTGTGCCGCGAGGCGCGCCCCGTCGTACAGCGACTCTTTGCTCGATCCCGTCTGTAAGGCGCCGCCATGAATCCACACAAAAACCGGCGCATGGGAAGCATCGGCAGGCGACCAGATGTTCAGCGTCAGGCAGTCCTCGCTGGTCGCGCCGATATCACTCGCATAGATGCTCGAATCGGGAATCGCTGGCTGGATGCACGCCGGCCCAAACTCCACTGCCTGTTTGGCGCCGGACCAGCGGGCAACGCTCGCTGGAGGTCTCCAGCGAGCGGCCCCGACCGGCGGTGCGGCGTAAGGAATACCTTTAAAACTGCGCAGCGCGCCTTCGCGTCGCCCTTCAATCATGCCGGACGTCGTGGTCGCTGTTGGGTCCGATGCCGCGTTGTAAGAGGGCACTCGCGCGGCGAATCTTGCGCAAGATAAGGGCGCAGCAACCAGGCAGGCGAATAGGGCGCGCCGCATGTAACTGCCGAAGTCGTCACGCATCAGTCCTTCTCCCGATCGCCCGGCACTTTGCGGGCTCCGTACGGAAAAAACCAAGGCTTGCGTTCCATGAGCCAGTCCAAATGCACGTGCTTGGGTTCTCGAAAGGCGTCGAGCCCTTCAGGTCCCAGCTCACGCCCAATGCCGCTGTGGCGCATGCCGCCGAACGGTGCCGCGTCATTGTCGGTCAATGGATCGTTGATCCAGAAGGTGCCGGCCTTGATCGACTCCATCGCGCGCATTGCCGTTGTGAGGTCCTTGGTATAGATCGAGGCGCCCAGCCCGTACTCCGAGTCGTTCGCCAGTCGAATGGCCTCGTCGGCGTCGGCCGCCGAAGTGATCGACAGCACCGGCCCGAAGATCTCCTCGCGCGTCGCGACGCTGCCGTGGCGCACGCGGCCTAAAATTGTCGGCTGAAAGAAGTATCCGGGAAGGCCCGCCGGGCTGAGCACTCCGCCGCCTAACTCCAACGTGGCGCCGTCCTTCAGTGCGCGCGCCACCTGGTCCTCAATCCGCCGCGCTGCCTCCCGCGAAATCAACGGACCCAAGTCCGTGTCGGCCGCCATCGGATCGCCGACCTTGAGTTGGGCGACGTAGTCCTTCATGCGCTCGGTAAATTCGGCGGCAAGCGGCTCCTCGACGTAAATGCGCTTGCTGGAGGTGCAAACCTGACCGGCATTGAGGAGCCGCGCCCACGCGACGCCCGGGACCGCGACGTCGAGATCGGCGTCTTTGAAAACGATGAAGGGATCGACGGAGCCGAGCTCCAGGTTGACCTTTTTGAGCTGGGCGCCGGCGGCTGCGGCAATCTTGCGGCCAACGGCGTTGGAGCCGGTAAAGGCAATCAAGTCCACGTCCGGATGCTCGGTAAGGGCGGTTCCGGTATCGGACGCGCCGGTCACGACGTTGACGACGCCCGGCGGCAGAAGATCGTAGACCTCAGCGAGCATCAGGTTCGACAGCGGGTTCTGGTGCGGCGGCTTGCAAACTACGGTGTTGCCGGCAGCGATCGCGGGCGCCACCTTCCAGGCCATCAAGAGCAGCGGGAAATTAAAAGGCACGATCGCGGCGACCACGCCGAACGGTTCCTTGATGGTGAAGTTGAGCTGGTGCGGCGCCACCGGCGGCACCGAATTGCCGTACGACGAGCGGGCCACCTCGCCGTAGTACTCGAAGCACGCCGCCACCCAATCGATGCAATCGACAGATTCGCACAGCGGCTTGCCGGTTTCCTGAGTCATCAGGGTGGAGAGTGCATGCTCTCGGGCCCGAATTGCAGCGCCGATTTCCCTCAGCAGCTTCGCCTTCTCGACCCCCGGGATTTTCCACCAGCGGGGTTGCGCCGTCCTTGCCGCGGCGACGGCACGGGCGACGTCTGCCGGACCGCAGTCGGGTACCGTGCCGAGGAGTTTCAGCGTTGCCGGGTTCTTGATCTCTCGGCTCGCCGGGCCAAGCGCTTCGACCCATGCGCCGTTGATCAGGATCTTGTGCATCCCGCTATGATGCCTGAATGTCCGCAGACCCCGCTAATACCGCGCTGCTCGTCTGGCTCACGCCTTCCTTGATCGCGCTATTCCTGTATGGCGTTGGACAAGGACTCGTCAAGAAGTACATCGGCGAGGTGTCGCCGGCCCGGTTCTGCTTGTACTTCGTCCTGGCAAAGGCGATCGTCAATCTGTCTTGGTTTTTTACTCATGATCATCCTTCGCTGCTGTCGGCAGACGGCCGGACCTTCCTCGAGCTAGGCGTCCTTGCCTACATCATCGACGGCACCGGCTGGATCTTGTACTTCGAGTCGATCATCGCAGGACCGATCACGATCGTCGGGACACTGTCGGCGGCGTACCCCGCGCTTACCGTAGTGTTCGCGCGAATTTTTCTCGGCGAGCATTTGGGCGCGGTTCAGTACGCAGCGGTAACCCTCGTGATCGGCGGTTGCCTGGGGCTCTCCTATGCGCCGCCGGATGCGGACGTCAAGATCCTCAGTCGGCGCTGGATCCCGCTCGCTTTTCTCGCGCTGATTTGTTGGGCAACGTCCAATACCATCGTAAAGCACGCGTACTCGTTCGCCGAAGCGAGCGAGGTGAATCTCATGGCGTGCAACACCGTCGGGGGTGTCGTCTCATTGGGCTTGTACGGCTTCCTCAAGGGCCGGCAGGGTGCGCACGCGGTGCGGGAATATCTGCATTCCTTTGTGCCGATGGGGATGATGGCGGGGGGAGATCTCGGCGTGATGATTGCGAGCCGCTATGGCCCGATCTCGATCGTGGTGCCCTTGACGGGCGCCTATCCGGTCGTGACCCTCGCGTTCGCGGCGCTGATCCTCAAAGAGCGCATTTCGAAACTCCAGTATGGCTGCGTGGGCGCGATTATCACCGGCATGGTGCTTTGCCCTCCGTAGCCGTGTCCGAGGGACGCCTCTTGGTGCGCATAGTAAAGGAGGAACTAACGCGCCGGACTGCGCTCTTTAGGCCAAGGAGTCCCACAAAATGAGCGATGCAAATCTGGCGCAAGCCCGCGCAGCCTTTGCGAATGAGATCCGAATCAAAGCGTCGATCAAGTCGGCTTCGCTCATCGAAGGCCTTGCAACGGTTGCGCGAGAAGACTTCGTGGGTCCCGGACCGTGGAGGATTTTGCGTCCTGCGGAAATGGCGAATGGCTATCAAACGACGCCCGACGAGAATCCTCGCCACCTCTGCGAAAATGTCCTGGTTGCCTTGGACGAGTCTCGCCGGCTCAACAACGGCGAACCGTTAGGCCTGCTTCTCTGGCTCGACACGTTGGCTCTCTCGTTAGGGGATCGATTTCTGCATATCGGATGCGGAGTCGGCTACTACACAGCAATTGCCGCGCACGCCGTAGGTCCGCGAGGCAACGTAGCGGCCGTCGAGCTTGACCAAGAGCTCGCTGCGCGAGCCGAAAGAAATTTGGCGCCTTATCGAAACGTTGCTGTTGTATCCGGTGACGGCAGTAAAGGCACATTCGGTTCCTTCGATGCGATATTCGTGAATGCCGGATGCACGCGGCCGCAACCGAGTTGGCTCGATCAGCTCGCGATGGGAGGCCGCTTGCTGTTTCCGCTGACCGTCGCGCTCCCCACGCCGGGTGCCGGCGCCGGCTACATGGTGCTGGTGACTCGCCATGAAACGGGCTATCACGCGCGGCTGACCTCGCCTGTTGGAATATTCGATTGCGAGGGCGCGCGCACGGAGGAGGGGAGCGCACAGCTGGCCAAAGCGTTCGCCCAGGGTGACTTTAAGGCCATTCGACGCTTGCGGCGCGACCCGCATCAACCCACTCAAGACTGTTGGCTTCACCAAAGCGACGTTTGTCTGGAGTATGACTCAGCGTTGCGCAGCAGCGCGCGCAAGCCGGTCGCAATCAGTTCGGAATTGCTCGGCAACTATGTCGGGCAGTACCAGCTCACGGCTGACTTGGTGCTGAGCATAACCCGGGAAGGTGACGCTCTCTTCGCTCAGTTCGCTGGACGGCCGAGCCTTGCGATTTATCCTGAGTCGGAGCAGCAATTCTTCTATACCGCCATGAACGCGCAAATCACCTTCGTCACCGGCGGCGATGGCGCCGCGACCGGACTGATATTCCATCACGGCGGCCGTGAGGTTTCCGCGAGGCGCATCCAGTAGCACTATGTCACTATCAGAGCGCGCGCGACTCTTCTGGGCGTCTTTTGAGAGCACGGCGTACGCGCCAATGGCGAGCGCAATAGCGATTTGCAGGAGGATTATCAAAGTTGTCGCCTTTCGCGTACCCAAAAGCGCAGGTAAACGTCTGCACTCATCCTTCTTGGAGTGCAGCAAGCCTCATTTCGTTTAGTGGCCATTTGCCTACTTGATTGACGCCTCGTGCAGGTGCGTCATGGTGAAAACATAACTGTCGGCTTCCTTTGGCTTGTGACAGGCGAGGCACTGTGCCTCGTTAAGCTCGTCGTGCCGTTTGCGGTCCGCGGCGAATAAGGCATAGTCCCAGTCTTCGTTGCGCAGCAGCCGCGGAATCTCATTGCCCCACGTGTCGCGGGACTCCATGCCCGCATAAGACTGAACCGCGCCGGGAATGTCCTTGCCCGCGGAATCCTTGAGTGCCTTGTAGCTCACCTGCAAGATCACCGATCCATCGGGTAGCCTTCGGCCGGCGCGCGCGGCCTCCCATGCCGCGGCGTTGGCGTAGCGCTTGGTCATGACGCCATCTTCGACCAGCGTCTCGTAGACGTTGAAGGCCGCCGGAAAATTGTCCGGGAATCTCATACGAGAATGAATGGCGGCATTGACCGGCGTTTGCCCATTCGTTTCGCTGGGAATAGCCGGGAGGCCGGACCAAAAGGCCGCCAGCGCGTGAATTTCCGTATCGCTGAGTTGAGCGGCGATCGCGTTCATCAGGTCGTTCTTGCGTTCCTTGCTGTGAAACGCCTTGAGTTGTGCCTCCAGGTACGCCGGCTTTTGTCCGGCCAGATTGGGAATGGTCGGATTCAAGCTGACGCCCGCCGGGCCGTGGCACGCTTTGCATGCCTCGACATCGGAAGGCACCGCGGGCGCCTGCGCGCGCGCCGAGACGAATGCCGCCGTGAGAATGAGGGCGATGATAAGTCGTTCATTCATCGCCAGTCGCTCTTGTCATTGACCATCTCCGTGAAGCATGAATTTTTAAATCGATTTTCCCGTCAACCACTGCAGGACTCTCGAGGCGCGAATTTATTCCATCAAACCGAAAAAATATTTTCGCCTCATCGCCGCACGCAGAAAATGTGTGTGCGATCAGTGATGTGCAAGGCAAAAAACCGCCAGATATCGGACAAGAAATGATCTCTGTGCTTTTCGCTTGCACGCCCTTGAACTTAATTGTGCGAGCACGGTACATAACTTGCGCCGAACGCTTCGTCGTCCGGCGACACAATCTAATCTAGGAGATTCATATAATGCATTTTTCAATCCGGCGCTCCGCGCTGGCGGCCTCAATTGCGTTTTCGATCGGTGTCGGGAGCGCTGCTTCTGCAATGGCGAATGATGCGGATGGTGATCGTGACGATGCGGTCGCCTTCGTGCAGACGAACCTCGACTCCAATGTCCCAGGCGTCGGCACCTTGGACCTCAACTTGACGAACGCGTGGGGCCTGGCCTTTGCCCCCGGTGGCGCGTTCTGGGTGAACGGTAATCACTCCGGCACTTCCAATCTTTTTCGGGGAGATGGTTCAATCGTTCCGCTGGTGGTGACGATTCCGCCCCCTAAGGATTCCCCGGCCGGCACCATATCGGCGCCCACGGGCATTCTGTCGAACCCAACCACGGCGTTCCTGCTCCCGGGATCGAAGTTCGCCGCGGCATTTATCTTTGCCACCGAAGACGGGACGATTTCGGCCTGGAATCCCAACGTCGACGCCACCCACGCGGTGATTGCGGTGGACAACTCCAGCAGCTCAACCGTGTACAAAGGCCTGGCATTCGGCAGCAATGTCAGCGGCAACCGCATCTACGCGACAAATTTTCGCGGCGGCACGGTCGATGTGTTCGACAGCAATTTCGCACCGGTCACGACCGAGGGAAAGTTCATCGATCAGCACGTTGCGCGGGGTTTCGCACCGTTTGGGATCCAGAATATTGACGGCGATATTTGGGTGACTTATGCCAAGCAAGATGGCGACAAGATGGATGATGTCGGGGGCCCGGGAAATGGCTTTGTCGATGTGTTCGACACGGATGGACACTTGTTGCGGCGCTTTGCCGAACGCGGCGTGCTCAATTCGCCCTGGGGATTGGCGCGAGCGCCGTACGGATTCGGACAATTCAGCGGGGCCATCCTCGTCGGCAACCAGCAGGATGGGCGCATTAACGCATTCGACGCGCACGGCAATTTCGTCGGATCGCTGCGTCGGCCGAACGGTGATGCGATCAAAATCGATAAACTGTGGGCGTTGGAATTCGGCGGCGGAGCGTTGTCTAGTCCTGAGTCCCTGTTCTTCACGGCCGGTCCGAATGACGAAAACAATGGATTGTTTGGCGTCATCAACGCGGTAGAGCACGACCGCGAGCACGGCCAGCAGTAAACGCTCTCGAGATCGGGGGGCTGTCGGGCAGCCCCCTTTTACTCGCTCAAAACAATATTTTATCTGGGGATCGCCGCTATTTTCTTTAACCTCTCATTCGCGCCGGCGCCGCTACGGCCCTTGGCGTGCACAAACCTTGAGTTTCTTGGCCATGATTGCGAGTCCGGAGGCACCCCGTGAGCGCCGTCGTCGCGGCTGCCGTACCCGCAGCCAACCGGCGCGCCTATCGAATGACCTCGATCGACATCCTGCGCGGATTGGTGATTGTGGTCATGGCGCTCGACCACGTTCGCGATTACGTGATGATCAGTTCAACGCAGGACCCAATCACAAATCCGGCAACGGGTCCGCTGCTTTTTGCCACGCGCTGGATCACGCACTTTTGTGCCCCGACATTTGTATTCCTGGCGGGCACCAGCGCGGGCCTCATGGCGCGCCGTAAAGCTTCTTCGGATCTGGCGAAATTCTTGTTGCTTCGCGGCTTCTGGCTGGTCATCCTCGAAGTTCTCGTCATCTCGACATCGGCGACCTTCGCTCCGGCAGGCATCGCCGATCTTGGAGGGCGCACCTACATAGGCTTGCAGGTCATCTGGGCGATCGGCGCCAGCATGATCGCGTTGGCAGGTGCTCAGTATCTGGGTGTGCGGGCCTGCTTCGCGATCGGAGCGGCAATCGTGCTGGGCCACAATTTGCTGGACGCGGTATGGCCTGCGGCGAGTACCACCGGCGTCACGGGGCCGTTGTGGGTGGTGCTCCACGCGCGGCAAGTTTACGAGGTGGGCGGTTTCTGGATTTATTTCTCCTACCCAGTTCTGCCGTGGGTCGGCGTCATGTTTCTCGGATACGCATCGGCCGGGCTTTTCCAAGGACCTGCGCGCCTGCGCGATTGGCGATTGGCGCGCCTCGGGACCTTCTTGGTAATCGGGTTTATTTTGCTGCGTGCACTCGATGTTTATGGAGACCCTCACCCGTGGCATTTCTACCAAGACAACCTCACCGGGTCGATCATGTCTTTTCTGGCCACGACCAAGTATCCCCCCAGTCTTTTATATGTATTGATGACTCTTGGACCCGCCGCAATCTTTTGTGCATACGCCGAGCGCTTGCCGGGACGCATCCGCGATCTATTGATGACATACGGGCGTGCACCCCTGGCATTCTATGTGGCGCACCTCTATCTGATTCACACCCTGGCCATCCTGCTCGGCGTCGCGCAGGGTTTCGCGCTGCCGCAATTCTTCACCCACTACCGATTCTATCCGCATGGTTATGGCGTCGGATTGGCCGGGGTTTATCTGATATGGATTGCGGTCGTCGCCCTTCTTTATCCTCTTTGCCGGTGGGTGGCATCCCTCAAGGCGCGGCGGACGGACTGGTGGCTTAGCTACGTTTGAATCGGGCCCGATTTCGACGGGCCAAGCATGCGGGTTTGCGCTATTGTGCTTGCCGCCGTATCGATTACTAAAAAATCTCGGAACGGCGTTGGGAGGACAAGAAATTGGCTGATAGTTCAGAGGGTCCGAAGCAGCCGCAAACCGGCCCGCTTCCCGAGCCGGCGTCCCCGCGTCCCGTACAAGAGGAATCCACCGCAATGCTCGATGTGCACCCGGCCCGCCATGCCGCACACACTTGGACCGATTTCTTTATACATATTGCGACAATAGTCGTCGGCCTCCTCATCGCCGTCGGCCTCGAGCAAACCGTGGAGCACATCCACCAACGCTATGCGCTGCGTGATACCCAGCAATCCTTGGAGCGCGAGCGTGAAGCCAACGAAAAAGATTGGGCCAGAAACGAAACCGACTGGCGCAATGTTTTCGTTGAGCTGAAAAACAACCTAGCAGTGCTCAACTACATCCGGCAACACCCGAAGACGGCGCAAACGGCGCTTCCCGGCGAGCTGCAATGGTATCAATCGGCCTTCATGTGGAAGCACGCTTTCTGGGACGCCGCGCAGCAGAAGGGCATGGTGCAGCTCATGCCGCACGCAACCGCCGATGACTACCAAGAATTTTACCGAATCATGAGCACGATGAGCGAACAGTCTTTGCAGGCATGGAACGCGATCAACGATGCGCACCGCTTCGATCTGCTTGATCCCGATCCGACTCATCTGACGCCGCCACAGTTGGACGAGGTCATCCAGCTCACCCTGATTGCGCTGCAGAAGCACGTTCAATTTGGCTACACGTTCGGCCGCTTTGCCAATGAATTCCCGCAACGCCCGCATACCATTACCTGGGACACGATCGAAGCCCTCAGACCTACGCCTTCCGAGGCGGATCCTCAGGGTATGGCCGCCGCCCATCAGAAAACGATGCAGCGCCTGAAAGGCGCCAACAGCGGCCCCAATGGAACCAGCATAGACCCGCAGGCGTTGCAATAGCGCCTGACCTCGAGCTTTTGACGCCGATCCCGCCACCGCGTCGTCGCTCGGAACTCGCTGTAGAATCAGTCCAATGAAGGTTCCGCGATGAGCACAGCCCCAGAACCCGTGGGTACCCTTGCGGTCGCGCTAGCGCATGCGGCGCGCCTGTTGGAAAGCAGCCCCAAGCTGGCCGCGGAGCAGGCCGCCGAAATTCTCAAGGCGGCGCCGAACCATCCGCTCGCGACTCTGCTACTGGGAGTGGCGCGCCGGGCAGGCGGAGATCCCAAGGCGGCGCTGGAGGTTTTGCAACCGCTCTCGGCCGTTCACCCCCAATGGGCGCTGGCGCACTACGAGCTCGCGTTGGCATTCGGCGAGAGCGAGCGCAGCACCGAGGCGCTGGCTGCGTTGCGCCAGGCGCTGGCGCTCAAGCCGGAAATGGCGGACGCCTGGCGCGCGCTCGGCGATCAACTCACCATTGCAGGCGATACTGCCGGTGCCGATGCCGCTTACGCCCAAAACATCAAGGCATCCACCAAAGACCCTCGCTTGCTCAATGCGGCGGCGGCTTTATGCGAAAACCAGATTCCGCAAGCCGAGGCACTGCTGCGCGCGCACCTCAAGAAATATCCCACCGACGTTGCGGCGTTGCGCATGTTGGCGGAGGTCGCGGCGCGTTTGCAGCGGTACCCGGACGCGGAGGCGCTTCTGGCGCGATGCCTCGAGCTGGCACCCAGCTTTGCTGCCGCTCGGCACCATCACGCCATCGTGCTGCACCGGCAGAACAAGTCGGCCGAATCGCTGCGGGAAGTCGAGGCATTATTGGCCAAGGATCCCCGTCATCCCGGGTACAACAATCTGAAAGCCGCGATCCTCGCGCGCATCGGCGAGTTGGACGAATCGATTGAAATTTATGGCGCCGTGCTCGCTCAGCATCCGGCGCAACCGAAAATTTGGATGACCTATGGTCATGCGCTCAAAACCAAGGGCCGCGAGCAGGAGGGTGTCGCTGCATATAAGAAGAGCATTGCATTGCAGCCCAGTCTCGGCGAGGCATATTGGAGCCTGGCGAATCTGAAGACCGTAACCTTTACCGATCCGGACCTGGCGTCGATGCGGGCGCAATTAGCAAACACCGGCATCTCGGACGAGGATCGATTTCATCTGAATTTCGCTCTGGGTAAGGCGCTGGAAGATCGGGGCGAGTATGCGGAATCCTTCGCGCAGTACGCGCGCGGAAACCAATTGCGGCGCACGCAGATTTCCTACAGATCCGACGAAATGACCGAGCATGTCGCGCGTGTGAAAAGCCTGTGCACGGCTTCATTCTTTGCCGATCGGGGATCGCATGGGATCGCGGCGCCTGATCCCATCTTCATCGTCGGCCTGCCGCGTGCAGGTTCAACTTTGCTCGAGCAGATTCTATCCAGCCATTCGCAGGTGGAAGGCACAATGGAGCTGCCTGACATCCCGGCGATCGCCAGAACTCTGTCGCAGCGTGCCAAGGAGATGGGTTTGGAAGGCTACTCGGCAGTTCTGGCGGGGCTGAGCGCCGAGGAGTGCGCGGAACTCGGCGAGTGTTATCTGTCGCAGACGCGAATTCAGCGCAAGAGCGCTGCGCCGTTTTTTATCGACAAGCTGCCGAACAATTTCGCACACATCAACCTGATTCACTTAGCCCTGCCGCATGCCAAGATCATCGATGCACGCCGCCATCCGCTTGGCTGCGGCTTTTCCGCTTTCAAGCAACATTTCGCGCGCGGCCAGAGCTTTAGCTACAGTCTTGAAGACATTGGCCGTTACTACCGCGACTACGTCGAGCTGATGGCTCATTTCGATGCGGTACTGCCGGGCCGAGTCCATCGCGTCATTTATGAGTCGATGATCGAGGATACGGAAAGCGAAGTTCGCCGCTTGTTGGAGTATTGCGGCCTGGCCTTCGAAGAAGGCTGTCTGCGCTTTTATGAAAACGAACGCGCGGTACGCACCGCGAGTTCCCAACAAGTGCGGAAACCCATCTTCCAGGAAGGTGTCGACCACTGGCGGCACTTCGAACCCTGGCTCGAGCCCCTGAAGCAGGCGCTTGGGTCCATCCTGGATGCCTACCCGCGCGCACCGCAATTTTGAATATCGCGTAGGAATGACGTAGGCTCCGTGGCTAAGGAGCGGAAACGCTACAACAAATTAGGGGTGAACCATGACACGCAGCCGGCAACGGAAACTCAGGCGTCTTGCAGCCAGAAGCGGCCGACGCAACATCTCGAGGGTCTTGCCTGTGGCTTCCGCGCTACTGGCGTGCATATCGGGGGCACGTGCCGCGGATGTCAACGACACCGGCGCGCTGGTGGAAGTAGTCGTTACCGCGCAGAAGCGGGCTGAAAACCTGCAAGACGTTCCGCTCAGCATTCAGGCTTTCGGCACTGCCCAGTTGGAAGAACTGGGTATCAACAGCTTCGATGACTACGCCAAATACCTGCCCAGCGTCTCGTTTCAAAAGGTCGGCAATCCGAGTGTTGAGCATACTTATTTCCGTGGCGTGTCCAGCGGCGGGGACGGCAATCATTCAGGCTCCCAGCCGAGCGTGGGCATGTATCTGGACGAACAGCCGGTAACGACCATCGACGGCAACCTCAATATTCATATTTATGATATCGAGCGTGTCGAAGCGCTGGCCGGCCCGCAAGGCACCTTGTACGGGGCCAGTTCGCAGTCGGGAACCATTCGCATCATCACCAACAAGCCCGATCCCAGCGGTTTCAAAGCCGGCTACGATCTGGGCGTCAATCAAGTGGCTCATGGCGGCGTCGGTTACAGCATTGAAGCGTTCGTCAATCTGCCTTTGACGGATATTGCCGCCGTGCGCTTGGTCGGTTGGGATGTGCACGACGCCGGTTATATCGACAATGTGCACGGCGCGGTAACTTTCCCGACGTCAGGCATCACTTTCGACAACGGACCGTTCGTCAAAAAGGACTACAACACCGTCGAAACCAAGGGCGGCCGCGCGGCCTTGAAGGTGAATATCAACGACAATTGGACCGTTTTACCGACCGTCATGGGCCAGGTGCAGCAGACCGACGGCGACTTTGCCTATAACCCGGCAGTCGGTGACTTACAGGTGCAGCATTGGTTTCCACAGAACATCCACGACTCATGGGTGCAATCCGCGCTCACCGTCGAAGGCAAGATCAGCAATTTCGATATCGTCTACGCCGGCGCCTATTTGACGCGCAACACGCACGAGCAGAGCGACTATACGGATTATTCGCTTTACTACGACCGCGCCTTCGGATCGGGCGCCTATTTCTTGGACAACGCGGGAAATCTCATCAATCCGGCACAAACCATCATCGGCCGGGATCACTACACCAAGCTCAGCCATGAACTGCGCGTTTCCACGCCGCGAGACTATCCGCTGCGGTTCGTGGGCGGCTTATTTTTGGAACGCCAGGTTCACGAGATTCTTCAAGACTACGTGGTCGACAACGGCGGCGATCCTCTCGGGTCCGTGGCGCCGAATGACATTTCCGTGCCTGGTTGGCCGGGAACGATCTGGTTGACCGACCAGGAGCGCGTGGACCGCGACAAAGCGGTATTCGGCGAGCTGACGTACGACATTCTCGAGCAGCTCTCGATAAGCGCCGGCATACGGCACTTCACTTACGATAACAACCTGCAAGGATTTTACGGGTTCAACTCGACTTACAGCTCGCACACCGGGGTGGTCCTTTGCTCGGTGCCGTTCGTTCCTTTTCACGGCGCACCTTGTACCGATCTCAACCGGGGTACTTCAGGCTCCGGCAATTCGCCAAAGGTCAATTTGACCTACAAGATCGACCACGATCACATGATTTACGCCACTTACTCGAAAGGTTTCCGGCCGGGCGGCGTCAATCGCAACGGCGGCGGGACGATTCCGCCCTATCAACCGGACTATTTGAAGAACTATGAGATCGGTTGGAAGACCACCTGGTTCGACAACCGATTGCGCTTCAATGGCGCGTTCTTCAGGGAAGACTGGTCGAATTTCCAGTTCTCCTACCTTGGGGCGAATTCCCTCACGATCATTACCAACGCAGGACAAGCGAGGATTAATGGGCTGGAGGCCGACTTGGAATTCGCTGCCACACAGAACTTCCTGTTGACCGGAGGATTCTCGCTGCTGGACGCCAAGCTCACTCAGACATTCTGCGGGGACGTCGTGAATGTTTGCAGCCAGCCCGGCTTCGATCCGAGCACTTACGAGCAGTACGCTCCGTCCGGAACGCGGCTGCCCGTGACGCCAAAGTTCAAGGGTAATGTCACGGGGCGCTATTCCTTTCCGATCGGGGATTACAAAGGAGACCTGCAAGCATCGGCGGTCTATGTGGGCGAGCGCACCAGCGACTTGAGAACCTTGGCGGCCAACGCGCTCGGCGACATGCCTTCCTACACGGTCGTCGATTTATCGGCCGGCATGGAAGTAAAGAACTTTCACTACCAGATCTATGTCGACAATGCATTCGACAAGCGGGCCGTTCTCAACAAGTACGCGGAGTGCGACGTTTTGCTGTGCGGCGCCATCGCTCAGTACATCGTGCCGAATCAGCCGCGGACGATTGGCGTGAAATTCGGCCAGAAGTTCTGAGCCGATTCGCTTGCGGGTGTGAGGAGCGGGTCTTAGTGGCGTAGCGCGAGAGTGTCGCGCCGCCACTCCACGTCCTGCCACCAGCCGAAATCGCGCAGCAGCTCCGGGGAACTTGCCTGCCGGACCAGGGCGAGATCATCGAGCCTAAGTTCCTCGAAGCGGCGCCGAAACCTTCCGTGATCCTTCACCTCGCGCGCCACGAGCAGGCGCCGGGTGCCGGGCGCGTAGCCGGCAAATTCCACGTAGCCCTCTTCGGGATCATCGGCCCCGGGCGAGAGCACGTCGATGCTCCATGCTCCGGCCTTTTCGTGAAACAGCCATAGTTCGCGCCAGCTCTCGAGCGGCTGCACCGCGAGCGCCAGCGCAGGGCCCTTCGGAATGGTCTGCGCGGAGTTGATCCACACAATTCCATAAGTGCAACGGCGTACCAGCGGCGCCGTGCGTCCGGCATGCACGTCGATCAGCGCAACGCAGGTCTGTCCCGGGTCCCCCGGCGCCGCGTTCAGCAACAGCGGACCACTTAAGGGCGCCGGCACATTCGACGCCCAGCGTACCGCGCTGACCCGGAGCGCCGCATCGTCGAACTCTCCTCGATGATCATCGCCGAGATCATTCGCCTTCACCGCGAGCAGTTCGGCAAGTGCGCGCTCCGCGGCCGCGCGGGACGACTCGCCGCGCCGCGCCTGCTCGAAAGCGGTCGCTGCCCACACCCCGGCGCGCCGGGCGTGAAGCAGGCTTCGCGTCATGGCGCTCAACTCCTGATCGGTGACTTGCTCCAGCAACTCGCGCCGTTCATCGTCTATGGCGGTGCGCTGCGCAGGTCCCGTATCCGGATCGATGCAGTCCGGCCGTGTAAGGCCCAGTGCTGCATGCGCACGCGCCTCGGAACTCGCGCCGCCCTGTGCCAGCACGCGCCGGAATAGTTCGCCGTCATAGCACACGTGCATCCGGCCGCTGCGCTCGAAACTTCGCATATGAATGCCGAATTGCTGCACCACCTCGAGATGCGCAGCCGCCTCCGAAGGGCGGCCAGCGATGTTCGACGCCTGGTCCGCCAACCGCTCGGCCATGCGCGCCAGCGCGTCGAAGGGTTCCGCCGTCAAGCCTCGTGCCGGCACGGCCTTGAGGTAGGCGGCGCCATAGCTGATGCCCAGCGCTTCGGATCCCGGACTGTCGCGCAAGAAGCGCAGCACGGCGAGCAATTGGGGGGCGTCAGTCTCGCTCGTCCCGGTGGGGCGAACCATGTCGGCGCGAACATATCCGCCGCGCTCGCGCCGATAGTTGTAGACCTTAAGATATCCGGCCCGCTCATCACGCACCTCGACCGTATCTCCCTGTGAGAGGGTCGTCAGCTCTGCGGCGCTCGAGCTTGGCGCAGCCCGGACTGGCGTTTGATCGCGCGCGACTATCGCAAGTGTCGCAACGAAAGCCAGCATCACGGGCGCTCGACCTTGGGATTCGCAGCGGCATCCTCAGCCGCAGCTGCGTCTTGGTTCCCTATGAGATTGGAGCCGATGAATCGGCCCGCAGCCGGGGTCGGAGCGATGATGACCTGCACCTTATCCGAAAGTTTGTCGGCCAGCGCCTTTTGAATCAGCAGCGGATAGTGCGCGATCAGTGCACCTTCGCGCTCCATTTGACCGGCGTTGGCTTTGCCCACCAGCTCGAGGCGATACGCCTCAGCGTCAGCGAGCTTTTGACGCGAATCAGCCTCGCCTTTGGCCTCGATGCGGCGTGCCTCTGCGCTGCCCTCCGCGGTGCGAATACGCGCGACCTTGTCGGCTTCCGCTTCGAGTTTGCGTTGCTCGATCTGTTTCTGCTTGAAGGGCAGGATGTGCTTCATGGTCTCTTCTTGTGCTCGTGCGGCGATGACTTGCTCGGCGCTCGCCGCCTCGGCCGCCGTCTGCCGCCGCACCTTGTCCGCCTCTGCCTCCAGCTGCATCTGCTTCACCTGCGCCTCTTTCAGCTGCAGGGTGTAGCCGACCTTCTCGGTCTCGAGTTCCTCAGCGAGAAGCTTCTCCATACCGGCACGATAGTCCCGCGGGAGGTCCACCTTGCCCATATCGACCCCGCGCAGCACGAGCCCGAGCGCTGCGAGTTTCGGCTTCAGGTCGATCGTCAACTGTTGTTGAATCTCGGCACGCCGGCTCGAAAAGATCTCGCGCACCGAATACTTCGCGAACAAGGGGAATATGACCCCTTGAACTGCAGGGCGCACCAGATCGGCGTTCATGTCGTCGGGATATTCCTTGGACATCTGTGCGAGGCGAGAGGGGTCGACGGTCCAACGCACCGCCAAATCGATGCCGAGCGATAGTCCCTCAACCGACTGAAATGGCGCCGTGCCGGTGGCGCTCGAACTCTCGACCGGCCGATATACTTGGTCGCGCGTCGAGTACCGTCGCACCTGATGGATCGCCGGCAATACCAGCACCGTGCCCGCGGAGAAGACACTCGCCGTGCCGTCCAGCGTATTTGTGCGCACGAGCACTTCCCCGCGATGCACGGCTGCCATGGGAGGATGTAAATAGAGGCCGTAAGCGCCCAGACCGAACAGCGCGATGATTATGAGGCGGCCTCGGCGCTGAACCGCATTGGCAGACAAGGTGCGGACAGCTTGGGCGATAGCAGCAGTCAGCCGGCCGAGAGGTTCTATTAGCGCCTGTTGCAAGAACTTTAGCAACGCCTCTAAACGGCTGGACATTGTCTGGCACTCCCACTGTCTGGATGATTCCGAGTCGCGTGGAAGAGTTTTGCACTCGTTTGTGGCAACGCCGTGCGGCAATTGTGGCGCGGTGTGGCGCTGCAAACGCGCCGGGGTCGCCTAGCCGACTCGCGCGCTCATCGCCCGCCGACAATCGCCGTCATCTTTATCGAGACGAGGAGACCGGGCAATTCAACCCCCAGCTTGGTGACGGACCGCGCCGGCGGATTGCGCGGAAAGAATTGGGCGTAAGCTTCGTTCAGGCCCGCAAAGTCATTCGGCCGCGTCAGCAACACTTGAACCTCGACGACATCTTCGAGCGTGGCGCCTGCGGCGCGCAATATGTTTTCGCAGTTGAGTAACGCTTGTCGCGTTTGTTGCTGGATCGTCGTCCCCGCCAACTGATTGGTTGTCGGATCGATGCCGGCCATGCCGGACACATAAACGGTATTGCCGACCTTGATTGCCTGACTAAACAGCGATGAACTAGGCGCATCCGGCGTTCGAATAGATTGCCTCACGAAAAAACCCCAATAGTTGCCCGTTGGACAATGATACCTGGTCAAAAAGAGAACGCCGTAGCGATCAGTATCGTGGCGGCCATCGCAACGTTCATGCCGCGCTCCGCAAAGGGCGTGAGCGTCGTTCGTCCTACCGCGACGCCGACCCACAGCCACACGATGTCCACGACGATGATGACGGCGACGCACAGAACGACTTTCAAACCGATGTTGCCGCGTTCCGTGGCCGTCAATTGAAGCGGCGATGCCAGCAGAGAGCCAATCGCCAGGTACGCTTTGGGGTTGGTGATCCCCAGCAACAGGCCCGCAAGAGGCGAAAACGACCGAGGCTTATTCGTTGGCTTCTCTCCCACCGGCGCCGTGGCGATCTTGTACGAAAGATACACAAGATAGATCGTCGCAGCCAACACCATGGCTCGAGTAACGGCGGGCGAGGCCGTCAATAGCGAGACCAATCCGGCGCCGCTGCCGACGACGACGGCGGCGAGGCCGATTTGAAGTCCGGCAAAGTAACGGAGGCCGCCGGACCATCCCTGCGATTTTCCAACGGCGAGGAGTGCCGCTATGCCGGGTCCTGGCGACCCCAGCAAAGCGGTTGCGGCCGCCAGAAACAATCCCACCGCCCGCATATCCATCTCGCACCCCTGCAAACCGCTTTGGTTGGTTGCAAGGCTAGCTGCGCTATATGATAGTGGAAATCGAATAAAGAGATTACTACCTATTAGGAAATCTAATGGCAATGCACGCCGCTCGTAATATAGATGTTGGTTTGCTGCGCACTTTCGTGGCGGTTGCCGAAACACGGAGGATGACCGCCGCTGCCAGAGTGATAAATCGCAGCCAAGGCGCCGTCAGCCAGCAAGTCAAGCGCTTGGAGGCGCTGCTGCGCGTCACGCTGTTTGCTCGAATGGCGGATGCCGCGCGCCTTACGCGCGATGGCGAGAGACTCATGCCGCTGGCGCATCGGATGATCGCATTGAATGATGAAGTCGCGGCGAATATGGGCGAAATAGGCTTCTGCGGCGAGGTCAGGCTGGGAGTTCCGCACGATGTTGTGGGTCGGCTGATGCCGCCAATTCTGCGGGCCTTCAGCCGCGAGCATCCGAGTGTCCTGATAACCCTGGTCAGCGAGCGCAGCGCCGTACTGCGCAGGCTACTGCGCGAACGAAGCATCGATCTGGCGCTGATGACTGAATCGAATCGCGCCGACCGCGGACAACATCTGATGACCGACCAGCTTGTTTGGGTCGGCGCCAAAGGAGGCGAGGCCGCGAGCTTACGACCGCTGGCGGTAGCGCTCGGTCAGCCGGGGTGCGCGTTTCGAGCCCTGGCGATCAAAGCATTGAATGCGGCGAATATTGAATGGCGCGCCATCTGTCAGGTGGGCAGCATGGAGCCGGTGTTCGCCACCCTCGAGGCCGACATGGCAGTGGCGCCATTTTTGTTCCGTACTGTGCCGGATCGACTCAGTGTTCTGTCGGATCCGGCCTTGCCGAAGCTGCCGAGGTATCACATTAACCTGAAGATCGCCGCCGGCGAGGCATCCGTGAGTGTCTTGGAGCTCGGCCGCCATATTCGGGAAGGTTTTGTGCGGCGGTATTCATAGAACGATTCCGCTACAATCGAGCGGGCCGCACTGATCGCAAACGTCAAAAGAAAATCCAAATGGAAAAATCACGCAGACAGTTTTTGACCGAAGCCTCCCTGGGAGCGCTGGCGACTCTGGCCGCAAGCCGCAATGCCGCTGCGAGCGGCCAGGAAACACCTGCGTCCCCATCCGCACCGCCCGGGGAGCCTTCGGCCTTCGCCACCGCGCCACCGGTGGGACCCGAGGTCTCCGCGTCCACTTTTGCCGCCGCGGAAAAACTCGCGCGCGTTCAATTGAGCTCCGCCGAGCTGAAGCAAGCCGCCGGAAGCTGGCGGGTTGCAATGGCGCCTCTATACGAGCGCCGCACCGGGCCTAAAAAGATACGGCTCGAGGAAACTGTGTCGCCGGCTTCGCACTGGAATCCGCGCCTCCCGGGAGTCAAGCAACTCGAGTTGCACAACCGCTTCGTGCGCAACGAATCAAATGCCGAGCCGCCGCCGAAGCGCGATGAGGATATCGCCTTCGCATCCGTGGCGCAGTTATCACGCTGGATCGAAAAGCGCCAGCTGACTTCCCAGCGGCTGACTGAAATTTATCTAGAACGTTTGAAACGCTTTGATCCTAAGCTAAGGTGCGTCATTACCTTGACCGAGGACTTGGCGCGGGAACAGGCAAAACAGGCCGATTCGGAGATCGCTGCGGGCAAATACCGCGGACCGCTGCACGGCATCCCGTGGGGCGGCAAGGATCTGCTGGATACGGCCGGCATTCGAACCACTTACGGTGCGGAGCCGTTCAAGGACCGCGTGCCGAAAGCCAACGCGGCTGTGGTGCAGCGGCTGCATGATGCCGGTGCCGTGCTGGTTGCGAAACTAAGCTTGGGCGCTTTGGCATTGAACGATGTCTGGTTCGGCGGTCAGACGATGAATCCCTGGCTTCTCGAGGAAGGCGCATCGGGCTCGAGCGCGGGGCCGGGCGCGTCCACATCGGCAGGATTGGTGGGTTTTGCCATCGGCAGCGAGACCGGCGGAAGCATCGTGGCTCCCAGCATGCGTTGCGGCGTCAACGGATTGCGGCCGACCTTTGGCCGGGTGCCTCGCACGGGAGCCATGACGCTGTGCTGGTCGCTCGACAAGCTGGGACCGATGACCCGCGGAGTCGAGGATACGATGTTAGTGCTGCAGGCGATCTCCGGGCCGGATGCCGGCGACACTGACAGCGTGGCCAGCGATCTCGACTACGATGCGCGTGCGCCGATCAAGGGACTTCGGGTCGGCTACTTTCCCGCTTGGATGAAGGAAGCCACCGCAGTGGACCGCGCCGCGCTCGAGGCGGCAAAGAAACTCGATCTGGAACTGGTTGAAGTTTCAATTCCCGATTGGCCGTACGATTCGTTGGACCTGATTCTATTCGCCGAAGCTGCGGCGTCTTTCGAAGACCTGACGCTCAGCGGCGGCCTTAGGCAGCTGAAAATGCAGGTTCCCGATGCGTGGCCGAACATCTTCAGGCAGTCAAGATTCTTATCGGCCGTCGATTTTGTGCAAACCGACCGCCTGCGGCGCAAGGTAGCAGTCGAAATGGCGCGAGTATTTTCGCAAGTCGATTTATTGCTCGTGCCGTCGCTTCGCGATGAAATGCTCACGATCACGAACTTCACAGGCCACCCATCGCTCACGCTTCGGGCCGGTTTCGTCGAAGTATCAGAGGCGCGAAGCGACTGGGCGCCGGATCCGCAACATCCGCTGCCGAAGTTCAATCCGCCGCGTCGCGTGCCGCACGGCGTGACACTGATCGGACGGCTGTTCGATGAAGGGACTTTGGGCAGGGTCGGCCTTGCTTTGGAACGCGTCTTCGGCGTCGCCGCGTCCAGGCCGCCGGGGTTCTAGCGCCGCGAGAAGGCGAGGGGGGATTTGCATGGCGGATGAGAACAAACCTAACGAGCGCCGCAACTTTCTTTTACAAGCCGGATTGGCAGGAGTGGCATCGCTCACCTCGTTGCCGATTGCGGCCGAGACTGCGGCACCCAACGCTGGGGCGTCTCCCAAGCAGGAACCGCCGGCGAGCACCTACCTCTCGCTCGGTCCCGACGAAGCGGCGTTCATCGAAGCGCTCGTCAATATCTTGTGCCCTGCAGATGAATTCTCTCCGAATGGCGTTGATTGCGGGCTGGCCATCTATATCGATCGGCAACTCGCGGGTCCGTACGGCCAGGGTGATCGCCGATATCTGCGTGGACCTTTCAAGCACGGCAAGCCCGAACTCGGGCTGCAGCTGCCCCTGACACCCGAGCAGTTTTGCAAAGCCGGCATCGCGGCCGTCAATGTGGCGTGCATTCGGGACCACGGCACGTCCTTCGATCAACTCCCGCCGGCATCGGCTGAAGCCCTTCTCAAGGAAATAGTGTCCGGCCGCATGACGGATGCTCGCCTGCCGCTTGCATCCTGGTTCAATGAGATCGTCTACCCCCTCTTTACCGAAGGCTGCTTTGCCGATCCGATGTACGGCGGGAATCGTGGTGCCGTGTTTTGGAAAATGATCGGCTACCCTGGGCTGCCGGCGACTCATTCCGCCGACATGGTTCGCTACCGCGGCAAGCCTTATCCCGGTGCCCTGCATCCCAAGTCGATCAGCGACTTTTCGTGAATCGAACCTCCTCCGCGGCGAAGCGCCTACCGCACCGCCGGGTTGTCATAGTGGGGGGAGGGCTGTGCGCCGCTCTCGTGTCTCGACAACTGACCGCCCAAGGTATTGACGTCCTGGTGCTCGAACGGGGCATTGACCACAGCGACGGCGCCGCGGCGCGATTGCCCAGCCAGCGGGACGAGCTACGCTGGTCCCAGCGCCAAGGTCTCATTCAGAATTGGCGACGCGAAACTTACACCTTGCGCCACTCGCGGCAAGAAGAGTCGTTGCCGGTGCGCTCAATGGAAGCGTTCCTGCCTGGCGAAGGCATCGGAGGCGCCGCCAGTCACTGGAACGGGCATCTGTGGCGGTGGTCGGAATACGATCCCAACTTGCGTACTCGCTACGAGTCGCGTTACGGCAAGGCGATCATTCCCAAAGAGATGCCCCTGCAGGATTGGGGCACGACTTACGCTGAGCTTGAACCTTATCACGACTTATTCGAGAAACTGTTTGGCCTTTCCGGTAAGGCCGGCAACATCGCCGGTGTGATGCAGGCGGGCGGCAATCCCTTCGAGGCGCCGCGCCGCGACGAATATCCGCAGCGCCCACTCGAAATCACCGAGGCCGGGCTGATCTTCCAGGCGGCGAGCGAGTCGCTGGGATATAAACCCTTCCCCAACCCGGCGGCGAATTCTTCCGGCGCATACATCAATCCCGATGGCCAGAGGCTGGGTGCTTGTCAATACTGCGGCCACTGCGAGCGCTACGTGTGCGAGGCGCACGCTAAGGCCACGCCCGACCTTCTGCTCTATCCAATGCTGCAGAAACGCAAAGGTTTCGAGATCCGCACACACGCGCAGGTGCTCAGTGTCGAATACGACCGGCATGCAAAGCGTGCGGTCGGCGTGCGCTACCTGGACTTGAACTCGGGCGAGGAATACGAGCAACCGGCAGACATCGTCGTGCTTGCGGCATTCACCATGACCAATACGCGGCTGCTTCTGTTGAGCGGCATCGGTGCGAGCTATGACCCGGCGACGCGGCACGGTGTCGTCGGCAAGAACTTCTGCTATCAAACCAATGCTGGAGTGGGTGTTTTCTTCCGCAACCGATGGATCAACCCCTTTTTCGCCTCGGGCAGCACCGGGACGACCATCGATGAGTACAACAACGATAATTTCGATCACGGTGGTCTGGGGTTTCTGGGCGGGGGGAATATCCGCGCAGGCGTCACCGGCGGACATCCGATCCGCGGACGCAGCACGCCGCCGGGAACGCCACGTTGGGGAACGGCCTGGAAAAAAGCCAATGCGGATTGGTTCGCGCACTCCTTCGGGGTTGGCGCACAGGGTAGTTGCTATCCGCATGTCGAGAATTATTTGGATCTCGATCCGGAGTACACGGATGTCTACGGACAGCCGCTATTGCGCATGACCTTCGATTTTCGCGACAACGAGGTCAAGATGTCGCGCTGGGTCGCCCATAAAATTGGTGAGATCTGCAAGGCGATGTCGCCGGACATCATGGGTCCGGTGGGAGGCCGCGAAGGACCCTTCGACACAAGATACTATCAAAGCACGCATGTGACCGGCGGCACGATCATGGGAGCGGACCCTAAATCGAGCGTCGTGTCGCCGCACCTGCAGCATTGGGACGCGCAAAACTTGTTCGTCGTGGGCGCATCTGTGTATCCCCACAATTCCGGCTATAACCCGACAGGGCCGCTGGCGGCGCTGGCATTGCGCTTGGGCGATGACCTCGTGCGCTACGCCGCGCGCCCCGGAGCGCTGTCATGAAGCCACGCATGCGAGCGATCTTGATCGGGCTCGCACTCGCGATTGCCGCTACCCTGACGCAGGTCATGCCAAGCATCGGGCAAGACGCTTCGCCCAAGAAAAACGCATTCGATCAATGTGCTGTTTGCCACTCAACCGATGGCAGCAATGGCACGGGCCCCACGTTGAAAGGCGTCTTCGGACGCCAGTCGGGCACGGCGGCGGGATTTCGCTACAGCCGCGCCATGCGCAACGCCGGAATTACGTGGGATGAAAAATCCTTGGATCAGTACCTGAGCAACCCGCAGGAATTCATCGCGGGTAATGTCATGCCGTTCTCCGGCGTCGCTGATCCTGGCGAGCGTGAGGCCATCATCGTCTTTCTTCGCTCACTCAAGTGATGAGGGCGGAGCAGGGCGCCCCGCGCGGCAGATGGTCCGCGGAGAAATTGCGCCTGACGCCGGCGCGCCCGCGCGCCAACTGGCAATTTGATAACAGTCGGCATTGATCCAAACAATCCAGTCCCCGCTCTCGGTCTTGGATCGATCGCCGGCATGATGTTCGCGCGATCCCTGCTCGTCCCACGCGGATGAAACCGATAGCGCGCTGTTCTTAGTCTGATCCCTGCGAATCTCAAATGCCCTAACGGCGCGATGTGCCTCAGCGGCCCAGTTCACCGCCGAGCCGGCACCATCGGGCGCGGAGCCGGGCCCGCTTTGTAAGGACGAGTTGAGCTCAGGAGGGGCAAGCGCCACCGAAATATTCGTGCTGATGCGCGGTGAGCGCGCTTTTTCGACTGGCACCTGCGGGGGCTTGGGAGGAACGAACAGCAATTCAACGGGACTTTCGCGCGACTCGGCCAAGTTCAGCGTTCGAGAGGTGGCGAGCAAAACCGCCAGCGTCGCCACATGGAACGCTATCACTACGAAGAGGATGGTGGGCCGCGACGTTGCCCCAGTATTTCGCTCGTGGATATCCAGAGTTCACCCATCTTTGAGGCTCGCCCAAGGGTTGACCCGAATAAGCCGGCAAGGTTCACACACACAAGTGCTTTAGGCCAACAAGGGCGGCGTGTTGCAATAGCATAATCGTCTTGCCGTCCTGGATGGCGCCTGTTTTGATCATGTGCAGCGCGTCTTGCAGCAGCACCTCCAGCACTTCAATGTCCTCGCCCTCGCTGCTATCGCCGCCGCCGCTGGCGGCCCGGTCACCGTCCGCGTATTCAGCCACGAAAAAGTGCAGTTTCTCGGTGACCGAGCCGGGACTCATGTAAACCTCGAATACCTTTTGCGGCGAACGGACTGTGTAGCCGGTTTCTTCCTCCGCCTCCCGGCGGATGCAGGAAAGCGGATCCTCGCCGTCCAGCAGCCCGGCACAAGCCTCGATGAGCAGGCCATCGCCACAGCCGTTGACATAGGCTGGAAATCGGAACTGCCGCGTCAGGACGACCGAGTCGCGCTCAGCATTGAACAGCAACAATACCGCACCGTTGCCCCGATCGTAGGTCTCGCGCACGAGTTCCTGCCAGCGGCCGTCGCGGCGCCGGTACTTGAACTTGGTCTTTTTGAGCACGTACCAATCATCGGAGAGAACGCGCTCCTCCAGGATTTGCACGGCAGCGTCCGAAGGTGAAATCGAGGACCTGCTCATGAGGGCGCGCAATCGGCGAGATTGCGATTCGGCAGCTCAGCCACGTCGCGATAAACGCTCAGGCCCAGCTGGCGGGCGCGCTCCACATCCATATCCGCGCCGCGCGATGCACCGCTGATTCGCAGCACAGCGTCGCAGCGGCTGAGCAAGCGATGCGCCACAGGATATTGATACCGCTCGAAGATGTCATCGCCCGGCTGCCGTCCGCCGGCTTCACGGATGATGGGCAGAGCCATCCACTCACCGATCATCGGCAGGTGACCGCGTTGATAAATCGGTAGGGCGTAGCTCTCGAGCCGCAGACGATTGGCCGCGATCTTTTCAGGGTCGCCGCCCGTCCCGGACATAAAGGGGCCGGCAATCAGAACCAGCAAGGGTCTGTTCGAGTCGGCCGATGAGGTTGACATGGGAATTTCCGTGTATTCTAGTGCAATATCGTGCAAGTTCATGCATAATAGTGAGGCAGCCGCGAGACCGCAAGCACGGCTATTAAAATCGGCAAACCCATGCTCACCACGCAGCGCAAAAAAATACTTCTGTCGCGCCTGGCACGCGATGGTCAGCTGATCGCCAAAGATCTGGCGCGTGAATTCGACACCTCGGAGGACACGATCCGCCGCGACCTGCGTGAATTGGCGCAGGCCGGCAAGCTACAGCGTGTTCATGGGGGCGCATTGCCGGCATCGGCCGCGGTCGGCGATTTGCAGGCTCGCGAAGCCGTGTCGCCGCAAGAAAAGATCGCGTTGGGCCGGTTCGGCGCGAGCCTGATCGGCCGCGGCCAGGTGGCCATCCTCGACGGCGGCACTACGGCGCTGCAAATCGCGCGGCACTTGGATCCGCAGTTGCGCGCCACGATCGTGACGCACAGTCCCACGGTCGCTGTGGAGCTCGCCGCGCATCCGCACATCGAGATCATAGTTTTGGGAGGGCGATTGTTTCGGCATTCGATGGTCGGCGTGGGAGCTTCGGTCATCGATGCCGCGTCGCGGCTGCGCGCCGACCTGTATTTCATGGGGGTCACGGGCGTGCATCCGGAGGCGGGCTTGAGCACCGGAGATGCCGAGGAGGCTGCCGTGAAGCGCGCTTTGCACGAGCGCGCCGCCGAGACCGTGGTGCTCGCGTCGTCCGAAAAACTCATGGCTGCATCGGCTTTTGTTGTGGCGGATCTCAGGGAGGTCAGCCTTGTGGTGGTACCGCCGAAGACATCCGATCGCAGCCTTCAGGCATTAAGAAAAGGGGGCGTTAAGATCAGGAAATGTCCATGAGTAAGCGCGCCCCGGCGGCAAACCGTGCCCCTAAGGGTCGTTCCCCATTTTATTAGCGGCCCGGCGATTATGCATGTACAACGATTCGCCAATGATCGCAACCACCAGGATTGCGGCATTCGAAGCGACGAAGACGAAGTTATGAAGTAATAGGCTGTAGGCGATAAAGCCCGCTGATGCGGCAATCTGGCCGATAAATAGCCATTTAGATACGCCGGAAGTCGCGCGACTTTTCCACTGCGTATACACCTGACGCATGAGAGTGGCGAGCAACAGTGCGGTGCTCATCCAGCCAATCGCCTCGATCCAAACTTCGTGCATACCTGTGTTCAAAGCCGTTGTCTGCTGCTTACTTGTGCGTGATGCGCAGCACTGTCCTCCACAAAAGCCTCAGCCGCGCACCAGCGGCCGATGTTTGAAGCGTTGCGACTCATTTCGTGAAATAGTGGCGTTTCAATAGTCCGCCTACCTCTTCGTAACGCCGCTCTAGCTGCGCCTGAGTCGTCGCGAGGAATTGTTTAAGTCCCGGATCGGGCTCGAGCCCCACCATGACGGCTGCGAGGTGTCGTTGCTCATTGAGTGAGTTGTAAAACATCAGGAGCGCTTCTCGCTCAAATTCGATCCCGCTCCTGCCGACGATGGGCGCGAAATCCTTCGCGAGATCATCTCCCATGGCTTTTCGCTCTTTGGCCTCAATCTCCGAGGTTGCCTGCGCATCGATGCGCAGGGCCGGATATTGCTTGGACAACCTCTGAATTGTCTCGGCAAGGTGCCGGTAATAATCAATCAGTTCGCTGGTGAGCCGCCCCATTTGTTCGGGTTTATCCTTGAACATGAGGAGCCACTTTAGTTTGGGAATACCATCCGCCTCCTGGTAGAGCAAGCTGTAACCGATCGACAATTGCGCGCGTGCCGAACCCTTGGCCTGCGTCGACTCTTTCAACTCGCTTTGCTTACAAGCGGCGAGGCTCAGCAATAGAGCGATCAGAATACACGGCGCCAGGGTCCATCGTCGTTCGCACAGGATTTCATTTTGCATCGCGGTAACTCCGCATAGCCACTCCGCCGCACGGGAACTGGCTGCCACTCGCCTTACATGGAGGCGATGCGTTTCCCGCGAAGCCGGATTTATTCTCCGCTAAGATTGTTCGTCAGTGACGAGGTCCCGGGGTCGGCTCTTCAATCGGCCTGATCGACAAATCATCGACCACGGGTGTGCCGCCCGCAGCTTTCGCGGCAATTTGCTTCGCTCTGATGAGATCTTCACCATTCGAGACAAAGCCTCGAAGAACGACCTTGCCTTGCTCGACCGATACTGTCACGTGTCTGTCGTAAAAGAAGGGATCTGCGTGCAACGCGGCCTGCACTTTGTCGGCTAGTTGCACATCAGCGGGGGAGGATTGGTCTGCGACCCTGCTGGCGGGAAAGCGCGCGTTGCTGGCGCAGGCCGCTAGTCCAAGCGACGCGACCATCACAGCGCTCACAATGACTTTCAAATTTGCTGCGTTCATAATTGATTGTAACTGCTCTGCGCCAGGGGGCGCGACGGTAACTCGCGTGGCGCGGGTGTAAGACGCGGCTTACACAGTGCTCACGCGTATCCAAGATTTGGCACGAGTTTAGATGCTCCGCCATCTTGCTACGCTTGCCACGGCTAAACACTCGTAGGGAGAGATCCTCAAATGAACGAAGAAACCCTCAACTTAAGCATACGCAAATTCCTCAAGGCGGTTGGCATCAACTCCCAGCGCGAAATTGAACACGCGGTCGCCAAGGCCGTCGCGGCGAACACTATTGCAGGAACAGAATCGTTTCCCGCCAAAATGACTCTCGAGGTCGTCGGACTCAAAGTGACAGTTGAATTCAAAGGTGACATCGTTCTCGAATAAGGCATTTTCCTATCCAGCACGCTTCGCTGCATGACGCTAGTTGCCGAATGTCGCCGGATCCGCGCCCACGCGTCCGCCTGCAAGATCTGCAGACCCTTCGCGGGCGAGGGTGAAATCGAAGTGCACGCTCGCTAATCCTTTGACTGGCGCATCCGGTTCGTTGATTTTTTCCTTCACGACGAGCTCCGGAGACGCCCCGAACACCACGTCCGTCTCGAGGTAGCGATCGGGGAAGTAAAGCGCGGTGACCAATTCCCGAAATCCCGCTGCGCTGATCAGAAAATGAATATGCGCCGGACGGCAACCCTCGCGCCGCTGCGCCCGCACCAGATCGCCGACCGGCCCGTCCATCGGAATGAAATAGCCCAGCGGGCGCACGGTGCGCAGATGATAATTTCCCTCGGCATCCGCTCGGAAAGTGCCGCGGTAGTCAATCGCGCTGCCGTCGCCTTCTTGCAAATCATATACCCCGGAACTCGAAGTCTGCCAAACCACGAGCTTGGCGTCAGGGATCGGATTGCCTGCGGCATTGCGCACCGTACCCCACAGCAGGATTTGCTCGGATTTGTCGCGCTTCGATATCAGCTCGCCGAGGGGTAGCGGCGGCGCATCCTCTCGAAAGAACGGCCCCAGCAAGCTGGTGGAAGTCGCATCCTCCAGCGCGGTTGCATCGTGCAGCGTGTTCACCAAAGTGCTCAAGCCCACGGTGTCCGAGAGCAATATGAATTCTTGGCGGGTTGAAGTGCAAGTCTTGCCGACCCGTGTAAGAAACTCGATTGCTTTGAGCCACTCAGCCGGCGTCAAGTTCACGTCTCGCGCGAAGTCATGCAGGTGGCGGATCGCGCTCTCAACGATGGTTTTCAGCCGCTTATCGTCCGTGCCGGCCATTTGCTTGAGCACGGCCTCGGTCACGGACTGCGGCGTGTAGCTCTTCATGGCGGTGCTCCTTTGCGCTCAGGTCAGGCGCGGCGGCGCGCGACCACGAAAGCCTCATCGTTGAACCACAGGCCGCCGTGTTTTTGCAGCACTGTCTGCGTGGCTGCAAGGTAGGCGCCGCTCGGCACGACTTCGTCGAGCCTTTCGTCTTCGATTTGATTCACGTAGATCGCAGCGTTCCAGGCGGCAAACAAGGTCGAGGTGCCGATGCGATCGCCGATTTCCGACGGCAGCGTATGCATCTCGTAACGAAATACCGCTTTGTCATCCGGCGGCACGGCCAAGCTGAAATCGCGGGCATCGCGTCCCAGCTCGCGGCGCAATGTGGCCAGCAATTCATGCCGATCGACCTGGAACGGACGCTCTTCCGGCCACAGCTGCTGGATGATTTCCAGGCCCGGATCATGACCGTAAGATTGAATGGCGAGCAGCCGGCCGCCCGGCGCCAGACTGCGCGCCAAAGGCGCCAGCACTTTCTGCACCTTGAATTCGGCTCCCATGCGCGCCCGCCACGGCTGCGAGGCAATCACCAGGTCGTAGTGCTCGAAGATTTGGCCGGGCTTCGGGATTACCGCATCGAGCAGAAACTTGTGATCCTCGCGATATATGACCAGCACCGACGGACGCACCACCTGTGGATTGCCGGTCTTGGGGCTCGGCGTGGTCTGCCAGCCGTTGGCCAGTGCCGGCGCCAGATCTTCGATCTGCTCCGCGTATTCATGCGCGGTCGACCCAGTCATGCGCACTTCTTGCCAGTTGAGCGCCGCCGCCAAGTGCGCGTCGCGAGGCATCAGGCGCGGCGCCTCGGCATAATTCAAATTGGTCACGACGAAGACCGTCGCGGGATGCTCGAACAGTCGATCGGGCAATTTTTCGAGGCCGAGGCGCACGTCCTCGAGGCTGATCTCCTTGGCCACGACGAACAGCGGGACGGTCGGAAACAGTTGATGCGTGCTGCGCATGACGCGCGAGATCACGGTGCCATCGCCCATGCCGGCGTCGAAGATGCGCAAGGCCGGCGGAGTCGGCCGCAGCAATGTCATCTCGTGAGCGGCGCGCCGCGCGATGGCCGATTTCTCGTTGCAGGTGGTGACAAAAGCCAGGTACTTCTGACGATTGTCATAGAAGCGAAACGGCGTCGCGGCCGCCGCTTTGACGGAATTTGCATCCATGTTGGCCTTTAACGCCACAGACGCCGGGAGGCGATCTGCGCCCCTTGTGCCAGGGACTGTAATTTCAAATACGCTATGTCCGGTTCGACCGGGCCAAACCCGGCAAAGGTGCCGAAGCCGCAGTCTGTGCCCGCGATCACGCGTTCGCGTCCGACAATGTGCGCGAAGCGCTCGATGCGCTCCGCGACCAAGAGGGGATGCTCGATGTAATTCGTCGTGGTGGCGAGAATTCCGGGGATCAACACCTTGTCGTCAGGAACCTTCAGGTCCTTGAACGCCGTCCACTCGTGAGCATGTCGCGGGTTGGCCGCCTCGAATAGCAAGCCCTGCGGCTTCGCCTTCAGAACAATGGGCAGCAGGCGTTCCATGGGAACATCGTGATGGTGCGGTCCCTCATAGTTGCCCCAGCACACATGCATGCGCACCCGGTCGGCGGGCACGTTTCTCAAGGCGTGATTCAAGACCTCGATGTGCCGGGCCGCGAGTACATCGAACTCCTCCAGCGATCGCTCGCGGTACATGGTATGGCGTCCCATCGCCAGATCCGGCGCGTCGATCTGCAGAAGGATCCCGGCCTCCACGATGGCCTCGTATTCCACGCGCAGCGCCTCTGCCAGTGCGGTCAGATACTCATCTTGAGAGGAGTAGAAGTCGTTCGGTTGAAACAGCGCCACGACTCCGGGCGAGGCTGCGTTCATGAAAGCCTCCACCGGGCCTGCCGCGGCAAGCGCCGCCTGCAGATTTTTCAAGTCCGCCCGCAATGGCGCGAGATTTTTGACGCGGATCTCACCGATGCAACGCGGCCGGCGGTATTTCGCGGTCGAACCCCGATCGGCCAATTTCTTCAGTAGTCCCGGAAACTCAACCAGATCCTGACCCGGTTCCCGCGGAGTATCGCCGCCGAATCCCGCCAAGCGCTCGGCGATGTAAGTCGCATAGCTGATCTTGCTCATTTCGCCGTCGCTGGTGATGTCGATGCCGACCGCAACCTGCCGGCGCACCACTTCCGCCACCGCATTGGTGATGACAGCCGCGGCGGCGGGTGCATCGTTCACATCGTTGCGCTCGCGCGCGAACAGCACGTCGGTCACTGCCTGGCTGCGGGGCAGGCTGCCCACATGCGTGGTGAGAATGCGGTCGACGCTATGCTGCATGAACGGCGCGATCGCTATCGATATGTGTTGTTGGAGGTGTGATCTCCCGCCATCCAGCGCTTAAGGTCCGCATGTGCGTTCGCCAGCCGGTGGCGGTTGATCTCGCCCGCCTTGGGATGATCGAGCGTGAACTCCAAGATCAGCCCGTTAGGGTCGGTCACGTAGACCGAGCGGCAGTAGCCGTGCTCGAGCACGAACGTCTGCGGCTCCTTGTAGCCGGCTGCTGCCAGGCGCTTCTCGATCCCCTGCTGCGTGTCCTTGTCTACATTGAGCGCGATGTGATGGAACGGCGAGGCAGGCATCTTCGGTCCAAAGAGTTCCTCATCCTCCGGCTTGGCAAATTTGAAGAAGGCCAACGCGCCGCCATCGCCCAAGGCAAAAAACAGGTGGCAGTAGACGCGTTCGGCTCCGAACAGCTCGTCTATCTCGCACCATGTTGCCACCAGCGGCAGCCCGATCAGGTCTTCATAGAATTTGCGCGTCGCCTCCAAGTCACGCGTGACGTAGGCGGTGTGGTGAAGGCGGGACGGCAGCTTGGATGTCGTAGCCATGAGAATAACCTCCGAATCAGAACTTGTAGTCAAGATCGACGCCGTAGCGCCGCGGCAACGCCCGCCAGAGGAAGCCGGCACCGCCGACGTTGCCCGGCGAGAACTCCGCATTGTAAATCGTGTTCGTCAGGTTTTTGGACCACGCCGTGACCGTCCATTTCTGACCCTGCAAGCCCAGGCGCAGATCGACCAGTGAGACGGGATCGCGCGACGTGATGTTGTACGGCTCCCACCAGGTGCGGCCGATCTCGTTGTAATCCAACCGCACCGTGCCCAAGAGGCCATCGCCCAGCGGTTGCTTGTACTGCGCACCCGCGTTGAACGTGTTCCTGGATACCAGCGGCGCCTGGTTGCCGATGACGGTCGGATCGGCCATCGCCGTAATGCGGCTGTCCGTGAAGCCGACGCCGGCATAAAGATCGAATTGATCGGTCGGGTGCGCGGTCAGCGAGAGCTCCGCACCCTTGTAGGTGGCGCTCAAATTCCCCAAATTCTGGGTCGAGTCCGCGGCGATGAAGACGAAGAAGTAGCCGTTCTTGGATTGGGTATGGAACACATCGCCATCCAGGGTCAAGCGTCGATCCAGGAACTGGCTCTTGAATCCCACTTCATAGGTGTCCGCTATTTCCGCTTGGAACAGATCGTTGACGCCGAGCACGCCATTCGCGCGGGCCACATCGCCCACGCCGGTCTGGTTGAAGCCGCCGCTGCGGAAGCCCCGGCTCCAGCCGCCGTAGAAGGTCCAATCATCGGTAGGCTTGAAGCGCAGCGTGGCCTTCGGCTGCGTTGCGCTGAAAGTGGCCTTGCGGACTTCTCCCGTGACTGCGGAGGTGCTCGGCAAAAACTGCGCCGGCGTATCCGTGGTGTTCTGGCGCTGATCCTGGTCGTAGCGCAGCGCGACATCCAGTTCCCATTGCTTGTTGAACTCATAGGTTGCATCGCCGAACACCGCCCAGGCATTGTTGTTCTGCCCGTCGGAGAGGAAGGTCTGGTTGGTGTTGGTCGCGAACGGGTTCGCCGGGTCGATGATCGGCGAGAAGAAGACCGGCGGCACGCCGTCGCCCCGGTCAGCCAGATTGCCGGTCGAGATGAAGCGCTTGGTGTGCACGAAGTAGGCTCCCGCGATCCACGAGAAGCCATTTACGACCGGCGAAGTGAAGCGCAACTCCTGACTTACCGTCTTTACGTCGATGAACTGGCTCTGGCTCTCGTCAAACGGCCCACCCTGGGCAGGCGTCGGTATCGGACCTACAAATGACGTGAGCGCGGTCTCCACAGACGTAGCCACGGGCCGGAAATCGTAAGCGTCGCCGGTGTCGATCTCCTTGGTATGGTTGAAGTCCGTGATCGAGGTAACTGTTCCAAAGGCCAGATTGAAATCGAGCTTCAGCGCCACGTCCAGGATGTCGCGGTTGTCGGTGCCCAGGTTGTTGTTCTGTATCGGGGACGTGGTGTCGTTTGCGTTCCCGGGCGTGGTGAAATCAGCGAACGGATTGGTCTCGTCGCTGCGCGGGATGATGAAGTAATAGGCGGTTGTTTCCGCCTTGTCGTACATGAACCTTAAGTCAGCACTGAAGTTATCCGCCGGCGTCCACAACAGCCGCACGCGGCCCGAGTAGTCGCGATACGGGTCCGTTTTGCGGTCGAGATACTGATTTTCCAGGTAGCCGGCGGTGTTGTAGTAGTTGAACGAAGCGCGATATTTCAACGTGCCCGCGGCGTCGAGCGGGCCGCTTAAATTCAGCGCGGCTTTCTCAGCCAGGCCGTTGCCGATGCCGAGCCGGGTGCTTGCCTCGAACTTATCGGAGGGGTCCGCGGTGTGAATGATGATGGCACCGCCGATGGCGTCGCGCCCGTACAAGGCACCCTGCGGCCCTTTCAAGACTTCGATTTGCCGGATGTCATACAAGGATTGCGTGAACTCGTACGGATTGGTCTCCAGCACGCCATCGACCAGCACGGCGACCGACGGCTCGCTGTTGCGCGCCTGCGAGATGCCGCGGATCGTGATGAAGGAATTGCCGATGTTTTGCGTCTCCACCAACGTCATGTTCGGCACCATTGCGATGAAGTCGCGCGGCGTCTCGATTCCCGCCGCGGCGATCTCTTGCGAGGTGAATACATCCA